>JAWKON010000045.1:0-71575 GCA_041391125.1 Caldilineaceae bacterium
AAAGGCGCCTGTTTGCTGGTGCGCCGCGATGTATTAGAGCAAGTGGGCGGCCTGGATGAAGCGTTCTTTATCTACTCCGAAGAAGTCGATCTTTGCAAGCGCATCCAGCAGGCTGGTTGGCGACTCTATTGGCTGCCCCAGGCCGAGGTGATCCACTATGGCGCGCAGAGCACCCAACTGGTGGCGCGCGCGATGTTTTTGAACCTCTATCGCTACAAAGTGCTCTATTTTCGCAAGCGACACGGTGAACGCGCCGCCGCGCTGTATAAGGTAATTCTGCTCCTGGCCAGTTTGGCCCGGCTGGCAGCCAGCCCCGTTGCCTGTCTATTGGCCCGCAAGAAACGGCGGCAGTGCCATGCGCTCACCGGCAACTACTGGCGTCTATTACGTTTGCTGCCTGATTTTTAATATGCGCATTCTTTTTCTGACCCAGGTTTTGCCCTATCCGCTGGACGCCGGCCCCAAACTGCGCGCCTATTATGTGCTGCAGCATCTGGCGCAGCAGCATGAGATCACGCTGGTCTCGTTTGTGCGTCCCACCGATACGGCCGCATCGGTGGCCCATCTGCGCGGCTTTTGCCAGGCGGTACATATAGTGCCAATGCCGCGCTCCAGGCTGCGGGATGGCGTCCACCTGTTGCGCAGCTTGATCGCCAATCGCGCCTTTATTATTGAACGCGACTGGACCGCGGCCATGACCCGTTTGCTCACATCGGTCGTGGAGCAGGCCGGGCCGTTTGACGCCATTCACGCCGATCAGCTTTGGATGGCGCCTTACGCGTGCTGGCTCAAGCAAAAGCTGCTGCCTACCGCCCAAACCGTGCTGGATCAGCACAACGCAGTCTTTATGATTCCGCAGCGTCTGGCCGCCAGCGAGGCCAACCCGTTCAAGCGCAAGCTGCTGCAATTGGAGGCGCACAAGCTGGCCCGTTTTGAGGTGCAAACCTGCGCTCAGTTTGACCACGTGACCTGGGTGACGCACGACGATTTTGCGGTTTTGCAGCAGCAAGCCGACCGGCACAATGTGGCGCTGCCCAACGCCGGCGTCATCCCCATTTGCGGCGACGCCGCCGACAAGCCCATGATGCGGCGTGGCCAGGGCGCACGCCGCATCACCTTTCTGGGCGGGCTGCACTATCCGCCCAATGCGCAGGGCGTCTGCTGGTTCGCCGAGCACGTTTTTAGCCATATATTGGCGCAAGCGCCCGCTGTCTGCCTGACCGTGATTGGCAAGCAACCGCCGCCTCAACTGCAAAAGTTGGGCATTCCACCGCAGAATCTGGAGGTGACCGGTTTTGTGGATGATCCCACTTCTTATTTGGCCGAGACGGCCGTTTTTGTGGTGCCGCTGCTGGCGGGCGGCGGCATGCGCGTCAAAATCCTCGATGCCTGGATGTGGGGGCTGCCGGTGGTCAGCACCCGGGTGGGCGCCGAGGGCATTGAGCTGTGCGATGGGCAAAACATTGAGCTGGCCGATGAACCACACGCTTTTGCGCAAGCCGTGCTGAATCTGCTGGCAAATCCGCAACGCGCGGCCCAAATGGGCGCCGCCGGACGGCAATGGGCGCTGGAGCGCTATGATTGGCGTACAGTGTACAAGCAGTGGGATGCCATTTATATATGATTCCCACATTGAGGCGCCATGTGTCCCCCGCTGCGACTACACCCCGCCACCCGCCACCCGCAACATGGCGTGATGTTTGAGGGAGAGCCATTCCGGCATGAGAGTTCTGTTTATATCGCCATACGCACCCAATTTGATTCGCGTGCGACCCTATCAAATTATACGAGCGCTGCGGCGGGCCGGCCACACGATGACGCTGGCTACACTCTGGACCTCGGCGGACGAGTTGGCGGATTTGGAAACGTTGCGCCAACTGGATGTAGAGGTCATCGCGCATCCCCTTTCAACTGGCCGCACCGTGTGGAATTCGCTGACCGCGTTGGCTGGAACATCGCCCATTCAGGCCAGCTTCTGTTGGCAATCTGCTATGGCCCGCACGCTTTCTGCTCTGGTCACGTCGCGACAATTTGACGCCATCCACGTGGAGCATCTGCGCGGGGCGCGCTATGGGCTGCACGTGCAGAGCGTATTGACGCGGGAGCAAGGCTATAATCGGCCGCCCGTCGTATGGGACAGTGTGGACTGCATTTCGCATCTCTTTGCACAAGCGGCCCAGCAGAGCCGTTCGGTCAAAGGCCGCCTCATGACCGGGTTGGAGCTGGGCCGCACCCGGCGCTACGAGGGCCAGTTGGTGCGCCAGTTTGATTATGTGCTGGCCACGTCGCCCACCGACGCCCAGGCGCTGGATGCGCTGGCCGGGGTATCGGACAAGGTGCAGGTGCTGCCCAATGGGGTCGATTTGGATTATTTCGTTCCGGCCTCTCCTGCGCCCACCGCCGCTAATGAACGTCCCATACTGGTTTTTAGTGGCAAAATGAGCTATCACGCCAACGTTACCGCGGCGCTGCATCTGGTGCAGGACATTATGCCGCTGGTGTGGGCGCAGCGGCCCGATGTGCAGGTGCAGCTCGTGGGCAAAGATCCAGCAGTGGCGCTGCGTAACCTGGCCAATCTGCATTTCGGCGCGGACGGTGCGCCGCGCGTCATCGTCACCGGCACGGTGGCCGATTTACGCCCCTATTTGCAGCAGGCGGATCTGGCCGTGGCGCCCGTGCCTTACGGCGCAGGGATTCAAAACAAGGTGCTGGAGGCAATGGCTTGCGCAGCGCCCGTGGTGGCCAGCGTACAGGCCGCCTCCGGTCTGCACGGCCAGGGGCGCGATGTGGTGCGCGTGGCTGACGGCGCGGCTGATTTTGCCCAGGCCATTCTCGCCCTGCTGGCCGATGCACCCTGTCGCCAACAGCTCGGGCGGGCCGGGCGCCGCTATGTGGAGCAGTGGCATTCGTGGGATGCCGTGGGTGCGGCGCTCGAGGCGGTTTATGCGCAGAGCGGCCAGGGGATAATGAATGTTAAGCAATTAAAGGGAATCCATTTCCCGGCACCACAGGAGTAACGGTGTACCAATCGTCAGATCTCAATCTCCATCCATTGCGTCCCGCGCGGGCGAATAATCTGCTGCAAAGCCGCGCGACCTTGTGGCTCATTATGGTCGTGGCCGTGGTGCTGCGCGCGGCGGCGGCGTTCTATCATGGCAACACGGTGGAGGTGCTGCCCGGCATCCACGATCAGATCTCTTATCACGCGCTGGCGCAGCGGGTGATTGACGGCTATGGCTTCAGCTTTGCCGAAATGCATTGGCCCCTAACGCGGCCCGGCGAGCCGACGGCGCACTGGAGCTTTTTATACACGCTTTATCTGGCCGCGGTCTATGTGGTTTGCGGCGTGACGCCGTTAGCCGCGGCTGCTGCAGGCGGTGATTGCCGGGGTGTTGCATCCGTGGTTGGCCTATCGGCTGGGGCGGCGCATCTTTGGGCCAGCGACCGGTTTGTGGGCAGCAGCCATTACGGCCGGTTATCTCTACTTTATTTACTATGCCGGCGCGTAATGACCGAGACGTTTTATATAATTGGCATCTTGTGGTGTCTGGATCTGGCGCTCTTCATCGGCCAGAGCGAAATCGGGGGCGCCCGGCGCGACTGGCTGCTGCTGGGGCTGGCATTAGGGGTGACGCTGCTGCTGCGCCAGGTTTTTATGCTCTTTGCACCGTTTCTATTTATGTGGCTGCTGTGGCAGATCAAGCCGCGGGGTTGCGGGCATGGGGGCAGGTTCTGAAAAACATGGCGCTTTGTGGTCTGGTCGCGGCCAGCTTGATTTTGCCGTGGACGGTGCGCAACTATATGGCCTTTGGCAAATTTGTGCCGCTCAACACCAATTCAGGGTACGCTTTTTCTGGGGCAATCACCCTATTTACGGCGCCAATTTTACCGGCGTGCTGCCCGATGATGGCCCAACCTATCAAGAGCTGATTCCGGGCGAATTGTGGTCACTTAATGAGGCGGAACTGGACAGCGGCGCTGTTGCAACGGGGCATTGGCTTTGTGCGCGGATCCGCGCGCTATGTGCTGCTCTCCATCAGCCGGTTGCGCGAATATTTTAAGTTTTGGCCAGCGGCCGACTCAACGCTAGCCAGCAACATTGCGCGCGTTGGCTCATTTGGCTTGCTGCTGCCGCTACTGCTCTGGGGCCTAGCGCTTTGCATCCGCCGCATCTGTTTTGGTCGGTGGACTCATCCATCAATCGTAGCGGGCTTTTGCTGATCACCCTTTTTGCCGCAGTCTATACCGGCGTCCACCTGTTAACGTGGACGCTCGTGCGCTACCGGCTGCCTGTGGATACTGTTTTTGTGCTTTTTGCTGCATATGCGCTGGCATCGATGACCGGTGTAAGCAAAACGCAATTTCAGCCCAAATAATAGTTAAACCAAAGCAAAAATAGTTGGGTACATTGTCAGTAAATTGTCATAAGCTGGATAAAGAAAATCTGTTACACTGTAGATTAAGTTATAGTATAGTACTGCACGCGTTCCTGCTGCCCATAGTGGGGGCGCATCGAAAGAAGAAATCCTGTTCATCTAGATCGCACCGTTCAACATAAAGTGAGGTGGACCGGGAAAGAAAGAATCCAAAAGCAGTAGATCGCAATCGCACGATGTAGGGTCGGATGTTGTGTAAAAGGCCGACGCCTGCATCGTCAACACCGTTGCGGTGTACTGTAAATATGAGGAGTAGGAAATGCTTTCTTCCGCGGACATGGCGCCAGTGGAGATGATTCGCTGCGCGCGCGTTCTGTCAAATTCTCAATCCCTTCACAAGCAAGTGTACATTGCTTTGCTCGTTGTGGCCGATGCACTCATGCTTGCACTCGCTTTTACGTTGGCCTATTGGTTGCGATTTCAAGTCGGCATTACGATTTCTCCAGACGTTGCCCCATCCATTGAAAAGTATCTTCAGCTCGTCGCCATCCTTTTGCCATTTTGGCTCTTTGTATTTATGCTGTATCGCCTGTACGACATAAACCTGTTGCTGGGCGGCACGAGTGAATATAGTCGGGCGTTTAACGCCAGCACAGCCTGCATGATGCTGGTGGTGCTGGTCAGTTTTACAGATGAGCGGTTTGTGATCGCACGCGGCTGGCTGGCTATGTCCTGGATATTGGCCAGCTTTTTTGTGTGCCTGGCGCGCTTGGGGTTGCGCCACAGCGCCTATTTTTTGCGCCGCAGCCAGAACTATTTTGTGACCCCGGCCATTATTGTGGGGTCGAATAAGGAAGCCTTGGCGCTGGCCGAACAGCTGCGTCAAACCGCCTATTCAGGGCTGAAAATCATGGGTTATATTGAGGCCCATGATGGCGAAGACGTGGGCAAAATTTTGAGCCATGATTTTGGTCTGCCCAAGTTGGGTACGCTTAACACGCTGCCCGACGCGGTGGCCCAACTGGACGTGCGTGAAGTCATTGTCGCCAGCACCGCGCTCAGCCGCCCCCAGTTGCTTGAGCTTTTTCAGACGTTGGTAAAGTGGCCCAAAGTGGAAATGCGGCTTTCGTCTGGCCTATACGAAGCCATGACCACCAATATGAAAGTGAATGTGGTGGGCGCCGTACCGCTGATGAGCCTGAACCGGCTGCGCATTCACGGGCTGGAGTCGATCTGGAAGCGGCTGTTGGATTGGGCGGTGATTGTGGCGGCCAGCCCTTTGCTTATCCCGCTCTTCGGGCTGATTGCGCTACTCGTAAAGCTGGATTCGCCCGGTCCGGTGATCTATCGGCGGCGCGTTTTGGGAGTAGGCGGCGTGCAGTTCGACGCCTTCAAGTTTCGCACCATGGTGACCAATGGCGACGAGATTCTAGCCCAACATCCATGGCTGGCGCTGGAACTGGCGGCCAACCACAAACTGCGCAACGACCCTCGAATTACGCGCGTGGGCAAGTGGCTGCGCATGACCAGTCTGGATGAATTGCCCCAGTTGATCAACGTGCTGCTGGGCCAAATGAGCCTGGTCGGTCCACGCATGATCAGCCCGGAAGAGGCCAAAGAGTATGGCATTATGAGTTCCAATCTGTTGACCGTAAAACCGGGGCTGACCGGGTTGTGGCAAGTTTCCGGTCGCTCCAACTTGTCGTATGACGAGCGCGTCAAGCTGGATATGCACTACATCCGCAACTATTCGATCTGGCTAGATCTGCAAATTTTGTGTATTCAGACGCTGCCCGCTGTCCTCAAGGGTCGCGGCGCTTATTAGTTTAATTCCTTAAATCAAACGCATGAACAATCAGGAAATCGAAATCTATCAAGCTCTGGCGGCCGGCCAGAATGGCCCCAACCAGATTGGCGCCTACCTTGTATTCGAGGTGGAGCATCCCACTGGTCCCGTGCGCTATGCGCTGGTGGCTGACACCTATGGCGACAGCCCCAAGGGCTCTAAGGCGTGTCAGCTTGTAACCACGCAAAATGTATTACGCGCTGGCGCAGCAATCGCCCATTCCGATTGGGCAGCAACTTGTCAATGCCTTCAATGTCGCCAATGCCGAGCTGCACGAAGCGGCTGTTCAAGACCCAGCGCTGCTCGACGCGCGGGTGACGGTGGCGGCGGCGGCTGTTGTCAACGGTAGCCTGCTGTTGACCTATGTTGGCGACAACGTGGCCTATTTGCTGCGCAACGGCATTGCCAAACCGATTTCGCTGAACCACAAAAACTTTCATGTTCCCGGCGGCGCCAGCCTGCCCAGCAGCCTGCTCGGCATGAGCCGCAACGTAACCGTCAATCGCGAAATTGTGCTGTATGACCGCTTCGACGCCAGGGATACGGCGCCAGGCAGCTATAAGACCAGTGATACACTGCAATTGCGCCCCAACGATTCGCTTTTGATCTGTTCGGGCGAAGTGGTGAACCGGCTGTCGGACGCCGAAATTCAGGCCGTGCTGCGCAACGCCCAACCGGACGATTTCGTGAATCAATTGATCGATGCCGCGACCGCCCAAATGGGCTATCGCGCCATGACGGCCGTACTGCTCCATCTGCAGGAGGCAGCCACGCGCGCCGCCGGTTCCAGTTCGCTGGTCCGTCAATTGGTCATGGTCGCCGGGGCATTGGTGGTAATCGGCGGCATCTTCTTTGGCCTCCTGCACCCCACCTCCGCCGTATCGCGCGCGCTGAGCGGTATGCCCGATATGGTGGCCGCCCTCGCCTCCAGCGCTGGCGCGCTCAAATGTGACGGTGGTGCAAAGCCCGATTCAGTTGAATATGGCTACCGCCACCGGCATACCTGCACCCACGTTGGCGGCCGTGGCCCGGGAGCAACCAGTGCTGACACCCGCCGCCAATCCCACCGCCGCGCAAGTAGACGCACCGGTTGCCGCGTCGACGTCCACAGCGGCTACTAGATGCAGCGGCGGATGAGCCTCACTTTGCATCCATGCGCGTGGGGCCGGCGCAGTCCAACACCACACAGGCAGCGGAACTCTTTTCGAATATTACCATCACGCCGCTCTCTGACCCGACCGCAGGCACGCCGACGCCCGCCACGGATACCGCGGCGGTGGCTGCCGCAGTTGAACCGACCGCCACCGCCAATGTAGACGCCGCGGCGACTGCTATCGCCACAGCCACATCTACGCCACGCAGCGTTGCCCAGGCGGCGGATGCTGGTGAGCCTACGGCTACCACCGCCAGCGATGCCAATAACGCCACGCCGACTACTGCCGCTACACGGGCGGCTACGGCCACCAGCGCGCGCCACCAATACACCCGCACCAACGGCGACGGCAACCAATGCAGTGGCGCCAGCGGCAACCAATACAGTTGCCCCTACGATGACGGCCACCGTCCCAGCCACGGCCACGCCCGCGCGACGGCAACGGCTCGCCCTTCTGGAGACAACTGTCCCCACAAGCACCAGTACGCCGCCAAGAGTGGCCCAGGCGGCGTCAACTCCCGTCGCTACTGAAACGGCTGCCGCCGCACCCACCGCCACGGCCACCAACCGCCCACCAATACGCCGCGGCCCACGTCTACACCGACTGCGGCGTCGACGGCCACAGCATCGATCACCACGGCGACGTCAGCGCCCACGGAAGCACTGACCGCAACCCGCACGCCCACGGCTGTCACCACGGCGACGCCCACCAATACGCCGCGACCGACCGTCACAGCGACGGCTACTTTGCCGCCCACGGCTACGGCCACGCCGGTTCCCACCAATACGCCGCAACCTACGGCTACTTTGCCGCCTACGGCTACTTTGCCGCCTACGGCTACGCCAACCACTGATGGATCGGCTGCGCTGGCTGCCGACGTGCGCGCGCTCGCCTTGGCCTTTGTATCTGCACCCACCGCCGCGCCGACTTCTTCCTCCGTGGTTGGCGAAACGCCGGGGGCTGGCGGAACGACGGGCGCCAGCAACACAGAGGGCGCGGGCAACTTGGCGCCACAGACGCCCCTCCATTTGAACGATTTGAACCCGATGACATATCTGGTTTCTATTTTGCTCTCTACGCTCGATTCTGCCCCACCAGTGGCGCCGATGCCAGCGGCTGACGACGCCGTAGTGGTAGCGCTCGCTACGCCGACGCCCGCCGCGTCGGAAAGCGCAGTGGAAGACGATGTAACGGCTACCAAGACAGCCGAAGCCAAACGCGCCTACGATGAGATCATCGCCACTTTGACGGCGATTCCGCACGGCACATCCACCCCATCCGGCGCATTAACGGCGACGGTGGGCGCCGCGCTGGACGCTGGCCGCAGCACTGCGACGAGTACGCCATCGCCTACGGTGATTGCGGGTACGCCCACACCATCGCCCACAGTGATTATCCAACCGCCGCCGGTACCGGCCAGCGTCCGCTCCATTGAGCCGATACGCCCGCAGTCTGGCGAGGCAGGCCGCAGCCTCTTCACTTTTGAGTGGAGCGCGGATGCGCCATTGCAGGATGGTCAAAAGTTTGAAGTGATTCTCTGGCGGCCGGAGCAGAATCCCATTAATGACGGCTTTGGCGTGGCGGCCCCCACCACCGAGACGCACGTCAATGTTGATCTCGATCGGTTGGATAATACGCTGGACGGGCTTTTTGACGAGGGTGAATATCGTTGGGGCGTGCTGCTTGTGACCGAAAATCCTTATCGCCGTCTGCTCTATTTGGGTGGCGGCAATCAGTTCTTTTACGATACCAGCCGTAGCCAACGCCGCCGCAATTAGGGTTTTTGATCAACAGATTGCACAGATTACACAGATTTTTCTTATTGTAATCTGCGTAATCTGTTAAATCTGTTGATCTTTCTTTTTTCGTTTTTATCCGAACTCTTATAAGACGCCTTGCATGATCATCACGAAAACACCGCTGCGTTTTAGTCTTTTTGGCGGGGGAACCGATTTCCCCGCGTTTTTCCGAGAGGAAGAAGGCTGCGTTCTCAGCACAGCCATCGACAAATTTATTTATGTCATTATCAAAGAACGCTATGACCCTAAAATTCGCGTTGGATACAGCACAACCGAGTTGGTCGATCACATTGACGAGCTAAAACATGAACTGGTGCGCGAGTGTCTGCGCAAAACGGGCATTACCGAACGCGTGGAAATTGCCACAATGGCCGACATTCCATCGGCCGGGTCCGGGCTCGGCTCGTCCAGCACGGTGACGGTGGGGCTGTTGCAGGCTATGTATGCTTATCTCAACACGCCGCAAAATCACGAAACGCTGGCGCAGCAGGCTTGCGAAATAGAGATCGACGTACTGGGCAAGCCCATTGGCGTGCAGGATCAGTACATTGCGGCTTATGGCGGTCAGCGCTTTCTGCACTTTTCGGCGGCGGGCGTCTCGGTAAAGAGTGTTGACATCAGCCCCACAAACTTAGCCGCGCTCAACCAAAATCTCATGCTTTTTTACACGCATATTACGCGCCGGGCCGAGACGATTTTGGACGAACAGAACAATAATATCGGGCAACGGCTGCCCAATTTGCGCACGTTGGCCCAGTTTGCCAAAGAAGCAAGCTGCCTGTTGACGCAGGGCAAGCTGGACGAAATTGGTGCGCTGTTGCATGAAAGCTGGCTTTTGAAACGGGAATTGGCCAGCCGCATCTCCAACGCATATTTGGATGAACTCTATCAAGCGGCGCGTCAAGCCGGCGCGCTGGGCGGCAAAATTGCCGGCGCTGGCGGTGGGGGTTATCTCCTGCTCTACTGCCCGGTCGAGCGGCAGCCCCAGGTGCGCCAGGCGCTCCAGCGGCTGTCCGAATTGCCTTTTAATCTGGAAAGGAATGGTACACGCATCATATTTGAACAACGGTAAGAATCCCCTCACCCAGCGCCCCCGGAGAAACCACCCGACACTTGTGATGAACGCAAGTGTAATCCGTAGCATGATCTACTGATCATCATTGTAGCCGGAGGATATAGTGTCTTACCCATATGTAGAGTACGCCGCGCAGGTGAAGCAGACCCTGGATCACATGCCGTGGCCGCAGTTTCAGCAGATGGTTTCTCTGTTTCACCTTGCCCGTTTGGAAAGTAGACAGCTCTTTGTACTCGGCAATGGAGGCAGCGCCGCTACGGCGTCGCACATTGCCTGTGATTTAAGCAAAAATACGCGGCCCACAGATGCACCCTATATGGCGGCGCCGCGTATGCGGGTGATGTCGCTGAATGACAACATGGCGTTATTTTCGGCCATTGCCAACGATGAAGGATATGAGCACGTTTTTGCCCATCAGCTCGACAATGTGCTGCAAGCCAAGGACGTTGTGTTGGCCATTTCAGCCAGCGGAAATTCGCCCAACGTGCTGAATGCCGTCAAGTTTGCCCGCTTGCGCAATGCCCACACCGTTGGTTGGAGCGGCTATGACGGCGGCGCGCTGGCGGGACTGGTCGATATTCCGATTGTGGTGCCCAATTGGCGCATCGAACAGATTGAGGACGTGCATATGATGATGGGCCACATACTGACCGTGGCCCTGCGTCATAAGCTGCAGGATGATGCACATGAATATCGGTTGCTAAGCGCCGCTATGTAAAATACCAATGACCAACCTTGCCGCTGTATTTTTAGACCGCGATGGCGTGATCAACCGAGAGCGTCGGGACTATGTGAAAAATTGGGGCGAATTTCAGTTTTTGCCCAATGTGCTCGAAGCGCTGCGCCAAATCGCCGTGTTGCCCGCGCCAGTGCTGGTGATCACAAATCAATCGGCCATTGGCCGCGGCCTTGTGGCGCAAAGTGAGATTGATGTAATTCACCGCCGCATGCAGCAGGCAATATCGGCGGCGGGCGGGCGCATTGACCAAGTGTTCGTGTGTCCGCATCGGCCAGACGAAAATTGCGCCTGCCGCAAACCGCGCCCCGGTCTGCTCTTGCAGGCGCTGACCCAATACAATCTGCCGGCGGCGCACACGGTCTTCATCGGCGATTCATTCACCGATTGGCAGGCCGCGCAGGCGGCCGGCTGTCGCTCCATTTTGGTGCGCAGCGGGTTGCAAGGCCCCAAGCTGGCCGCGCGGCTGGCCGATCAGCCGGCCGCAGCGCTGGTCGATGATCTAGCGGCGGCAGTGGCGCTGATTTTAAAGGATAGCAAAATAAAATTGCCAGAATTTCGAAAGATATGAGTCGTAACTTAGCACATCAGTAATCAGTCATCTTGATTCAAACCGAAGTTGACAAATTACTGATTGAGGAAATCATGTCAGACATTGCAACGTTTACCAATTGTCCCCACATTGGATTGCGTGAAGATCGTAGCTCTATATATATGATGCCCACACCGGCGCATAGCTGTTTTGTGCGTGGTGTGCCATTTACGCCCAATGCCGAACATCAGCATGGATTTTGCCTCCAGGCCAATCACTGCAACTGCCCGCTATTTAGCGGCCCTGTGCGCGTCAACTTTGTCGGCGCACCGGGCGTACCTGGCGCGCCGCCAGATGCACTAGGTGTGCCGCCAAGCGGACCGGTTGGCCCGGGCTTGCCGAACGGCCACAATGGACACCATACGCCGCCGAGCGGCAGCGGGCGCGTACTTTCGGGCAACGTACCTTTGCCGCTGGACCCACGGCAGCAATTCAGCGAATTGCCGGCCGATACCCCGCCATCGACACCCTTGATGGATGGTTCAACACCTTTAAAACCAGCAGAGTCCGCGCAACCTGCCAGCAAAGCGCCCAAGTATACTTCAGAACCCCCGCCAGGTTATACGCCGCCCCCACCGCCGGTGCAGCAAAATACGCTTCCCGGTCAGGATGCTGAAAACTATGCGGGAGCGATGCCGCCAAATGATGCCCCCACCCGCGACTCTCAAAACGAACAGTCAGCTCAAGCGCCCTATCTGACGCCGCCACCGCCCTCTGTGGGCTATGAAGCGCCATTGTATGGCGCGCCATACAATGGCGCTACGTACAATGCCTCACCCCTCTATGGGGTACCCTATTATGGCGCGCCATCGTATGGCGCATATACCTCCCCGAAACGCCGCCGCATCAACTGGCTGCTCAGTCTCATTGTGCTGCTTGTTTTGCTGGGCGCCGGGATGGGCTATGTCGTATACACTGACCGCCTGGACCGGCTGGTTGCCGCCGTGTCCCAAAGAGCAGGCGCAGTGACCGACTTGTTAGGAACCAGGGATGTTCCGGTCCCCGCAAACGGCGGGGGGAATGCAGGTGATGCGCAAACCGATATGGGCGCGGCCAATGGCGCCGCCGATCTTGACGGCGCGGCCGTTATTACGCAGAGCGGTGAAATTATGGCCACAAACGGCATTACCATTATCAATGTGCATGCTAATGATGCCAATGACGATAATGTGGTCGTGCAGATTGCGGGGACGGTCGATGCGCCCCCCACGCCCAAGCGCTTAACCGCCGCCACTAGCAACGTCACGCCCGCCCAGCCAGCCAATGCCATCCTGGAAGCTTTGGCTACACCTGCTTCCGGTGATGCATTCATCGGACCACAACCGGCTGAACAGGGCGACCCAACCCAGACTCCCGCCGCCGCAGAAGCCGCCCCCACCGCAACGCCCACAGCTTCCGCCACCGCAACGCCCGCGCTGCCCGAAGAGCCTGCGAAATCGGGGGCGCTGCAGCCGCTGAAAGTGATATTACGGCCGCCCGCTTTGCTACCTCCACCCCCGAACCGGATGGACGTGCGCTGAGCGTGGTGCCCCTCAACGGTGACGCCGGCTGGTGGAAGTCCAACGATTCGCGGCGCAATAATCTGAACGACTCCTTCCTATATTCCGGCTTCTTTGAGGGCGAAACCTATTTTTCAATGGTGCGCTTTGATCTAAGCCGCATTCCGCGCGGCGCCCCCATTCGCGAAGCCACGCTGGCGCTCACCGGGCTGGCCGATGAACATCTGCACCGCGAGGCGCCCGCCATCTGGTATCTGCAACTCATTGCGGCCAATGATCTGGAAAGCCTGGTGTTAGCCAATTACGATGAGGCCATTGGCGCGTCACCATCAATGATTCTCTTCCCGGAACTGCATACTGAAGATTTGGCGGCGGGCAAGGTAAACCTTTGGCAGTTGGACGCTGCCGCCCGCACCTGGCTGCAAAATCAACTGCTGGCCGGCGCTGATTCGCTGACCGTGCGCATCTTCGCGTCCAGCGGCGAAGCCGAAACGCTCTTTGCCTGGGACAACGGCCGCGGTCCCGAGTCTGGCGGTGCGCCGCCGGAGCTGTTTCTCACTTTGGGGCCGCGGCCCGATGTGGCGCCGGCCCTGCCCACCGAGGAATTTATTGTGGCCACGCTGACGCCCGTGCCGGAAAATGTGGTGACAGCCGTAGCGCAGGCGGCCACGGCTACCACTATGGCGCAAACCGTGGGTACATTTACGCCGGTGCCGGGCCGCATCTTTACGCCCACGCCTTTCCCGCAGAATTTGGCGACGGTGCAGGCCGTGGCGCGTAACAATGGGTTGCCGCCGGTGCTGTTGGAAACGCCCACCCCCGCCAGCGCAGAGGAAGAGCAGGGACGGGCGCTCTATGCCACAGCCGTGGCGCAGACCACCGGTACATTTACGCCGGCGCCCGCCAATTTTGTCACGCCGGTGCTGATCCTGCCTTCGCCGCCGCCGGAAAATGTGGCCACCGTGGCCGCACGCGTGGAGACGGCCACGGCGGAAGCCGCCGCCGGTCTGCCCACGCCCACGCCGCTGCCCTATAACGCGGTGATTGCTGAATATGTGATTGCCACGGCGCTGCCGGAAAATGAGGCCACCGCCGCCGCCAATGCCGTAATCGTGGCGGCGATGGTCCAAACCACCGGCACGCCCACGCCCATTCCGTGGAACGTGATTGTGCTGACGCCGACATCCACGCCGACACCGCTGCAATCACCCTCGCCCACACCGCTGCCGCTGATCGTCCCCAGCGGCAACTTTACGCCGACGCCCACGCCAACGGCCACGTTTGACGTGCCGGATCAGTTGCCGGAATTTTTCCGCAACAAGATTCTCTTTATTTCGGACCGCAGCGGGCAGGATGAAACCTATGCGCTGGACCCCAACACGGGCGAACTGTTTGGCATTACGCAATCGTGGGTCTATCCGCTGGCGCGCAGCCAACTGGCGTTTTCGCCAGACGGGCAAAAAGAGGCCATAGTTTCACCGGATGCCAACCGCCTGCGCCAAATCCATATTCGTTCGTATGAGTTCAACTCCACCCGTCAGTTGACCACTTTCTCTGGTGGTGAACGCAGCATGAGTTACGACCCCGCCTGGTCGCCCACCGGCGAGTGGATTGCCTTTGTCAGCGCCAATAGCGGCAACGACGAGATCTATCGGATCACGCCCGATGGCAGCATCATCGAGCAGTTGACCGACAATGAACACATTTGGGATAAACATCCCAGCTTTTCGCCGGATGGTCGGAAGATTGTCTTCTTTTCCAATCGTACCGGCCACAACCAACTGTTTATTATGAACGCCGACGGCTCCGATCAGCAGAATGTGAGCAACAACGCTTATAACGACGCTTATCCGATATGGACGCGTTGAGGAACGCATTGCAGAGTTAGGAGGGATCAACAGATTGCGCAGATTTAAAAGATTTATTTATGAATCTGTGAAATCTGTGGAATCTGTTGATCCTCTCCCTTTTTATTTAACCCAAGGGTGAAAGAGCTATGGACAATCTGGAACTACGTTATTACGTACGGCCTTTGCTCAAAGGTGGTGGTTTTTGGTGGTAGCCACCGGTTTGGCGGCGGCTTCGGGCTACCTGTATACCAAAGCCCAGCCCATGATTTACCGTTCCAATTCGACGGTGATGATCGGCTCGGCCATTACTGATCCAAACCCAAACAACAACTCGATTTTTCTATCGCAGCAACTGGCGCGCACCTATGCCGACATTGCCACCCGCGACAATGTACGACTGGCCACCATGCTGGCGCTGGGCATTTCAAACTTGCCCTCTTATAGCGTGGCTGTGGTGCCAAACACACAGCTCATTGAGATCAGCGTCGATGCGCGCAACCCGGAACTGGCGTATGGCGTGGCCAACGAGCTGGTGAATCAGCTCATTTTGCAAAGCCCCGCCGGCCAGGAACGCCAGGGGCGGCAGGAGTTTATTGCGCAACAATTGGCCAAGTTGGAACAAAGCATTCTGGTGACAGAGCAGGAGATCAGCAAAAATCAGGCGGAATTGCTCGATATCCTCAATGCCCGCCAGATTGCCGACAAGCAAAAAGAGATCGCTACGTTGGAAGACAAGCTGGCCACGCTGCAAACCAATTACACCGACATGTTGGCCAGCACGCAGCGCGGCGCCGTCAACACCATTCAGGTCATCGAGAAGGCTTCGGTCCCCACGCGCCCGGTCGATACCAATCTGCTTTTTAATGTGCTGCTGGCGGCTGTGGTGGGGTTGGTGCTGGCGGCCGGCGGCGCCTATTTGATCGAATATATGGACGACTCGATCAACACCAGCGATGATGTGCGTATCCGTCTAGGGGTCAACACGCTGACCGCCGTCCCCAAAATGTCGGAAACCAAATCGGCCGTGCTCACCGGCAGCGTGCCAATTTTTAATTCCAAGTTGATCATGCTCTCCAACCCCAAATCGTCGGTGGCGGAAGCGTATCGCGTGCTGCGCACCAATTTACAATTTGCTTCGATTGATCGCCGGCTGCAAATGCTGCTGGTCACCAGCCCCGAAATGGGCGACGGCAAATCGATCACCACCGCCAATCTGGCGGCGGCGCTGGCCCACGCCGGCAATCGCATTATAGTAGTCGATGCCGATCTGCACCGACCCATGCAGCATCAGCTCTTCCACCTGGTCAACAACGTGGGGCTTTCCACGGCGCTGCTGGGCCACCACGTGGACTTTGACCGCGTGCTGCAACGGACCTCCGTCCCCGGTTTGCGCGTGCTCACGTCTGGTCCGCTGCCGCCCAACCCAGCCGAACTGCTGGGGTCGCAGCGCATGTTGGAGCTGCTGGCCCGGCTGCGCGATGAAGCAGATACAATTCTCATCGACAGCCCGCCCGCCACGCTGCTAGCCGATGCGGCTGCCCTTTCCGTGCGCACCGACGGCGTTTTATACGTGTTGCGCGCCGGCAAAACGCGCGGCGAGGTGGCCAAGCGCGGTTTGGCCGCGCTGCGCCAGGTCAATGCGCACCTGGCGGGCGTTGTGCTCAATGGAACTTCGACAAAGAATAGCGGTTACTATTATAATTATGATGCATATGGATACGGGCATACGGGCAAAGGCAAAGGCGATTATGGCGTGGCCGTGTTGCCCGGCAAAAATGGGCAACGCAAGGGGATACCTTCCCTGACCGGCGGCTGATTGGTTTGGCCCTCATAATCAGCCCGGTATGCGCACAGAGACATTGCCGCATTCGCAATCAACGGGCTAATTATGAAAACCATTTTAGTTGTCTGCACGGGAAATGTGTGTCGTTCTCCAATGGTGGCGGGGCTGCTGACGCACTATATTGAGACCGCCAACCTCGCCGATCAACTCGTTGTTAAATCGGCCGGCACCGGGGCGTCGCCCGGCATGGGCGCCAGCGGTCATTCGGTAACGGTGTTGGCGCGCAAGGGCATTGACATCAGCGATCACGCGGCGCAGCGCTTGTCGTATGATTTGATTCAGGAGGCAGCGCTAATTCTGGTGATGGAGGAAGCGCACCGCAGCCACATCTTTTATCAATCGCCCGAAAATCTGGATAAAGTGCTGCTGCTCAGCGAACTGGCTGGCCTGCAAGGGGACATTGCCGACCCGTTCGGGCAAGATGAAGCGGCCTATCGGCGCACATTGCGCTTGGTCGAAAACATGCTAGTAATCGGGTGGCCGCGCCTGCTGCAACGGCTGGGCGTGGGAGACGAATAACTTCCGCAGGAAGGCTATTGCCGAGATAGCCACAAAAACACAAACGCCACAAAATTTCCGAGCGATTTTGTGGCTTTTGTGTTTTTGTGGCGATTTTATGGTTTTGTCGTAGAACCTTTGACAAATTCCAATATCTGCAATCCCTCAAATTTTTGCTGTTTTTCCTCTTGCATGGCCCGCGCCAATTCGCGCACCACAATGCGCTGCGGATCTGTATACCACTCGTGTGAATAAACCAGCCAGATGCGCGGCCGGTTGGCAATGAGCTGGCGCATGTAGGGTACATCCGTTTCGGCCATCTTGGGCTCCAGAATGCCGCGGTCAAAAAGGTCCACAGGCAGCCCGCGCAACTCCACATCCTGGTCATAATGGCGAAAATAATATTCAAACGGCAACTGTACCCACGTGGCGTTGAAGATGATCATGTCGCCGGGCTGCGACTGCTCCGCCAGATAGGTCGCGGCTTTGTCCCAATCCTCTTTTTGAAAATAGAAATAATAGGAAGTCAGCGCCAACGCGCTGAGCGCGAGAATGCCGCCGATGCTTAACCATTGCCCAATCTGCGCCCGATTGCTGATCCAATCAGGCGCCAGCTTGTCCAGCCGTCGCCAGAAGATTGTGCTAGCCTCCTGTCCAATCTGCGCGATACCCGCTGCAATCAGCAAATAGAGCGGCAGCGTCACCCAGATCAGCGTGCGGTCATAAAAGAGAGGTCGGCGCAAACTTACCCCTAGCGCAATCAAGATCGGCGCGACAAAAAGCACGCTCATTAAGATGGCGCGGCCAGGGCAGCGTCTTTGCGCATAAACGCCATAAGCGGCCAGCCCCCAAAAGAGCAGATCCGCCAACGGATAAAGCGGAAACCAACGCGGTACATGCGCCAGAATCAGCGTGTGCAACGTGGCCAGGATCGAATCCAGCGTGGGTGGTGAGATCCAAAATACAGCGTCAACGCCGCGTGCCTGCACCACAAACGCCCGCGCCCACACCGACCAGATCAGCAGCGCCAAAAGCTGAAAGAGCAGCCACTTGCGCACAAACTTGGACTGAGCCGGATTTTCCAACCCTGGCAGGTCGCTGGCGTGAACGATGGATTTGGATTGGAGAAGAATAATGAGGAAGACGGCCAAATTGAGCGCCAGCGGAAAATAGACGGTCGCTGTGTTGTGCGTCAGCATGATGATGGCCTGCGCCCCGGCCAGCCCGAACCAGCGCCAATTCGCCGCGCGCGGATTTCGTAAAACGTGCGCCAGAAAATAGAGCTGCGCCGCCACCGCCAGCGTCAACAGCGCATACATGCGCGTCTCTTGGGCAAAGCGCACGTGAAACGGCGCTACGGCCAATATCAGCGCCGCTGCCAGCCCCACTTTGGTATCGTAAAACTTTTTACCGGCGGCGTAAAAAAGAGGAATGGTCAGCGTCCCGCACAGGGCGGAAAAGGCGCGCACTGCGCCCTGCAAATCGCCAAAGGCGCCCATCCAATAGTGCAGCAGCAGATAATAGAGCGGTGGATGTTGATCAATGCGAATGAGCCACTGGATGATCTCCGGCAGGCTGTGTTTGGCCACCCAAATGCTAAATGCCTCGTCCAGCCAGATAGCCTTGGCTCCAATGGCCGCAAAGCGCAGGCTGGCGCCTAAGATGATTATCAGGGCCAGCCCCAAATATTCCGAATCTATCCACCTTTTTGCCATAATTGATGCCCGCCCAAGGTTAAACCCCTGGGCTACCTTGCGGACGCGCATCGAATGAGCTGGATCGGGGTTCCCCCTGCACAACACTTTGCCGGTGCGCGCGTAAATCGTAAATCCAAAATCGTAAATCCTACCATTCCCCACTTTGATTGGCTTCAATCCGGCTGTCACGTTCGGCGGTGACGCGTTCCAGATCTAGAATGGTGACCACGCCGTTGTTGAACTCCATGAGCCCGCGCTTGCGCCAATCACCCAGAATGCGGTTGACCCATTCGCGGCGCGCCCCCACCAGCGACGCCAGGTCGGTCTGGTTGAGCGACAGGTCCAGCACATGGTGGACGCAGCCGTTCTCTTCGGTGCGTACGCCATATTGCGCATTGTAGAGCAGCAGAATGTGCAGCAGCCGGCCCGCCGCATCAAACTGCGCCACCGATTCGGCAAAGGCGGCGGTCCAGCGCAGCTTTTGGTTGAGCAGTTGCACCAACCCCAGGACAAATTTGGGCATGTTTTGCAGATGGTACGCAAAGGCATCGTGCGACATGACCAGCAGCGTCACCGCGCCGATGGCCTTCGCGCTGGTGTGGCGCGGCGCGCCATCGATGGCCGACTGCTCGCCAATAATGTCGCCCTCGCCGAAAATGGCGATGGAGGTTTCGTTGCCCGATGGACTCACTTTATAGATACGCACCTTGCCCTTAAACACGATATAGAGCTCGCGGTGTTCGTCGCCCTGGCGTAAAATAATTTCATCTTTGCCAAACTCTTTGGGGCGGAGGTCTTGGAGCATCAAGGTCAATTCAGCGTCGTTCAGCCCGGCAAATAGTGGAATGCTGCGCAGGAACTCGATTCTGCGCGCCAGCGTCTTTTCAGAAGTGCGTTGCCTCATGGCGTCCTCCTATCCTTAGCTCTGAATGAAAACCGCGATTCTAGTTCTGCCAAATGCTTTAGGGAAAACCGCACTTTTCATCTCAACCGGTACCTACTAAGCCCCTCGAGGCCTGAGCCTGTCGAAGGCCGGTGTTCCCTTCGACAGGCTCAGGGAACGGGTTGGTAGTTACCTCAACCGCAGCATCATTTTAACTTGGCTCTGCACGAGAACATAAAAACGATGTTCCCGTCGCAACTGCTGGGTGTCATATGTGATTTCACGCGTTGGGCGACAGAATCGGCGATGATGCGTGGTGGGGAAATGTACATATAAGGTGTGTTTGGATGCACAGCCGCGTCGGGCTGATTAAGTATAATTCCAGTAAAGCAAGTTGCTATTTTTTGTGTAGTGGACGAAATCGCGCCATTATTGTAACATGTCTTTCAGCTCCATAGCCAGACGCCGGGTTTCGTTCTATTTTAGCATATTCAAGCCGTTCCCCCGGCTCCTCTTATGATACATTGAACTGTCCATAAAATATACTGCGGTTGTCATAAAATAACATCTTCTACTCGAGTATAGATGTTGTTTTATGACAGAACCGAGTATTGTTGTAAAGAAGAGGGCTTGAATACAAATATTGACGCGAGATACCCCATGAATCTTTTCACCTGGCTTTTTCTGGGTCACCTACTCGGCGACTGGGTCCTGCAAAATGACTGGATGGCGCAAAATAAACAGCGCGCGCTCCTCAACATCTCCTGTCTGGTCCATTGCGCCATTTACACGTTCACCCTCACCCTTACGCTGTGGCTTGGCCGATCCGCTTCCTACACTTCTGCGCAATTCAGCCTCTTCTTCGTTCTCACCTTTATTTCTCATTATCTCATTGATGCCACCAATGCCGCCGGCGCCTGGTCGCAACTCTTTCGCCAGAGCAAATCGGTTTTTGTGCGCATTGTGGTGGACCAAACCTTCCACCTGGTCGTAATTGCCGCCCTCATTGAGCTTCTTTTGGTCTAAATTTATCGCTGTGCTATCATCGCCGTATGGATCAGATGACAGGATGACAAGGTGACTGAGCCTGTCGAAGTCACCTTGTCATCCTGTCATCCCTTCATCTTGTCACTCTGTCATTTATCATGAACCATTGACGCGACAACCCCAACAAGGAGAACCAATGTCACACTATAGCGAACGATTCTCTGTAGCCGGCAAACGCGCGCTGGTGACCGGCGGCTCCAAGGGCATTGGCGCCGAGGTGGCCGTCGTTCTGGCCGAGGCGGGCGCCCGCGTGGCCATCAGCGGCCGCGACCAGGCCGGTCTGCGCGAAACGGCAGAACTGGTCAACGCCAAGGGCAACGGCGACTGTTTCATCATCGAAGCCGATCTGACCACGGTTGAGGGCGCACAGCAGTGCGCGGCGGCCGCGCTGCAACATTTTGGGACAGTGGATATACTGGTCAATAACGCCGGCGTTGCGCGCATAGACAACATTGTGGACGCTTCGCTAGCTGATTGGGAAGAGACGATAGCCGTCAATCTGCGCGCGCCTTTCCTGCTGGCGCAGGCATTGGCGCCGCAGATGATCGCCCAGCGTAGCGGCAAAGTGATCAACGTTTCCTCCCAGGCGGGCGTGATTGCGCTGGATGGCCACGCCGCCTACGCCGCTTCTAAGGGCGGCCTCAATATGCTGACCAAAGTCATGGCCGCCGAGTGGGGGCCATATAACATCCAGGTCAACGCCGTGGCGCCCACGGTGATCCTGACGCCCATGGGTACCCAGGTTTGGGGCGACCCCAAAAAGAGCGAACCCATGCTGGCCAAAATTCCGCTGCGCCGCTTTGGTCAGCCTGTCGAAGTGGCCGATTTGGTGCTCTTCCTGGCCGCCCCCGCCTCCGACCTCATCACCGGTGAAGTGATGCTGATTGATGGAGGGTATACGGCGTTGTGAATATGTTGCGTATTGCGTGGTGCGTGTACCGGTTCAGATTATGAATTCGACGCAAGTATCTTTGATGTAGGGCGATTTTCCTAAATCGCCATCTGCTTGCCAGCGAACAAACTCGTCTCGTCGACATGAAACGGGGGGTACGAATACACGCCCTACGTAAAAGATTCTAGCGACACAACCAGCTCCTCTACCGGTTCACGCAATACGCACCACGCAACAGACCACTCGTCCACAAATTTTCCACTCCCCCAAAAACACCACAGCGAGCCACCATGTCCTTTCTACGCATCACCTATCAAATCCAAGCCTCCGCCCACGAGATTGAAAGCCGCGCCGCCGGCGTGGCCGTAGAGCAGAGCGTAGAGATGCCCATTCCCGCCATTCGCCATCCGCACGTGTTGGAAGAGATTGTGGGACAGGTGGAATCGATCAGGCCGGTGGGGGAGAATCTGTTCAATGTCGTCATTCGGCTGGCCGCCGCCACCACCGGCGTTGATGCGGTGACCGGCGCGGTGGACGTGGCGCAACTGGTCAACATGCTCTTTGGCAACTCGTCGCTGCAAGAGAGCGTGCAGCTAATTGACATGGAGCTACCGCAATCGATTCTTGATGCATTTAGCGGACCGCGGCTGGGTATTGCCGGTCTGCGCGAACTGGTGCAGGCGCCCCAGCGTCCGCTCACCTGCACGGCCATCAAACCGCAGGGCATTGCGCCCGCCGATCTAGCCGCGCTCTGCCACACTTTTGCCCTGGGCGGCATCGATATTATTAAGGACGATCACGGGCTGGCCAATCAAACCTATGCGCCGTTTGCCGAGCGCGTGCGCGCTTGTCACGCTGCCGTGGAGCGGGCCAACCGCGCAACGGGGCTGCGCACTTACTATTGCCCCAACGTGGCGGGCAGCCCGAAACAGCTCTTTGAACAAGCGCGCATGGCGCGTGAAGAAGGCGTTTCCATTATTATGGCCGCGCCCATGCTCATGGGGCTGCCCGTTTTTTATGAACTGCTGCAAGAGCATTGGTCGGACGCGGTGCTGGCGCATCCCGCCTTTGCCGGCGCCGCGCGCATCTCGCCCGTGTTGCTCTTTGGCAAGCTCTTCCGGCTCCTGGGCGCTGATGCTGTTATTTATCCCAATTACGGCGGCCGCTTTACCTATAGCCAGCCGCTTTGCGCCGACCTGGCCGCCACGGCCCGTGCGCCTTGGGGTCACATCCAGCCCATCCTGCCCGTCCCCGCCGGCGGCATGACCGTCGAACGCGTGCCTGAAATGGTCAACTTTTACGGCGCGGACACCATGCTGCTCATCGGCGGCGGCCTGCTCACAGCAGGGGATGCGCTGTTGGCGCGCAGTCGGGAGTTTGTGCGGACGGTGGCGAATTCGTGATCGGATGACAAGATGACCAGGTGACAAGGTGAAGTTTTTCGTAAACGAGAAGACTTACCAATGTACCACCAATTGCTCAACCAGTACACGCAACACGCAACACCCAACATATCCCAAAGGCCCACCCTATGACCACCAACCCTTTCCGTCCCGCCCACAACTATCGCTGGCAGGACGTGGACGTACTCGAATACAAGGACGACGGCAGCGCACCGTTTAAGGACGTGACGCGCCAGGTGCTCTTTGAGCATCCCGAACTGGCCTGCCAGTGGCGCTACTTCGAAGTGCAGCCCGGCGGCCACTCGACGTTGGAGCGCCACCAGCACGTTCACGCCGTCATGATTTTGCGCGGGCGCGGGCAGTGCTTGGTGGATCGCGAAGTGTTCACCATCCACGAGCACGATCTCATCACCGTGCCGCCCATGACGTGGCACCAGTTCCGCGCCGCCGCCGATGCGCCGCTGGGTTTTCTCTGCCTGGTCAACTGTGACCGCGACCGCCCCCAATTACCCACACCGGCCGAGCTGGCCGAACTGCGCCGCACGCCAGAAGTAGCCGCATTTATCCGCATTTAGCGCAGACTGTGATGCACGGCCGCCAAAATCCTCGACCATCCCTCCACGTCTTGGGCCGTGCGTTGCAGTCGAAGCGTGTGTTGCGGGGCGGTTTCACTTGGTGGCATCTCACATTAGATAATAGAGTTATACGTTTTTCGGTCACGCGGCTTAATCGTCCAAATCGTAACCGTTTCCGTCCCATCGTCAACGGCATAAATAATGCGATGATTGTTGAAGCGAAGGCGGAAAATGCCAGCATATTCATCCACCATGGCCAGCGCATCCGGTGGACGCGGCTCTTCGCGCAAATCAAGAATGATGGCTGACGCATCGCTATGGAGACGCTGGCTAACAGTCGCCAGCGTATGAAGTTGCTTTCGTGCTGAACCCTTCAGCTTAAGCTGGTACACGATCCGCCCACGCTTCTAATTCAGCAATATCAGCGTCTTCAATCATATCCTGACCACGGGCCAATTCATATTTGCCTTTCCAGATCTCAACCGCGTCTTCCAGCTCCTCCAGCCGATCAAACAAATTATTCCATTCTTTGGGCGATACAAGGACACCGGCCGGTGTGCTCCGCTGCATCAACACAACCGGGCCTGCTGCCAGCAATTCGAGAATGGCATTGGGGTTCCGATTCATATCGCTAACCGGTCTGGTTTCCATAAGGCGATTCATATCTAATTCCTTTCCCACATAAGTTGTTAAAAGTTCGTATCCTATCACGAATTTTATCACTCTGCATTACGAAAATCAAGATGTTGATGGGCTGGATATAATAAGGGCTCAACTTCATTGGCGCTGTCAGATGGACGCATAGCGGTTGCCCCGGATGGGATGATGGTGATATGATTACTGGCAAACGGCCTACACAATCCCCAAACATGTAAAACAGAATGATATGAACAACGAACTCGTCATTAGCATCGACAGCAGCACTACCGCCTGCAAAGCCATTGCTTGGGACCCCTCGGCAACGCCGTGGCCGAAGGGCGCGCTTCTACCCACTATTGCAGCCGCACCACCTGGTACGAGCAGAACGTCGAAGAATGGTGGAGCAGCACCGCCCACGCCATCCGCCAGTGCGTCGGCCAGGTCGATGTGCGCCGAGTGGCGGCGTTGGGCATCACACATCAGCGCGAAACCTTTGCCTTGCTGGGCGCGGCGGGCCAATCGGTGCGCAACGGCATCCTCTGGCTGGATGAGCGCAGCCGTACCCAGGTCCAATGGCTGGAGCAGACCTTTGGTCGCGACGCGTTGCATCAGATCACCGGCAAGCCGCCAGCCATGACGCCCTCTCTGCCCAAAATTGTGTGGCTGCTGCAGAACGAGCCGGAGGCCGTGGCCAAAGCGCACAAAATTGTAGACGTACACGCCTTTCTGTCGCACCGGCTCACCGGCCATTTTCGCACCAGCCTGGCCAGTGCCGACCCCATGGGTCTGGTCGATATGCCCAATCAGTGCTGGGCGGTGGATATTATTGAGGCGCTGGGGCTGCGCCAAGAACAGTTTGCCGAACTGCTGCCGCCGGGCGCATCGTCGGCCAGATTTCGCCAGAGGCAGCGGCGGTCACCGGACTGCCGGTCGGATTGCTGGTGGTGGCGGGCGGCGGTGATGGGCAATGCGCCGGGTTGGGCGCTAACGCCACCGGTAATGGCCGCGCCTATCTTAACATGGGTACAGCCGTGGTCAGCGGCGCCATGAGCCAGGAATATGTGGCCGACCGCGCCTTCCGCACGCTCTATGCGCCGCTGGCGGGTAGCTATTTTTTGAGCATGTGCTCAAGGGTGGCGTCTTTACCGTGGGATGGTATGTGGAAAAATTCGCCGCCGATCTGCGCAACGCGTTGCTAAACCAAAGTCCAGAGCAAATTCTGGAGGCCGCCGCCGCTAAAGTTCCGCCCGGTGCGCTGGGCCTCATGCTGGTGCCCTATTGGAACAACGTGATGAATCCCTATTGGGATCCGGCCGCCTCGGGCATCATGCTGGGCTGGAACGGCGCCCACGGTCGCGAACATTTTTACCGCGCCATTTTGGAAGGCATTGCTTTTGAGCAGCGGCTGGTGGGCGACGCGATGATTGAAGCGCTGAAATCCGAAGCCACTCCGCATCCCATCACCGAATATGTGACCATGGGCGGCGGCAGCCGCAGCGCCCTCTGGTGCCAGATCATGGCCGATATTACCGGGCGTGCCCGTGGTGCGCTCTACCACTACGGAAGCCACCTGTTAGGGCCGGCCATTTTGGCCGCCGCCGGCGTGGGCTGGTATACCGATGCCCGCCAAGCCGCCAATGCCATGACCGGCGTGGCCGAGCGTTTTGAGCCGAACCCTGAACAGCAGGCGCTCTATGAGTCGCTTTATCAGGAAGTGTATCGGCAGATTTTCCCCACCGTGCAGCCACTAGTGGATCGGTTGACCGAGCTGACGCACGGCGAGTGAAAGTGCAATTCAGGCTACCAGGGGCTTCGATAAGCTCAGCCCCCGATAGCCTGAATGTTACGCAGGAGATAAGAATTTCATGTTGCAATCCAGCACGAACATGGCCTCAAATGAGCGTTTGGCAAACCACAGCCACGGCCGCATAATTGACGGTCTTGCCTTCGATTGGGCCATGCTGGTACTCGGCACAATCTTTTTGGGCGGGCTTTACCTGGACGGCTGGGCGCACAACCACGGCCGCGTGGACAACTCTTTCTTCACGGTCTGGCACGCCTTTTTTTATAGTGGTTTTGGATTAGTGATGCTGCTGCTGATGGGGACGCTATTGTGGAATCACAGCCGCGGCATGAGCTGGCGCGGCGCTGCCCAACGGCTATCCGCTTGCGCTGCTGGGCGTTTTCATCTTTGCGGCAGGCGGCGTGGGCGACCTGATCTGGCATGAGCTGTTTGGCATTGAGCAGGACTTTGAGGCGCTGATCAGCCCCACGCACTTGATGCTGGGCGCCGGCCTGGCACTAATTGTGAGCGGACCACTGCGAGCGGCTTTGGCGCGCCCTAATCTGCGCCCCACGTGGCGAAATCGCCTCGGCGCTGATGGCCACGGCGGCGCTGATTTCGGCCTTCACCTTTTCATGATGTTCGAGCATCCGCTGCACAGCACGGTGGCGGGCGCCGGTCAGCGCAATTTTACAGCGATCTGGGGCAAGTGGCGGGCGTGACCGGGCTGATGATCACGGCGGCGCTGCTGATGGGACCGGTGCTGCTGCTTTTGCGCCGTTGGCATCTGCCGCCGGGCAGCCTGACGCTCATTTGGGGCGTCAACACCGCGGCCATGCTGATCATCAACTATGAGCGCACCGAATCAATTTGGATGGCCGCCGCCATGCTGATGGCCCGCAGGCTGGCCGATTGGCTGCGCTACAAATGGGGCCTCGGCCCCGGCAACCTCAGCAAGCTGCACCTCTTTGCCTTCCTCGCCCCACACTCCTCTTCGCCGCCTACTTTGCCTCTCTCATTCTTCTGCGCGGCACAAGCTGGTCCATCCATTTGGTCGGCGGCGCCATTGTGCTGCCCGGCATTGTGGGCTGGCTGTTGAGCCACTTGGCGGTGGAGTGATTTACGAATTACGATGTACGATTTACGAGGTCACCTCGTTGACCAAAAGCCTTGTAAATCGAAACATGTGGGAAAAGATATACGCATTACGGCTTTTTGACATTTTGCGGGGTAAAGCCGCTTTGGTTTCGATACGGCTGGAAACTGCCCCAGCCTACTCAACCGCCGCTCGCGTGATTGCACCACAATAACTCGTGCATCCAAATTACGAAGCTACTTCGTCGACGAGATCACTCGTAAATCGTAAATCTGAGATCGTAAATCACTCATGCGAGTACTTCGCGCACCGTGAGCCGCGACGCCCCTTGGCGGGGAGAAAGCTGGCCACCGTGGCCAGGATGATGACGATGGCCAGCCAGTTGAAGACGCCGTTGCTGTCGAAGACGTAGGGCAGCGGCTCTTGGAAAAGGGCGAAGCCGATGGCGCTGCTCATGGCAAAGCCGGCGGGGAAGGCCAGCGCCGCCGGCCAGCCAGCTCAACAGGCCGATGATCACCCCCTCCACAATCACAATGCGCAACACCGCGCCATCGGAGGCGCCAATGAAGCGCATAACGCCGATTTCGCGCGTGCGTTCCAACACGTTGGTGCTCATGGTGCCGGCCAACCTAGCGCCCACCGAGGCAATCAGCACGCCCATGACCAGCAGCAGCGAGACAATCACGGTGAAAAAGTTGCCGGTAAAGGTGCGGATGCGGTCCACCGTAAAGATGGAGCCGACGCGCATCCCGGCCTGGTCAAACGTCTCCTCCAGCAGCGTGGCCTGCTCATCAATGGTGCGTTCCGGCGTGCGGTCAACTTGGATCAGCGCGCTGGAGGCCGAACCGACGCTGTTAGTCAGGCGGGTGAAATAATCGTACGTAACGTAGGCGCTGATGTTGCCGCCAAACTCGGTGGTCTGCGCAAAGCCCACCACGGTCCACGGCTGGTTGCGCTCCTGAATCTTCAGCGTAATCTGGTCGCCCAGCTTGATATCCGGCTCGTCGGTCAGGATGGACTGGCTCAGCACAATAGCGCTCTCGTCATTGGGCAGCAGCCAGCGCCCGCTGACCAGCGTGGGCTGGATCATTTTGCTGTCCGCCGGCAACGCCGTGATGTTGATGGGGTCGCTCTCGCTGTCGTCGGCGCGCACGCGCACGGCCTGCCCATTGCTCCAGGTTTCCACATTGGTCACGCCCGGCACCGCGCGCGCCACCTGCTCGATCTGGCCAATGCGATAGGCGCGCTCCAGGCTGATGCGGATGTCGAAGCGGTTGTATTCCAGCACCTGCTCGACGCGCTGCTCCAGCGAACTGCGCACGCTGCCCACGGTCATAAAGATCATGCCGCCCAAAATCAATGTAATCAGCGTTAGGATTAGCCGCATACGGCGGCGGATGGTGTTGCGCAGCGAAATCTGGCCGGGCCGCGACAGGCCGCGCAATTGGCTGATGGCGCGATCCAGCAGGCGCGTGCCAAATTGCCCCTTGCCCACGCCGTAATCGGAAACGGCTTCGCGCACGGTCACGGCGGTGCCTTTGAAGATCGGTTGCAGCGCCGCCAGAATGGGGATGAGCAGGCCAATGGCGACCTGCGTAAAGAACACATTGAGCGGCAGCTTGAACCCGCTCAAATCCAGGTTGACAAAATTGCCCAGGAAAAGCTCAATGCGGCTGGCCAGCAGCATGGTCAACGGGATGGCGGTGAGCAGGGCCAAAATGCTGTAGACAAAGACCGAGCTTACATACATGCGGATGATCTGGCCGCGGCGGGCGCCCACCGCCTTCATAATGCCGATCTGGCGTACCTGCTGCGACATCAGCGCCGACATGGTGTTGATGACCAGAAAGCCGCCCAGAATCAGCGCCAGCAGCCCCAGCGGCGTGAGCACCAGCGTAATTGAGTCGAACAGGTCTTGCAGCGGCAGCCGGCCGGGGCGGAAGACCTGCACGCGATTTACCGTGCGCCCGCTGCGCGTGATTTTGTCGGCGGCTTCGTCGGCAATGCGCGTCACATATTGGCGGTCGGCGATCTGCGCGTCGGTCCCGTTGACCCGAATGGCGATCTGCGACCAGGTGTCGGCGCCGCCCAGCCGCTCAAAAGTGGAGGGGTTCACATAGCCGCTGGCCGTGCCACGAAAGGTGGCGGGCGGCGAATTGGCGTCAAAAACAAAGCCGGCCAGCGTCACTTTGCGGATGCGGTTGTCGGACGTTTGCAGCGTCAACGTGTCGCCCACGGCCACATTGGGCGGCAGTGCATTCGTTGTACCCAATGAACTGCGCTCCAGCACAATCTGGTCGTTGTGCGGCCAGGTCGAAGCCGCCGCCCGCCGCTCCACTTCGCTATTCACTTGCGTCACCAGCTTGAGCTTGTTCATGCGCATGTGGGCAAAGTCCGCCACCACGTTGACCGTAAAGGGCTCCCATTTGCCCGGCTCGACTTCAATGTTGACCGAGACCGAACTGCTGCCGGCGGCGTCCTCAATTTCGGGCATGCGCCGAATCACGTCCAGCATGGCGTCGTCCACATCGCTGGCAAAGATGTTGCCGTGGCCGGCCCGGCTTTCCACATAGACGCGCTGCATTTCGCTCACCACCACCGTGCGGATGTGCTGCACCACGCCCACGGCAAAGATGCCCACCACAATGGAGGCCACCACCAGGATGGAGCGGGTTTTGTTTGAGGTTACGTCGCGATAAATTTTGGTCCACCGGGGACTGAACATGGGTGTATCCGTGATTGGTTGTGTGAAACGGGGGTAAGCCGGAATAGAATGGTAAATGGTGAATGGTTAATTATGAATTGTGAATGATGTGGGCGAGTAGCCGGCCTCGTTCACCATTTACAATTCACCATTTACCATTTACAATTTTTTTGCCACACTGGACAAAAGACAATTGAGTAAATATTAATCTCCTGGCCCCGCTTTATTTAGAAACTCCTCGGCCTTCTCCACCAGGGCGCGGTTGCCCACATAAAATGGGGTGCGCTGGTCGAGCCCGGTGGGCTGGATGTCCAAAATGGACTGCGCGCCGTCCGAGCCATAGCCGCCGGCCTGCTGGGCCAAAAAGGCCAGCGGCGCCGCTTCGTAAATCAGATGCAGGCGGCCGTGCGGCCACTGTGGATCGCGGCTGTCGGTCGGATAATAAAAGATGCCGCCGGCCAGCAAGTTGCGGTGAAAGTCGGCCACCAGCGAGCCAATATAGCGCAGCGAGAGTGGCTTGCGTTTGCCTTCGCCCTGCAGCCAAGTGGTGAAGTCGCGCGTGGCTGGCGACCAATAGGCCCAATAGCCCTGGTTGACGCTGTAATATTGGGGCGTTTGCGGATAGCGGATATTGGGGTGCGACAGCAAAAATTCGCCAATCACCGGGTCCAGCGTAAAGCCATGCACGCCTTGGCCCGTCGAATAGACCAGCATGGTGCTGGAGCCATAGACCACATAGCCCGCCGCCACCAGCTTGCTGCCCTGTTGCAGACAGTCTTCCAGCGTGCCGCGCCCGCTTTTGGACACCCGCCTATAAATGGCAAAAATGGTGCCGATGCTCACGTTATAATCAATATTAGAAGCGCCATCCAGCGGGTCGTAGAGCAGCACATATTTGCCGGTTTGATAGCGATCCGGAATGGGGATGATGTGCGGCTGCTCCTCGGACGCCATCACGGCCAGGCGGCCCGTGTGGTCGTTGAGCCGATGGATAATGCGCTCGGCATATTGGCCCACGGGCTGCGGCTCCGTCACGCGATCATAGTCGGCATCCACATTGTTCAACACCTCGGCCAGACCAATGCGGCTGGTTTGGCTGGCAATAAATTTGGCCGAAAGCGCCAGATCGTAGAGCAGGCCGGTGAGTTCGCCGGTGTCATCTCCCTTTTGCAATTGCTGCTCAAAAATGAACCGTTCAATCGTGATGATTTTATGCGCTGTTAGTCCATTGCGTGGGGCCATTGTATAGTTCCTTCATCATATTGGCAGGCTATAGCCGTCCCTTGAGCGCCCAAACGCGGTTTGGGGCGTCGAAGGGGACACGGGCTTCGGCAAGCTCAGCCCTCGAGTGGCCTAAATAGTTACTTTATCCGTAAATAGTGTGACGATGGTACTACACTTTTAGGCTGAAAACAAGACTTGAGTCTGGCAACATTACTCCGCCGCGTATAGTCGAGTGTAGTGGTAATAATTGGACAAAATATTGTAAATATAGACCCGCGGTTCATTCACGCCCAGCACCTCCACAAAGAGCGCGTCATCCGCACCGGACAGTGTCCGCCATAGCTGTGCATTGCCCGGTCCGGCGTTGTACCCCACCAGCGCCGAAATAATATTGCCGTCCAGATAATCGCGCGCCCAGGCCAGATAATAGGCGCCAAATTTGATGTTGACGTAGGGCCGATAGACCAGCTCATCGGTAAAATTGGGATAGCGCAACTGATCAGCCACCCACTCCGCCGTATCAGGGATAATCTGCGCCAGCCCTTGGGCCGCGGCTACCGAACGGGCGCTATCATCGAACTGACTTTCTTGCCGCAGCAGGCTGAAAAAGAGCAGCGGATCGATGCCATTCGCCTGCGCCTCCTGCTCCACCAATTCGACAAACGGACGCGGATAGGCAAGCTGTTGCAGATAAACCGGCGTTTCCTCAACCAGCCGCGCCGGGCTGGCTTCCATCAGCGTCACCGCGCTGATCAGCGCCAGCCGGTGCAGTTGCAGCCGCTCAAATTCAAGCATAAGCGGGAAAAGCAGAGCGGGTTCTGCGCGATGGCGCTGGTAGAGCCGCGTCAGCACGCGCGTGGCGTCGCTGCGCAGGTTCAAGTCAATCAGCAGGCGGCCCAACGCTAGGTCCGGATCCTGCGCCACGCTTGCGGGCAGGGCGGTGAGTGATTCAACGCCTGACTGTTCAACCCAATCCGCCAGCCACGCTTCGGCAAAAGCCAATGAGCCGTCATCATCGGGATTCGAGGCAGCGCGGTGAGTTAGCACGCGTAAGTTATCCATGCGCTCCGATATGTGCAGGGGATTTTGCTGCAAACCCTCCTGGGCCAAGATGCCGTAATAGACATCGGGCGCCTCTGTTTCCAGCTTGCGCCACTGCTCTTGGGCCTTTTCTGGCTCACCGGTCTCCGCATAGGCGCGGCCCAGCCAATAACCCACGGCCAGCGCTTTATATTCAGGATATTGTTCCTGAAGCCGCCCATACATCTGGCGCATCTGCGTCCATAGTTTTGTGCGATATGCGCCCAGGCCAATGGCGTAGAGCGCATCGGGGGCGCGTTCGCTTTGGGGAAAAGTATCGGCCAGCGCCAGCAGATCGGCGACGGCTTCCAACTCGTTGTTGTCCCACAGAGCAGAGACACCGCTGCGCCATAGCGCTTCCGGAGCCAACGGGTCATCCGGCATCAAGCGCGCAAAGGTGCGATAGGTGCGGCGCGCGCCTGCCGTATCGCCAGATGCGGCTTGCACGGCGGCTTTATCCAGCCAAATCTGGCCCACACAGGTGCAAGTCGGATATTGGGTCAGCGCCCGCTCCAGCACGGTCAGCGCCGAGGCGAAGTCTTCGGCGCCCAGATAGGCCTGCGCCATGCCGTGCATGGCCAGCCCCGCCCGCGCATCATCGGGCAGCACGCTGGCCAGATATTGCTCAAAGGCATCAATGGCCGCATACCAGGCTTCGGCTTGCAGATCGATATAGCCGCGTTGGTAAAGGTCAAACGGCGCGTTGCGATTGACCAGCTCGATGAGAGCCAGGTAGGCGCTGGGGTGCTCAGGTGACTCGGCGGTGGCGGCGCGCCAATGCTCTGTGGCGCTTTCTGGATTGCCCGCCGCCGCCAGCGTCTGCCCCAGCCGATATTCGATATCGGCGCGGTAACCGGCATTCTGCGCCAGCCCTAAAATCTGCGCGTAGGCCGCGGCCGCACGATCAAAGCGCTCGGCATTGCGAAAACTGGCGGCGGCGTCCTCCAGCAGGCGCACTTTGGAAATGGTGTCCGGCGCGGCGTCAGCAGCGGCGACGTACGCATCACCGGCGTTGGCGCTATCCCCCAGCGCGGCATAGTTGATGGCGATCTGCGCCTGCGTCACTTCGGCAGTGGCCGGGTATTGGGCCAAAAGTTCTTGATAGGCGGCAATGGCCTCCTGGTAGCGGCTCAAGCCGGAAAGCGCCTGGGCGCGCAAAAACAGCAGCTTGGTGGTGAGCGGCTCGGCGCTGGCAAACTGGAATGGCGGGGACAGAGTTTGCATTTGCGCCGCCGCGTCTACAGGGTCACCCCAAAATGGCGATGCCAACAGCGCATCCAGACGAGAGAGCGCTTCGCCATAGAGTCTGTCGGCGAGATAGAGTTTGGCCAATTCAAACTGAGCAACCGCGGCGGCTGCGGCCGGCAAATCGGTCGCTGATAATAGCGTTTGCAGCAGCGTCCGCGCCTCTGTATATTTGCCCTGGGCCGTGAGTGTTTGCGCCTGGTTCATCAACTGGGCCGGGGATGCAGACGATGCGGTGAGAGTCGATGTGGTGAGAGCCGATGTGACTGCGGGCGCGGAGGGGGAGGTTGCTGCAACAGACGGCTGCGATGAGAGGAATGTGGCCGGGGCAATTTCTGTGGGCGAGGCCGCTTTGATGGCCAGATTGGGTGTATTCGCCGCGGCCGTGGGCGATGGCTGGGCTACAGAAGCGGTAGCGGCGGCGGAATCCGCACGATCACGTCCGCAGCTCACCAGCGTTAGTGCCAGCAAGAAGGGCAGAATAGAAGAGAGGGAAATATAGGGCTTCAAATTGTTTGTTTTTTTGTCTTGAAAACGGTATGATTAGGAGAACGCTGGCCAATCGGCGGTGAAACAGTTTTGTAAACACGGATATTCAGAAAAATTATGGCTGTCTTGACGCAATCTACACCTGTGACCGAATCGCAAAGTACCCAATATGAGCTGGTGGTGGGCATGGAAGTTCACGCCCAATTGCTCACCAATTCTAAAATGTTCTGTTCCTGCGCCACCGATTATGCGGGCGCACCGGCCAACACACGTGTCTGTCCGGTCTGTTTGGGCCTGCCAGGTATGTTGCCGGTGATCAACCAGGCCGCGGTCGATTCTACCATTCGCACCGGTCTGGCGCTCAATTGTGAGATCGCCGAGCGCGCCGTTTTTGACCGCAAGAATTACACCTATCCCGACCTGCCCAAAGGCTATCAGATCTCCCAATATGAGCTGCCCTTTTGCCAGCACGGCTGGATCGATGTGGACCTGCCCGATGGTTCGACCAAACGCATTCGCATTCGCCGCGCCCATTTGGAAGAAGATACGGGCAAGACCATCCACGCCGGCTATTATTCGCTGGTGGACCTGAATCGCGCCGGCGTGCCACTGCTGGAAATTGTGACCGAAGCCGACATCCACAGTGCCGATGAAGCGTACGCGTACTTGACCAAGCTGCGCACCATTTTGCGCTATCTGGGCGTCAACAGCGGCGATATGGAAAAAGGCGCCCTGCGCTGCGAACCCAACATTAGCGTGCGCACGCTGGAACAGAAAGCACGCGGCGAATATGGCGTCAAAGTCGAAGTCAAAAACTTGAACAGCTTCCGCGCCGTGCGCAGCGCCATTGCGTACGAACAGGCGCGGCAGATTGAAGTGCTGGAAAACGGTGGCGTGGTCGAACAGGTCAACATGGGCTGGGATGAGCAGCGCCAATGCACCGTGTTGCAGCGCAGCAAAGAGAGCGCCCACGACTATCGCTACTTCCCGGAGCCGGACCTGCCGCCCATGCAGATTGCGCAAGCGCAGGTGGATGCGCTGCGCCAAACCCTGCCCGAGCTGCCCGATGCCAAACGCAGCCGCTACATGCAGAACTGGGGCGTCCGCGCCATCGACGCTGACATCTTGACCAGCGAAAGTCTGGTGGCCGACTTTTTTGAAGCCGCCGTCCAGGCATATGGCCAGGCTACCGATGATGTAAAAGCGGGCAAACCGCAGCGGCTGGCCAACTGGCTGACCAGCGAATTTTTCCGCCTGCTCTATGCCGATGGAGAAGGCCAGGACCTACGCCAGATTGCGACTGTTAAGGTGCGGCCCGCCCAGTTTGCCAACCTGCTCAAGCTGGTGGATGCCAAGGTGATCAATATGACCACGGGCAAAAAGGTGCTGGAGACCATGTTTGCCAGCGGCGACGACGCGCAAACCATTGTGGACCGTGAAGGCTTGGCGCTGGTCAGTGACGCGTCGGTGATCGACGACGCCATTGCCCAAGTGCTGGCGGCCAACCCTAGCGAATTAACGCGTTACCGCGCGGGCGAGACTAAGCTCTTTGGCTTCTTCATGGGCCAGGTTATGCGCGCCACCAAAGGCCAGGGCGATCCAGATGCTGTGCGTCAACAATTGCAAACGCTCTTAAACAACGAAGCATAGGGGTGGATTGTTCCAAAAGTATTAAAAAGGCTGACTGCTTAACGCAGTCAGCCTTTTTAATATCAGGTCTAAAAACAAAAAAATACACCTCGCTCATTACGGGGTGGTCGTCGGGTCCGCAGTGGGCGATGGAAGTGGTGATGTTACGGCAGTAGGTATGGTTGTGGGCTCAACGGGTGTCTGGCCCGCTGGCGGCGGCTCCTGGGTAGGAGGGTCAGTGGGCGGCGGTGGCGGTGGTGGTGCTGTCACGGTAACTGTGATGGGTCTTGTGACAATTCCGCCTGCTTGATCGTCAAATGTCAAAGTTAATTGGTAGGAGCCGACATCTGCATCGCCTGGCGTTCCTGATAACGTGGCAGAGCCATTACCCTGTTGAGTAATGGCTAGCCAGCTTGGTGAGAGACTTACCTTGAGAATGTCTCCATCTGGATCACTAAATTTCACGTCAACTGTAAAAAATTCACTCGCTCTTGCCTGAGGATTTGGAATAGCCCCAGGTTGTGGTGGATCGTTCACGCTATGAACTGTAATTATTACTTCGGCTGAATCAACACTCGTGTTCGTACCGTCGCTGACCTTGTACATAAATGAGTCCTGGCCAAAGAAATTAACAGCCGGTGTATAAGTCACTGATCCATCTAATAGAACTTGCACTGTGCCGCCTCTGGTTGTTTGGAGCGGATTAGTGGCCAGTACCACCTTTAATAAGGTTGGACTTGTATCAACATCTGTATCGTTTGCTAATATTTGTGCCTGCAGATTAGTAATTGGCTGATCTTCCTGGGTTGATATTGCTTCATCCTTTATCGGTACAGGTGCATCATTTACCGGCGTCACCTGAACATTTACCTTGACCGGATCGCTACTGAGTTGTCCATCGCTGGCCACATAGGTAAATGAATCATCACCAGAAAAATTACCTTTCGGCGTATAAAGAACTGTGCCATCATTGTTGACCACAGCTTGACCATTAGTGGCATTTGTAGTGATCACCACTTGCAGAGAGGTTCCTTCTGGATCGCTATCGTTGGCCAGTACATTAATAGACACTGATTTGTCTTCTTCGACTGTAAATGGTCCGTCAGCACCCGCTGTCGGCTTGTCATTTACCGGCAGTCACCTGAACATTTACCTTGACCGGATCGCTACTGAGTTGTCCATCGCTGGCCACATAGGTAAATGAATCATCACCAGAAAAATTACCTTTCGGCGTATAAAGAACTGTGCCATCATTGTTGACCACAGCTTGACCATTAGTGGCATTTGTAGTGATCACCACTTGCAGAGGTTCCTTCTGGATCGCTATCGTTGGCCAGTACATTAATAGACACTGATTTGTCTTCTTCGACTGTAAATGGTCCGTCAGCACCCGCTATCGGCTTATCATTCACTGGCGTCACCTGAACATTTACCTTGACCGGATCGCTACTGAGTTGTCCATCGCTGGCCACATAGGTAAATGAATCATCACCAGAAAAATTACCTTCGGCGTATAAAGAACTGTGCCATCATTGTTGACCACAGCTTGACCATTAGTGGCATTTGTAGTGATCACCACTTGCAGAGAGGTTCCTTCTGGATCGCTATCGTTGGCCAGTACATTAATAGACACTGATTTGTCTTCTTCGACTGTAAATGGTCCGTCAGCACCCGCTGTCGGCTTATCATTCACCGGCGTCACCGTAATACGGATATAAGCAATACTTTGCAGCCCACCCTGGTCACGCACGGCATACGCAATTACATCCTCTCCGAAAAAGTTCGGCTTCGGCGTGTAGAGAATGACATTGCCCTGTAGCACAATCGAGCCATTGTTGGGCGCCGCCACAATGGATACCGTCAATGCGTCGCCATCCGGATCAGTATCATTGCTGGTGGGATCAATAGGAACGTTGCTGGCATCCTCGCCCATTGTTTCAATATCATCCACAGCACTGGGCTGGTGATTGATGACCGGCGTTGGCGTAAACGTTGGCACAGGGGTTGGCGTCAACGTAGGTGGCACTATGGTAGCCGTCGCTGTGGCCGTCGCCGTCGCTGTCGGCGTAGCGGTGGCCGCCGGTTGGTTTGTCGGCGTGGCGGTGGGTGGCTGCATCTCGCCACCACCGCTGGTCGGCGTTGCGGTAGGCTTAACGGGGGCCGTGGCCGACTTGGCTGGGGTAGCCGTACTCAACGTTGGCTCCACCGATGGTGCAGGTGTATTTTCTTGTGTGGGCGTCTCTGTTGCCTCACTAATTTGCGTCGCTGTTCGTGTGGCGGTCGCGGCGGCCGTTGCTGATAATACGCTAGCGGTTGGCGTTGGCGTATTTGTCTTGGTGGCGGTTGGCGCACCGGGCAGCGGTGTCGGACTATTGGTGGCCGTATTGGTCGGCGTCGCGTTGCGCGCCACAACTGTATTGGTGGCCGTTGGCGCCTGGGCAATTACACCCGGCGTGGGCGTGGCGGTCGCTACGCTGGTTGGCAGCGGCGTGTTCGTGGGCGGCACGCGCGTTGGTGCTGGCTCGCTGTCCCCTCCACTGGGTGATTCTCCAACATTTACAATATCAGTGGCTGAGGGAGACGCTGTTGGCGTTGCCGTAGGCGCAATATTGTTGTCCTGTTCACTCGTTGGAACAGGGGTCTCGGTTGGCGTCTCTACCGGTGTATTGATGGCAACTTCTTCCACATTTTCCGCCGGGGGCTCTGTCGCGTTATCGATTGTTGCTTCGGGCTCCACGGTCGGAATATCAGTGGGCGTCGCTGCCACTTCTGTTGGCGCCTGGGCAAGGGCCTCGGTCGTTCCAGTGGGCGTAGGCGTATATGTCGCTGTGCTTTCAAGCTCACCTGGCGTCACGTCCGCCACATCACCTTGTTGTTGTTGAGCAGTTTCTGGCATCTGGGCCAGTTCACGCAAGCTGGGCACCAAACGGGCGCCGAACTGCACCAGCAATAGTAAAATTAGCGCACTGGCGCCGGCCAATGCTAATGAAGAACCAATTTGCAGGCGGGGGAAGCGATCTGCAACCCAATTGAACCAGCTCTGTTCACGCGTCGAAATAGTCTCTCTGCTGCGCTGCTTTTGCAAAGAGACTGCCACTTCTGCCATAACGCTTTTATGAATGCGTTCAGCCATTGCCCGTGGAATTTCCTCGGATGGCAGTTGTGTTCTAAATATATTTTCTAAATCTTGATCCGAAAAGTGCAACTTATCCGTCATTCTTAAATATCCGCGTCTTTCAACACGGCCTGCAATCTACTGCGTCCCCGGCTTAATAAGGATTCGGTGGCTTTATAAGATTTTCCTAATACTTCCGCCACTTCATCCACACTCATACCTACATAGTAGCGCAAAATTAAGGCCTGCCGGGATGTATCGGGGAGTTCGTTGAGTGCTTCTTGCAACTCAATTCCCATGCTGGTGGGGCCAGAGGTCGAGACCGTTTCCGGTAGCTCAAACACTTCTTTTCGCCTGCGCCAAAAATCCGCTACTTTGCGTTTTGCAATTGAATAAATAAAAGTTGAAATCGCCACGTTTCCATCAAAATTACCAATCGATTGTACCGTGGCAATCATCGTGTCGCTCAGCACATCCTCCACATCTTCCGCAGAAGGCAAGTTACATCTCAGATAGCGATATAACCGCGGGCTCCATTCGCTAGTAAGTTGCTGCCAGGCCGCCTCGTCACCATTTTTCAAGAGATGCAAAAAATCATCTGACGATCCTCTCTCAGCCAGATGAGTTGTGTTCTCCTCTTCGATTTTTGGCGCAGGTCGCCGATTGACGACTGTCTTTTTGCGAATGTGTATCATTCGAAGAAAAGTCGAAACAGTGTGAGAACCTTATGGATACATCTGGTTGCGGTCTGATCACCTGTGACATACCACACGTACTAATCCACCAGTATAACATAATGTCCTCCATATGTCCCCAAAACGACGATGGAGTTTTTTTGATAATTTCTTCTTATGTCCACAATTCGCTAAAGTTAACCAAAGTGTCTTATGTAAACTGCGGTGGCCTTACTTTGCTGCCGTCATTTAATCTGCTGTTATAAAAAAGTAGCCCGTACAGCCTCATTTCTCATCAGCATAATGACTGCGTCATAAGTCTCACATCCGACTTACAACAAATATTTAGATTGACATCAAATATTTAGATTGACATCATGCATTTTGATTATGTCTATGGCTAACAGTATATCATTTCCTTAACGTTAAATGTCTTGCAGTATCCTGACATTTATCCAACCGGTTATTGTCTAACCAGTTAATTTTGAACTTCACGATTGATTTTTAAGCGAGTGGACAGTCGGGTGAATAATAGGCCCTTTACACAACCTGAACAAAACTTTAGACAGATCGAGCCTCGACATCGAGGCTCGGATGGATACGATTATACATGCTTTTTCTGCATCCATTTTGTTGCATAGTTCATATGATGTACGCCCCGGATACAACTTTGGACATAAGCTCCTACTCTATTAATCGTAGTTTAATATAAAAACCTTCGGTCACTTTTCGTATATTTCTATAATTGGTCAATTCATCGCGTAATCGTACAGCCAGCGTATCTTTCGCATAGAAGAATACGCTGGCCTAAAACCGGTTATTAGTCATTCATTCGTTCAAGATCCGTTTCATAACGTACCAATACCCGGTATCCGTCATTCCACGGCGCCTCTGTGGCAAACTGGCTTACAATGCCTGTGACGCGCCATATCTCACCTTTATTCACATACGGACGACGCCAATCCAGGCTGCTGCGCACCGTCACGCGTACGGGCGCCGCCGTGGGGTCTGCCGGATCGCTCACATAGATGCTGTCGCGGCTCCAGCCTTGTACCACACCGCTAAAAGTGACCAGACGCGCCTCTAGCGATTCGCCAATATCGGCCACCGCAATCGGCAACGGCAACAGCGGATCATCCGGTCCAATGCGCCAGATTTGCCCCGGCTCTTGCAGCAACACTTCCATTTCCCCCCGGAATGTATCCAGCATCCCGCGTATCAGAACCCAATCTCCCTCCTGCAAAGCCGGAAAATCTCCGCTGCGCAAATAGACATTGAGCCCCAGTCCCGCCAGTGGACTGGTGGGATTGGGCGCCGGTTCGGCTACATAAATGCTGTTGTTGAAAAGACCCGGCGGCGCGACCACCACCGCCCTAAATTCAACCCAGCGCTGCAGGCCGACCAGCTTGGCCGCCGCCAGCGAACCGGGCGGACCCGCTGCCTGCCCATAATTGGGATCAATGCCGCTGGATTGATTGCCTTTGTGCTGGTTCGCGCCACCGGATGTCGAAGAGCCGCTCGAAGTAGGTGGCGGATTGGTGCGGTTCGCGCCGGTTTGCGTTGTTTCCGCCGGCGCCGCCAAGATGCGGATCGGCGCCGTAACGGCAAAATCGCCATCGGCCTGGGTAGCTACGCCATAATAGAAGCTGTCTGGCTCGGCGCGCAAGGTGACGCTCCAACGTCCATCCGCCGGTGGGAAGTCTAACTGCGCCACCGGGCTGCCGTTTCGCCAGAGCGCCAGCCCCGCTATATCGCCTTGCTTGTCGCCATAATAAATATCAAAGCGCACATTGTCGGACGGCTGCATCTGCTGGCCCATCCAGCGCGCTTGGCCATCGGGCAGTTGGGCTTGCAGCGTTAACCAGATGGAGGGCGAAGAAGTGAGCCAGCCGCGACGCGCTTGCAACGCCTCCTGTAAAGCTGGTAAATTAGGAGCAGCCGCGGCCAGCCCGGTGTAGCGCGCTGCCGGAGGAGCGAGCCCCGGCAGCGGTGGATTGGTGTTGCCGCCGGGTATGAGCGGCGCCGCTGCCGACTGCCAGCGCTTGACCAGTTGCTTTAAGTTGGATGGCGCGTCCAGATCATCAGCAAAAGTGGCCACCATGCCCGCCATGACCGGCGGCGTTTTGTTGGTCCATTGGGCCACACCGCCCCCGTTGAGCAAAAACTGGCGCAGTGCCGCCTGATCGGCCAAATCCATGGGCTGCGTGCTGTAAATTATGGCCCCATCGCCCGACTCGCTTTGCCATTCCCAGGCCGGAATGCGGATGGGTCCCGGTTGTGCAGCGGTTGCTCCGACATTTTCCATCAGCTCAGCCGCCAACTCATTGGGCGCGCCCATAGGATCGGCCAGCGCCACAAAATCGAGCCCCTCCGCCCCACTGGCCGCCACCAGATAATGCGGCGGCGCCGTGTAATCGTTGGTAAAATTACTGTAGGCGCCCAGCGAACCCCACAATCCTATCAACCCCTGATCCAAACCGGGATGCGTGAGAGTAATCGGTTCGGGCAAATTGCGTACATCAAAGGGCTGCGGCGGCGCGGCCAGGAAGCGATGACGCACGTCGCGCACGGTGGGGAATTGCGCGCCCGGTACGCGTTGCAATGTGAAGTCGGTGGGGGCCTTCAGTTCACCCGTCAAGCCCAGGGCGGCGTAGTTGCCGGAACCATAGGCCACGGCATCCTGCACCTCTCCCGCCGCGTTGAGCAGCACAACCTCATCGCCGCCATCTTTGAGCGCCCAGGAGCCGCCGGCCAGATCGGTGCGCTTGCGCAGGCTGGGTATGCTGGGATCGCTGTCGTCAAACTGGGCGTCGGCGCTGCGGCCCCAGCGCTGGCGGAAGGCGGCGCCATTGCGCGCAATGATGAACCTTTGCGCCGGCGCCAAAACCACCTCATCCGGCAGCGCATACATGCCTTCGCCGCTGCCCGGAACTTCGGCATCCCCAATAGACTGCCCGCTTAGCGGCGTAGTCGCGGTCGAATTGTTCAGCAGCACGGTATATTCGTCATCGCTGCCGCGATAGGCGACCTCCTCAATTTGCAGGGCTCCGGGCGCGGCAGCCAAAGGCCATGTGGCGCCGGTTATGGCCGTGGCGGTAGCTGTGGGCGTTGGTGCGCCGGGCAGCGGCGTTATAACGGTGGCCGTGGCGGCAACAAGCGGCGCGTAAGCAGCCCCAGGTGTGCCGGAGTCGCCGGCTGAACCAGTCCACGGCGCGCTGCCCGCCACCCAGTTGGTTCCATCAAAGTCAGTGCGTTCCAGGCTGGCTCCACGCGGCGCGCGTACGCCCGTGTCGCCGCCCCAGGCTATCCGATCCATTTCGTGGCCATCGGGGCTCAGCAGCAGCAGTTCATCAGCGCTGTTGGCCAGCGAAATGTCGCTGTAGATGTAAGCTGGCGCCACGTTGCCATTGAGTGCCACGTCACCATTGCGGGCCAGCACCAGATATTGACCGGGGCCAATAAAAAGGTCAACATTGATGCGATGGCTGTCGCCGCCCAGGTCGGCCAGCAGCCACCCGCGCAGGTTGATCGTTTGCGGTCCAGGGTTGAATATTTCAATCCACTCGCCCGCTGCATCACCGACAGCCGCTGGGTCGATCATCAGTTCGGAAAGGTAGAGACGCACCGACGGGTCCAGCGTGGGAAAGATGGTGGGTGTTTGCGCCAAAGCCGTATGCGTGGGGGTGGGCGTAGCCGTATCCGTCACAATGGGTGCGACATAGGCTGTTCCCGGGCTGCCCATGTCGCCGGCGGAGCCGGGCCAGACGCTGTGCGCCGCATACCAAGGCCGCGCTGCGTCCAGTAGATCGCGCTCCAGGCTGGCGCCATTGGGCGGGGTTAAGCCAACGCCGCTCTCCCACACAAAGCGGTCTACTTCGGTCCCGTTGGGCGCAAGCAGAATGACTTCGTCATCACTGTTGGCCAGGCTAAAACCAGCATAAACATAGTCGGGGATTACACCGCCATTGAGCGCTGGATCGGCGCTGCGGGCCAGCACCACGTAGCCACCCGGCGGCACAATCAGATCCGTCGCAATGGTGTGGCGGTCGCTGCCCAGGTCGAGCAGCGTCCAGCCGCGCAGGTTCACCGGGACGGCCGCGCCATTCCACAGCTCCGTGTATTCGCCCGCCGTATCGCTGACGGCCTTGGGGTTGGCCATGATCTCACTGAGGTAAATCGGCATTGGGCCAGGCAGCGGGGTGGCGGTGTCGACCACCAGGGGCGTCGGGGTGAGCGTCGAGGTCGGCGATGGGGCGGGCGTGACAATGGATGTAAAGGTGGATGTGGCCGTGGCGGACGGTGGCGTATAGGCCGCGCCAGGGCTGCCCCAATCTCCCGCCGAGCCGGGCCATGCGCTCTGCGCTGGCGCCCACACTGCCGGATCATCGCTGTTGGTGCGCTCTAAACTCACGCCGGGTTGCACGGTCAATCCGCTGGCTCCGCCCCAAATTACGCGATCCACTTCGCGCCCATCGGGCGCAAAGAGCAGCAACTCATCTGCGCTATTGGCTAATTGGATGCCGCTGTAAACATACGTCGGCGCAACGCCGCCATTGACGGCGGTATCTGCACTGCGCGCCAGCAGCAAGTGCTGGCCGGGCTGGATCCACAGGTCGCCGCTGATCACATGACTATCCGTGCCCTGGTCGGTCAAGCGCCAACCGTTGAGGTTGACCGGTTCCGCGGCAGAGCTGAGGAGTTCGATCCATTCGGCCTGATTGTCGGCGGCGGCTTTGGGATCGGCCAGAAATTCGGCAATGCGGATGGCGGGCAGCGCGGTCGGGGCTGCCGTGGCGGTGGCTGTATCCACAATAATTGGCGCAGCGGTGGGGGTAGCGGTCACAACGGCGGTGGCAGTGGGCGTAACAGAGGCCGTGGTTGCGGTGGGGGTGAGGATTGGCGTTATGGTCGGCGACGCAGTGGGTGTGAACGTAGGCGTCAACGCGGCGGTGGCTGTGGGTGTAAAGGTGGCCGTCTCGGTGGGCGGCGCCATGGTTGGCGTGTCGGTGGGCATGATCGTTTCTGTGGGCGTCTCGGTTGGAGTTTCCGTGGGTGTGTCCGCCGGTAACGGAGTTTCTGTGGGAGTTTCTGTAGGGGTTTCCATTGGCGTTTCTGTCGGGATCGGCGTGTCGGTGGGCAGGGGCGTATCCGTTGGAGATGCTGTGCATGGATTGACGACGGATGCACTGTTGCGCGGTTGCGGGGCGCCGGCGCTAAAATCGCTTTGATTCTGATCTGCATCCTGACAGCCATTGCTGGCGCGGAAAATGGCGGCTGTATTGGAGGCGCCGCCCGCAGCGCCGCCGCCTTCAAATTCATTGGCCGCACCATACCCCACAAAATCGACCACATTGGGGTCGGTAAGACCGCTGATGGGATTTGTGCTGGCCACCAGCGCCACTTTGCCTTGGGTGGCGCTCATGGTGATGGCGCCCACGGCCTCGGGCGATTCCAGCGCCGTGCCGGCATCGCTGCCGCCGGTTCCGCTGGCCTGTTTCACGAGCAGATAGCCGCCCGGTGCGATCTGCCCACTGAGCGGTGTCACCTGCCAGCTTGTCCCCGTGACGGCGGCATATTGGACGGACCAGCCGGTGAGATCTGCCGGGCTGGCGTCCGCATTGAACAGCTCAATAAAATCGGATTTGAGTGTGGCGCCACTGTTGCCGCCGCCGCCATAAATCTGGCTAATGCGCACAGTGGGCGATTGGGCGTGCGCTTTTTCTTGATATGCGGGCAACAACATGCTATTGAGGGTAACTGTCATAATCACCAATATCATGAAACAGGCGCGGCCGTTTGCGAAGAGGACGCGCAACATAGACAGGTTTTGCAGAGTTGGGGTACAAAGTGATGGCACCTGATGCTCCCTCGGCTAAAAGTGGGCTAATTGAAACCGGCTCACCGTAGCACAGGGTCCGGGCAAATACGGCGCGGCGCGGGATGTGTATTGCATGTACAATATGACCCAAACTTGCGCGTGTCAATAGGACTTTTGTAGGGGATTTGTCTCAAAAATAGTGCTGCCAATTTCAACAAATTCCTTTTGCGCCTCTGCGCAGGGCGTAACTTTTACACGGCGCGCTGCAAGCTATGACAAAGTAATTTGCACAACCGCAGCCGGGTGAAACTTTTGAAGCGAATATACGTATCACAAGATAAAGACGGCAGAGGAGGTACAGTGTATCCAAAGTTTTGATGAGTATTACCTGCATTCCGGGAAAGGGCCCAAGGGCAATCATTTTTACAGAGCGTTTGTGGATCTTTCCCGGAATGCTTGTCTCGCGGAACGCTCGTTTCGAATCTGTCAGAACTTACGTAACGGTGTAGGAGTGGCAACAGAAATTGGTTTTGAAGAGGATTACAGAAATGGAGGAAGAATGGCTCAAAGAGATACTGCTCAGTTTGTGGATTTTATGGCCTTTGGGCGCTTTCTTGGTGCGACTGATTCTCAACTAACTGGCCGTGTCCTGGGCGTCATCATAGGCTTTGTTCTGATCGTGTCATTGTAGTGAGTCTGACTTGGTGGGGGCCATTGTGGGCGTCCCTGGCGGGGCAGGCTGTTGTTGATTATCCGCGCTATTTGAATGACTCAAGATGCGTATTTAGGGCGCCGATGGCCATCTCCCATCCCCTCTTCCTCTTCCTCTATTCTTCTCTATGACTCTCTGTGGACACATCTCTGCACAGATTTGTGTTTGCACATGGATTTGGTATTGTGCATAATAGGCATAGATAAACGTCTAGTATGATCTGGACGCAAGGTTGCACCTTGCATCTTTGTGTTGCGTGTAGCAATGGACAATTAACCATGTACATCCCATTTCTCACCCCCACCCAACGCAACTCCATATTGGGCTTTTTGCTGGCGGCCTTTTTGATTGTGCTGGTGATGATCAACGGCAGCTCGATTCTGATCCCAATTACAATTTCGGTGGGACTGTGGCTTATCATCAATGACCTGACCAATGCGATCCATCGGATCAAAATTGGGCCATTTCAGTGTCACGCGGCCTGGCCATGATTGTGGGGCTGGTGCTCATTACCTTTGTGATGCTGCGCGTGGCTGGGGTGGTCTATTTCAGCGCTATCGACTTTATGAGCAGGTGGCAGGAATACATGACCAATCTGGATGCGTTGATCGCCACCATCCCCAATCGCGTCTGGGTGGCGCTGTTGGGCAATGAGAAGCGGCGGGGCGTGGATGTGGTGGAACAGCTCTTTTGCATGGCGCCGACTATTTCAATACCTATATGACCACGCTGATCGCCAGCATGGCCAGCCTCTTAGCAACACCATTTACGTGGTGGTCTACGTAATTTTCTTGCTGCTCGAACAAGAGACATTTTCGGCCAAGGCGCGCAACATGTTTCAAGATGAGGCGCAGCGCAACGAATTTCAGACCATTATCCATTCGATCCACGAGCAGATTCAGACCTACATTACGGTCAAGACCATTGTGAGCCTGATCACGGCGCTGGTTTCATTTGTCGCCATGTTTTTGTTTGGGTTGGACTACGCCATGGTCTGGGCGCTCCTCATCTTTATTCTCAACTTTATCCCCAATATCGGCTCGGTGGTGGCGGTGATGTTTCCGGTGCTGATGGCGCTGCTGCAATTTGGCAACTGGCCAACAGTGGGCGCCCTGGCCTTGGCGCTCATCATCATCCAAATGATCAACGGCTATTTTATCGAGCCGCGCATGATGGGCAATCAGCTCAATTTGAGCCCTTTTGTGGTGCTGGTTTCGCTGGGCGTTTTCGGCGCCATTTGGGGCGTCACCGGCATGTTTCTCAGCGTGCCGCTCACCGTGATTTTAATGATCGTATTTAGCCATTTCGATTCGACGCGCCCCCTGGCTGTTCTGCTTTCGGGGGATGGCGTGGTGCATGGGGTTCAGATCGATGAGCCTGCAAACACGGTTGCCCCCATATCGACGCAACAACAGACCACCATATCGTGAAAGCCAACAAAATATCATGAAAGGCAATGAATGTTAGCAGAGCAGAATATCTCATCCGCGACAGGCCTTAGCCAGCAGGAAGTTCTCCAACGCCGCGCCCAAGGACTTGGCAACGACAATACCATCAAAACCGGGCGCACTTATTGGCAAATTGCGCAGGCCAATCTCTTCACCCTTTTTAACAATATTCTCTTTGTGATTGGCCTAGCCCTCATTTCTATGGGCCGCGTTTCGGATGCCTTTACCAGCGTAGGCATTGGCCTAGTCAATGCGCTGATCAGCACGCTGCAGGAGATTCGCGCTAAGCGCCAGCTTGACCAGATTTCTCTGTTGGCCACGCCGCGCGTGACCGCTGTGCGCGAGGGCAATGAGGCCGAAATTTTGCCCGATGAGATTGTACAGGGTGACCGGTTGCGCGTGCGCGCCGGCGATCAGATTGTGGTGGATGGCGCGGTGACCAGTGGCGTGCTCGAGATGGATGAGGCGCTGCTGACCGGCGAGCCGGACCTGATCCGCAAGCAGGAAGGCGACATGCTCATGTCCGGCTCCTTCTGCGTAACGGGTGACGGCTACTACGTGGCCGAAAAGGTGGGCGCTGAGAGTTTTGCCAATCAGCTCACCGCCACGGCGCGCACCATGTCCATTGTGCAGACGCCGTTGCAGCAAAAGATCAACTTTTTGGTTAAGCTGGTGATGCTCTTTGTGGCCGTCTTTAGCATTCTGATTTTTGTGGCCGCCCTGATGGAAGGTTTGACCAACGTGCGCATGGTGCAGATCGCCGCTGTGCTCACCGGCCAAGTGCCCTATGGGCTCTTTTTGATGATTGTGGTGGCCTATGCGCTGGGTGCGGCCAAAGTGGGGCGCGAAGGCGCGCTGGTGCAGCAAACCAATGCCGTCGAGTCGCTCAGCAACATCAACGTGCTCTGCACCGACAAGACCGGCACGCTCACCGCCAACCGGCTGCTCTTTAATGAGATTTATCCGCTGGCCCAGGATGCCGCGCAAACGGCGGACGCCATTGCCGCCCAATTGGGCGATTTCGTCCGCAGCGCTTCGGCCCAAAACAAGACCGGCGAGGCCCTGGAGGTCGGCATCCCCGGTGAAGCGCGGCCCACGGTGGATGAGGTGGCGTTTGCCTCTTCGCGCAAATGGAGCGCGCTGGCTTTTGATAGCGCAGAACGCCGCGGCGCCTATGTGCTGGGTGCGGTGGAGATGCTCAAACCGGCGCTGGTGGCCGAAGCGGCCGGCGTGATTGCCGATCTGGATCGACAGGTGCAGGAATGGTCCAACCGGGGGCTGCGCGTGCTGCTCTTTGCCTATGCGCCGGATTCTATTTCGCTGCACAATGCGGAAGGCCAACCGCTGCTGCCGCCGCTCACGCCGCTGGCGCTGGTCAGCTTGAGCGATGAGCTGCGACCTATGGTCAAAGAGACGATTGCCGAATTTACCCGAATGGGCATTGGGCTCAAAGTGATCTCCGGCGACAATCCGCACACGGTGGCGGCGCTGGCCAAACAGGCCGGTCTGCCCGATGACATCAAGCTGGTTTCCGGTCCCGAGTTGGCCAAAATGGGTCCCGCTGAGTTTGACCAGGCCGCACTGGAAGCCTCCATCTTTGGCCGCATTACGCCTGAGCAGAAAGAGCGGCTGGTCGATTCGCTGCTGCGCCACGGCGATTACGTGGCCATGATGGGCGATGGGGTCAACGACGTGCTGTCACTGAAAAAAGCCTCGTTGGGCATTGCCATGCAGTCGGGCAGCAGCGCCACCCGCAACGTGGCCGACATGGTGCTGCTCAACGATTCGTTCGAGGCGCTGCGCCCGGCATTTAGCGAAGGCCGCCGCATTATTGCCGGTATGTCCAGCGCGCTCTATCTCTTTTTGGCCCGCTCCACCACCACCACATTGCTGATCATTGCCGTCACCATGATCGGCCTCAACTTTCCGTTTGATCCGGCCCAGGTGGCGCTGACCACGTTTACGGTGGGCATCCCGGCCTTCTTCCTCACGCTGTGGGCCAAACCGCGCATCATCGAGGGGGACATTTTGACTTCGCTGGCCCGCTTTGTGATTCCGGTGGCGCTGCTGACCATGCTGCTGGGCGTGGGCGTCTATCTCTTTGATTACGGCGGCGCCAAAAATGCGGCCGCCGATACATCATTGCCCCGTAACAATCTGCAAGCCTATCTGGACTATACAGGTATTACGCTGGATGACGAGAATCTGGGTGAAACGGTGGGTACTGTTTCGGCGCAGGGAGCACTGTCAACCTTTATCTCATATACGGCTTTTCTGCTGCTTCTCTTTTTGGAGCCACCCCTTCCCTTCTTCACCGGCTGGCGTAAAGAGGTGAGCCGTGACAAACGGCCGGCCTGGTTAGCGCTGATCCTCTTTGGCGTATTCCAGATTATCTATTTTGTACCTGCAATAGGCTTCTACTTTGGCATCTTGCGTAAACCAATGTTTGTCACTGTCGGTCTGATAATTTTGGCCATTATCTGGATGTTTTTGATCCGCACCGTCTGGCGCAACCATCTGTTTGAACGATTCCTTGGCATGACGATTCCAGCCCAATAAATCTGGTTCGTCTGCAATGCAGGTGGTGGTGGCTATGAATCTATGGTCCCAAAGTCTGACGTTTAATAAGCGTCAGACTTTTTTATATTTGGTGGCTATTCAGCCGTAGCCTGAGCTTGTCGAAGGCTACGGCTGAATAGGCGCTATTTATATTATGGCATCTACACAATTTCTAAACATTTCCGGCACAATTCGTTAAGATGTGGCTGCTAAACTGATGTCATCAGCAACAAGCAACGCCAAAACGATTCGCTTGCTGCTTTTATAAACTTACTCCGGAGTAAGTGTGACTATAAATCAGGAGAATTCAATGCGCTCGAAACCTACAATCTATAAATTCGTGGTCCCTGCGCTGGCCGCCATTATGCTGCTGGCGGCTGCCTGTGCCGGAAATGCCGACACAACAGAATCGGCGTCAGCACAAGAACCAGCCGCCGCCGAAGCCACAGCCACTGAGCCAGCCGCCGCGGAAGAGGAACCCGCGCCAGAAGAAGCCACAGAAGCCGAAGCGGCCAGCGAAGAGCCAGCCGCCTCTGAAGCCGCTGCCCCCGTTGCCATGACCAAGCTCAACCTGAACAGCGTCACCGGCGACGAGTTGCTCAACACCATTCCTGGCTTTGGCAACCGCATGGTGCGCGAATTTCAGGAGTATCGGCCCTACATCAGCATCCAGCAGTTCCGCCGCGAAATCGGCAAATATGTGGATGAGGCGCAGGTGGCCGACTATGAGCAGTATGTCTATGTGCCGGTGGACGTGAACGAATCCGACGCCGAAACGCTCAAACAGTTGCCCGGCGTGGATGACGCCATTGCCGAAGCGCTGATGGCGGCCCGGCCCTACGATTCCAACGACGCCTTTCTGAGCAAACTGGCTGAATCGGTGTCATCTGAAGATGCCGCGGCGGCCAGCGGATACCTGGTGACGCAATGAGCGCCGAGCTGATTCTGCGGCGGCTGCGGCTCTTTCTGCTGGCCCTGGCGGGCTTCCTCTGCATCGGCACCATTGCAGAGCTGGCCCTGATCGGCCACTGGGAAGACCCGCCGCAGATTTTGCCCTTTGTGTTGTGCATCCTCGGGCTGGGTGCGGTGGCGGCCACGTTGTGGCAACCGACCCCGCGTACCATTCGAGTGCTGCGCTGGATCATGGGCATTACCTTTGCGGGCAGTCTCTTTGGCGTCTTTGAGCACGTGGAGCACAACATTGGCTTTGCGCTGGAAATTCAGCCCAACGCCACGGTGGGCCAGGTCTTCTTCAAAGCGCTGGGCGGCGCTAACCCGCTGCTGGCGCCCGGAATGCTGGCTCTGGCGGCCATGCTGGCCATCGCCGCCACCTATTACCATCCATCAATTGTAAAAGAATAAACTACAGATTACACAGATTTTACAGATTTATTTGTTCTGCCGAGGATAAAAAATCTGCGTTTATCTGCGCAACCTGCGGTTCGATTCAAATTTTTTAGGAGACAATAAACATGCAAACTTCACTTTTTCTTTTGGCAACCGATCTACAGAACGGCCCGGTGGGCCAAGCCATGCAGCGCGGCGACTTTGGCCGCGGTGGACGTGGCCACGGTTTTGGCTTCTTTCCTTTCTTTCCCCTTTTGACGCTGATTGCGCTGGCGCTGCTGGGCTACTGGATCTGGCGCAACTGGAACGGACGCAACAACTTTGTGGAGGCCACGGCCAATGCCCTGCATGGCGGCGCCGACCGCTTTAAGAATGCGTTTACCAGCACCGAGACCAGCGCCCAAACCCCGCTACAAGTGCTGCAAACGCGCTACGCCAGCGGTGAGATCAGCCGCGAAGAGTATCTGGCCATCCGCCAGGACCTGGTCGGCGGCAGCGCGGCGCCCGCAAGGCTCCCGCCGCCGCGGCGGTGCAAGACGCCGATGGCAATGATGCAGAAGCAAACGACGCTGTTGATGGCGAGTCCGGCGAGTCCAAATAGGTTTAAGACGGGCGCCTGCAAATAACACCATTCAAGCAATAAAATAGCCGTGAAATCGTTCGATTTCACGGCTGTTATTGCTGATACATGATGCTCACCACTGATAATGTTTATATTTTGGCGCCCAGCCGCCGCCGGTCCAACTGGTGATCTGGGTGGGCGTCACAAAAAGACCAGCGGCTCGTTGATGGTATCCTCCAAATAGCCTAGCCCCTCTTCCCCGCGATAGCGCAGCACCATCTCCCGCGCAATCGCCACCCAGCGCCCGCCCACATTGGGCCGTTCGACCACGGCGGCCTGCCCGCGCACCAGCCGCGGTCGCCCGTTTCAGCGTCGATGCACAGCGACACTCGCCCGTCCGCGCCATATACTCTGCCCACGCCGACCGCTCGCGGGATAATGTAAAAGCCGCCGTCGGCATATTGAAACCAGCAGGGGATCACATAGGGATGTCCGTCATCATCCAGACAGCCCAATCGACAATTGACGCCGGTGGCCAGAAAGGCGTTTAGATGGGATTCATTCATGCGCGCCATGTTGGCTCCTTTTTGGTGTTTGGGGCCGGGGATTAGGGATTGGGGAACGGGGCTCGCCACACGGCCCAATCCCTAATCCCCAATCACCGATTCCCGATTTAACCGATAGAGGACGTGGGGCTGGTTGGCGTGTGTGATTTTGCGCTCGAAGGTGAAACCGACCTTGCGCATCACGCGCTGTGAGGGAAGGTTGGTGGTCAGCGTAAAGCAGACCAGCGTGGGCAGGGCGAGTTGCTGAAAGGCTATGTCGATCATGGCTTGGGCCATTTCGGTGGCATAGCCTTGGCCCCAATGCCTCCGCGCCACGGTATAACCAACTTCCACTTCGTCGCGCCCGCCAATGTGAATATGTTGCAGACCCGCCCGGCCCACAAAATCAGCGGTCGCTTGGTGGCGGAAAATCCAGTAGCCAAAACCGTGCGTCTGCCAGTGCTTGATTTTCTCGGCCAAGAAATGCTCGGTCTGCTCGGCAGAGCGGATACCACCCAGCGTGCGCATCACCTGCTCATCTTGATGCAGGTGGCGAAGCTCATCCAGATCCTGAAAAGTAAAGGCGGATGCAGTGAGGCGGTCGGTTTGGAAATGGATGGATGCAGCTTGCATCGTACCCTATCCCTGCCACGTCAACACATTCCCACCCTGCCCCAACAAGACCGTCCCCGGAAAAACGCGCAGCCGCCACGGCTCTAGCCGCAGCGCCGCAAACGACTCAGACGTGGGGCTGTCCCACCCCGGCACAATGGCCGGATCGTAGCCCACCGGCGCCGGGCCGTTGAGAAATAGGTTCCAAACTCTCGTACGCGTCTCATCATCAAACGCCCAGCTTGCCCGGCATTCGGCTACGCAGGTATCGTGCGCTGGGGTCCAATAATTCACTGAAACGTATGGGCTTGCCTCCAAATGCGCCCGTTTGACCGGCGTGGGCCGCGTACCCCATAAGCCCACAATCTGCGCCCCATCCCACTCCCAAATCGGGTGCAAAATATGGCTGGTCGCCTGGCGATCTACTGGCCACCGTGGCCCACACAATTTGGTGCGCCATTCGATGAAGGCAGGAGCAGTCTCGGCTAATGTATGCATGGTTTCTCCCTTTACTATGACAGGATGACAAGATGACAGGATGATAAGATGACCGGATGACAAAGGTGACTGCGCCATGCGCCGATCACCGCACCGCATGTCACCCCTTCATCGCTTAATCATCCTGTTACTTCATCTTTGTCATCTTATCACCCATACATGGACAAAACAAACCGCCACCCCACCAACACCAGCGCCGCCCCTTCCTGCGCGACAGCTTCCAGTCGGTGCGCATGAGCAGCACCAGCGCAACGACATGCCGACCAGCAGCGGCAGGCTGTGCAGGGCCGTGGGGCTGATGGTCAGCGACTTGACCACGGCGGCCAGCAGAATGCCCAGCAGTTAAAAGAGATCGCTGCCGATGAGATTGCACCCGCCAAGGCGGCCATATTTGCCGCCGCAAAGGCGTGCGTAATCGACGTCACAAACTCAGGCGCTGAAGTGCCGATGGCCACGGCTGGTGCGCCAATCGACCTCGGAAAAGCCAAACCAGCGCGCCAGCTCGGAAGCTGAATTGACCAGAAAATGGCCGCCGGCCAGCGCACCATGCCTGTCTGCCAGACCAAACGCAGCAGCGCATCGCTCCACTGAAATTCGCCATCGGCCAGCTCTTCATCCGGCGCCTCGCGCTGCCAAGCTCGAATAGGTCAAAATAGAGGGCCAGCAGGGCGGCCAGCGTAAAGCCTTCCCAGCGATGGCGTCAAATCGCGCAGGAAAAAGAGCAGCGTGGCCCCCGCGCCACCAACCTCGCCGCCGTCGCGGCGCACCATAGAGTGCGACACAGTAATCGAGCGCACCAGCGCCACCACGCCCAGAATAATGCCCAAATTAAAAATGTTGGAGCCCACCACGTTGCCCACGGCAATATCACCGCGCCCGTGCGGCATTTGCCCCAATCGGAAACGGCCGCGTCAGGCAGCGACGCTCTGCTTACTTACAATGGTCAGCCCAAATGGCTGGCTCCGGAGCGCGCAAATGCCACGCCACCGCGTGGCGCTCTACAGCCACTGCGCCCCAACCACAGCCCCCACAATACTCGCCGCCAAAATCAAAAAGTTGAATATGTTGATCATCAAATTGCCGCCTTATGAAACGCAATTTTCAAAGGCAAGAAAAATGGAACACAGATTCACACCCGGATTTGGCGGTTTTTCCACAGATTTTGGCTCTTTGGAATCTCATGTAGTCGACAAGAGCTAGCGGCGGTTGAGTAGGCTGCGGCAGTTGGCAGCGTATCGAAACCAAAGCGGTCAACTATGAGTTGGTGTTGAATCATCTGTAACCATTCGTCTCATCAGTCCGATCAGTGTTCCATTCCCTGTAGTGAAAATTGCTGTCTCTATCAAAATCGAATTGGATATGCTCGTACACCGTCGATTGTGGCGTTTTTGACGAAAAGCTGAACCCTGACGTTAGGCTGACATTCAGAAGACATTGGCGGCTTATGGGAAAGGAGTGAGAGCAAATTGATCAAAAAACGTGGAGTTCAACTCCACGTTTTTTGATCAATTTATGGGATTGGGTGGTGAACGTCTGTGCGGACGCCGAGTTCACCGTGATTACGCCGGAGAACTATTTGGCGTTTGTGCTGCCGACGGCCTCTGCTTGACCGGTCATGCCTTTACGCTGCGCCATCCTCCTGCGTCCACATCCCCGGTTTCCTCGCGGCCAACGACTTCCCAGAAGCGCTCATCGTGGCGAATCCACTCCAGGTCCAGGTCTTGGCGCGCCCAGGCGGCCATGCCGGGACGCTGCGCAATCGCCTGCTTCAGCAGTTTCCAGTGCTTTATCGACGTTGTCAGCTATGCTCTCAAAGCAGGCAGCAGTTGTAGAGATCATCATAATCAACCAGCGGGCGGAAACAGTCAATGGCTTCGCCAAGCGCGGCGTCATCGCCCAGCCCTGCGCAATTTCCGCCAGCGCAGCCCAATCGCTAAAGCGCTGGGGATCAATCTCTACGGCGACGGTTGCCGCTACTTAGGCCGTTTCCCATTGCTGAAGCAGGCGCAATGTTGTCCTTTACCTGCGCCAGCCGTGGCATCTTGGGGATTGAGGGCAATGGCCTGGTCGTAATCGGCGATGGCGGCGTCCAGCTCCCCTGGTCGCTGCGGGCTATGCCCCCGATTGTTGTAGGCGGTGGCATCTTGGGGATTGAGGGCAATGGCCTGGTCGTCGGCGATGGCGGCGTCCAGCTCCCCCTGGTCGCTGGGCTATGCCCCGATTGTTGTAGGCGGTGGCATCTTCCAGGATTGAGGGCAATGGCCTGGTCGTAATCGGCGATGGCGGCGTCGGCTCCCCCTGGTCGCTGCGGGCTGTACCCCGATTGTTGTAGGCGGTGGCATCTTGGGGATTGAGGGCAATGGCCTGGTCGTAATCGGCGATGGCGGCGTCCAGCTCCCCCTGGTCGCTGCGGGCTATGCCCCGATTGTTGTAGGCGGTGGCATCTTGGGGATTGAGGGCAATGGCCTGGTCGTAATCGGCGATGGCGGCGTCCAGCTCCCCCTGGTCGCTGCGGGCTATGCCCCGATTGTTGTAGGCGGTGGCGTCTTCGGGGTTGAGGGCAATGGCCTGGTCATAATCGGCAATCGCCTTTGCGTGTTCCTGTAGGTCGCTGTAAGCAATGCCGCGATTGTTGTAGGCGGTGGCGTCTTCGGGGTTGAGGGCAATGGCCTGGTCATAATCGGCAATGGCGGCGTCAGCTCCCCTGGTGCGCGGCGGGCATTGCCCCGATTGTAGTAGGCGGTGGCATATTGGGGATTGAGGGCAATGGCCTGGTCGTAATCGGCGATGGCGGCGTCGAAGCCTAGTGCGGCGGCAATGCCGCGATTGTTGTAGGCGGTGGCGTCTTCGGGGTTGAGGGCAATGGCCTGGTCATAATCGGCAATCGCCTTTGCGTGTTCCTGTAGGTCGCGGTAAGCATTGCCGCGATTGTTGTAGGCGGTGGCGTCTTCGGGGTTGAGGGCAATGGCCTGGTCATAATCGGCGATGGCGGCATTGGCTCCCCCTGGTCGCTGCGGGCATTGCCCCGACCGATAAATGCATTGGCATATTGGGGATTGAGGGCAATGGCCTGGTCGTAATCGGCGATGGCGGCGTCCAGCTCCCCCTGGTCGCAGGCATTGCCCCGATTGTTGTAGGCGGTGGCGTATTGGGGATTGAGGGCAATGGCCTGGTCGTAATCGGCGATGGCGGCGTCCAGCTCCCCTGGTAAATCGCGGCGGGCTATGCTCCGATTGTTGTAGGCGGTGGCGTCTTCGGGGTTGAGGGCAATGGCCTGGTCATAATCGGCGATGGCGGCGTCCAGCTCCCCTGGTCGCTGCGGGCTATGCCCGATTGTTGTAGGCGGTGGCATCTTGGGGATTGAGGGCAATGGCCTGGTCGTAATCGGCGATGGCGGCATCCAATTGATTCTGTTGCTGATGGGCAAGACCGGAGGCAAGAAATGCAAGGCGCCGAGCTGCAAGGTACCGCTAACGCTAGAGCATTGGCCTCTTCGATGGCGGCAAATAGCAGCAACAGATCGGGCCAGGCGTCTTGTTTGGCCAGTTCAAGAGTTGACTTTCCAGTAGTTGGGCCGCCTCGCTATGTTCACCGGCCACCGTCAGACAGTAGAGCGCTTCCAGTTGGGCGGGCAGCCCCAGCGGATGTTCCAGATATGCAGGCGCAGCCAGACGGGCTGCTTCCTGCAAGAGCGACGGCGACAGCGTCTCCAGCAGCCCGGCGCGCGTCTGGTCATGGTAGCCCCAGCCATATGGGAGCTGCTCTATAAAGGGCAGAGCAGTCAACGTTTGAGGGCGCTTTCTGCTTCCACCTGGGCGTCCGGCAGGAGCGCCTGCACTAGATGACGGTCAAACCAGCGCAGCACAGCGCAGCGGCGGGCGGTCAACGCCAAAGCGGGCGGCATCTGCTCAAAGGCCATTTCGGCAATCACGGCGGCCTGTTCATTCTCGCTGTGGGCGTTCTGCAAGCGTTCTAGTAGCACTTCTATCGATGTTTGTTCCGCCATGTCAGCCATCCTTGGCCATGTAGAGGTCTTAACGGTTTCGGCAAAGAGGCCCGGTGAATATCCAGAACTTTGGCTACATCCGGAATCGGTAATTCTGCTATTGTAGCCTGCACGTCCGGCAGAAGCGCACATACTCTTCCTCATCTCCACGGCGCCAGCGTGTAGCGGTGACAAATGGCCGTGTAGCTGCCCGCCGGTTCCGCTTATCGCCATACCACACGCAGACGTGAGGCAACCTCGCAAGCTGCCTGCCTGGCATATCCATGAGCCAACGCTGTACCTCGGGTTGCGCTTCTTCGGCCCGATCAAAGATCAGCACCAGCGGGCGATCATCAAGTTGACGCAGGTCTGAGACAAAGGCGCGGGTCAGCACCAGAAGCAAAATGCCCTGTTGCTCCTCCTGCTCGGGCTGGCCGGGCTCTTGGTCATCGATGCGCCCCGGATCAGTTTGAGCACGTGATCAGCGAAACAGATCGTAAGCCTGGCGAAATTCCACGCATTTGTGCCGTATTCAGGCGCAACTGCATCGAGCAAGGCGTCGACTTGGCCAAGCTTCTCTGCCTCTTTCAAGATCGAATGCCAACTATTTATGGCACTGGTGTCGAAGTCAATACGCGACTGGTCAATGCCCGAATCATCAACGACTCGACGTATGCTAGGCAAATCCGGATAGAGAGGTCAACACCCTTCTTAAGTCACAGAAATTCGTTGTGCTTGGACCTGAACGAGGCGCTTGGCTCTGAGTGCTGACGTTGAACAATAGCTCCTGCAAGTTGTCTGCTTACTTGTGGCCGGTTTAGCCACTGCTGGTCGCTGATCAAAATTGGGAAAGCGCAGCTCGTAGCCCAGCAGCCCACAGGCATTGTAGAGCAGTTCGATAGCGGTCTGCCCGCGCAAATCTAATGCACGGCCACAGCGGGCATTTGCGCAGCGCCATGACGGAAAGACCTTCGTGAGCAGATGCGTTTTGCCCGTTTTGGGGCCGCCGGTCACATGGAGAAAGCGGTGGGGTCGTTGCGAGTCAAGCAGTTGATGGAAGAACTGGATACACTCTTCACGGTCAATGGTGGGACCATGTGATTCACCGATTCTAAGATGTGCAACGACTGTGTCGGGGCGGGCAGCAGATCGAGATGAGCCGGTACTTTTGATAATGCTGGTTTCTTGCCACTGAGCGCTAAGGCGGAAATTCAGCTTGCTGTTGCCTGAATTAGCGGAATGCGCGCGCCCTCAATCGGGTTGGCTAGCTCTCCTGTGCGCTCGGCCCAGCGGATGAGCGAAAAAGTTATGTCGAGGGTCTCACCTTCGGTGATTTCGTTGAGAGTTACGCTCAGATAAATGCACTGCGCTCCAGACCACCACGGTTGCTGAAAGCATCCATGAGGGCGGACTCAAATTCTTCAAATTGGGGGCCCGTCAGTTCCATTGCTTAGATCCAATTGGTTTGTATGTGTCGGGTCAGTATTCACCAATATAGCGCAGCAGAGCGACATACGCAAGCCGGAAATGTCATTAACCTAACCACATATCTCATATGGTCAGGCAAAGAGTAGCTACAAGCGCATCTCTTTATCGCTCATGGAGCGATTCCGCGTCCAGGAAATAACGCCGTCTGTCCCACAGAATCCGTATGGCGCGCCAAATGCGTAAAATAGCTGTCCTGAGCCCGTGCATAGTCCCCGTCCTTTTCCACTACTTCGGTAAGCAGTTCAATCATCGGCTCTGACAGCGATAGCCCTCGTCTGACCGCGATGAGATTTGCTTTCGCAGTACGTCGACGGCAATCGCAAAAGTCACATTCTGATTTCCGCGCATAAATTCCTCCCTGTTCCAGAGCAATAAATCTCCTTAGCAATTGTAAACGGGGAACGGTAAATTGTAAATGCGAGAGATGGTTGTAGCCGGCCCCGTTCACCATTCGCAATTCACCGTTTACCATTTACAATTCTCCCCTTCCTCGTCCGCTCCGAGTGCATCGCACGGCGGACCACTCGACTGCCACGACAGAAGCCGCCACCGCCGTGCAACGCACTCTGCGCTCATCCATTCCCGCCATTGTGCTGATAATGCTCCTGCAAGCTGCGCACCTTCAGCCCTTTTTGCTGCACGGCGCGGATGCCGTTGGCGGCGGCTTGGGCGGCGGAGAGGGTGGTGATCAGCGGGATCTCCATGCGCGTGGCCAGGCGGCGGATCTTGGCGCCGTCTTCGCGGCTGTCCGGTCCCAGCGGCGTGTTGATGATCAGGTGGATCTTGCCGTCGCGCATGGCGTCCAGCGTGGTGTAGCCGGAGGCGCCGGTGATGGCTTTTTCCAGGATTTGCACGGGAATGCCGGCGCTTTGGATAAAGGCGCCGGTGCCGCTGGTGGCGTAGATGGTCATGCCCATGCGGTGCAGGTCGCGGGCAATTTTGAGCGCGCTGCCTTTGTCATAATCGTTGACCGTGATCAGCACGCCAGCCTGCGTTTTGGTCGGGTCGGGCAGCGGCGAGCCGGCGCCCATCTGGCTCTTGACAAAGGCGTGGCCAAAGGTGGAGGCGTGGCCCATCACCTCGCCGGTGGAGCGCATTTCGGGTCCCAAAATCGTGTCGATGCCGGTGAACTTTTTCCAGGGCAGTACCGCCTCTTTGACAAAGAAGCCGTCCAGCTTGGGCGCTTCGGTCAGCCCCACCTCGGCCAGGCTGGAACCGGCCATGACGCGGGCGGCCAGCTTGGCCAGCGGCACGCCGGTGGCTTTGCTCACAAAGGGCACGGTGCGGCTGGCGCGCGGATTCACCTCCAGCACGTAGACCACGTCATCCTTGATGGCGTACTGCACGTTCATCAGCCCGTGGACGCCCAACGCCAGCCCCAGCTTTTCGGTGTATTCGCGCATAATGTTGAGGTGATAGTAGCTGATTTTATAGGGCGGCAGCACGCAGGCGCTGTCGCCGCTGTGGATGCCCGCCTCTTCAATGTGCTGCATAATGCCGCCGATGACCAGCTTCTCTTTGTCGCAGATGGCGTCCACATCCACCTCGAACGCATCCTCCAAAAACTGGTCGATCAGAATGGGGCGATTGGTCTGGCCATCGGTACTCGCCGCCACGTTGACCGCTTCGGCCATGTAGCGGCGCAGGGCTCATCATCCACAATGGCCATGCGCCCGCCCAGCACATACGAAGGGCGCACCACCACCGGATAGCCCACCTGCTGCGCCACCGCCACCGCCTGATCCGCCGTGCGCCGTGCCGTGCGCCGCGCCGGAATATCCAGCCGGATCAGCAACTCTTCAAAGCGGTCGCGGTCCTCAGCCATCTCAATCGCATCCGGCAACGTCCCCAAAATCGGCACCCCCGCCTTCTGCAAACTATCGGCCAGGTTGAGCGGCGTTTGCCCGCCGTATTGGACGATGACGCCGAGGAGAGGAAGGGGGCAGGGGGAGAGGGGGCAGGGGGCAGGGGCGTTCCCTCTCTCCCCCTTCTCCCCTTCTCCCCTTCTCCCCTTCTCCGGTTTCCCTTTCCACAATATTCAACACATCCTCAAAGGTCAGCGGCTCAAAGTAGAGGCGGTCGCTGGTGTCGTAGTCGGTGCTGACCGTTTCGGGGTTGCAGTTGACCATGATGGTCTCGTAGCCCATCTCCTGCAGGGCGAAAGAGGCGTGGCAGCAGCATAGTCAAACTCAATGCCCTGGCCAATGCGGTTAGCCCGCCGCCCAAAATAATCACCTTGGGCCGATCCGTAGGCGGCCTCGCTCTCCATTTCGTACGAACTATAAAGATAGGGCGTATACGCCTCAAACTCCGCCGCGCACGTATCGACCTGGTGATACGTGGGCAGGATGCCGTGCTCTTTGCGCAACGCCCGCACATCCAACTCGGTAAGCGGAGTGGCGGGGACCGACACACGCTCCCCTTCCCCCTTTCCCCCTTCCCCCTTCTTTCTTATTCATCACGCGTGCCAACTGCGCATCCGAAAAGCCCATGCGCTTTGGCGCGGCGCAGCGTATGGGCGTTCAGTTCGGACAGGTTTTGTTCAAAAGCGGCGATCTCCTGCATCTGCTCCACAAACCAGGGATCGTAGCCGGTCAATTGTGGCAGATGAGCGAGGGTGCATCCCCTTTGAGCAGCGCTTCATAGACGGCAAAGAGCCGGTCGCGATTAGGAGTGCGCAGCAGATCATGCAGAGCGGTGTCGGGATCGTAGCCGCGGAAATGGCCGTTTTCGTCGCGCTCCATGACGCCCAGGCCGTCGCGGGCGATCTCCAGGCTGCGCACGCCTTTTGCAGCGCCTCTTTAAAGGTGCGGCCAATGGCCATGGCCTCGCCCACCGACTTCATTTGCGGGCCCAGTTCGCGATCCACGCCGGGGAATTTTTCAAAGGCCCAGCGCGGCAGCTTGACCACCACATAGTCGATGGAAGGCTCGAAGGCGGCTACGGTTTGCTGGGTAATGTCATTTTTCAGCTCATCCAGCGTGTAACCCACGGCTAGCTTGGCGGCCAGCTTGGCAATGGGGAAGCCGGTGGCCTTGGAGGCCAGCGCGCTGGAGCGCGAAACGCGCGGATTCATTTCGATGATCACCACGCGGCCGCTGGCCGGGTCCACGGCGAACTGCACGTTGCTGCCGCCCGTCTCCACGCCCACGGCGCGCATGACCAGCCGGGCCTGGTCACGCAGCCGCTGGTACTCTTTGTCGGTCAACGTTTGGACCGGGGCCACGGTAATGCTGTCGCCGGTGTGGACGCCCATGGCGTCCAGGTTTTCAATCGAGCAGATGACCACAAAGTTATCGGCGCCGTCGCGCATGACCTCCAGCTCAAATTCTTTCCAGCCAATGAGCGACTCTTCGATGAGCACCGTGTGGACCGGACTCTCTTTGAGCCCCCACAGTACTTTTTCATCAAATTCCTGAGGCGTAAAAACGGTACCGGCGCCGGAGCCGCCCAATGTAAAGCTGGGCCGCACAAAGATGGGATAGCGCCCGATCAGCTCAGATGCGATCTGGTGCGCTTCCTCCAGCGTGTGGGCAATGCCGCTGCGCGGCGACTCCAGCCCCACTTCTTCCATGGCCTCTTTAAAGAGCTCGCGATCTTCGGCCACCTGCATGGCGCGCAGATTGGCGCCGATTAGCTCGACGCCATATTTTTCCAGCACGCCGGCTTCGGCCAGCGCCACGGCCAGGTTGATGCCGGTTTGGCCGCCTACGGTGGGCAGCAGCGCATCGGGCCGCTCTTTGGCAATGATCTTGTCGAGCATTTCCACGGTCAGCGGCTCCACATAAGTGGCATCGGCCATTTGCGGGTCGGTCATAATAGTGGCCGGGTTGGAGTTGACCAGCACCACCCGGTAGCCTTCCTGGCGCAGCGCTTTGCACGCCTGCGCACCCGAATAGTCAAATTCACACGCCTGGCCAATCACAATAGGGCCAGAGCCAATAATGAGGATCGATTGGATGTCGGTTCGCTTGGGCATTTTTTCCTTTTTCTTTTGCAATATTATTACGCGGCGAAGAGCCTCTCCTCCCCCTTGACGCACTTCGTCGTCTTCCCCCTCCTCTCCACTTGTGGAGAGGAGGGGGCCAGGGGGAGGAGAGGCCCCCGCTTAGACAAAGTGTTATCGTGTTTTTATCTCAAACGAGTAATTCGCCGTCTCCGTCGTCACCGGGGCCAGGGCGCTGATGGCGAGGACGGCGGTTTTGCCGTTGCCCAGGCCGGTCACATCGATGACGGCGCGGCCATTGGCGTCCACTTCGGGGCGGCGGACGGTGGACAGAATGTTGTCCTCCAGTTCCAGCACCTGCAGCAGCCAACCCTGGGTAAGTTCACCATTGGTGAGCAGCCAGCCTTCGCTCTCCCAGCCGTCGGCGCCATTTTCAAAATCGGCAGCGTAGTCAATGGCCGGGATCGCGATGTCGTCAATCCACCAGCCGCTCAGATTGACGGCGTCGTCCATAATATATTCAAAGCGGATGTAGACATCTTCACCCGCATAAGCGCTCAGGTCAAACTGCTCGGTCACCCAGCCAGGCTTGCCGGCATCGCTTGCGACCACTTTGCTGCTTTGGCTCGTATAGGCGGCGCCAAATGAGTTGCCGCTGGGATTGTCGGTGGTGGTGTGCGGGCCGGGGATAATCTCCCATTTGACGCCGTCGCGGCTGACTAACACGTAGCCATAGTCATAGTCGACCTCGATGTCCCACCACATTTTTACATCCATGGTCAGCGGTGCGCCGAGCTGCACCGTCGTGAAATCGAAGCGCCGCGTCAGGTGGCTGTCCGAATCGTCACCGCGGTTGCTCCACCAGGCGTGCTGACCGCTGAAAGGCTCGGTGCTGGTGAGGCGGGTGTCGGTTTGGCCCTGAAAATCAATGATAATGTCGCCTTGGCCTTTGAGCAGCGTGTAATCGGTCGCATAATTTTGCACGCCAGTTTCGATGGGGGCCACCGGATATTCATCCAGCGTATTGTCCAAACGCGGCGCCCGCTGCTCAAATTTGCGATAGCCGTAGACGCCATCCAGCCCCAGCGCGTTGGGGTCATCCACATAGTTGGCGACCACCCAATCGGCAAAGAGACTGTTAAAGTCAAGCGGTTGACCGGCAGCCGCCAGTACCTCATCAAAGCCGCGTGGGCCATTGGCCGGGTCCGCCACCAGCGCTTGCGTCAATTCGGGGCCAAAGCGCTGGGCAAAGTAGGCCATAAAAAGATAGGCGCTGCCGTAATGATCGCCATTGTCGCCGGTGGTTTCGTTCCAGGTGTTGAGCTGCGTATCGGGGCTTTGGCTAAACGAGCTGGCAAACCCCGTATCGGGATCATAACCAGCTACCTCCTGCGCAAATTCGCTCAGCCCTTCGTTGACCCACGTCTCCTCGTTGCGGTCATTGGCCCAGTGGATCATGTGCTGGAACTCGTGGGCCAGCACGGTTTCATAAACTTCGTAGTCGCGTGTGCTGTTGAGCCAGCTCAGGCTGATGTAGAACATTTCCTTTTCATTGGAATATTCATTGGCCAGACGGCTCTGTTCGTCGGCACTGCTATAATATCCCGCCACGCCGCCGCCGGTTTGAACGGTGTGCAAGATGTGGATGCGTGGGTCGTTGTCAATGCCGGGGCTCAATTCGCTGCCAAAGAAGGCCCGCTCGGCCGGATAGCTGTTCTCGCTAAAGCGGTCAATCGAGGCGCTCAACTTGGCCAAGTCAAAATCCTGGTCTACCTCTACCCAGGCGTACGCCACAGCGGTTTTGTAGACCAGCTCTGCCTGAATCTGCGACGTGCTGTTATTGGCCGTGTTGTGAACCCAAAAGTCAGAAATAGTACCCACCGGGTAGTCGGGGGCGGTGTCATTCACCACCAGCGGAATCTCGTCGATGCCTGGTTTTAAGCGCAGCGCCAGATCGCGCAGGTCGCGCGTGGGGACGGCGACTAGGCGCAGTTGCTCTTCGGTGGTGAGTGCGCTCAGCTCATCGACCGAGAGCGCCTCGGCAGCTGGGATGGGCGCGTGTTGGCGCACGCTGCTGGGCTGCGGCGTTTGAAATATGGGGACCGGCGTCGAGGTGGCGGCAGGGCGGGCGGCATTGCGGTCACCCGCGGGGCGGCCAAAGTTGCAGCCGGCCAGCAACAGCGCCAGCCCGATCAGCAGGCCCGAAAGATGGATGGGAAAAAGTTGTGAGTTTTTCAATTCAATTCCTCTGTCAAAATATTCTAAACATATGCGCACGCGCGCCCTATTGTACATGAAATTGCATCTGCTTTACCACATTTATACCCGGCCATATGGAAATGTTGGGCTCTTAAGGCGTTGACGGAGCCGCCAGGATAAGGCGCATAGATTGGCGGTTTTATTTTCATTTTGGCCATTGACGAGCGCCCAAATATGTGATAATCTCTAATACAATTGTTAGTCGAATCGTACGGTGTTCTATATATATGCCGATTGATAGCTGACAAGCCAAGCCCAAAATCTAAAACCAGCAAAGGAGGCGTGACAATGGAATCTGTGATGATTGCCCAATTCATTGTTGGAACGCGCCTGCTGTGCTGGCCGGATCGAGGAGTTGCTTAGCGATTCGGATTGATGAAGCTTGTTGAAAAACAGCGACGGTCACGGCTGCGTTCTGCACCGTGACCGTTTTTAATTGGTTGGCATGATTCTCCGTTCCTTTCGACGTCCCAAGTTGCACTTGGGCGCTCAGGGAACGGAGAATCATGCCGATTGGTCTATATTGGCTCGCCCGGCGGGATTGAAACAGGTGCGCGCCAATGCGGATGTTTACCAAACGGTCACGGGGATCTGCCTGTGGCCGTTTTTTTGTTCCTTGTAAAGGAGGTGTCTATGCAAAAAGTACACACAAATTTACACCCACTGGAATCTGTTGAAAAACGGGTTCAACCGGATCTCATGTGGTTGACACCGCCGAATGAATTCGGCGTCTGTTAAAGTAAACCGGCTTAAGCCGGTTTGCCGTATCAGCCACCGGTTTTAACCGGTGGTGGGATTGTCTTAATTCTAATCACTTAATTCTAATCACAAGGAACAATGCCCCAATGAGTCCATCTAAAAAACTTTCTAAAAACCTTGCGCGCAAAGTCCAAAACCACGTTGATGGCATGAACAAATCGACGCGGCGCAAGCAACTGCAAGACGCCAATAAAAAGGCCAAACGCGGCGGCAAAGAAAAGCGCGTGCGCCACAAGACTTGGTCTGCCGCCGATATCGACATCTCCAAACTGGACGATCCGGATGCCTGGGCGCAATTTGAGGAATGGGAGGAAAATGGCGTAGCCGGCCGCGAACGCATGATGCCGGTGGGCGAACAGGAACGTCGCCGCCAATTGGAAACCGCACTATTCCATCAGCCACAAAATTTGGCGAGCGAGGCAGAAAAAGATGACGCAACAGACGATGATGACGTTCTGCTGGCCGAGACCATCGAAGGGCGCGTTATCGAAGTGAGCAGCGGTCTCTGCCGGACGGCCACGGCCAATGGCACGCTGCTCTGCACCATCCGCCAGGGTTTGCGCACAACGGAGACCGGCTTTACCAACGTGGTGGCCGTGGGCGATCAGGTGCGCGTGCGGGAGCTGGATGCCGAGAATGGCGTGGTCGAACAAGTGTTGCCGCGGCGCACGGTGCTGGCGCGGCCGGATGTTTTCTACAACCATCTGCGCCAAATTCTGGTGGCCAATGCAGACCAGCTGCTGATCGTGGCCGCCTGGCGCGAGCCCATGATCTGGTTTGAGCTGATCGACCGCTATCTGATTGCGGCCGAACGGGCGCAGCTCCCCGTGGTGCTCTGCGTCAACAAAATTGACCTGGCCGACGACCGGCGCCAATGTCTGGCCGCGCTCCAGCCCTATTTTAATCTGGATGTTCACGTAATCCTGACCAGCGCCGAAACGGGCGAAGGCATAGACGAACTGCGGGCGCTGCTGAGCCAGCGCGTCAGTGTGCTGGCCGGGCTGTCGGGCGTGGGCAAATCAACGCTGCTCTCGGCGGTGGAGCCGGGGCTGAACTTGCGCGTCTCGCACGTGAGCGACCGCAAGCACGAAGGCCGCCACACCACCACCCAAGCCTCATGGCACAACCTGGCGGCGGGCGGCGCCGTAGTGGATACGCCCGGCATCCGCGACTTTGGTCTGGCCGGTCTTTACAAACAAGATCTGGCCGCCTTTTTCCCGGAAATCGCAGCCAAAGCGGCCGACTGCCGCTTCCGCAACTGCACGCATATTCAAGAGGCCGGCTGTGCCGTGAGCAAAGCGGTGCGGCGCGGGGAAATTGCAGAGAGCCGCTATCATAGCTATGTGTGCATCTATCCGACTTTGGTGTAGGGGGTGGCGGGTGGCGAGTGGTGGGGTGGCATGAGTGGCGCCAGCCGGGCGTAGCTGGGGGCTGTTTTGAACTGTTGCTCCGCCCGCAGCCTACCATCACCGCCGCGAGCATGACCAATATCATCAATGCCCCGAGCCATCTGATGCGCACTGTTCCCATTAACATTTTCTGCTGACTCCTTGACCATTCAGCCGGCCGTACGTTCTGCCCACTTTGACACAGTTTGGGCCGGCGGCTGTAGCGCCTCCTACGTCTGATGTGAAAAGTCTAGCTGACGCTCATCTTCAGCCCGATGTCAGATTGGCGGCAGCAAAGCAGGCGAACGATCTGTTACAGTATACAAGTCGTAGAAATGTGGTCGTAATCGTATCAAAGTCTATATTCAGGAGGCCCCAATGGATTTTCAATCTCTATTTCCACTCATATGGCTGGGCATAATGGGCGCGGTGCTGGCATTTACCTATTTGAATGCCCAAGGCAAGCGCGAAGAGATCGAACAGTACCTCATGCGGTTGGACGCCAGCGATATTAAAATCCGCTTCCGCTTTTTCGACTTTGATAAGACCAACTATACATATGACGTCGAATATACGGATCGGGCGGGCCATCGCCAGCAGACTACGTGCAAAGTGCGTGGCGGCTTGTGGTTTGATGACACGCTATACTGGAGCAGCGAACCGCGATTCAGCGAGCACAGGGTGGTCGTATCCCACCCGTTAAATGGCGGCAACCATACCGCTAAGTCGGCTCTGCCAACCGGCAGCAAGGTCGACACCCATTTACCGCAGATCACGGCCAATGCGCACCTCTATGCCCAGTCCAATGATGAAAAGGACCGTTTGATCAGTGAGCTGATCCTGGAGAATGCACGCTTGCAACAGGAAAATCAGCGCTTGGTGAAATAGGAAAGCGGGTGGCGGGTGGCGGGGCGAGTGGGGACAGTACCCGCCACTCGCCACCCGCCACCATATACGTTACACCGCCTGCTTGGCGTCTACATATGTCGGCACACCTTCTTCGGCAAAAATGCGGTCGATCTGGGCGCGATCTTCAGCGCTCAACTTCCAGTCGGTGGCCGCTACATTCTCTTTCAGCTCTTTTTCGTTGCGCATCCCCACCAGCGCCACGCTGACGGCCGGGTTGCCCAGCACCCACGCAATGGCCAACTGCGCCACCGATTTGCCATACGCCGCCGCCAACTCCTGCAAACGCGCCGTCACCCGTATCTCTTTGAGGAAATTCTCGCGCTGAAAGAGCGGCAGCCCAAAGGCGTTGCCGCGGCTGCGCCAATCCCAATCCACAAATTGCGTCTCCGGCGTAAAGGCGCCGGTCAGCAGGCCAAAGCCCAGCGTGCCGTAGGCCATGTAGCCAATCCCGTTGGCCAAACAATAGGGCAGCACCTCTTTCTCCATGCGCCGGTCGTACATATGATACCCCACCTGGTTGGCGGTCAGGCTGCCGTGTTGCTGACACTCCTCCATCATCTCCACCGTAAAATTGGAAACGCCGTAGTGCCGAATCTTGCCGTCGGCCTTGAGCTGTTCCAGCGCCCGCATGGGCTCCTCAAAGCGCGTGTGGTGATCGGGCCAGTGGATCAGCATCAGGTCGATCACGTCGGTGTTCATCCGCCGCAAACAGCCTTCGGTGCGCTTGATCACATAGCCATAGCGCGAGCTGCGCCCAATGTTGTTGTTCTCATCATCAAACACAAAGCCCACTTTGGTCACCAGCACAATCTCCTTGCGGCGATTGCCCAGCGCCTTGGCTAGAATTTCCTCTGAGTGGTACGGCCCGTAGACCTCCGCCGTATCAAAAAGCGTAATGCCGTGGTCAATGGCTTCGCCTACCGCCCGGCTGGCTTCAGCCACATCAATCGAGCCATATTGATTGGTGCTCAGTTCCCACGTGCCAAAACCAATGGCTGAACAGGTCAAATCCGTATTGCCAAAACGTCGCTGTTCCATCAGGTTTCTCCTTTGTCGTTGTTGAAAAATACATGGTTCCCACAGCCCAATTGTACCACGATCAGCGCCGATTCCATGTCGCCTCCGGCAAGACTTTGCCAATTTAGCAAACTCATCCAAAAAAGACGTTGCAACAGACGCCTAACAGACGCCCCTGCATACCCCCCCCTGCTATGCTCTCCGCCAGCAAACCAAAACACCAAACATCACAGACCAATAGTTCAACCAATGTACCGCAATCTTCGCAACCGGTACACGCAAAACGCAACACGCAATAAGCCAATCATGCACATCCAGGAACCCAGCAGCCACTCATTTATTGTCAAAATCTGGGCCGAGGAATTTGTCTCAGCACAGCATCAGATGTTCTGGCGCGGACACATTACCCACGTGGGCAGCGGCCAGCGCCGCTATCTGCAAGACCTGGATGTCATTGCTGAATTTATCAAGCCATATCTGCAGGAACTAACCCTGCCGCCGGAGGAAACCGCGTGAGTTCTCTTTTTCGATTTATGGGCGAAACCGAACCGGAAGCGCCTGCCGAGGTCGCTGCGGTTGACTCTGAAATAACAGACGTTCAACCGACATTGTTGCCCAACCCGGACGCGGCGCCCGCCAGCGCAGCGCCCCTGCGTGCGGAAGCCATCGCGGCGGGCGCACCGCCCGAATCTAACGGTGCGCCCGCCCAAACTGTCGTGCTCACCGCCATGCTGGCTGCGCTCAACGGCTTTCTGCTGCCTGCGCCCACGCCGCTGCCGCAGCCCAGCGTCTCGGTGGTGCAACTGACCGAGCGCACGGTGGGGCTGGGTAATTTCCGCGGCAACAGCAGCGTCAACGACATCACCAGCGCCGCTCTCAAAGGCGGCCGGCTGGAGGGGACCGTGCGCTTTCAGCTTTGGGCGTCCACACCGCAAGCGCTGGATGCTGTAGTTAATGAGCTGCACGGACGGCTGCTGACCGCCAAAGCCGCGCTCTGGAATCAAGGCTTTCTGCGTCTCAACGCCACAGGCGCGTCTGAGGCCGCCCCCGTCACCGCCCTTTCGGACTGGCGCAAGTCGCTCGACTTTGACGTGCTGTATGAATATCGCTACCGCGACGCCGACGGCGCCCAAAGCTTGATTGCGCGCATTCCCATTCACAGCGATCCCGAAGAGTTCAACTCGCTGCTGCGCGAAACCAATGTGGTGACCAATGGCCTGGCCCGCTGGGACAACCTGACGGCGCCGCCGCTCATGTTGACCGGGCGCGGCGCGCTGAGCCAGCTTGCGGCGCTCTTTTTCGCCGCCGACGCGCTGCCCACCGGCCCGGTCCGGCTGGTGCGCACTTTTGACGGCGCCGCCACGCCGCCAGCGGTCTACGGAACGCTGCCCGCCTTTCGGAGTGCGGTCACCAACGCCAACGCGCCGGAGCGCAACGGCCAGTTTACCTTTGCGTCGTTCAGCGATTTTCTGGGCGCCTTTAGCAATAGCGGTAACCCACTGATTTTGGGCGATTGGGACGAAGATGATACGCCCGACAGCTACGCTGCGCACCAGCTCGATTTTATGCCCGCCATCCCGCTGTCCGCGCCCACCGACCGGTTTTATATTGTCTACGATCCGGGCGCTGCCGAGCCCAAGTTTGACCGGGTTGCGGTGCTCTATTTACGGAGCAATGGCAGCAGATAATTGGTGGTAAATGATTGAGTATCGAATATTGCGTATTACGTATTGCGTGAACCGGTCGAGCCTCTTGCTTCGAAACTAGAATCTTAACCGGTATACGCAACACGCAACACGCAACACGCATTTTTCACAAGGAGAACAAAAATGGCCGAAATGATATTACCCGGCACCTATATCGAGGTGCGCGCCGAGGGGTTGATCACGCCTGAGCGCGTGACCGTCAACAATGTGGGGGTGGTTGGTACGGCTGCCAAAGGGCCTATCGACATAACCACTACTCTCACCAAGACCACCATTGTGGGCGTCCCCACGCTGGTGAGCAGCTATGGTCAGGCGCGCGAAATCTTTGGCGACTATGACGCCTGGGTGGATGGCAAGAGCAATGAGTTGACGCTCGTGCGCGCATTGGAACTGGCTTTTGCCCATGGCGCCACCACGGTCTGGGCCACACGGGTCGCCTTTGCGGCCCCTGGCAATCCCGCATCAGCAGCCAAAGCCAGCTATCTGATCACCTCAGCCGCCGGTGAGTGTGTGCGCCTGACCGCCAAAACCGAAGGCACATGGGGCAACGATCTGACGATCAATATCGCCGCCG
>JAWKON010000046.1:0-68010 GCA_041391125.1 Caldilineaceae bacterium
TCTTCCTTAAAATTCCCTAAAACTCACGGTTCGTGTAAAAAGTAGCGCCCAAAAAAGAAAAGGGCTAAGCTGTCGTAATGGACAGCAAAATAGAAGTAATCAATGAACGTGTCGATGATATACCGTTGTTATTGGCCCACCAACAAAAGATGGGAATAGCCGAGCTAATCAATCGCCACTGTAAAGTGCATGGGAACTGGCAAGGAGGCAGTCCTGGCGCAATCACAACAACGTGGTTAGCGTATATACTGTCAGAGGGTGACCACCGTCTCAACCAGTTGGAAGCGTGGTACCCGAAACGAGAAAGAACGGTAAGCCACTACGTATCAGAAGAGTTAGTGGCAAATGATTTTCGAGATGACCGTCTGGCCATCATACTCAAAGCCCTAAGTGATGATGAATCATGGTCATCGATAGAATCAGAGCTGACACAACGGACAATACGCGTCTATGACTTGAGTGTAGAGCATGTTCGTCTCGACACAACAACAGTAAGCGGACACTGGCAGATAACGGAATCGGGTCTATTTCAGTACGGTCATAGCAAGGACTACCGACCGGACTTACCACAACTCAAGGTCATGCTATCAAGTTTAGACCCCCTTGGGATGCCACTGGCAACTCAAGTGGTGAGCGGTAATCGAGCGGATGACCCACTCTATTTGCCAGCAATAGCCCAAGTGCAAAAAATGCTTGGCAAGCAATGGCTTCTCTACACAGGCGATGCGAAGATGGCCGCCATCACGACGCGAGCAACGATTTGGAAAAATCAAGGATATTACCTATGCCCGCTTTCCCAAGTGCAGATGCCAAGAGAAAAGTTACTCGAACTGATCCAGCCTGTGCTGGATGACTCAATTGAATTGACGGCTGTCATGCGCAAACAAGCTGACGGTCAAGTTGTTCACATCGCAGATGCGTTTGAGATAGAGCTTGAGCAGAGTGCTACCGTAGATGATGAACTCATTACTTGGCGCGAGCGCCAGATTGTTACTCGTTCTCACAAGTATGCCCAAAGCCAAACCCAATCGCTGCAAACCCGTCTTTACCATGCACAAGAAGAGATTGATGCCCTCAATGAACGAAAACAGGGCAAACCTCTCCTGACAACACAGTCGCAATACGCAGTTGCCGTGGATAAAATCCTTTTGCAACGAAAAGTCAAAGGATTGATCGACATCCACTATGAAATCACCAGCCAAACCCGTCACATTCGCAGGTATGGGGACCGACCGGCACGAACTGAAGTGAACGAAACCATTCATATCTCAGCTACGCTTAACCAACCAGCTATTGATGACCATCTTCAAACCTTGGGGTGGCGAGTTTATGTTACTTGCGCTCCTCTTGCCAGACTCCCGCTTGCGGATGCTGTTATCGCCTATCGGGAACAGTTTACCGAAGAGCGATCCTTTGGCCGGCTCAAGGGCAAGCCCCTTTCTCTTACACCTATGTATCTTGCGAAAGATGATCATGCCACTGGTCTCGTCCGTTTGCTCTCTCTCGGACTGCGCATTCTCTCTTTACTTGAATTCTCGCTTAGGCAAGCACTCGAACAAGAGCAATCTACCATTTCTGGCCTTTATGCGGGCAACCCTAAGCGTACTACGGCTAGACCAACTGCGGAAAAGATTCTGGCTACTTTCAAGGACATCACCCTTACCGTCATTCAACAACCTGATTCTATTTTATATTTTTTGACGCCTTTATCCGAGACGCAATCTCTCATCCTTCGCCTTCTCGGATTCGGTGATTCCTTATACACCGGACTCACCCAACCTATTTCTTGGAATCCGGCTATTCAATTACACGAACCGTGAGAGAGTAGTTGATTTTTTAAAAAATGCAGATTTTGCTATTCAGGATTTTGATGTTAAGCGACTTAAGTTATCACCAGAAGATTTAAGACAATTTGGAAGAATACCTGAAGAATTCTACGACCAATTAAGTAATATCGAGAGGCTGGATATACAGACTATTCATTTGGGCGAAAACGGACAACGCTTCACATTGAGTATGGATGAGGAATCAGAAGGAACTCAAAAGATTTTTGCATTTGCTGGACCTTGGATGGATGTACTTAGTAATGGTTGGATTTTAATAATTGACGAACTAAACTATAGTTTACATCCAGCACTAGTTAAGTACCTAGTTCAAATGTTTCATGACCCTTTACTTAATCCACATAACGCCCAACTCATTTTCACCACCCACGAAACATCCATTCTGAGCCAGGAAGTCTTCCGCCGCGACCAAATCTGGTTTACCGAAAAGGATGAATACAACGCCACCACGCTCTATCCACTCAGTGATTTCAAGCCGCGCAAAGGAGTGGAGAATCTGGAAAAGGGTTATTTGCAGGGACGGTATGGGGCTTTGCCTTATTTCCGCGACATTGAACGCTTAATGAACGGTGCGCATGGCTAAGCGTTCGCGGTACACGCGGTTCCCAAAACGCAATGCCCCCAAACGGTCGCCCTATGATCGCGTTCTCATCGTGTGCGAAGGGAGCAAAACCGAGCCCACCTATTTTCAGCAGATGATTGATCATCTCAAGTTGAACACGGCAAACGTCAAGATTGATGGTGATTCCGATCCCGCGCCGCGCAGTGTTGTACAGCATGCCAAAAAGCGGCACAAGGAAGATGGCGATTTTGACCGAATTTATTGCGTCTTTGATAAGGATCAGCACACTACTTATGAGCAGGCCAAGAGCGACATCAGCAACGCCAGGCCATCCAATTGCTTTTTTGCCGTCACATCGGTTCCCTGTTTTGAATATTGGCTGCTCCTGCATTTTGTATACACCACAAAACCGTTTGCTCCCAGTGGCGTACGCACGGCCGCCGACGAAGTCATTGTCGAATTGAAACAGCATATCCCAAACTATCAAAAGGGAGCACACGACATCTTTGCGCAACTCATTGAACGGACTGAGCAGGCTATTCGACACGCCGAACAGGCCAATCGCCAAGCTGAACATAACGACACGGACAATCCGACTACAGCTGTCCATGAGCTTGTAACCTACCTGCAAACCTCAAAAACCCTCATTGAACCGAATTTCTGAATCAAATCAAAAACGCCCGGTTCTCGAATTTCGAGAGCCGGGCGTTTTTGATTTGACCCTCCGTTGCACTCCTGTTGCATCTTCATAACCAATTCGTTGCACCCAGCCGCCATAATCAACACGCAGCGTTTCCCCGCTCGTCCGGCCAAAACGCTGCATAAACGCTCGTCAAACGCTGGCGCGTGTATGCTGTGCTTGCCTGGACAACCGAAAGGAGGGATTTATGTAGTTCCTCGCACAAATCAAAATCGTTTCCTGTTTCCCGTTTTACAACAAGGAGATCTCTATGAAAAAACGCATATCAACTGGCGCTTCCCATCCCAATGTCGTGGTGGGCGGGGCGATTGGGGTGCTGATTCTGGCGCTCAGTGTGGTTTTTACCATGCAGACGTGGGCCAAAGACGCCACGGCTGAAGTGGCTGCCGCGGTAGCGGCCGCGCCCGGCGTCTTCGACACGCCGCTGAATTCCAGCCCCATTGCGCTCTCGGCCAATAAGCAGCACATCTGGGTGGTCAATCCCGATGACGACAGCGTCTCGGTCATTGGCGACCTGGACAACAATCCGCACATCATCGCCAAGATCCGTGTGGGCGATGAGCCGCAGAGCATTGCGCTGGGCGTCAACGCGCTGGATGACACCAAGTACTACGTCTATGTGGCCAACGCCGCCGACAACAGTGTGTCCATCATCAACGTGATCGCCAGCTCGCCCACCAGCATTACCACCAATCCCACTAGTCGCCCTGAAAAGACCATTGTGACCGGCGCCGAGCCGTGGAACATTGTGGCCTCGCCGGATGCCAAGCGCGTCTTTGTGGCCAACAGCGCGCAGGACACCATTACCGTGATCCGCGCTGACACGCGGGCGGTGGTGGGCAATGTGGACCTGCGCAACAGCATCTGCAACGACCCGGACCGCAACCGCATCTTCCAGCCGCGCGGTCTGGCCGTCACGCTCAACAACGACCGCCTCTACGTGACCCGCTTCCTTTCGTTTACCAAGGACGGCGGCACGCAGGGGGCGGATGATGGCAAAGAGGGCGTGGTCTGTCAGCTCGACATCCCAGCCGATGTGGCGACGCTGCCCACCGTGGCCGGCGTAGTCAAGCTGGGCAGCCAGCCGACCGGTTTCAACATCGACTCTAATGGCGACGGAACGCCTGATCCCACGCGGGCATTCCCCAACCAGATGCAGAGCATTGTCATCCGCGACAATCAGGCCTATCTGCCCAATATTGCCGCCTCACCCAGCAAGCCGCTCAAGTTCAATGTGGACACCCAGGCCTTTGTCAACGTGATCGATAACGCGGCAACCGGTACACCTGCGGACGCCAGCGCCGCTAAATTCATCAACATGCACCTGGGCGCCCGCGACCCGGAGCCGGGCAAAACCAAGCTTTTCTTTGCCAACCCGTGGGCCATTGCCTTTACCAACCAAAGCGGCGCCGGCAATGCTTATGCCGTCTCCGCGGGCAGCGATCTGTTGGTCAAGCTCAATGTGGACGCCACCGGCGCGCTCTCCTTTACGGTGGACGCCAACACCACGCGCTACATTGATCTGAACGACCCGGCCAACCCGGCCACGGCGGATGCCAACGCCGGCAAAAACCCGCTGGGCATTGTGATCCGCAATGGCGACACCGCCTATACCATGAATTACATTTCGCGCAACGTCTCTGTGGTGGACCTGACCACCGACGAAGTGATCCAGGTCATCGGGCTGACCGCCCTGCCGCCCGCCGGTACGCTGGAAGAAGAGCTGCACGTGGGCAAAGAGATGTTCTTCTCGTCCCGCGGCCATTTCGACCGGCCCGCCGGCACAACGGTCTCCACCGACAACCGGCTCTCCAGCGAAGGCTGGCAAAACTGCGGAAGCTGTCACTTTGCCGGGCTCACCGACGGCGTGATCTGGCAGTTTGTGCCGGGTCCGCGCAAGTCGATCCCAATGAACGCCACCTGGAGCCCGCATAATCCGTTTGACCAGCGCATGCTCAACTACTCGGCCTTCTTTGACGAGGTGGAGGACTTTGAGATCAACGTGCGCAACGTCTCCGGGCCGGGCGCACTGGCCACGCCCATTGCGGGCAGCGTGCAGGACCCGCAGCACGGCTTGATCATCAGCGACACCGGCGACATTAACTTTGCGCCGGCGGTAGTCAACCAGTTTGCCAAGCCCAATGCGGGCCGCCCACAGGTCACCGTCACCCTGCCCGACAGCACCGAACACTATCCCGCGCTGACTGCGCTCAAACAGTGGATCCGCTTTGCCATTCGCACGCCCAATGGCGCGCTGACCACTGATGAACTGGCCGAGGGTGGTGGCGCCACGGCTGGCGGCCTCAGCCCGTCCGATGTGGAGCAGGGGCGTCGTCTCTTCTTCCGTTCTGGTTGCCAAAAGTGCCACGGCGGCACCAAGTGGACCATCAGCAACAAGGATTTTGCGGCGCCCCCGGATGCTGCCGAGATCTTCACCGAAGCCGGCGCGCCCAACAACGCCTTTGGCGGCCAGTTCCTGGACCGCTTCCTCTCCGACATTGGCTCGTTTAACCTGGGCGTGGCCGGTCAGGGCAATGACATTGGCGCCAATGTGGGCGCCGTCGAGCTGGCCGCCAATGGCCAAACCGGCCTGGGCAAAGACCACAACGGCGACGGCAAAGGCGATGGCTTCAACATTCCATCGTTGCTGGCCATCAGCTATCTGCCGCCCTACTATCACAACGGCGCTTGCGAAACGCTGGCCTGCGTGCTCAGCAACGACGAGCATCGTCAATCCGGTCTGCGCCAAGGGCAGAGCGACCCGCTGGCTTCGGAGGCGAATCAGAACAAGGTAGTGGCCTTCCTGCAATCGCTGGATGCCGACACCGCCTTTCCGCTTAACTTGAGCGTACGTCGCCACGACATCTTTGCGGACCCGCCCAATCCCATCAAGGGTAACTCGGTCACACTGGGCGCCAACGTTTCACTCTTTGGCACAAAACCAGACCTGACCAATCTGCTGGCCGACCTGGGCCAAACCGGCGTCACCGTGCGCTTTACCGTGGACCAGGGCACAGTCTCACCGGCTGAGGTGACCGTACCGGCCAGCGCGTTCCTGCAGGACTTTGGCCAGGCCGTCGTCACCACCACGTGGGACATCCCGGTCGCCGCTGCCCGCCGCGCCAATGTCACCGTCGAAGTGGACCCAGGCGATCTGATTCTGGAAGACAAAGAGAACGACAACAGCGCCAGCCGCAGCATACGCCTGCGCAACGCACCGCCCGATCGTACGGCGCCGGTGGTCGAATCGGTGGCCATCAGCGATGACCACGCCAACCCGTTTAAGGATGACGATGCCATTACGCAATCTGCGGATGTGCAGGTCAAGTTCGTGGTCAATGACCCGGTCGGTAGCAATGGCGCCACCCCCAGCGGCGTGGCCGAATACTGTCTGGTCACCTATAGCTATGACGTGGTGCAGCGCCGTTGGATCGAACAGGACTGTGAGTTTGCGCCGCTGCCGGCGCCAGCCGAGGGCGCCAATACCTTTATTGTGGACGCCACGTTGCAGCCCAAGAAGGGTGTGGCCTACGTCTTCGTCTGGCTGCGTGATGCGGCGGGCAACATCTCGCGCCGCCCCGGCTTTGATGTCATTACCTTCTTGACTGCCGAGCCCATCGAGTTAAATCGCAACGACGTGTTGGTGCTGCGTCTGCCAGTCGCCAGCGGCAATCTGCAACTGGATGTGGACGTAGAGTTTGGCGATGTGGATGTGTCGGTCTTCGACGACTTCACCAACCCCAACGCCACCCGCTGCGAACTCAGCGCCGAGAATGGCCCCGTGCCCGAGCAGGTAGTGCTGCCCGGCGGCTGTCCAGCCACGCCCGGCCGCTTCCAGGTGGAGATTCGCGCCGTGGTCAACAGCCGCTTCACCGTGGCCGTCACCGATGCGGTGAGCGCGGCCGCCGTGGACAACATCGCGACTGTGCAGGCCGCGGCCTTGGCTGAACCGGATACACCGCTGGTCGCTGGTCCGCCCGCCCGTCAAGCGGCCATCGAGGACAACACAGAAGACGCGCAGCCGACCATCTACTTGCCGCTTGTACACAAGCAGTAGGATCGCGCTGCATCGGATGAACGCCTCGTAATCGTGCAACAGCGAATGAGCTGCGAGACCGGTCAGCTCTCCGAGAGCTGACCGGTCTCACATCGACAAGTTATTTTGGCATAGATGCGGACACGGCCGGAAAGTCTTTTGTAGAGGCTTTCCGGCCTTCTTTTTGAGGATATTTGGGTACACCTCACCCCTAAAGCGAAACGCGTCCGGATATTGGGGTGGGTCTCAAATTAGGGGAAGGAGAGTGCGATGCACCGGTCAAGGCGCCCTGGCTCTAACAGAGCCGTAGGCGCCGGTGCGTTGCACTCGACTGGTTTTGAAGCTCACTCCATTTCGGGGACGCACTCCGGATATTGGGGAAACCCCACCTTCCGAAGCGCTTTATGATATAATACCAACTGCGGCTGTAAAAGCCATGCATAATTGACGAAATCCCAATCTCTAAAATTTTCGAGTGAATTCCCATGCCAATCAGACATCCTGCCGCCAATCCTCCGTTCAACATCATCCGCATGAGCCACGTCGAACTGGGCGTGACTAATCTGGAACGCGCCCGCCACTTCTATGTTGACACATTGGGCATGATCGAAACCGCGCGGGTGGGCAATTCGCTCTATTTGCGCGGCTTGGAGGAGCGCAATCACCATTCGTTTGTGTTGACGGAGATGGGGCAACCGGCGGCGCTGCGCTTGGGGTTCAAGGTGGCGGCGGCGCGGGATTTGGATTTGCTGGCCGAGCGTCAAGCCGGGTTGGGTTTGCCGGTCCAGTGGGTGGAACAGCACGCCCAGGGCCGCACGCTGCAAACGCGCGATCCGCTGGGGACGCCGCTGGAGTTTTATTACGAAATGAGACAGGTCGAGCGCCGCTTGCAAAAGTATGGCGACTATGGCGGCTGCCACCCCATGCGCATCGATCACTTTAATTGCTTCACGCCCAATGTACAGGCCTCCCACGACTATTACGCCAATGAACTCGGTTTTCGCACCACCGAATACACCGAGACCGATGACGACCGCGACCCGCCCGCATTGTGGGCGGTCTGGATGCACCGCAAGGGCAACGTTCACGACATGGCGCTGACCAATGGACGCGGCCCGCGCCTGCACCACACGGCCATCTGGGCTCCCACCGCCCTGCACATCATCCACCTGTGCGACCTCATGTCGACCACCGGCTATCTGACCAACCTGGAGCGCGGACCGGGTCGGCACGGCATCTCCAATGCCTTTTTCCTCTACGTGCGCGACCCGGATGGCCACCGCATTGAAATTTATACCAGCGACTATATGACTGTCGATCCCGACTTTGAGCCGATACGCTGGGGTCTGCGCGACGCTCAGCGCCAAACGTTGTGGGGACATGCGGCGCCGAAATCCTGGTTTGAGGAGGGGACGGTCTTTGCCGGGGTAGATGTGGTTGATTCTATGTTGGAGGCCGCGCCGATTATTGCGGCGGGGCATTAGCATCGTCTTTAAACTTTCCGGCAATTGAGGGGAAAAATAGACCGCGGATGCACGCCGATGAAAGAGGATTTCTAATCCGTGTCATTGGCGTGCATCCGCGGCTCAAACTATACGCGCGGTTGGCATAGATGAAAAGGATTACGCCTAGTACATGACGGCGCAAATAAGCCAAGGGTAAGAGAAACGAGTTTTCGTCAAACTCGGTTTCTAAGTCTTCCCAACCCATTGGTCTATTTGAGCCGCAGTGTACTAGTTTTAGCCGACTGGTCGATTTTCATCTATGTCAGAGCCAAGGGAAGTTTGTGTTGGTGAAAGTCAATTTTACCGAAGTCAAGAACGCAAGGAGCGCAAAGAACGCTCAGGAATGGTGTTCTTGGCGGTGGGCAAGCCTTTCCCGGCAGAAACGAACTATGGCGTCGTCATCACCGGCAACGTCGCCACATCCACCGTCACGTCCACCTGATCCGTGGCCACCCAGCCGGTGGACCCATCTTCCAGCGTGACCTGCAACCAGGCGCTATCTTCGCTGTGGCTCCAGCACCGCCATCTGGCTGGCCGGCGCGCCTGCGACGCCGATCTGCGCGGATGCACCGTCGGGCGTTGTGAGAATGACGGTGTCGTCGGCGGCCAGGGCGGCAGGCGCGCAGCTTCTAGCGCCTCTTCGGCGGCAGCTTCGGTAGGCGCGGGCTCGACTTCGGCAGCGGGCTCTGCCGTAGGCGTTGGCTCGGCGGCGGGCGGCTCCGCTGTCGGAGTGGCTTCTGCGGGTACGGGCGTGGCGTCTTGGCCTTCGGGCGTATTGGTGGGCGTCAATTCGGTGGTCGGTTGGGTCTCGGCGGCCTCTTTCACCACCACCGTGACCTCTTGCGCCGATTCACCGGCTGCATTGCGTTCGCCACCAGTCGATAGACCGTGGTCTGCCTGCAGAAACGGCGCAGAGGGCGCCGTCACGCCTTCTTCAGCTCCGTTTGTAAGCAGAAACGCGCTTTCTGCCCCGCTCAAATCCCAGCTTAGAATGGCCTGTTCCCCCGCGGTGATCTCGTAGCGATCCGCCCGGAAATAGCTGATAAGGGGGAGCTGGTCGGCGCCGGGCAAAGGTGTGGCGGTGGCGTCGGCGGCTGCCACCATAATGGTCAGGCGGCGCATGGATTCGCCCTGTTCGTTGCGCGCAATCAGATCATAGTTGATGGTCTTTGGCGGCGAAACCACCAGGCTGCCTGGGGCGACCACGCCCTGTTCTGGTCCCATTGTGCCGTCCAGCGCGATCTCGCGTAAAAACGCTCCGTTGTAGGCTTTGGAAAGGTCCCAACTCAGCGTGACCTGCTGGCCGGGCTGCAAATCTTAACATTGGCTGGCCTTTAAAGTAGGCGATGGCCGGTGTGCCGGGCACCGCAATTTCATAATAGACCACCTGGCTGAAAGATCGGCCATGATCCACTGGCCTTGATAACGCCCGGCGCCGGCAGGCGCGACCAGCGGAATTTCGGCATTAAACTCGGCTCCTGGCGCCACTTCAACGCCAATGGCGGCACTCTCGGGCCCGCCGAGCTGATCGCCGCCGGCGAAGCGCAACTGGTAATCTGCGCTCCAGGTGCAGCTCCCCGTGTTGCGAATGCGCCACGTCTTGACCGTGGCCGTCTCGGGCTGCACTTCCGAACCGTCGGGCAGAGTGATATCCCCGGCAAAGGCGGCGTTATTGGTGCAGAGCGCGGGTTGGGCCGCCTCGGATTGGGGCGCCGCAGTGGGCGCCAGGGTGGCGGTCGCTTGGGCGTTGGCCGAAGCATCTTGCCCAACGGTGATCGCTTGGGGGGTGGCGACCAGGCCGACTTCCGGTTCCGGCGTGCGGTTTTGAAGCCAGAGCACAACCCCAATGGTCAAGACGATGAGTGCGGCGGCGGCGGCAAGGATGATATTTCGAGTTTTGTTATCTAATTCCACAGTACCCTCTTTCTGATATGCCGTGATCGGCTTGTCAAGCCGCGCGTCAAACCGGCGGCGGCACAGGCCGATCTGGCCCCATAAATCATATACCGGGCCAAGTATAAATGTCGCGGCGTATTCCTTCTCGCCTAACAGGAAACTACCCGACTTCGCTTTTTGCATGGGTACGCTACGCAACTCGTCGCCTATTGTGCGCTGGTTTGTACGACCATCGTTTATTACGCAGACGGCGGCGCAGCGCGTGCTGGCGCGACAGGCGTGCTGCCCGAATATGGTCACCTGGGGGCTGCGAATTTGCAGGCGCTGAAGACGCACCGCGCATGGGGCAGAGGGACGGACCGGTAGCAGCGGGCGTTGTAATAGTGCAAGCCGGTGTCATCATAGAGCTGGCCGGTGAAATGGCGGCCGCGGGCAGACCGTTGCCGCTGGTGCAAGTGGTTAGGCCAATGAACCCGAGATGCCCCGCATAAAGGGTGTGCATACCTGCCGTGATGCACAGCAACACGCTCATGTCCGCAGAAATGAGCAATTTTCCCAGGCAATTATTGTAGTGAAAGAAAGGGTTTATCGATAGGAGAGGTTCGCATAACCCCCTACTCAGGGGATTTAGACGCTACTTTGGGCAAAAAATTATCACATTTATGCTGGATGTCAGCCCCAAATGATAGGTTTTGGCAGTTTTGACAGTTTTGCCCGGTCAAGCCGCTCTTTTGCACCATCGAAAAAGAGGTTATGCGAAGCTTTCGATTGGGGAATATGGTAAAACCTATGAGATACTGCCCTGTAATTTCTCCCACTGCCTTTCCTGCCATTTCGATAAACTTGCGATTAGCATAGACCTATTAAGCTCATAGTTATCTGGGTCAAGTAGCAAGCGTATCGAATCGGAATATGATTTGTATATGGTAGCAAGTTTAAGCAAGCTGGCTATCACTGTTATTAAATTCAAGAACAACGTTATCTAGATCATAGAGGCCTTTACTTAGATGAAATAATATTAAATCGAGGTTATACCAGTCACGAAGCATTTCACTCTGCACAGGTACGTTAGAAGCTAATATGAATTTCACCTCTGTCCTGTAAAAATTTAAAGCCAATATGAGCGGGAGCGCAATATCACTTCCCACTGGAAAATGCTTCAAAGTGTGTCTCGGAATAGACCTCAAACCTATCCTCAGTAAACAAGTAGCCAAAATGTGTACGTATTGTATTTATATGTCTCTAAGATGAATAAAATGGAATGGTTAAGCATGAATACATCGCGTCGGTAGGTCCAAATTGAGAGCCGGAGTTAGCTACTATACAGAGAAATCAGCCGATTGTGCGGTATTCAAGCTAAATTTGGAAATTCTGGCAGGGTGGTCTCCTGCATAGAGAACTGTTAAGAGTGGGTTTGAATATCTTGCTCTCTCTGGTAAGTAAACAAAACCACTCTCTATCAGGAGACCACCCATTTTTCTTATTTACCTGGAATTAATGTACCATTTGCAACCCCATTTTGCCATACATAACCCATTTCATTGATCAAGTAACTTATCTCCCGTTGAAGATACTCCCCTGGGGTCTTTCTTTTCCTGTCCCGATAGTTACCGAAATCTCTGGTTGTTCATAACAGCATAACTAAGAAACGTTTGTTAACAGCCCATACATTATGCTCATTACCCGCTTTGCTAATGTATCCCAAGCCTGGCTCGGTAAATTGAAGTATGTCATTCTCGTTCCTGCTTGGTTGATGTATTCAGGAAAGCTGCCAAGCGATGTAGTTCCATTGGTGACAAACGGGTTGTTTATCGATCCTGTTGCGATTTTGATCTACCAATTGACTACTTTGCGGAGACGTTAAACCCTTCTGTACTAATTCCTCTGCCGCCTGAGCAGCGTTTGACAGAGACGGCCCAACACTGGCCGTAGCATTGACTTCATTCGTGCAATCCCCATCCGGGCAGGCCGCATCTTGTGGATGCGCCCAACAACTCGGACGTTTTAACAATCCACTGCCACCTGCAATTATGAGAGAACCGCCTAATCGCTGTGAATTTATATCGGCTTGCGTCGGTTGATAGGCGGTGTCATCACCTTGAAGTAAGAGGGCTACGCCTGCCAGTACGGCGCCAATGCAGAGCCAGGTGGAAATACCGTCAATGCAATGGCCACTTGAGTCCGTGTGATTGAGCGGGGCTGGGTCCCGCATACATAAACCGATTGTAATCCAACACACTCGTCGCATCCGGTACCAGCGTATCCGGCGAGATGAACTGGCCGATGGCCGGGTCGTAATAGCGGGCGTTCATGTAGATGAGCCCGGAGCCATCGCGGCGCTGACCGGTGTAATCGATGGTGGTGGGCAGGGCGGCGCCCGCGCCCAGCCGGTCGCGCTGGCCGTACGCGTAATACTGCTCGCTGGAGTGGACGTTGCAGCTGGTATTGGTGGTCAGAGCCACGCTGCTTAGATGGTCGGTGTGCAGGTAGTATAGCGTGCTGCCTTGACGTTCGGCAATTAGCTGGCGGTTGAGGTGATAGTACTTGGTGATGGTGGAGCCGGTCACTTCGTAGTTGCTGAAGGGGTAGTATATTGGAAATGTATGGTATAATGCCAGGATGAATTTGCGTATTTACTTGGATACCAGCGTCTATAATCGACCCTTCGACGATCAATCGCAGCCCAGAATTTGGCTGGAGTCATTGGCGTTTTCGTTAATTTTGGAGTCGATTGAACATGGTGATCTGGATTTAATCGCTTCAGCGGTCATTCAGTATGAAACAAGCCGTAACCCATATGAGATTCGGCGGCGCTGGATTCACAGCGTCATCGCCCTCGCCGTGGAAAATCGACCCGTTAATGAGGCGATTCGGAGACGCGCCAACGCGTTGGAAATTAGTGGGATAAAACCATTGGATGCGCTGCATGTGGCCGCTGCCGAAGCCGCGCAAGCTGATTACTTTGTGACTTGCGATGATCGGCTGATCAAGCGCTATCGGGCATTGGCGCCAACGGCGCTGGTGGTCTGTGAACCCACGGTGCTGATCCAACAATTGAGTCCATATGAAGAGGAGTGAATGATGACAATCAAAGTAGTGGGTGATGCGGAAATCATGCAAGAAGCGGCATATGTGCTCATGCAACATATGAGCCCCACCAAGGTGGCGCGCTTTTGGGCTGGCTGGCAGGTAGGACATGGGGACTATCTGCTGTGGCGCGATGAAACGTTTGCCGGTCAATCCGTCGATGAACTCTACGCGGAAATCATCCGCTTTCAAAAAATACAACCAGCATCACCGGTGGCCAGCTGATCAGAGCAGTGGCAGAGATGTAGCGGACGCGCTTCAGGAAAGGTTGGCAAAGCCGACCGCGTGATTCTGAGGAAAACAGAGGCCAGGAGCATGCCGCTCCTGGCCTCCCTCGTTTGGTGAACTGGCCCAGGTGATCATCATTGGTTCGACAAACTCACCAACCGAGTAGCGCGCCGCATAATAGTGCAAGCCGGTGTCATCATAGAGCTGGCCGGTGAAGTGGCGGTCGGTGGGCAGGCCGTTGCTGCTGCCGCAGGTGGTGTCGTAGCGGCGCTTGCCGTAGGCGCAGTAGGCTTGGCTGGTTCCCGTCCCGCTGCCGGTGGTGGTTAAGGCCGTGCCGAGCCCAGGTGGTCGGCGTGCAGGTAGAAAGTTGTTGCCGTTGGCCTATTTGCTGCAATGGGCTGGCCGTTGAAGAAATAATACTTTACTTTGCTGCCATTTTCAATATGGTAATGGGCAAATGCAGAATGGATTACAACTGTACTGACGAGGTTCATAATATTTAGTTCATATTTGGCGTAGATGACCGTAAAACAAATACGATCGAAAGAAAGACCAGTATCACGTTGGTCTCTCTTTCGGTGCTAAATTGGGTAAAATACCAAAAACTAATAGGGATGCGTTGGTAACTTACTGAACCTTTTTAAGCTGGATCAAATTGGGGCTGTCGGATCACCAGTAGGTAGATGCTCGAGATAGAGTTCCCCAGATCTATACATTTTGATCAGCAATATGACCTCAGAACCATTTAGGAATGTTCCAGTTCCCCTTATTTCTTTACTGTATATACGTTTGCCATTGTGAAATTCCTGAAAATCGTTGGGCCCAAGCTGTGGCCCAAATACCTTTATGTAACGACACTGTGCCTTGAGGTCAATGCGCCAAGTACTTTCCGCTTTCATATCAGTCAGATCATCTTGGCTGCGAAACTCTTGGGTGTATGTCTTCCCTTATGACTAATGTTTCTATGCCAGAAACTGATACTACTTCGTGAGTGCCAATTCTAGTATCCTTAACTTGTCGTAGTTTGCTTGCCAAGTCCCTATACATCAACTTCCTCAAATGTAGCTTTAGAATTTAAGTTGTAGAACATGCAAAGATAGATAAGCTAAGAATTATCAAAAAGAGTAAATACCACAAATATCCCATTTTGAGTTTAGTGAATAGAAACATAACTTTTACTCCGATGACAGCCATCCTGTAGTTGATTCTTGCCAGGAATAGATCTGATCGTAATTTCCACCCCACCAAGAATCTTCGCTGTTGGTTCGATAAAATATATCTGGGGAACTTTACCTCCTCGCCATTCATCAAGTTATCAACTTGCTCCAGAAAGTAATGCCAGAACCTACTCGTAAGTTAGTAAATGATTCTCTTCCAGAAGTATTGAAAACCCGTATCGAAGCACTAGTATCATCCAACCTCGTAATTTCAACATCGTAGCTCCCAAGAAAATGACCTGTACCATCTAATTCTAACAGGCATTTAGGTATCCAGCAGGCCCAAAGTCGGAATTCTTTACAACAGGAACCCCTACCGCTGTATATCGATGTAGAAATTCTTCTTTTGCTGCTACAACCCCTGGATGTTCTTTCAAAGAATCAACCATATAGGTACCCTCACTAAAAGTTCTGGTCTCAGGTCCATGCTCCAATGTGAAAATCGGAATCCCAAAATCGATCCAATTGTCATTGGGACTTTGCGATGGACCCCTGCGGCATTTCGGCCTCACGAATTTCTGCTGGCGATGGTACACGATACGGCATACACATAAGATGGAGCGCAATTTCCACCGATGCGATCATAGCCGTATTATGCCCACTCGGATCATTCGCATTCAACGCGCGACCCCGAACATACATAAAGCGATTGTAATCCAACACACTCGTCGCATCAGGCACCAGCGTATCCGGCGGGGTGAACTGGCCGATGGCCGGGTCGTAATAGCGGGCGTTCATGTAGATGAGCCCGGAGCCATCACCGGCGCTGACCGGTGTAATCGATGGTGGTGGGGCCGCAGGGCGGCGCCCGCTAGCCGATGCGCGCTGGCGTACGGTAGTACTGCTCGCTGGAGTGGACGTTGCCGCTGGTATTGGTGGTCAGAGCCACGCTGTAGATGGTCGGTGTGCAGATAGTATAACGTGCTGCCCTGGCGTTCGGCTTAATTAGCGCTGGCCGTTGAAGTGGTAGTACTTGGTGATGGTGGGGCTGGTCACTTCGTAGTGGCGGAAGGGATAGAAAGGTGTGGGTGCTGCTTACGCTCTTGCCTGCGCAGGCCTCGGCATCATCGTAAAGATAGCTCTCGCTGCCAAGCGCTGGAGAGGCGGTTTCAAATGGTTCAACTCAGGCTCAGCCCGGTTTGGCGGTCAGGTTGCCGTTGGCGTCGCGGTGAAATACCGCTGTTTTTCTGCTGACTGTCCGGACCGGTGGTGTGTTTGAAGCTGTTAGTTTTGCGCCTTCGTAGCTGGTCATCTGGCGTTGGGGTTGTAGGCGTAGCTCTGGCCGGTGCTGCGCGGGTGCTGCACGTTTTGCTGCTGTCAAGGGGGCAAATACGCTGCCAGCCGGTTCTGCGGGTCGTAGCAGAAGCTGTAGGTGTAAGAGGTCCCCCCATTATATTGTTCCGGTCATCCCTCCCCGATGTTGCCGTGGCTGTCGTAGTCAAACTGGAAGTAGAGCCGGTTAGAAGAGCCGCTGCTGGTCCCCACCTTGATTTCGTTAGGCGTCCGTTGGAATTGCTGCTGCTGCCGCTGACCCACGGCCAGTACGTCTGGCTGCGATAGAGATTGCCGCCATTTGGAAACTTCATGCTGGTCAGCCGCCCGGCTTCGTCATATTTAACCGTATCCACCAGCGTGGCGCTGCCGCTGCTGGTGGTCAACTGGTGGGCGGCCCCATGCTGTTGCTCAGCGTAGGTTACCACTTCGTTGTCGGGGTATTTGAGCGTGCTGAGTCGGAAGGAATCGCTTTCATAGGTGTACTCGGTTTTGTAGCCGCCGCTGGCGCCGTGCGAATGGTGACGGTTTCGCTGGCCAACAAACCCTGTCCATTGTAGGTGACGCTTTGGCCATGGCGCTGCCAGGTGCTGCTGAGCACGCCCGGTCAACCGTGCGGCTGCGGTTGCTGGCGCTATGGCCGGCGCCATAGCCATAGTCGATGGTGTAGAGCGCGCCGCTGGCGCGCAACTGGTGTTATCGCGCCAATGCCTTTGGCTTAGCAGCCCGGTGTGCCGCTTCGTATTCAAGACAGGTAGTGTCACCGCGGGCGTCAGTCTGGCGGGTCAGTTGGCCCTGGCGGTCGTAGAGCATAGCTCCAGGCGCCCAGGTCCACATCGTTCATGGCGGTCTTCTCGCCCACCAGGTTGTAGGTGAAGGTGCTGGACCGCCGCCCACGTCGGTCCACCTGCGTCAGGTTGCCCGTCGTCGTGGGTCAGCGCCACTTCGGCATCCACCACCCAATTAAAGGCCATTCAATGCCGGTTGCGCACCAGCGCAGTTACCAGTCCATCATTCTGGGTCCACTTGACAATCTTCTGGCGGGTGCCATTGCGTCCGCCGCGCATGGACATGGCGGCTGGCGTAGCTGTATTAGGTCACTTCGCCATTGGGTGCGGTCACCTTGTAGGGGCGTCCCAGCCGTTATAGACCTGGCGCCCAAAGTTGCCGCGGCAGCGCGGTCAGCTCCCCTCCACAATCTGGTTGCTCAAGCTGCACCGCTATCACTTCGCACGCATAATGCTAGCTGCGGCGCATGGTGGCGTTGCTGCTGCTCAACCCGCTCCAGCTTGTAGTCTGACCGACCAGGCGCTGCTTTCTGCCAGCGACCATGCGAGTGATGATGAACGGAGGGTTGCCAGTTTGGTGCTGTGCATAAGTTCACAGATGATTGACACCTTGGCAGACTATGGCCGCGCTGTCAGCCGCTGTTTCTAAAAATCATCTGGAAAAAGATTTGACGATAACTTACGCTTATGGCAAACCGTTGCACTCAAAACCAAGAAAAACACCGGAATGAATCCGGTGGCTTTTATGGGTGCTAGCCAATTGTTGTATGTAGCCGACTTTCAATCGCCGCGCCCCGCCCCCATAAGCGAGGCCTTGATCAAATCCCGGTTGAGCTGGGCGATAAAGTCCAGGCTGATCCCCTTGGGGCAAACGGCCTCGCATTCGCCAATGTTGGTGCAGCCGCCAAAGTCCTCGGCATCCATGGCGTTGACCATGAGCACGGCGATCGCGGCGTTCGGGCTGGCCTTGGGGCAACAGCGCCAGGTGTGAGGCTTTGGCCGCCGTAAAGAGCATGGCCGATGAGTTGGGGCGGGCGGCCGCGCGGTACGCCGCAGCCGATGCAGGTGGCGGCGTCCATGGCGCCGGATCACTCTTTTTTGGCAATGGGTGTATTGTTGGCCTCGGGCGCACCGGTGGAGACCGACACATAGCCGCAAGCCTGGATAATGCGGTCAAACGCGCTGCGGTTCACACCAGGTCTTTGATAATGGGGAAAGCCGCCGCCCGCCACGGTTCGATCACAATGGTGTCGCCGTCGTGGAAGTTGCGCATGTGCAACTGGCACGCCGTCACTGCGGCCTGGGACCGTGCGCAATCCCGTTGATCATCACACCGCACATGCCGCAAATGCCCTCGCGGCAATCGTGATCAAACGCCACCGACAAAATCGCTCGCGGGTTAGCTTTTTCGTTGAGCAGGTCCAGCATCTCCAAAAGGAGTATTCGGGACTCATCTTTCGCTCATAATCGACCAGACGCCCTTCCGACTGCGCATTCTTCTGGCGCCAGATTCGCAACTTGAGATTCATCTTCGCATTCACTCCTTCATCACTGATTTGGCAAGCAGGAGGTTGATCAACAGATTACGCAGTTTTAGAGATTTTTAATCTTTTCTAATCTGTATGCGATCTGTTGATCAATTAATCTTGTAATCTTGGACCTGTTTCCTGATTTGGCAAGAAGGAGGTTGGTCAACAGATTACGCAGATTTCAGAGATTTTTTTAATCTTTCTAATCCGTGCAATCTGTTGATCAGCTTAATCTTTGTAATCTTGGACCTGTTTCCTGATTTGACAAAGAAGGAGGTTGATCAACAGATTACGCAGATTTCCAGGGATTTTTTTAATCTTTCTAATCCGTGCAATCTGTTGATCAACCAATCTTGTAATCTTGGATCTGTTTCTGATTTGGCAAGAAGGAGGTTGATCAACGATTACGCAGATTTTAGGTGCCAATCTTTCTAATCTGTGCAATCTGTTGATCAGCCAATCTTGTAATCTTGGACCTGTTTCCTGATTTGGCAAGAAGGAGGTTGATCAACAGATTACATGGATTTCAGGGATTTTCTAATCTTGTTAATCTGTGTAATCTGATGATCAGCCAATCTTTCAATCTTGGACCTGTTTCTCTATTTATAGCTGCGCTGGGTGAGTTTGACGTAATCAAACTTGAGCGGCTCTTTGTTGAGGATCGGTTCGGCGTCGTCGCCAGCGTATTGCCAGGCAGCCACGTAGGCAAAGTTTTCATCTCATCGCGTAGCGCCTCGCCATCTTCGGTCTGCTCTCCTCGCGGAAGTAGCCGCCGCAAGACTCGAACGGTTCAGTGCATCGCGACGAGTAGCTCGCCCAGCTCCAGAAATCAGCCCGCGCGGCCCGCCATTTCAACGTCTGGTTCAGGTCATTGGCGTCGCCGGGGACCAGGTGGTATTGTGCCAGAACTCCTCGCGCAGCGCCGGAATCAATTCCAGCGCCTTTTTCAGCCCGGCCTCGTTGCGCCCCATGCCGCAATAGTCCCACATAATCTGGCCCAGCTCGCGGTGAATTTCATCGACGGAGCGGCGGCCGCGCATGCTCATAAACTGGCTGATGCGATTGGTCACTTCTTCTTCGGCCTGCTGGAAGGCCTGGTGGCTGGCGTCCACCTTGGGCAGGCTGCTCTGCTAGATAGTTGCCCACCGTGTAGGGCGCAATAAAGTAGCCGTCAGACAGCCCTTGCATGAGCGCGCTGGCGCCCAGCCGATTGGCGCCGTGGTCAGAGAAATTGGCCTCGCCCAGCACAAAGAGACCCGGAATGGTGCTTTGCAAATTGTAATCCACCCACAGACCGCCCATGGTGTAGTGCAGCGCCGGATAGATGCGCATGGGCACTTTGTAGGGGTCTTCGCCCGTAATATTGGCATACATGTCAAACAAGTTGCCATGGCGGTCGCGAATCACATTTTCACCCAGCCGGTTGATGGCATCGGCAAAATCGAGATAAACGCCGTTCTTCAACTCGCCCACGCCGTGGCCGGTATCCACCACCTCCTTGGCCGCCCGTGAAGCCACATCGCGCGGCACCAGGTTGCCAAAGGCCCAGGGTAGCGCTCTTCCAGATAGTAGTAGCGTTCACTGTCGGGAATATCCGCCGGGTGCCGTATCACCCTTTTGGCGCGGCACCAAATGCGGCCATCGTTGCGCAGCGATTCACCATGAGCGTCAGTTTGGACTGATATTCGCCGCTGACCGGGATGCAGGTGGGGTGAATCTGCGTGTAGCAGGGTTGGCAAAAAAGGCGCCGCGCTTATACGCCCGCCAAATGGCCGTGGTGTTGCAGCCCTTAGCATTGGTGGAAAGATAAAAGACGTTGGAATAGCCGCCGGTGATAGCAGCACCACATCTCCGGCCGCGTGCGATTCAATTTTGCCCGTCACCATGTCCGCGTCACAATGCCGCGCGCCCATGCATCCACTACCACCAGGTCGAGCATCTCGGTGCGCGTGTGCATTTTGACGCCGCCCGCCGCAATCTGCCGCGCCAGCGCGCTACAATCGCGCCCAGCAGAAGCTGCTGGCCGGTCTGCTGCGCGCGCATAAAAGGTGCGCGAAACCTGAGCCGCCAAAGGGGCGATTGTCCAGCCGCCCGCCATATTCGCGGGCAAAGGGCACGCCTGCGCCACACACTGGTCAATAATGTTGCTGATCTGGGCCAGCCGATACACATTGGCCTCGCCCGATAGTCGCCGCCCTTGACCGTATCATAAAGAGGCGGAAGACGCTGTCGCCATCATTCTGATAGTTCTTGGCCGCGTTGATGCCGCCCTGCTTGGCTACGCTGTGGAAGCAGCGGGCTGTCTGATAGCAAAAGCGGTGGACATTGTAGCCCAACTCAGACAGCGTGGCCGCGGCCCAGCCGCCGCCAACCCGCTGCCCACCACAATAATGCTATATTTGCGCTTGTTGGCCGGGTTGACCAGCTTCATTTCAAACTTGTGCTTGTCCCACTTTTCCTCAATGGGGCCATCAGGATCCCCGCATCAAAAAGCACGCCTTCCACAAAAGCAAACATGGTTTTCACAGATGTAGATGTACTGGTTGCCATGAAGAGTCAATCTCCTGTCATCGTTCTTTCATCGTTATTCGGAATAACCTCTGCACCTGACAAGATGACCGGATGACAAGGTGACCGTACTTGTCGAAGTCACCCTGTCATCCTGTCATCCTGTCCTCCTATCATCCTGTCATCCTGCTCGGCGTCTTACATCATCTTGTCATCCTGTCATCTTGTCAAGGATTATTCCGAACAATCTCTTTTTTACAGCGCCACAATCCCCAAGACCACGGCCAGCGGCGGCGGCAAAGCCCAGCGGCACCACAATGGCCAGCGCCGCTCAACAGGCGGATCATCGAACTGTATTCTTTGTTATTGAGACCCAATGTTTGGAACATGCTCCACACGCCGTGGTAAAGGTGCAGGCTCCAGCGATGAGGGCCAGATGGCTAAAGACAATGGCCGGTCCACCGCTAAAACCTGTCACCACATTATGATAAGCATCGCCGCGAATAAAATTATTGTGGATGCCGGGGACGCCCCAGGTCAAATGGGCCAGGTGGAAGAGGACAAGAAGAAGATTGCAATGCCGCCCCAACGAATATAGAGCGAGGCAAAGGTGGCCTGCTGCACCGATTTCTTTAAGCGCATAGTTCTTTGGGGCTTGCCTCCGCGCCTGCATAGAGAGGGTGACGGCTTGGCCCAAATGTGCGACAGCAGCGAAAAGATCAGCACTACGCCGCGCTACAAAAAGCAGATGCCCGTGGCCAAAAACCGGCGCCCCAGTGAGCACAACCCTTCCGCATAGGCGTTAAAATATGCGGCGCCCTCAATATTTTCAGGTTCCCATACATATGAAATGTGACAAACCCCACCCAGATCAGCCCGGTGACGGCCAACAATCACCTTTTTGCCAATTGATGTGCCTGAGGGAAGATTAATGACACCGTGGCACCAACACTCATAGACATTCCTTCTAAGTTGAATATTACACGTTGTATAGAGGCACAAACGAAGAATAATATATGATATAACATCAGTTTACAGGCAGCTGGGGTCTGGTGCAAACTGTGGCGTGGTTGTATTGAACTCGCATTTGGAATATCATGGAATAGGTACAAATCAGTTGCAATTCCGAAAATTTGTTACTCCTATAGAGGAAGCGCCAAAAACAGTGATCCGTTTCAAGAGTTTTTCTTAAGCTGATGGTATAATGCAGGATATGATGCCCGAACAAATACCGCATCCAAATCAACCTATAAACGCTGCCGAACAGGCGCAAAACGGGCGTTCGCGGCAGGCCGAATTTCGCAAGCTGCCCGCCGTCGGCCGCTGCTGCTTGAGCCTACAATTGCGCTCCTTACCGCCGAACATGGCTTTTGCGACCGCCGTAACCAATGCCATCCGCGCTGCTGGACGCACAGCGCGCGCCATCGTCCGCGGCCACGCTGCGCCCGCCCTTGCCCGTCTGGCCGCGCTGGTGGACGCCTTTATTGCCGAGCGTAACACCTCATTGCGACCCGTCATCAATGCTACCGGCGTCATCATTCACACCAACTTGGGCCGCGCCCCGTTACGACGGGCTCGGCGCCAGGCTGTGCAGGCCATTACAGAACCCTATAGCAATCTCGAGTATGATCTGTGGCGGCAGGCCGCGGCGCCGCTATGACCACGCCCGCGATCTGCTGTGCGAAAACCCAAACGGCGCTGAAGACGCCATTGTGGTCAACAACTGTGCCAGCGCCCTATATTTGGTGCTTATCTTTTGCCGTGATCTGGAAGTGATCATCAGCCGCGGCCAGCTTGTGGAGATTGGCGGCGGCTTCCGCATCCGGATGTGCTGCGCCAGAGCGGCGCCGCCTGGTGGAAGTGGGGACCGCAACCGCACCCACGCCCGCGACTTTGCCGACTCCATCACCGCGGAAACATCTGCTCTGTGCGCGTTCATTCCAGCAATTTCCGCCAAATCGGCTTTGTCACCACCCCTGAATTGGGCGAATTGGTGACGATTGCCCGCCAATCGGCCGCACAAAATAGTGGTGCGCATGGTGCGGCGGCCTTGCCCATCGTCATTGATGATCTGGGCAGCGGCGCGCCGGCTGTTCGCCTGCGCCCTTTGGCCTGTTAGCCGAACCAACGGCCCAGGAAAGTATTGCCGCCGGCGCCGACATCGTAACCTTTAGCGGCGACAAGCTGCTGGGCGGCCCCCAGGCGGGCATCATTGTGGGGCGGGCGGAACTTATTGCCTGCGTGCGGCGTCACCCCCATGATGCGGGCGCTGCGTGTGGACAAGATGACGTTGGCCGCGCTGGAAGCCACCTTGCGCAGCTATCAGAACGGGCAGGCGCTGCAAAGAGGTGCCCATCTGGCCTCGATCAGCGCACCCGACGGATGAAATGCAGGCGCTTGCCGCGGCCTGGAGTACGGCGTTGCAGACGCACCACATCGTCCGCGGCTGCGTCGTGTGGGCAAAGCGCCATTGGTGGCGGCAACCTGCCGGGCGAGACGCTGCCCACCTATGTGCTGGCGCTCTCTGCCGAGGAGAATCTGCTGCCCCCCGGCCTGGTCACCAAGTGGGCCGCCAAGCTGCGCCAGCAGCCCGCCCGTGATCTGCCGCATTCAGGATGAACACCTGCTTTGCTCTTTGACCCGCGCACGGTGCTGCCCGCAGGAAGAGCCGCTGCTCCAAAGCATTTGGAACGTATATGCTGACAATAGTTGACACACCCACCACCGGTTCAAACCGGTGGCTGATACGGAAAACCACGACCAAAAGCCGGTTTGCATTTGCAGACGCCGAATTGATTCGGTGGTGTCAACCTAATGAAGGACCGCCCAATGCTGATCTTTCTTAAACTGGGCGGCTCGCTGATCACCGACAAGCGCCAGCCCGAAACGCCGCGGTTGGATGTGATCCAGCGGCTGGCCCACGAGATTGCCAAGCGCAGGTGATCGAATCAACGCTCAAGCTGGTGATTGGGAATGGCGCCGACGGCAGCTTTGGTCATCTGCACGCCAAACGGCACGGTACTCGCCAGGGTGTGCGCACGCCGGAAGAGTGGATGGGATTTGCCGCCACCGCCGACGCCGCTGCCCGGTTGACGCGTATGGTGGCGGCGGCGCTGCTGGCGGCGGGCGTTCCCGTTTGGGCATTCAGCCCAGCGCCACATTGCGCTGTGTGGATGGCGTGGTGGCGGATGGACCGGATTGGGCGGTGGCGCAGGCGCTGCAACGCAATCTCGTCCGCGCTTTATTCATGGCGATGTGGCGCTGGACGATGTGCGGCGGCACGATTTGGCACCGAAGAAATTATGGCGTGGCTGAAGCGCGCCGTTTGCCTGCGTTGATGCCCGGCGGAGCTGCCAAAGCGGTGGTGCTGGCCGGTGAAGTGGACGGCATTTATACCGCCGATCCCTTACAGCACGCCGATGCGCCTCATTCCACAAATTACGCCGCACTCGTTCGCCCAGGTGGCCAGCGGCCTAGGCGGCAACCACGGCGTCGACGTGACCGGCGGCATGGCGGCCAAGGTGGCCCAGGCGCTGCGCATGATTGAAAACCAACCGGGGCTGGAGGTCTCGTAGTGTGCAGCGGCCTGATCCCCGATAATATTGTCCAGGCGTGCAGCCAACGCATGCGCCCGGAACCTGTATTTTGGGAGATGGTTCATAGGGTAGCGGAGAGCGCTGAGGGTGCATCCCACCGCGATGCCTCTCCCTGCTTTGGCACTTCAGCGCCAAAGCTGCCCCTCTCCACAAGGTGGAGAGGGACGCGGCGCACCCGCAGGGTGCAGAGCCGGGAGAGGCGACGCCCCCCGAGCGCTGAGAACCATTTGCAGGAAGAAGATGCCACCAAGTATAATGCTGCACGTTGCGTGTATTGGACCGGCCTCGGCCGGCAGGGAAGGATTTGATTTAATATGTTGGTAACCATTGTTTCGTTTGTGCTGGTTTTGGGTGTGCTCGTCTTTTTCCACGAGTTGGGCCACTATTGGGTGGCGCGTCGCAACGGCATTGTGGTGGAAGAATTCGGCATGGGGTATCCGCCGCGCTTGGTGAAGCTCTTCACCTATGACGGCACCGATTTTACCATCAACCTGATCCCGTTTGGCGGTTTTGCCCGCATGAAGGGGGAAGATGCCGGTGATATGTCGCCCGGTTCGTTTAACGGCGCCGGGAAAGGCGCGCGGGCGGCCACGCTGATTGCCGGGCCGTTTATGAATGCGCTGTTGGCGATTGTACTCTTTGCCGGCAGCTTTATGGCCGGTTTCCCGGCGCCGGTGGCCTATGCGCAAATTGCTGATAACGCGCCGACATCCGAGCTGAGCGCGCTCGGTTTACAGCCCGGCGATATTGTGCTCAAACGCAACGAGGAAGCGCTGCTCATGCCGGTGACGCCGGATGCCGATTATACCGTGATGGCGCGCAATAATAGGGCCGCTGCTAATGGGGCGGAGCAGACGCTGTTGATAAGCCGCAATGATGAAATCCTGCCGCTTTCGATTCCGACGGATGTGGATGTGGAAGCGCTGCTCAAACGCGTCTCCTACGTACCGATTCTGTTTACGAAAGTTACATTGGTGGCGGAGGATAGCCCGGCATCGCAAGCTCAATTGCAGCCCGATGATATTTTTTATAAGGTCAACGACACAATTGTCACTCCCGACCACCTGCTGACCGAACTGGTCAAGAATAACGCCGGCAGCCCCACCGATGTAACGCTTTTACGCGGCGACCAGTGGGTGACCGTCAACATGACGCCCCGCGTGGACCCGCCGCCTGGGCAGGGCTCGCTGGGCGTGGGTATTGATGGCCTGACGCAACTGGCCCGGCAGCCCTTGTTGAGCGCTACGCTCGAAGGTGTGCGCAGCACATTTGAATATTTTGCCCTGGTTTTACAACTGCCCTTTATGCTGATTTCGGGCCAGATGGCGCCCGCCGATGCTGAACTGACAGGGCCGGTAGGTATTGCCGGGATGGTGGGTGACGCAACCCGCGCCACGATTAATACAGGTTTGCTTTTTCCCATTCTGCGTCTTTCAGCCATTTTGAGCGCGGCGCTGGCCGTGACCAATCTGCTGCCGCTGCCGGCGCTGGATGGTGGTCGTCTGCTATTCATCATTATTGAAACCGTGCGCGGTCGCCGGGTTAGCCCGGAGCGCGAAGGTTTTGTCCACATGGTGGGCTATGTGCTGCTGCTGGGTTTGATCGTGTTTATCACGGTGCGCGATATTAGCTCGGTCCGTCAGGGTATCGACTGGATATCCATATTGGGTCAATAGGTTTACCCGTAACTAAGTTCCCTTGCTGGCCCTTCCCTTGCGCAGAGGGCTAGTGAGGGAACTCTATCTAACTTATTCGATGTCTAACTTACCCGTTAACTATGCACCGCCGCCGGAAAAGGATGAAATTCCGGTTCAACAAAAGAAGATTCGCTGCCGGCAATGTGGCCGGCGCGCCTATGAAAACCTGGTGATCTGCCCCCACTGTGGCCGCGAATTGCACCCGGCGGCCCCGCGCTGGCTGGTGTGGGGCGTGCCGGCGGTGATTGCCGCCCTCTTTTTATTGGTGCTTACCGGTGTGGGCGGCGGCAACCCGTTGGACGGCGTAGTCGCCGGTTTAGAGAGCGGCTGGGCGGCCATTTCCGCTTTTGGCGCCAAGATTGAACCGCGCATCACTGTGGGCGGCGTCCCCAATGCTGAGCCGGTCCCGTCGCTCAACCAGCAGCCGCAGTCCGCCGCCGTGGCCGTGATGCCCACGGCCACAGCGGCCCAAGCCGAAAGCGTGGCCGTTGTCAACGTGGCTGTGGAAGGCGCCCAGGATGCCCAGCCGGTGGTCGAAAATGCCCAGCCAACATCGCCCCCGGATGCGGCCGGCGAACCGGCGGTGCAGATAGAGGCGCCCACGCCGACGGCCACCTTCACACCGCTGCCCACCAATACTCCTGAACCGCCAACCCCTTCGCCCACCGCCACCAATACGCCGGAAGAGCCCACATCTGTTGCCGTAGCTACCGTGGCGATCAGCGCCACAGCGGCGAGCGCACAGGCCGGCAGCCAGACCAGTTTGACCGTTTCGAATATTCGCGCCACCAGTGTCGCCTTGACCAAAACTGTGATCGCGGCCTCGCCACCCACCACCACACCCACGCCATTGGCTACCAACACATTGGCGCCCACGCAGACCAGCGCCGCCACCAATACACCTACGCAACCGGCGTTGCCCACGGCCACGGCTACTTTTTCACCAACGCCGGCGCCCACCGCCACGGCGACGCCAGCATTTATCACCTATTCAATTCGCAGTGGTGATACGTTATTGGCTATCGCTGACCGTTACGACAGCACCGTACGTGAATTGATGGACATCAACGGCATGAGCGAAGAGGATGTGCGCCGGCTGCGCGTGGGGCAGGAAATCAAGCTGCCGGCGCCGCCGACGAGCGCTGGTCCAGCCGATAGTGCCGCGCCCTCGCCCACTCCGTTTACCTATGTGATCAAGGCGGGCGATCTGCCGGCCACCATTGCGCAGCAATTTGGCATTACAGTGGATGCGCTGTTGGCGGCCAACAATCTTTCGCGACAGGATGTGACGCGCCTGCGCATTGGCCAGGTGCTGAACATCCCGACTGGGTCGGCGGCGAATGGGCCGGCCCCCGTTGCCAACACCGGGTCCACCAGCGGCAATTACCGGCTGGATGCGCCGACCCTGCGCAGCCCGGAAAGCGGCACGCCCATGAGCTGTTCGGCGCGCGACAGCTTGGTCTGGAATGGGGTGCCCTTTATGGCGCCAGCCGATCAATATGTGCTGCATTTGGGCTTTGTGTCCAATGTGGCGCAAAATGGTGAACAGTCGGTTACATGGATTTTGGAGCTGATTCGCGAGCAGAGCCGCACCTCGTGGGATTTGGACAGCGATTACTGTTCGCTGGCCCCGCAGCAGTTTGGGCGACAGTGGCGCTGGTATGTGCAGGTGATTGATGAAAATGGCAACCCGGTCAGCCCGCCCAGTGATATTTGGGCTTTTAGCTGGAATTAAACCTAATGCGATCCAATATGCAAAACCCCAACGATTTTAACGATCAGGATTACGACGAGCCAGAGGATGAATGGGATGTGGACTTTGATAGCTTGGATGACGATGCGGATCCCGATCTGGCTGACGAAGATATTGACTATCTGATCGAGGATCTGGCCGACGGCGCTCCCTTTGACGAGTTGGATGACGATGAACTGTTGGCCTCTGTGGGCGCGTCCGAGCCGCCCATGCTGCGTCTAGAGCGGGTGCTGACGGCGCTGATCACGCAGCCCGGTCAGCTTGATGCGCACGACATTTTTGCGCTGTCCGACCTGTCGCGCGCAGGCGCGGCGGCTGTACGCGCCAAGTGGACAGCTATTCCGGTCGAGCGGCGACGTGGGCTGGTGCATCAATTGGTCGAGCTGGCCGCAGACGATCTGGATATTCACCTGGGCCAGTTGTTGCGGATTGCCATCAAGGATGAGGACGCCAAGGTGCGCGCGGCCGCTGTACAGGGCCTTTGGGAAGAGACGGCGCCGGATCTGATTGGCGAATTTGTGCAAATTTTGAATCACGACTCTGTGCCTGACGTGCGGGCGGCGGCGGCTCAGGCATTGGGGTCGTACATTCTGGCCGGTGAGCTGGAAGAGCTGGATGCCGCGCTGGCCATGCGCGTGGAGAACGCGCTGCTGGCCGTTTTGGAGAACCCCGATGAAGATCTGACGGTGCAATGCCGCGCATTGGAGAGCATTGCCTTTTCGGGCGAAATTGGCGTGCGCCAACTGATTGAGGATGCCTACTACGCACCCGATGATGAGATGCGCGTTAGCGCGCTAGTCGCCATGGGGCGCAGCGCCGATGTGCGCTGGCGCGGCCTGGTGCGCGCCGAGCTGCAAAACCCCGCCGTGGAAATGCGCCGGCAAGCCGCCATTGCCACCGGTGAACTCGAGGCCCGCGTCGCCTTGCCCGATCTGCTGGCGCTGCTTTCCGACCCGGAACCCTCGGTACGCATGGCTGCCATTTTTGCGCTGGGTCGCATTGGCGGCAAAGACGCCGTAGACGCGCTGCAAACCGTGCTGATCGGTGACGAGGCCGAAGAGGCCGCTGCCGCCGAGCTGGCGTTGGAGGAGATGTCGTTCTATGCCGATCCTGAGGCGGTGTCGCTCTTTGACGAGCGGCTGGATGAAGATGCCGACTGGGACGACGATCCGCTGGACGACTGGTACGACAGCGACGAATTGGACCTGGGCGATTACGAAGAGTAAAAGTACCTGTGAATCTGAAGCTGAAGCGGTTGGTGCGCACACATAGTTCCGAGCAATACGCCCTGTTCGATCTGGACCAGTTGGACCAGCAGCGGCAGCCCATGACCATTGGCAAGCTGGACATGCACTTTACGGGGGAAGGCGTCTACGGTACGGTGCTCTTTTGGGATGATGCGTCACGCCGGCTGCAGCCCGAGCAGCGCCGCAAGTTTATTCATGCCCTGCTGGAGGAGCTATCGCAGCCCATGGGCGTGCCCAACGAATATGTGATCGAATTTTTCGTCCCGTCACTGGATAGCTATGAAGTCTTTCACAACGTGGATGAAGAAGCGCTGGATGATGAGGAATAGAACACTGATTTGACGGATTGGATATGAGCACAATGACGGATGAATTGCGAGATGCGCTCAACGCCAGCGCCCGCTATTTGAGCCAAAATCGACCCGAAGATGCCATTGCGGTATTGGAGCCGCTGCGTAAAAAGGCCGCCCACATTCCCGATGTGGCGATTAACCTGGGCGGCGCCTATATTTTGCTGCGCAAGTGGAACCGGGCGGTGCGCGTTTTGGAACCGGCTGCGCAACAGCACGTCCAAAACGCCATGCTATGGACCAATCTGGCGGCGGCCTATTTGGGCAGCTTGGAAACTGCCGGACCCAAGCAGCAGCGTCAGGCCATTGCGGCCTATGAACGCGTGCTCGAAATCGACTCCAAAGCGCCCAATGTGCATTATCATCTGGGACTGATCTACAAAGAGCAGGGCGATTGGGCCAATGCCGAGCGCTATTTTCAGGGCGCGCTGGACGTAAATCCGGCGGACCGTGATGCGCGCTTGTGGCTCTCGCGCCTCAGCGCGGTGCAGGATACAATGGGCGCACAGACCAATGCGCGTTCCAATGGCCCGCTGGCCGGTGGGGAAGGCGAGAATTAGAAAAACCCATGAGTTCCGAAAGCTGGTCGGTTGAAGCTGCTGGGCGCCCGCTGGCAAGCTGGCGCGAAAATCCCGAACGGCTGGCATGGCTGATTATGCTGGTCAGCTTTGCTATTTTTCTAGCGCTGCTGGTGTCGATTCCGGCGGCGGTCGTTTACGGGGTGGAGCATTTTGCGGTGGCGCTGGATGCCCAGCTCGACGCCACCATTGGCACCGTGCGCTATCATGCGTCCAGCGTGACCGAACCCATTGCCGTTACAGGCGCGCGCGGCGGCATCAAAGAGGGCAGCGTCATCGAAGCGGCGGGCGATTCCACGCAAGGCACCCTCAAATTTGTGACGCCCAATAATCCTGACAGCGCATTGGGCAGCATCCGCATTTACGCCAACACAACCCTTCAAATCGAAAAAATCCGCGAGCCTTTTTTCCAGAGCAGCAGCCAGCCCTATTTGCTGCGTATTTTTTTGGAAAGTGGCCAGGCCACCATTTTTAACGACAGCGGCACCGCCCGTCCACTGCGCGTAGAGCTGGTCACCCCGCATGGGCAGGCCACGATGGCCGCGGCGGGCGCCTATGAAATTTCGGTCACCGAGCAGCGCACGGATATTACCGTGCGCTCCGGTGCGGCGGCGTTGACCAACGGCGCCGGCCAACAAGCCGTGCTCGACAGCACGCTGCGCGCCTGGATGACGTCCGACATGCTGGAGCAGGAGCCGGCCTCGGCCCAGCATAATCTGGTCCGCGCCGGCAGCTATGCCGAGAGCTGGGAGTCGTACTACTTTGCGCCGGAAAATGTGACGCGCGGCGAAGTGCAATTCTTGGAAAGCGACGGCCGCGATGTGGCCTTTTTCACCCGGCAGGCGGCGGAAAATTATCATACCGAGGTGGGGATAACGCAGCAGCTCAACGCCGACGTGAATGTGTATGAATCGCTGGTGCTCAAGTTTGACGTGAAGTTGCTCAACCAAAATCTGGCGGGCGGCGGCACCGTGGGCACCGAATATCCGCTGCGCGTCGAGATTACATTTACGGACGTTTACGGCAACGACCGCACCTGGGGGCAGGGCTTTTACTATTTGGACCCGACTACCGATGATGATCCCCAAAATGACTACTGGCAAACCGACGATGGATTGAAGATTCCAGCGTTTCAGTGGTATACATATGAATCACCCAATCTGATCCAGTTTTGGCAAAATCTAGCACAGCCCACGCCCGCCGCCCGCATCAACAGCATCCGCCTCTACGCCAGCGGCTGGAACTACCAGAGCATCATCAGCGATGTCTATCTGCTGGCGCAATAGCCCTTGGCGGCGAAGCAGAATTGGCCGCTTGTTCCTCCCAATGCCGCCGCTGCAACTCGCTTTGGCGGCGGCGCTCCTGCTATTCCTTCTCCTTTCCACACACAATTTAGGTTTGCCCGGCCTGCATTATGATGAAGCCAAAGAGGCCGGTCTCAACGCCATGGAATTGCTGACCGGCGCACCGGTGACGGCCTTCCGCGGCGCTTCGATCTCGCTCTGGGGCGTGCAATGGCCGCTGATGGTGCAGGATTATATTGGCGCGCTCAATGTCTATCTGGCGCTGCCGTTGCTCTGGCTAACCGGCATTGGCGTACCCAACTTGCGCGCCCTGGCTATCCTGACGGCGCTGGCCGCCCTGCTGCTGCTGGAGCGCGCCGTGTCAGAATGGATGCAGTTTAGGCGTGGAGAACAAAGCGCGGCGAGCATGCACACGCCCGTTTCGTTGGCAGGGGTGATTGCGGTGGCGTTGCTGGCCGTTGCGCCCAGTTTTATCTTTTGGAGTCGCCAAGGCATTTTTGTCACCAACGTAATGCAGCCGCTGACATTGGGCTGCATTTGGCAAGGGTTGCGCTGGCTGCGGTGGGGGCGCGGGCGCGCGCTGCTGATCAGCGCTTTTTGCGGCGGGCTGGCGCTCTATGCCAAGGTGCAGGCGGTGTGGCTGGTGGGGCCGTTTGCGCTGTTGGCGGGCGGCTGGTGGCTGTGGCAGACGCGCTGGGCGCGCCAGGATGCGGACACCGTATCGACCACCCCGCGCATGACTGTTATATTGGCGGTGGGCGTGATCGGTGCGTTTGTGCTGCCGCTGCTGCCGCTGCTCCTGTTCAACTGGCAGACGGGCGGCCTATGGGACGCGCTGAGCCGGAATGCGCAAACCAGCTATTATGGCGTCGACAATGCCGATTTGGCCGGCAATCTGGCCGTGCGCTGGCGGCAATTGGGCCAGATGTTGCGCGGCGATCACCTTTGGTATTTGGGCGGCGTGTATGGCAACAGCCTGGCGCCGTGGCTGTGGGGCGCGCTGATCGGCAGCGGACTTTGGCGCTGGCCCAAGCGCATGACCGGGCCGCTGCTTTTGCTGCTGGCCGCGTTCGCCATGAGTCTTTTCACCATCAGCGATCTCTTCATCACCCACTTTGCGCTGATCCAGCCGCTGGCGTATGGGGCGATTGGGGTGGCGGGTGCGCTATGGCTGCAAAGCGGCGCCAATGAGGGGGGGCGCGTTGCGGGTCCATTAAATCGCGGATGGCGGGATTTCGTTGGGCGCTTTCTAAGCGCAAATGCTGCTGAACAGGGCATGTCACTCTATAAGAGTGACCTACGAGCGGGCGATTCGTCCGGTCAAACAGAAGAACTTGCGAGGAGGCGGGGCGATTGGTGGAATTGGCGCATGGCGGTGGCCATTTTGCTGTTGATATGGGCGGGGTTGGATGTGGCGGCGACGGCGCGCTATTATGACGCATTGAATCGCAGCGGCGGGTTGGCCGATCATTCGGACGCGTCGTATCATTTGGCCTATTATTTGCGCTATAATGGGTTGGGCGCGCCCATTGCGCTGGATTGGGGGATCGATGCGCCGGTGCGTTTTCTGAGCCAGGGCCGCGTCACGCCCATTGAGATCTTCGGCTATGCATCGGTGGCTGCGCCGGATGCCGCTTTTGTCGAGCGGCTGGCCCTCTTTTGGCCAACTCAGACAATGTTTATCTGCTGCGCTCGAGGGCAAACTGTTTTCCAGGGCCGCCGCCAGCGCTTTATAGAAGCCGCTGCCAAGCGAGGGCGCCGCGCGGTGCTGGAGCAGACTTTTGCACAGCGCGACGGAACGCCGCTTTTTGAGCTGTGGCGAGTAGCGGGTGGCGAGTAGCGAGTGGCGCGTTACCCGCCACCCGCCACCCTTCCTCCCTATGAAACTAATTTTGAGCCGCAAAGGATTCGATTCGGCCAGTGGCGGCGTGGCCAACCCAATATTGCCCGATGGCCGCCTGTGCCCGCTGCCCATACCGGATGTGCGCGCACAGCGGCGCTATTGCGATATGCAATTGGCAAATGGTTCGCTGCCGGCGCGCTATAGCCACCTGGGCGCGCTGGTGGCGGAGCTGACGGGCGGCAAAACCGGCGCGGATGCCTGCGGTCATTTGGACCCGGATTTGACGGCCCACAGCGTGGCGCGCGCAGATGGTTGGCGACCCGCCTTTGGGCAGACTGGCGCTGCGCTGGGACATTTGCACAATCAAGCGATTGGGCCGGGCGATCTGTTTCTCTTTTACGGCTGGTTTCGGCGGGTTGAATTGGTGGATGACCGGCTGCAATATGTGGCCATTGCGCCCGATATGCACGTGATTTATGGCTGGTTGCAGGTGGAATCGGTGTTTTATCCGGCGCGTTGCGCCGACGCCGACATACCGGCGTGGCTGCGCGATCATCCGCACTGCGCGCCCGATTTTGCCCGGCAGAATGCGATTTATGTGGCCCGTGAACGATTGGCCTTGGCGGGTGTTGACGGGCGGATCGCGGGCGGCGGTCTATTTCCGGCTTGTCGTCCAGCGCGGCAGCTCACGGCGGCGGAGAGCGCCCGCCGCAGCCTGTGGCGGCTGCCCGGCTGGTTTTATCCGCCGGCGCCAGAGCAAGCGCTGAGTTATCATGGTAAAATGGAGCGCTGGCAGCGGCAGGGCGAGCACGCGTTGCTGCGAACGGTGGGTCGCGGCCAGGAGTTTGTGTTGGATTGCGCGCATTATCCCCGTTGCGCGGCGTGGTTGGCCGAGCTGTTTGCAGATGCAAAGGTGACAACGTGAAGGTGCTGCTAATTGCGGACGATCCGCATGAAGAATCGATTCTGCTAGGAGTGCTGCAGATGGCCGGTTTTAGCGTGGCGGTGGCCCGCCGGGCCGATGTTGATGAGGGCGCGCTATTGGAGCAAGCTGCCGAGTTGATAGTAATCACGGCGGCCTTTGACGATCCAGTGGACGCCGTTTACCATCTGCGCACGCAATCCGATGCCCCGCTGATTTGGGTGGTTGATGCGACGACCGAGCGCCTGCACGCCCAGATGATCGAGGCGGGTGTCGATCACATTTTCACGCGCCCGCTCAGCGTGCGGCTGCTCGTGGCCTATGCGCAGGCGCTGTTGCGCAGAAACCGGGCCTCTTTGGCATTGGCCTCGGCCTCTGTCACAGAGCTGAATATGCGGAGCGCCGTGCGATTGGACCCGGCCCGCCGCACCGTACAGGTGGCGGGCCGGTCACCACAGCGCTTGAGCCAGCTTGAATATCGCCTGCTGCACACGCTGATGTTGAACCGCGGCCAGGTGATCCCGACCGAAACCATTGTTGAGCACGTCTGGGGCTACAGTGGCGAGGGTGACCGTAGCCTGGTGCGCGGGCTGATCAACCGGTTGCGCGCCAAAATTGAGACCAACCCCGAAAACCCGCTCTACATTCGCACGATTGCGCGCATTGGCTACATGTTTAGCCAAGACGATGCATAGCGTTCAATTTGTGCAAATTTTTCTCCTTTTTTGCAACAAATTTAAAACACTATTTGCCACTCAATTCAAATAGAGGGCAAGTAGAATATTTTATGGATTTGATTTTTGAATAGTCCGCTCAAAACCATATAAACATAGAGAATTTGTATTCACCAATCAGCCAGGCGCGTTCTATATACTGTGGCTGATTGCAAAAGGGAGAGAATCATGAGTGACGTAATTTGTTTGGATTGTGACCACAAGATCAAATTACCATCCAATGCGCAAGAGGGCGATAGCGTTATTTGTGACAATTGCGATGCCGAATTTGAAATTGTGAGCCTTAATCCGCCTAAGATTGAGTGGATGTATGATGACTACGATGATTCCGAGGAATGGGACGACGATGGTGATGACGATTATGACGACGATGATGAATATGATGATGACGATGTTGAATATAACGATGATGATAAATGGTAGAATCCGCATGGCGTAAATATTGGGGAACGACTCTGCGGGCCTGGCTGCCCGGGTCCGCAGAGTGGCTGTGGGGATGGGCGCTGGCCATTGGGTCCACCATCGCGTTTAGCGTGTTGACGCCCCTGGGCAAAATGGCGATTGACGCCGGCGTGGAGCCCACGCAGCTTTCGGTATCTAGATTCGGTGTGGCGGTCCTAGCCATGGGCCTCTTCTTGGCTCGCTACGCACCGCAGAAGCTAAAAATAGACCGGCGCGGACTGCTAATTACGAGCGCCATTGGCGTGACCAATGGGCTTGGTTCACTGGCTTTTTTCTGGTCGCTCACCAGGCTGGATGCTTCGGTGGCGACCATTTTATTTGCCGTGAATCCATTGATTGTGCTGCTGATTCTGGCGTTGCGCGGGGAAAAGCTGACGCGCCGCCACTTGGTGCGTATGGCGTTGGCGCTTAGCGGCGTCTACTTGCTGCTGGGTGTGAGCGGCCACGTGGATGGAGTGGGCGTTCTACTGGTGATGTGCGGCGTCATGGGCTTTACGGGCCAACTGGTGGTGATGCAGTGGTTTTTGCAGGGATATGATTCGCACACGCTGACCTTTTACGTATTGGCGGGCATGTTTGGCGTAATGGGGCTGTTTTGGCTGATGCAAGGCGCACGCTGGGCGCCCATCGAACCAGTGGGCTGGCTGGCCATCGGCGGCATGGGCATTGTTGGCACCTTTTGTGGGTGGTTGGCCATGTTTGTCGGTATTCGCCACATTGGCAGCGGGCAAGTGGCGCTGCTGATGCCGCTGGAAACGCTGCTGGCTGTAATCTGGTCGGTGCTTTTTCTGAATGAACGCATGACGTCAGCGCAGACGCTGGGCAGCGCATTGATCTTGCTGAGCGCGCTGCTGGCCATGCAGCGGCTCATGCGCGTGCGGTGGAAGCCACACTGGCGCATCCGCCTGCGCGTTTGATCGTATTGTGCGCTTCCTTGCTTCGGTATCTGAAATGCGATAGGATTAGCGGTAGGATTGGAACATGGGGGATAGGCCTCTTTTGCCCCTGGCCCCCTCCTCCCCACTTGTAGGGAGGAGGGGGAACGGCGCACTTTGTGCGTAAAGGGGGAGGAGAGGCCGCCGCCATTAATTTTATGGGATGGGAAATAGCAAGTTGGATAGTTTGAATGAAGTGGTGAATCCGAAAATTTTGGTAGTGGAGGATGAGGCGGCCATTGCCGAAACGCTTGAATATAATTTGGCGCGCCAGGGCTATACGGTCTTTATGAGCGCCAACGGGTACAGCGCGCTGCAAACCGCGCGCCAGGAGACGCCGGACATGGTGATTCTTGATATTATGTTGCCCGGTATGGATGGGTTGGAAGTGTGCCGCGTGTTGCGCCAGGAGACCAATGTACCCATTTTGATGTTGACGGCGCGTACGGACGAGATCGACAAAATTGTGGGCTTGGAAGTGGGGGCGGATGATTACCTGACCAAACCATTTAGCATGAGGGAATTGCTGGCGCGCGTCAAGGCGCAGCTACGCCGCGTGCGGCTGATCCGCGCAGAGATTGGCAGCGCAGACGAGTCTGCAGCCGACGAGACGCCGCAGCCCAAGAAGCTGACCTTTGGCAATCTGGTGATTGTGCCGGATCGGCGCGAGGCGCTGCTGGGCGGCCAGGCCGTGCCGCTTAAGCCCATGGAGTTTGACCTGCTGCTCTATCTGGCGCACAATCGCAATCTGGTGCTCAGCCGCGACCAGATTCTGGAAAAGGTGTGGGGCTGGGACTACAACGGCGGCAGCCGCACCGTTGACGTCCACATCCGCTGGCTGCGCGAAAAAATTGAGGCGAACCCCGCCGCACCGGAACGCATTATCACCGTGCGCGGGGTGGGGTATCGGTTTGAAGGATAGGGTGCTTCTATGATCCGTTGGCGCTCCATGTTCACTTATTTTGTTCTGATTTTGCCGGTGATGGCCGGGCTGCTGCTTGGCCTGTTTTGGCTGGGTTCCTCAGCGCCAAATGGGCCGATAGTGCTGGCGCTGCTGGTGGCGACATTGCTTTTGGTTGTGCTTGTGACAATGGCGGCGGAGCGCAAATTACGCCCGCTCCGACAGTTGAATGCGCTGGCGCAGGGCGGCGTGAATACGGATGAATTGCTCCTGCTAGAGACTGACGGCGAGTTTGGGCCACTGATTCGCTATTTCCGCCGTAATCTGGAGAAGCGACATCAGATTGCCAAAAAGCGCCACCGCGAAAAAGATCGCCTGTTGACCATTCTGCAATATATGGCCGATGGCGTCATGATATTGAATAAAGATGGCAAAGTACGCCTGCTCAATCCGGCTGCTGAACGTATTTTGCATACGTCACAGGCCAGGGCGCGCCATCGCACCTTTATTCAGGTCGCGCGCGATCATCGCATTGCCGAGCTGTGGCAGCGTTGCCAAAAGGGGGCGCAGGAAGAGACGGCCTTAATCGATTTTGATGATGGGCGGTTTATGCGCGTAGTCATTACGCCATTTCTGCAAAAATCGGCCCGCGGCTATGTGACGATTTTGCAGGATTTGACCCACATCCGCCATTTGCAGACGGTGCGCCAGGATTTTGTGAGCAACGTTTCGCACGAGTTGCGCACGCCGCTGGCTTCGTTGCGGGCGCTGGCCGAAACGTTGAATGATGGCGCGTTGGAAGACCCGCCCACGGCGCGGCGCTTTTTGCTGCGCATGGAAACAGAGGTGGATGCGCTGACCCAGCTTGTGCAGGAACTGATGGAGCTTTCGCGCATCGAGTCTGGGCAGACGCCGCTGGAATTTCGACCCTGCGCGGTGGCGGAAGTGATTCGGCAGCCGGTGGAGCGGTTGCAGTCACAAGCCGAGCGTGCGCAGGTAGAGCTGGTAAGCGAGATTGACCCCGCACTGCCGCCGGTTTTGGTGGATCTGGATCGCATTCGCCAGGTGACCATGAACCTGGTTCACAACGCCATCAAGTTTACGCCGCCGGGCGGCCAGATCTGCGTGAGCGCCGTTGCCGAAGGCGATCAGGTCACAATTCAGGTTAAAGACACAGGGGCGGGCATCAACAAAGAGGATTTGCCGCGCATCTTCGAGCGTTTCTACAAATCGGACCGCTCCCGCGCCGGCAGCGGCACCGGGCTGGGGTTGGCCATTGCCAAGCACACCGTACAGGCCCACAACGGCCGCATCTGGGCCGAAAGCGTGGAGGGGACGGGCAGCACTTTTTATTTTTCACTGCCCGTTGCCCAGCCGGTGGTGATGGAAAGCTGAATTGTCATTCCTTTGTGCGATAATAGCGCAGCGGCGCCGCGCAGACGGATGCCAGCAGCGCACGGGTGGCGTCAGCTTGGCTGCACAAGCTCTGGGCGCTTTCAACCAGCACGGCTTGCTGAATATCATTGAACGATTTGCCGGCCAGATGTAAATGTAGCAGCGCGCCCTGCAAGGGCGACAACGACGGGTTGAAGGCTGCGTTTTCGGCGTACGGTGCGGCAAAGATGGCGCCGTCAGTCGTTTGCACGGCGGCTCCGGCATAGTTGGCCGAATAGGGTGCATAGCTGCGATTGGCTTGCGCCAGCGCTGCCGTCGCTAGCGCATCTATGGCGGCTTCCGCCAATCGCAGGCCATGATCTACTGGGTGCAGCCATCCGGTGGGATTTTGCAGGCTATCTGGCCCAAATGCGCCTGGCAGCAGTTCCGGCAATAAAAGTTTCCCCAGTCTTGGTGTAATAATCCGCAACTGACTAGCCCCGGCCAATTCATTCATAAACTGGCGGCAGTGTCCACATGGCGTGCCGTTGATAGCGATTGCTTCAACACTTTCCTCTTCGTGTAGCCAGGCATGGGTGATGGCGGCTTGCTCGGCGTGGATGGTGGCGCCCAGCGTTTGGCCGGGGAATTCCATATTGCCGCCTAAATAGAGATTGCCGCTGCCGCCGCGGCAGACAGCCCCCACGTAAAAGTGCGAAATTGGCGGCACGGCGTAGCTTTTGGCCAGCGGCAGCAAAGCCAACATAAGCTGATCGTAATCGCTGCCCAGCGTGTTAAGTAATGACTGTACGGCTTCCGCGTAAATCACCCCGCAAAAATCGACCGTCTGCACAATTTCCGTCAACAACGGTTGAATTTCGGCCGGACAGAGCTGAATGGCTTCGGATAGCTTTGTATTCATCAACAGCCTCTTTTTTACACTTTTCGAATCTTTGGGATCTCATGTGGTTGACAACCCCACCACCGGTTAAAACCGGTGGCTGATACGGTAAACCGGCTTAAGCCGGTTTGCTTTAGCAGGCGCCGAATTTATTCGGCGGTGTCAATTATCTAATTGATCCAATACAGCTTGCAAGTCTAATGGCAAGGGGGCTATGAATTCGCGGGGAGCCGTTTCATTGGGCAACGTCAAGCGCAGGCGGTGGGCGTGCAAAAAGTGGCGCTGCAGGGCCAGCCGCTGCTTGCGATAGCCGTAGAGCGTGTCGCCGACCACCGGGTGCTTGAGCCAAGCCAAATGGACGCGGATCTGGTGGGTGCGCCCAGTGTGCAAAATGGCGCGCACCAGCGTGAAATGGGCTACGCCCATGCCGTCCCGACTGGGCGCGGTGTAGAGCGCAATCGTTTCATATTCGGTGATGGCGCTGCGACCTTTGGATTGACCGGTGTGCGGGTCAGGGGGCAACACGGCTTGGCGCTGGCGGTCGTTGGGGTGGCGGCCAATGGGGGCGGCGATACGCCCGCGGGGGATCAATACGCCCTTCAACCAGGGCCAGATATTCTTTGTATACGGTGCGCCTCAAATTGACGCTGCAAAAAGCGGTGGGCGGCGTCATTCTTGGCCACCACCAGCAGACCGGAGGTCTCTTTGTCCAGCCGGTGTACAATGCCGGGACGCAGCTCGCCCCCCACACCTTCAATATGCGGGCAGTGGTGCAGCACCGCGTTGACCAGCGTGCCGCCAGCGTGGCCGGCGCCGGATGCACCACCATACCTGCCGGTTTGTTGATCACCAGCAGATCGGCGTTTTCGTAAACAATGTCGAGGGGGATGGCTTCGGGCTGCAGCGTCGGTGTGCTGGGGGGCTCTTGGGGATGGATGAGAACCGTGTGATCGGGCTCTAACTTCAGGCTGGATTTGGCCGATTGCCCATCCACCAAAACGCGGCCTCTTTGATCCAGCGCTGCAAAGCTGCGCGACTTTGTTCCGGAAATTGAGCGGCCAACCACTGATCCAGCCGGCGTCCGTGCGCTTCCGTGGGGACCGTCAGGTGGATGGGGGCAGGGAGGGCCGGCTCATATTTTGCTATTGGCGTTGACCATGTCTTGATCTTGCGTGCGCTGGCGGCGGATGTCGTCCCAGATCACATAGATGCCCAGCCCAATGACGCCGATGACAATGGCGCTATCGGCCACGTTGTAATTGGGCCAATAGGGCCCGCCGGGCAACCCCATGCGGATAAAGTCGGTGACGTAGCTGCGGCCAAATTCGTCAAGCTGGGTCAGGCGGTCGATCAGGTTGCCCATGGCGCCGCCCAGTTGCAGCCCCAATAAAACGCGCACCAGCTTTTTTGTTCCGGCGGCAATTGATAGACGTAGACCAGAATGGCCACCCCCACCACCACGGCAATGATGGCAAAGAGCGAGCTTTGGTTTTGCAGAATGCCAAAGGCCGCCCCATAGTTGCGCACACGCTCAAAGACCAGATAGTCGCCCAAAGCCGGAATGGGCGCCCATGGAGGTGTATTCGACCACGGTTTGGCGGATCAACTCTTTGGTCCACTGGTCGAGCGAAATGATGATGGCCGCCACCAGCAAGACGGGCCAGGCTCGGCGGAGCCATCTGGATAGATACTGCATTGAAATCTCCTTAAAGCGGTACTTATATCATTTGGCTCTGCAAAGGCCATGAATGATGCCCTCTTTTTCTCTGACAATATGGACATCATTCATGGCTTTCGCAACCGCAGTTGGTATTACATACAACGTTTTGCACCATGACAGTGCTGGATAAATGAAGCCTATCAACATAAGCCGCCAACATTGTATCGCAAAATCCCACAAATGGTGAATTTCCTATGCTGTGCTATACTACACATATCAAATATTAATCATAACCTATATCTGTTAACGGGTTCCGGTGGTAGCTGGCGTGTGGGCTGCGTTACAGATTAGCGATAGGAGCAGCGATATGCCGCGAGATTACCGTTGCGTTGGTTCAAATGGCGCCGGTACTGGCCAATACGGAAGCCAATTTGCGCAAGATGGGCGACTTTGTGGAGCGCATTTGCAGCGAACAGAAGACCGACCTGATCATTTTCCCTGAATTGAGCTACACCGGCACCGAACTGGGGCTGCGCGCCACTGACTTGGCCGAACGCCTGCCGGGCCACGCTTCTAACTATCTGGCCAAGCGCGCCAACGATTTCAACACGCACATTGTGTTTGGCCTGGTGATCAAAGAGAAGGTCGAGAGCATTCTCTACAATGGCGTTGTCTGTTTGGGGCCGGAAGGGGATATTGCCGGCGACTATCGCAAGGTGCATTTGCTGGGCGAGGAGCGACAGGTCTATCGCAGCGGTTTTCGCTTTATCAACGTGGATGCGGAATGGGGACGTTTTGGCTTGATGATCGGCAGCGACCTGGCCTTTCCCGAAGCCGCCCGCAGCCTGACGCTGGAAGGCGCCGAATTGCTTGTGCTCAGCGCCAATTGGGAGGAGCAAGCGGCGGAATCGTGGCGGGCGCACTTGATCAGCCGAGCATGTGAAAATGCGCTCTTTGTGGCCGCGGCCAATCGCGTCGGTGAAGAGCCGACCATGCGCTTCTCGGGCGACAGTCTGCTGGTTGGCCCCACTGCCGAAGTTTATACCGTCTTGGACGAACCGATTGAAGGCTACGCCGTCGCTACCATTGATCTGGACCGCGTGGCGACGTGCGAAGAGCGCCAGCTCATCCAGTTTCGCGAGCCAGTGGCCTATCGGGCGATTGTGAAGAAGTATTAGAGTATTGCTGTATTGCTTATTGACAAGTAATACAGCAATACAGCAATATCCAATATACCCATTTATTCACCGGGAAGAACAGATAAACGCTTTATCATGAGCATTACCGGGATCATTGAAAGTGGCGAATGGCAGTTGCATTCGCACATGGGGGATTATCGCGCCGAGTGGCCAGGTCATATGTTGGTGGAGCGAGCCACCTGGCAGGAGAGTGCGCCCTTGCAGCACTTACAGATTCAAGGCGTCGAACCGACGCTGATAGCGGCGCCAGGATACGTCTGGTTTCGTTTTTGGCTGCCGGAAGATGAGCAGATTGTCGAGCGCTATTTTGATGTGGACGGCAACGCTGTGGGCGCTTACATCCCCATCTGCATGTCGCCGCATCAGGATGGCAATGTGTACAGCGCAGTCAGATTGGGGTTGGCGCTTTGGATTGGACAGGATGGCCGCGTGACGGTGCTCAATGAAGACGAGTTTGACGCAGGCGTGAAAAGCGGCGCCATTACGCCCGTGCAAGCCGAGCAGGCCGAACTGCGCATTCGGGCGCTGACCACCGCCATTGCCCAGCGCCGCTTTCCGCCGGCCCTGGTGCGCAACTTTACGATCTATCTGGATCATGCCCGGTAGACAAGTCGAAACTAAGAATATAAAACGCAGAAGATATGATCAACAGATTTCACAGATGAAAAAGATTTTTCTCTTCGAAATCTGTGCAATCTGTCGATCACGAAGTTGGCGTTTTGTGGATTCGTTTAAAGATTCCATGGATTTCTTCTCAAAATCTGTGAAATCTTTTCAATCTGTTGATCAAAAGTTTTTAAAAAATCTGATAATATGATTGCAATCCTTGATTATGGCGTTGGCAATTTGCGCAGCGTCTTTAAAGCTTTTGAGGCCATGGCCATTCCGCTGCAAATCCCCGTGGACATTGTGCATACGCCCACCGATTTGACGCGCTGGCGGGCCGTGGTGTTGCCGGGGCAGGGCGCGTTTGGCGAGAGCATTGACAATCTGCGTCGGCAGCAGCTTGCCGCACCGCTGTTGGATGCTGTGCAGGCTGGGTTGCCGCTGCTGGGCGTTTGCGTGGGCATGCAGCTCCTCTTTGATGAAAGTGAAGAGATGGGGCAGCACGAAGGTCTGCACTTGATCCCGGGCAAAGTGCGTCGCTTCCCCGACCGGCAGCCCGATCCGAGCCACACCGGCCATACGCTGCGCGTGCCGCAAATCGGCTGGAACCAATTGCACCGACAGCGCGAAGATGAATTACTGCATAATATCCCGAATGGCGCTTACGCCTACTTTGCCCACAGCTATTACTGCGATGCCGAGAGCCCGGAGGCGGCGCTGACGTTGACCGACTATGGCGTTGATTATCCGAGCATTGTGCGGTATAAAAATTGTTGGGGCATTCAGCCCCACCCTGAATTGAGCCATACCGTGGGGTTGCGCATTTTGGCCAACTTCATGCAAATGGTGACAAAAAATATGGATCTTAAACAGAGAAAGGAACTTTCCCTTGGCTAAACAATATAGTGCGCCACCCGCCATGCAGATTGATGAATCCAAAACATATCAGGTGTCAATGGAGACGGACGCCGGTACGATTGAATTGGAGCTTTACCCGCAACACGCCCCCAAAACGGTCAATAACTTTGTGTTTTTGATCAACGAGGGCTATTACGACGGCATTACATTCCATCGGGTCATCTCTGATTTTATGATTCAGGGTGGCGACCCCACCGGCAGCGGGCGCGGCGGCCCCGGCTATAAATTTGAGGACGAAACGCGCAACAATCCGCTCCGGCACGATACGGGCGTTATTTCCATGGCCAACGCTGGCCCCAACACCAACGGCAGCCAGTTTTTCATTACGCACTCGCCGCAGCCGCATCTCAACGGCAAGCACACCGTTTTTGGCAAGGTGACCAAGGGGCAGGATGTGGTGGATGCCGTGCGTCAAGGGGATCGCATGATTAAGGTGACGGTGACGGAGGCATAGTTGTAAACTAGAGTTGGCAAAAAAGGGGCGAGACTGCACAAGTCTCGCCCCTTTTTGATTTAACTGCCATTGGGCTTGTTGGGTAGAAAGAGCGTGAACATACCCAGAAAAGAGAAGCCGGACAAGCTCAGCGGCGCCAACACCGGCGGCGAAGTGATGCGACCCAACAGGTTCGCGCCGATGTTATTGGGGCCGCCAAGCGCCGCCGCGCCTTCGGTCATGGCGGCGCGCATCTGCTGCACGAGCATCATGGCTTCTTTGGTTTTGCGCACGCCGAAGTGCTCCAGCACGCCAACGACGCCCATGAAGCAGAGCAACAAAAAGATGCCGGCCAAATAATAGCGCGTCTTGGGCGCCGCCACCATCCCGTGCGTGGCAATAAAGGCGCCAAAAATCGCGGCGTATACACCGACGAGCTGGGAGCCATTGACATGCCCCATAAAAATCAGTTCAGCCGCCGTGGTTAAAAATCCACCGATCACAAACAGCAACACGATCGCTCTGAATCGCTCCTGGAGCACGAGCTGTAATTCATGCATTTTACTCTCCTTTGGTAACAGTCCATATGTGAGTCGCCGTCACGCGACGCTGTGGAAGGTTACTCTATGCGTATTGTTGATTAAATGTAACTATTCAGGCGTTCCCTGAGGCTGTCGAAGGGAACACTGGCCTTCGACAGGCTCGGGCTTCGACTGGCTGAATAGTTACGATTAAACGTAACGTTTACCAAAATTTGGGATATTAGTTGATGCCAATGAAACGGGGAAGTGTAAGATTCAACTAATGAAATCGACGTCTACATTATTTGTGTCATTTATGTTGGTATTTACATCAACGTAATGCATGAGTTTGGGAGAGCGATGGGGCGTAAACGTCAAAACTGAGCAGCATCGGATACAAAATGAGGTAATTTCTGTGGCGCAGTATAGCATACTTTCATGGAATCATGTCAAACACAAAGATTACAAATAACTTTCAGTTGTGCCGATTGGGGAAATTGTAAGCAAAAAGAAACGGTAAATACGCCAACTTTGTTGACAAAACCGTAAATATACATTAATCTTTCAAGCTGATAATAGCATTAATAAATGCCCAATAATTGAAGAAATAAAAAAATCGTAATTGATGGGGCTTTAATGCAAACGTCCAATAGCCTCACAATTGTTCTAAAATCGCCGCCGTGTTAACCCTCTCAGAACGCCAATAAATCGTAGGTCCACTCTCTGTTCCACTCCCTCACCGCAATTCGGATCTTTCGAAACAATTTCAGCATGATCGTTGGCCCATTAAAGCCTGTGACGACTCGGGCGTCCGCGGGCTGAGCTTGGCAGTTTACAATGTGGCCGCAAAGCAGCAAGACCGATGACTCCTTTGGCAAGGCTTCCGGGTGAGATTTCGGTGTTTATGAAGGCAACAGCTTTGGCGCGCGCAGCACAATCCGGTTAATGGCTGGCAGAGGTAGGTTTAATTAACAGCCCATCTTTTATGGAAGAGCTGAATTTCTATGCAATGCAAACTAATATCCTTTCTGATCTCCTGCTTTCTTTCGGTGTTACTCGCTGGTTGTGGCTTCAGTGAGTTATTGGGATTAGGTGTCTCCAATCAAGCGTCCGCGCAAAGTGTCGAATCGCTGGCCGATGCCGCCAGATTCACCGTGGTGATGGATGACAGCTTCTTTGGCTATTCCGATTCGAATATGGTTTCGCCGCCGGTGTGGACGTTGCCCAAGGGCAGACAGGCCATATTCACCTTCGAAAATATAGGCATCCTGGAACACAACTGGGTGATTGTCAAGCCAGGAGTCACTATCCCGATTCCGTTTGACGAAAATCAGGCCCGCGATCTCCTGCTCTACGATCTGGGCAAAGTGCCGGGAGAGGCTGTCACCCAAGTGGCCTTTACCGCGCCGATTCCAGGCACGTACCAGGTAATTTGCACAGTGTCCGGGCATTATCCATTTATGCAGGGTCGATTAGTCGTGACAGAGGAAGGGCGATAACAGATTATGACAGTCGAGAGAACAATTGGCGCCGAACATTTAAGCGAACAGACCTATCCGGACAAGGCGCACCGGGGCAAAGCCAAGACATTTTTTTCCTCTTTGGCAATTTTTATATTGGTGGGGCTGGAGGTGATCACGGGCGGTCTCATGCTGTACAGCCTGCGCTATTTGTATCACCCAGCGCGCATGAATCAGCTATCTTCGGTCAGCGCTATGATAGAAGCGCCATTGGCGCCGGTGAGCGCGGATATCCCCACGGTCGATCTGGCCACCATGCAAGCCGCGGCGGATTCCCCGGGATTATCGTCGGAAGTCGAAATGGCCATGTCCAGCGTGTTTGGCCCGCTGCCGGCGCTGGCGGAAACCACCGATTATGAGGTGACCGATGCCTTGGTCGACCTGGGGCGGCACCTCTGGTACGATCCGCGCCTTTCGGGCGACAAATCTATGAGCTGCAATACGTGTCATCCTCTGGATAATTATGGGGTTGACAATATGCAGTTCTCCCTAGGTGTGAATGGGACCACCATGAGACGCAACACGCCTTCGGCTTATAATGCCGCGCTGCACCTGGCCCAATTCTGGGACGGCCGCCGCGACACCGTAGAAGAGCAGGCCATCGTCCCCATTTTGGCCGCCGATGAAATGGGCATGCCCAGCCCCGAACAGGCCAAAGAGATATTTAGCGCCATCCGCGGTTATCAGCCCCTTTTTGCAGCCGCCTTCCCGAATGACCCCGACCCCATCAACATGGTGAATATGGTGATCGCCATTGGCGCCTTCGAGCGCGGCCTGGTCACGCCATCCCGCTTCGATCTTTTTTTGCGGGGCGACTATGCGCAGCTCAACGCGCAAGAGCAGCGCGGCATGGCCACCTTTGTATCGCTGCGCTGCCCCACCTGCCACATTGGGGCCACACTGGGCGGGCTGTCGTTCAAGCAGATTGGCGAACGTGAACCCTATCCTTTTGAGGATGAAGGGCGTTTCCAGGTGACCGGCTTGGAGTCCGATAAATTTGTATTTAAAGTGCCAAGCCTGCGCAACGTGACCGAAACCGCGCCCTATCTGCACGATGGCAGCCTGGAAACGCTGGAGGAAGTCATCCAGTTCATGACGCGTCACCAACTGGGCAAAACTGTGTCCGATGAAGAGGTGGCGGATATTATCGCCTTCCTTGGTGCGCTGACCGGCGAGCTGCCATATGAGGACATTGCCAAACCGCGCCTGCCCGATATGGAGGTGAACAGCCTGCGCTTCGCCCGGCCCAGCGAAAGCACGCCGTAATCGCTCCAAGGCGGATTAATGTGAGAGGGATTCTAAAGTCGACTCTTCAGATTTTTTATGGCCATTTGCATTAACTTGATACTTTACCCGTGGTTCAAGCAAACGCAATTGGTAACCATTTTGTCTATTCTGTGGGGACGCGGCGGTTGGGCGATAATTCAGTACGAGAGCCTCTAGCATTGGCTTACGGTTGCTTTCGGCTGCCCCTACATGGTAAAAATGCTCACGCGTTACAATATAAAATTGCGCCCACAAGGAGTCGATGTAATGATTTTGACGATGCTGGTTGCTGTGCCAAGTGGACAAAACAAAATGGGCAGGGCTGTTCTTTAGTTTTTGATATAAACGCATCTCTTGCTCTTCGTCCCATGAATTGAAATAGTCTACATGCCGTCCAATATAGGGGGGATCACAATAGATGTGATCCTGGGGGGTGGCAGATGCTAGAGCCAACCCAAAGTCTTGATGGACAAATTTCCAATCATAAGTCTTCACACAATCAGCGACAAACGCGATTTGATTGACGATCTTAGTTATATAAGCAGGTGCAAATCGTTGAGGCTTATGGCCAAATGGAACATTAAAACCGCCCTTTTGATTAAATCGAATAACCCCGTTGAAACAGGAGCGATTTAAAAACAAGAAGTCGAGAGGCGCATGGGAATTATTGAATCTTTCGCGCACCTCATAATAATAATCTGCGCCTGACTGGGCTAATTTAACCCCCTCGGCTTCGAGAAATTGTCTAGCCACTGCTGGCGTGATATTCTCTCGTTGAATCGCATTATAGAATTCAATGAGGTGTGGATTGATGTCAGAAAAAACCGCTTTCTTGGGCAGTAGATTAAAACCGACGACTCCAGAACCAACAAATGGTTCGATCCACCGTCCATCGCCGCTCCAATCGACAACATCTTTTATCCACTCTACCAGCTTGGTTTTGATCCCCTGGCATTTGATTGGGGGTACATAAATTTTGGCCATTAAATAAACACCTTATGTTGCGTGATCTCCCGCGTTTCGCCGTGACTTAGGGACAATTAACGATGTATCTCCATTTCGATATTTCACAAAATCATATAGGTTGCGAATCCGTTTGGTCTTGCCTGTTTGGGGATCGACAGTCGTAATTTTCCCGTAATTCATCCAATAATCGTCAAACCACGCCTCGCCAAGCTGGCTGAACATGCCACGGCCATTAACAATGTCAGATATGTCTTGAATACTGCCTATATTGGCGGTGTTTCCGCTCCCGCTTTTGTCACTTGCAATTTGCCACTTTTCGACTGCAAAAAACTGAAAATCACGAATGACTGAAGTGATTGAACTCAATTGTTCAATCTGGTGAACCTGCGTCTCATCAACGTCAATCTTATCTGCACGTGTATATATAATGCCCAGGCAATAGTGACCTACATAAGTGCTGTATGGGAATTGGATATTCTTTGTGCTATTGCGATTTGTGAAATATTCGCCGTGAGAACCCAAAGTGAATCCATTACATCGGGCAGGATTGGCGGGAAGCCGGTATGTGGTTTTGAAATCAACTGCAAACCGAATATCGGAATTGTCTTTGGAAACAAATGAGATATCGGGATAATAGTTTTGGTGGTCCGCTACAACAAGCCCATAACTATGGCGCTCGGCAAACTTCAATAGCATTGGAAATAGGTGTATTTCAAGTATTTTTGAGACGATTTTTGTATCTGATGAAATCGTATAAACGTTGCGATAGATATCAATAAACCCTTTGACAGTCCATTGCCCGTCATCCATAGCCACATAGGAGTTGAGATCGGCGGCAAATTCTTGTAGCTGACCTGAAAATCTAGTCTTCATTTCAGATATACTCATATTCTTCATCATCTCTATAGTAACACATCTGTTCGATCTTGGATATTCTTATCCTCTTATGAGTGCAAGTGATTGCATGTATTTGCTGATGGCGCCGCGCCAATTTGACGGAAAAAGTCATCGCGGCTAATGTTGGTTTTACGCACTGACTCTTGAATTATACCCCTAGCAGAATGGAGGCACTATGGTTACGGCAGTAGTTTTGATGAACATCAAGCGCGGGCAGGTGAATCCGGTGGCCGAGACGCTGGCGGCCATTCCCGGCATCTCCGAGGTCTATTCGGTGGCCGGGCGCTATGATCTGGTGGCAATCTTGCGCGTAAGCAACAACGACGAAATGGCCGATCTGGTCACCAATCATCTGCGCCAGATGGGTGACATTGAACATACTGAAACGCTGCTGGCATTTCGCGCCTATTCCAAGCACGATCTGGAAAACATGTTTGCTATTGGGCTGGAGTAAATATATGCCAACCAAAGTAATCCTGGATGTGGACACCGGCACCGATGATGCCGTAGCGCTCATGATCGCGGCGCTGTCGCCCGATCTGGAGCTAATTGGCGCAACGACGGTGGTGGGCAATTGCCCCTGCACTATCTGCACGGAAAACACGCTGCGCGTCTTTGACCATATCGGCATTCCCGTGCCGGTCTATCAGGGCATGGTGGAGCCTATGGTGCGGCCCGATTTTGACCGGCCTGTGGAAAGCGAGGTCCACGGCCGGTATCTTGATTTGCCCCCGGCGACCTCTAAGGCGCAACCCCAACATGCCGTTGATTGGCTGGTGGAGACCTATGCAGCGTCGGCGGGCGACATTACGCTGGTGCCGGTGGGACCGCTGTCCAATGTGGCCATGGCCCTGCGCCGGCGACCGGAGATTGCCGCCCAGATTCCCGAATTGGTCATTATGGGTGGGGCGCACCATTTGGGGAACCGCTCGGCGCTGGCCGAATTCAACATTTGGGTGGACCCCGAAGCGGCGCGGCTGGTGGTCAACTGCGGCCGGCCCATGCGCATGGTGCCGTTGGACGCCACGCACAAAGCGCTGATTTCGGACGCGGATTGCCGCCAATTGCGCGGACTCGGCACGCCCGCCGCTACCGCCGCCGCTGCCTTTATCGAGCGGCGCATTGAGGGCTACAACCGCTCGCAGCCCATGAAGGTGCTCAATACCGCCCCGGTCCACGATGCGCTGGCCGTCTGCGCCATCATCGACCCCACGGTAATTCAAACCGAGTTGGTGGCGGTGGACGTGGAGACCAAAGGCGAACTGACCGACGGCTGCACCATCTGCGATTTTGGCCGGCGCACCGGCAAAGCGCCTAACGTGCATTTTGCCCTGGATGTGGATGTGCCCAAGTTCAAGGCGATGCTCTTTGACATTCTGGGGCGGCGGGCGTGAGCGCCGCTTTTTTCTGATACCCCATGAGTCTGCAAAATCGTGGTTTTCAACCAACCACCTGAAAGGATTAATAGTGTACCCAACCAGAAACGTGCGATATCTATGCAAGATGTGGCAAGTATTGCTGCTGGCCTGTGTCATGATCAGTGGGAATGGGGCCGTTTTTGCCGATGCTTCTGAAGGGAATGCGATCCAAGTTTATCGCACCGCGAATTTCCAGATCAATTATCGCGATGGCGCCAACCCCGGCGCCTGCAATCCGGGCGATGGCGACTTTCAGCCCTGGAGCGCCGAAGCGCAGGCCGCCATGAATCATGTGGTGGATATCCTGGACGACCTGCTCAATTCGGCAGTCCCCATTGTGGTTGACGCCTGTTTTCAATCCCTCGCTCCCGGAAGCGGCACGCTGGCCTTTGCTGGCGAAAATGGCAACCTGACGCAAGCCGACGTGGTAGCGCTGCCGGTGGCCAATCGCACCTATTCCATGGCGCTGGCCAATGCCATCACCGGCGTCGATCAGAATGGCGCCGCCGTGGAGGTGGTGGCCACGGCCAATTCGGCGGTGACGTGGGATTTCTGCACGGTGGGCTGCACGGTGACGGCCAATCGCACCGACTTTGTCAGCACCATGGTGCATGAGGTGCTGCACGGCCTGGGCTTCTCCATGTCGTTTGACCAGAGCCAGGATGATCCCAGCGTGGGTATTTATGGCGACCCGCCGGCGGTCATTGATGATTATGTGATTCAGGTGGCCGGTGGGACCAAGCTGCTGGACCTGCCCAACAACTCGGCGGCGCTGCTCAACGCCATGCAGCAGGGCAGCGGCGCCATTGGCTACAATGGTCCCAATACGCTAGCCATCAACAGCGGCGCCACGCCTTTTATCTTCGCGCCCAATCCGTTTCAACAGGGTTCCAGCATGTCGCATTGGGATGATGATAGCCCGACCAATTTGGGCCGCATGATGAACTCGGCCACGGATACCGGACCCAGCTCACGCGTGGTCGACGCCATTACGCTTATGGTGCTCAAGGACATTGGCTGGAGCGTCAACGATGCGGCCGATTTTGGGGATAGCACATTGGCCGCCTACGGGAATGCGCAACACATTAATAGTCCCTCTTTTGTGGGCCACATGAAGTTGGGAACCAGCTTTTCCACCGAAGCCGCTCCCGCCGCGGCCGACGCCAGCGATGACGGCGTAACGCGCCCGGCGGTCTGGGCGGTCGGCCCCAACGGCGGCCAAATCACGGCCAATGTGGTCAGCAGTCAGGCCGGGGCCACGGGCTGTCTCAGCGGCTGGATCGACTGGAGCGGCGATGGCGACTTTGGCGACGCCGACGAACAGCTTGCCGCCATGCGCCCGGCGCCGGTGGGCAATCTGCAAGTGACGTTCAATATTCCCGCCAGCGCCAGCAGCACCGCGACCTATAACGGCCGCATCCGCCTCATTCCCGATTGGGATGGCGACGGCGCCTGCGATGATCAGGTGGCTTTGACGCCGACGGGTGGCGTGCTGGGCGGTGAAGTGGAGGATTATCAGTGGAAGCTCAGCGGCGGCTCGGTGGACAATCCGCCGGTGGTCAAGCAGCGGCTTTTCCTGCCGCTGGTGCAAAAAGGGTCATAACACGGTGTTAAATATATCGGGCTGCGCGCCTGCGGTTAAGATCTGATGCAGGCGCGCTCCGATGCGTGGATATAAGGCGATGCGCGCCAGATCGCCAAGTGGCATCCACCCAATGCCGATCTGATCGGGGTCGGGGACGGATGGGGCGATAAAGTCGCTCTCATCCGTGCCTGCCGCCAATGTGCAGTGGAAGAGCAGACGCAGTTCGTGTTCATCCGTGTAGAAATCGCCATACACAACGGGGTCAAATTCGTTGACCAGCAGCAGCCGCCCCACGGTCACGTGCGCCCCCGTCTCCTCCAGCACCTCGCGACGCAGCGCAGCGTGAATCGACTCCCCCGGCTCCACGCCGCCGCCTGGGAATCCCCAATGGCGGCCAAAGTGCGCATCCTCATATTCGATCAGCAAGAGCGATCCCGTACGTTCAATGGCTGCGTCGACCGCCAGCCGCATTATCTGCTTTTCAAGCATTTTCGTTTCCAAATATGGGGACGGTTCATTTGATCAAGAAGATAGGTTTACGAATGAGATTAGTGAACGCCGGTTGAGTAGGCTGCGGCAGTTGGCAGCCGTATCGAAACCAGCGTGAACGGGTTGACCCGCTTTGGTTTCGATACGGCCCATACTGCCGGGCCTACTCAACCGGCGCTAGTCCCGTCAAAAAGTGTAAACCTAATTCTGAATCGTCCCCAATATGAGCGACTAAACTTGCCCCAAACTGAACTTCCTCAACCAAAAGGACTCGTACCGCCATCCACGGCAATCGCCACGCCCTGAATGTGACGCGCGGCGGGCGAACAGAGAAAGCCCACCAGCTCCGCCACATCTTCCGGCGTACCCAGACGGCGGACGCCGGATTTCTCCATGCTGGCGCGTTTGGCTTCTTCTGTTGTGGTTCCGGCCAGTCGGGCGCGATTGGCGAAGATCTCATCCAGCCGTTCGGTGACCGTCATGCCGGGGTGAATTGCATTGACGTTGACATCATCGCGCAAACCGAGCCCGGCCAGCGCTTTGGTAAAATTGGCCAGCGCGGCATTGACGGCGCCACCAATCATAAAGTCGGGATCGGGGGCGCGGGCGGCCCCGCCGATAATGTTGATCACGGTGCCGTGGCTGCGCGTCAATAGGGGCCAGAAGAGCGCGACAGCCGCACGGCGCCGTGAAATTTGAGCGCAAAACCATCTTCCCACAGGCTGTCATCCTGCTCCAAAAAGCGCCCGCCCTGCGTAGCCCCCGCACAGTTGATCAGAATATCAACCTGGCCAAACAGTTTTTCTGCCCGTGCGTAGACCGCCTCACATCCGGCCGGCGTGCGAAGATCGGTGGGACAGGTTTCAATGCGCCGCCCCGTTTCCCGCGTGATCATCTGCGCGGCGGCGCGCAATTTTTCCTCATTGCGCGCCGCCAGCAGGCAATCACAGCCCTCTTGCGCCAGGCGCATGGCGATGGCCCGCCCAATGCCGCGGCTGCCGCCGCTGATGACGGCTACTCTGGTGGTTTGTGTTGATGACATGCTTTCCTTACTTTCGCTTGAACTATGCATGGTGCGAATCTCATCGAGCAGTGGCCGCTCAAGTAAACGTCAGTGCATACACCGTGGACGGCTGCTTGGGGAACAGCGTGTCGATTAGCAGCTTGGCCTCGGCGTTGGCCCATACATCGGGGAAAAATTCCATTAGCTCGGCCAGGCTGCGATAGCCGAAGAGCAGTTGCAAAAAGACAAGCGGTGGAAATCCGGCGTCTCCGTCGTCGGTATGAGCGGAGCCGCCACGGTTCCACCGCCTTGAGCAGGCCCTGTTCAAAGTGCAGACGCAGTCCGCTGCGGTAGAAATCGATTGCCAGCGCGCCCGAATAGCCCACCAAAATCGATTGGGCCAGCCGCTCTTCCAGCACGGGCGCCACGTGTTGGATAAAGGCCGGCACATCCGGCACGCGCAGATACCAGGCGTATGGTGGGCTGATCTGGGTGGCCAAATTGTCGCCCAGCAGCGTATAGACCGGATGGGCGCTCCCCAGGTTAAAGCTGATGTCCTGCCACGGTTTGGTATTGCCCTCAATCGGCGGCGTCTGCGCGCCCTGTTGGCGGAAAATGCGCAACAGACAGGGCAGCGCGCTGCCAGTTAACGTGCGGAAATAGCTCCAGCGCAAATACAAACTGCGAACGCCCCCAGCGTTTGGAGGCCAGCCACGCGTAGCCACACGTTTTCCCGTCGCCATCCACAATCATGTGCAGCTTGCCGATCAGCCCCACCAACGCCGGGTCGCGGTCCTGCACCGCCGCATCGTCCCAGCCGGTCACATGATAGCGCCAAAACGCGTCGTCAGTCTCATGCCAAACCAGGCTGGCGGCGCGCCGCTGGTTGTAAAGCGTTTGCAAATCGGGCATGTCGTCCAGCGTGGCCGGGCGCAGGGCATAGGGTTCGGGCTCGCTGTCCGCCTTGGCCGGAATGGATGCCAGCGGCACGGCGCGATGCCCGCCCAGATCGAGCACGTATTCATAGCCAAACTGCCGGTAAAAATAGCGGATGCCGGTGATGGCTTGCGCCAGATGGCCGGCGGCGGCGCTGCGGGCGTGAAACATGTCAAAAAGCGCCCGCACCAAGCCGCGGTTGCGATACGCCGCCAACGTGGCCACATTTTCGGGCTGCCCCACGCCAAAGAGGATGCCGCCATAGCTCCACTGCCGTCGCCAAAAGCTGGTGGCAGCCACAATGGGGCGTTCAGGCTGGCTGGTGTCTTCCACCAGCGCAAAGTCTTCGGCGCCCATCAGTGGAAAGCCCTCGCTCATAAAGACGCGCGCTTCATCGCCGGCGCCCCTGTTGAGCGGCTCATCGTCCTCACGAAAGACGGTGGCGTACAGGTCCATGATCTTGTCCAGATCGGCGCCCGTGGACCAGCGGCAGACCAGGCCGTCGCCCAGATCGCCGGTGTAGGTAGGGTCAGCTAATGAACGGGATGATTCGGCGTGGTTTTGGGCATTGTGAAATGGCATTGGCATGTTACCACAAAATAGAAATGGGATATTGACGGAGCGTTTCATCGGCGCTGATCAGCGTCATGTTTTCGACCAGCGCTTGGGCAATCAGCCGCCGGTCAAACGGGTCGCGGTGGTGAAAAGAGAATCCATTCCATAGAATAACTTAGTCATAAGACTTAGACAAGTTGCTCAATCGCATTTTCCTACGGCGCCCTGTGCGGTAGACTTTGTAAATGCGGTGGGCAAAACGCACGCAATGCCGCCAAGATTGTGTATTGGCTCTCTGCTGTGCACAACACCAACATACTATCCTTTGCTCTGCATGAAAACCGTAGTTTGATCTCTCTAGTAGAGTTTGCGGAAACTACGGTTTTCATCACAACCGCACTATAGGCCAAAGTATTCAGGATAGATCTTGACATTCTTAGCGGCTTTGCGTGCGCTATTCCATCTTATGCAACAAGAACTAACGATGACTATTTCCAAATTTAAATGAACCGCGACGTCACCCGAAGATTGTCTTTTCTTCGGGTGACTTCGCGGTTCATTATTTTATGGGAATGGCCTGGAGAGTGTCCCAAAGCTCACGCGGCATGTTGCAGATCATACTCGGGCGCCACCTCGTCCCGTTCATCAATCCAAGCCTGCGCCGCCCGAATGGCCTGATCATCATCGTGGCCGTGGGCCACAAAGACCACGCGGTCGCCATCGTAGATCGTGGCGGTCACTTCTCCCATTTTGTGTACGGTCAGCTCAATTTCATGCAGTCGATATTCAAATTTGTGGCCATAAAGTTTTTGCAGCCCTATAATGCCAAAGGGCGTTAGTGGAATGTTTGCCATAGCTCCCTGCTTTCTGTCCGTATTCTTATGCCAACTCAAACAGACGCACCACCGTGGAGCGCCTGTTTGTATTTAGCATAGCGCACCGGGCCGAAAGTGGAACAGGTAGGTGGATAGATCGAGGACTGGCCAGGTGACGAAGCTGAGTCCTGGCCACTATGGCAATCCGCTGCGGGGTCTACGCTTCGACGGGGACGGCTACGCCCGGCAGCCCGTCCAAACTGCGGTTATTGTGCTCGATTTGGTAGGCGCGCACGCCTTCCGGTCCCAAGTGATCGCAATGCTTCTGCAGCGTGTCGCGCTGACCGACGTACTCATATTTGGGTACGCCATAGCCGCAGGAGTCGGAGACGCGGGTCACGTCAGCGCGGATAATCGAGCGCACGCCGGGGTAATCGGGGAAGCGGGCGCGCAGCGCGCTGAAATCGGGGTGGTGCGGCTCGATCACCTGGCCCGCGCCGTGGAAGCGCACAATGTTGGCCGGGCCGCTGAAGGCGCAGAACATGATCACAATGCGCCCGTTCTCCTTGAGATGCGCCACGGTTTCCACGCCGCTGCCGGTGAAATCGAGATAGGCCACCGTGTGCGGGTCAATAATCGTGAAGGCGCCCGCGCCACCCTTGGGCGAACAGTTGACCATCCCCTCGCCCGCCAACGGGGCGGTGCTCACAAAAAACATCTGCTGCGCGTTGACCCAGTTGGCCAGCTTGTCGTCGATAGATTCGTATGTGTTGCCCATGATAAGCTCCTCTTTTAACTACAGAATACACAGATTTTACAGATTTTTCGCCTAAAGGCGACAGAATCTGGCTCATATGAATTCCATGTAACGGATAGAACAGATGGATTCTCGAGGCGCCCAAAATCTGTGTAATCTGTAAAATCTGTAGTTCCCATCGTTCTCAGTCCACAATAGCCCCGTACGTCAACACACGCAACTCCCGGCGGATGGGATAGGTGGATGACGGCATGAGTTGCGTCAAAAAGATGACGATCTGTTCCTCGACCGGGTCTACCCAAAAGGCCGTGGAGGCCGCGCCGCCCCACGCATATTCGCCCGGTGAGCCCAGAATTTGCGCCTTGGCCGGATTGAGCATGACCGAGACGCCTAGCCCAAAGCCAATGCCGCTGTAGGTGGTCTCGCTAAAGACGGGGACGCCCATGCTGGCCAGATCGCCGTTGTGGGGCATGTGATTGGCTGTCATCAGTTCGACGGTTTTGCGCCCGATAATGCGCACGCCATCGAGCTGGCCTTGGTTGAGCAACATCTGCGCAAAGCGGAAATAGTCGGCGCAGGTGGAGACCAGCCCGCCGCCGCCGGAGAGCCAAATAGGCGGCTGGCGATATTTGCTGGTAGTCGGGTCGTCGAGCAGGCGCAGACCGCTGGCCGGGGCGCCGCTTTGGGGGTCGGCGGCCACCGCTGGGCCATAATTGGCGGCAAAGCGCATCCTTTTCAGCCGGCACGTGGAAACCGGTATCCACCATGCCCAGCGGCGCAAAGATATGCTCGGCAAAGTAGGCATCCAGCGTCTGCCCCGAGATCACCTCGACCAGATGACCCAAAATGTCGGTGGCAAAGCTGTAGTTCCAGCGCGTGCCGGGCGAGAAGAGCAGCGGCACGGTGCTCAGCTTTTGCACCATTTGAGCCAGCGTGCCTTCGCGCATATTGTGCTGCTGGTAAAGCCGCTCCACTGGGTGCGTATCGTCATTGCCATAGCTGAAGCCGGCCGTGTGCGTAAAGAGATCGCGGATGGTCACCTCGCGGTCGGGCGCCACGGTTTGCAGGTTGTCGCCGTCCCCGCCCGCATAGACTTGCAAATCTTTGAAAGCGGGAATAAAGCGCGAGACTGGGTTGTCCAGTTGGAACAGCCCTTTTTCATAGAGCTGCAAGAGGGCCACGCTGGTAATCGGCTTGCTCATGGAGTAGATGCGAAAGATGGTGTCCTCCTGCACAGGCAGCCCGCGCTCCACATCGCGCAAGCCATTCATGTGCAGATAGGCAGGCCGTCCGCGGCGCGCTACCATGACCATATAGCCGGGCAATTTGCCATCATCCACATAACGATCCAGGTGCGGAGCAATGTTGGCCAGGCGGGATGCATCAAGCCCAACCGCGGCCGCTGGTGTAAGCGTAAGCATGGGGAGTCCTTTCAGGATGAATAAGTAGGGGGTGCAGATTTTGTAAACACGGATAGGGGGAACCCGGATCGAATTCGTATAACAAATATCTGTGTTCTTCCCATCCGTGTTTACAAATTCAGTAGATCACAACGGCAAGAGATAGGGCTGGATTCACCAATCAAGGCCGATGCCTATGTCGCCAACACCGTTGCGGTGTACTGAAATTGGCTTTGAACAGCAACGCCCTTGAAAAACCTACTGTAAAGTATACTGGTCGGCGGGCGTTTTTGAAAGTTGCTCGGCGTGTTATAATGAGGCAAAAGAGCAGAAGCGATACCCATCCCGACAAGGAGAACAACAATGGCGCGCAAACAATCCCGCGGTAGCTGCACCTATTGTGGCCGAGAAATGTCCAAAGGCGGCATTAGTCGACATTTGAAAAGCTGTAGCGCTCGGCGGGAAGCAATGGCCGCTGCGTCCGATGGTAAAGAACAAAAATTATATCATCTACAGGTGCAGGACGCATGGGGTGGCGACTATTGGCTGCATCTGGAGATGAATGGCAACTCCTCGCTGCAACAATTGGACGATTATCTGCGCGCGATTTGGCTCGAATGTTGCGGCCATTTAAGTGAGTTCTCCATTGGCGGCGCCTGGAGCGGTATGGAAGTGGCCATGAATCGAAAAATTGATCGCGTCTTTGACATGACCGACGAACTCGATCACGTCTACGATTTTGGCACGACTTCCGAAACCAAGATCAAATGCGTGGGCGTGCGCAAGGGCGCCCCGCTGACCAAACACCCCATTGCGCTCATGGCGCGCAACACCATGCCCGAGGCCCCGTGCCAGGAGTGCGGTAAGCCGGCCGCCTGGCTGTGCATGGAATGCATCTATGAACATGAACTGCCCGGCCTGCTGTGTGAAGAACATGCAAAAGATCATCCGCACGACGATTACGGCGGCGTGATGGCCTTTGTCAACTCACCCCGCGTGGGCATGTGCGGTTATGATGGACCGGCGGAGCCGCCATATTGAGAAATTAAGGGGTAGGGGATTAGGAATTGGGATTGTCGCGACGATCACAATTCCTAATCCCCTACCCCTCTTGCGCCGACAAATCGCAACGATGAATAATCGATTATCAATACACCGTAGAGTTGGCGATGGTGGCGCAAACCGCCTAGCGGAACGGCAGCGGATAGAGCAGACCGCCATCAACATAGAGTGCATTCAAGCCACGCGGCAAGTTGAACTCAGTCTGCGGACCCAGGTTGCGGTTATAGATGTCAGCGTAGTTGCCCACCTGCAGTACGGTCTGATAGCAAAAGTCATTTTCCAAGCCTAATCCCGCTCCCAATTCCCCCTCTAAACCGAGTAGGAGCCGCGCCGACACGTCTGTGCGATTGAGCGCCTGTTTGACATTTTTCTGCTCAATGCCCAGCAGCTCGGCATTAAACAGACATTGCACGGTCCAGGCCACCACATCCAGCCAGCCATCATCGCCCTGGCGCACCAGCGGTCCCAGCGGCTCCCGGCTAATATCATCCACCAATATACGGTGTGCCGCCGGCTCGCTCAGCAACAGCCGCTGCCCCAGCAAGCCCGATTTGTCCCCCGTGTAGCCCTGACAGCGCCCTTCCTCGTAGGCGGTGCGCAACGATTCGGAATCATCAAAGGGCAGAATTTCCAGCTCCAAGCCTTGCGCTTCGGAATAGTTGGCAATGTTGGTTTCCGATGTGGTGCCGCCGGCGACACACACAGCCTGACCGGCCAATCCGGCCAGATCAAAAATGGCGCTGTCCGCCGGCGCCATCACGCCTTGCCCATCGTAAAAGGTGACGGGCGCAAAATCAAAGCCCAGCGCGCTATCGCGGCTCAGCGTCCAAGTTGTGTTGCGCACCAGCACATCGACCTCGCCAGATTGCAGCGCCACAAAGCGCGTGCGACTGGTTAGGGGAATCAGCTTCACCTTATCCACACCATCTTGTCCCAAAATGGCGGCGGCAATGGCGCGGCAGATGTCAATGTCAAACCCTCTGTATTCGCCATCATTGGGGTCGAGATAGCCAAAGCCGGGGGCGTTGACGTTGATGCCGCAGCGCAACTGGCCGCGATCCTGCACAAGCTGCAAGGTATTGCTCGCCTCGGCAACTTCCAGCGGCGTTGTAATCACCTGCGGTTCAAAAAAGCTGCCGCGCTGAAAATTTGCATCCAGCTCGTGCAGGCGGCTTTGCAGTTGCGTAAATTGCTGCTGCAGCGCATGATGGGCCGTTTGCAAAGTCAACAGTTCGGTTTCCAGCCGGCGCGCCGGCTGCGCCGGGCTGCAGCCGACCAGCATAACGGCGATCCACAGCAGCCAGAGCGCATGGCGTACGAATTGCGCAATGTGCTGTCGCACGACATGAACACATACTTTATTTGATTGACGAAATGACTCAACTGAAAAGAGATCTTTTAACCGCAGATTTCGTGGATTACGCAGATGATTTTGGCTAAGAATATCTGTGAAATCTGTGGAATCTGTAGTTTTCTCAGTGTCGTTACGAAATTGGCTCATCGTAATTTCTCCATTTGATTGGTTCCATTTGTGTGGGCGGGCTGCACGCCCGGCGGCGTATGGTGTTCACCATGCAGGGCGCCCTCCGCGCTGGACACCATGTGCAACATCTGCAACTCGGCGGCGTCCACCATGCGCTTGATGGCTTTTTGGCGCTCGGTCACAATGGCGTTGACGCCATCGGCAAATTGGGGGTGGTTGTTGATAATCATGTTCATGATGGCGTGGGGCACGCAGATGACATCCACATCCTCGGCAGCCACGGCGCGGAAGGGGCTGATGGGCCGGTTAAACAGCCCGGTTTCGCCAAACAGATCGCCAGCGTGCAGCCGCGCAATTTGATGTTCAACACCGGCTGCATCCAGCGCGCGCAGATGCACCGCGCCGCTGAGCAACACGTAGAGCCCGGCTTCCGTATCACCGCTGGCCAATAGTTCTTCGCTGTGGGCAAAGCAGAGCAAGGTCGCTTCTTGGGCAAGCTGCGCGACCGCGCTGGGCGGCAACTGCTGAAATGTGCCCAGCCCGCGCAGGCGCGCCGCCAAAGCCGCCGGCGTCAGCTCGGCCTCCTTTTTCACGGTAGGCCCGTCATAATGGAAAAGATCAAAGGCGGGGCTGGGGAAAGATACGTCGTGGCGCTGGGCGTTGTACCAGACGCGCGTCATAAATTCGTTGTGAATTTCTTCCGTTTGGCCATAGTCGGCAATCCAATAGCGCACCTCATAGCCCATCAACGGGTCGTCAATCTTGATCACGGCCACTTCCGGCGGCGGGTCGGCCAGAATGCCCGGCGTATTGCGCATGGTGTCGAGCAACATGCGTTTGACTTTGTTGGGCGGGTTTACGTAAGCCACGTCAATGGCCTGCACCCGCCGCGTCAAGGGGGTGGGGCGGCTGTGGTTCAAAATTGACTCCTGCGCAATGGCGCCGTTGGGAATCACCATCAAGTCGCCATCCCACGTTTTGATCAGCGTGGCGCGCCAGTTGACCTCCTGCACACAGCCGGTGGTTTCGCCAATGCGAATCCATTCGCCGGCTGCAAACGGTTGATTGATCAGCAGCAGCAGCCCGGACACCAGATTGCTCAGCGTGTCTTGCAGCGCAAAGGCGATGACCACCGAGCCAATGCCCAACGTGGTGGCCAGCTCGCCAATGGGCTGCCCCCACACGTTCTGCACCACGTGCAGCACAATGAGCAGCATTAGCGTATAGCCGGGCAGATTCAACACCAGTCTGGGTGTACTGTTGTACCAGGTGGCGCGATCTTTGATGGGGCGGAAAAGATTGCGAAAGAGGCGAAAAATGGCGACCACCGTAAACGACCAGAAGAGCGTGGCCGCCATGCGCAAAGCCAGCGATGCCTCGTCCACCAATATCACGTGGCGCAGCACCAGCAAAATGGCCAATGTCGGCAGAACGGCGTCGCGCATCAACCTGAGCGGTGCGGCCAGCGGATGCTCCAGCCGGCGCAGGCGGTCGATCCATTCGCTGAGCAGGGTGATGGCCACGGGGAAAAGCACGATCAGCGTCAGGCTCCAGTAAAAGAGCGGTGTTTGTAATATGTTCATGTGGATGTTTCCCTAAGCAACTTCGGCGCGGACGATAGTGGCTGCGGGCGCCCGGTGGGCAGCCATTGCGGATGCTGCCGCCGCATCCACCGTCGGCGCATCCACCGCTGCATCGCCATCGGCGCCCGTTGCCACGCGATACACCTGAATCTCCTGTTCATAATGGGCAACGGGCGGGGCGGGGCGCAGATTAAATTGTTCGTGCACGCGTTTATAGACATTTTCGGTGACCAGAATCGTATTCAATTCGGCCACGGTCTGAATGTGGTGCGCAATGTTGACGGTTTCACCCCATAGCTCAAATTGAAACTTTTTGGAGCCGACCACGCCCGAGATGACCGGACCGGAATCGATGCCGATCTGCAACGTCAAGTTTTCATTGCGCTGATGGGCCAGCGCCATGGCCGCCTGCGCAAAATTGACCGTGCGCAGGGCGTGATCCAGGCGGGCGGTGGTTAGGCCGCAGACCGCCATATAGGTTTCGCCGATGGTTTTGATGCGCTGGAGATCAAAACGTTCCGCCGCTTCATCCAAATGGTTGAAGAGTTCCTCCAGCAGATTGGCGAGGCCGCCGCCGCATTATGTTTAGACATTTGGGCAAAACCGTGCATGTGGATAAAGATGACCGAAACCTGCTGCAGCTGATCGGCAATGCGCTCGCCCGCTTTGAGCCGCTGGGCAATGGTGGCGGGCAATATATTGAGCAGCAGCCGCTCATTTTCGGCCACCTGCTCTTCAATCACCTCCTTTGTTGCCGGATGCTCTGCACCATTTGGTTGAAATTGTGGGCCAGCTCGCCAAATTCATCATTGGTATGGATGTCGATATGCACGGCGCTTTGGCCATCGCGCAGCCCGCGCACGCCGGTGGCCAGCGTTTCAATGGGTTTGACAAAGTAAGCGCCAGCAGAATCGCCAGAAAGGAGACGCCCAAAATCAAGCTGACGCCCCAGATGAGCATGTTGTGCTCCAGCGTATAGACCGGGGCGAAGGCTTCGGCAACGGCAATTTCGGAAAAGAGGCTCCACTCCAGCCCCTCCAGATTGAGCCGCCCATACGAACTCAAGACGGGCGCGCCGCTGGGGCCATCCACAATGCGCGTATTTGTTTCACCGCTGAATGCGCTCTGCACCGCGTCCGAGGTCACCGGATGCAGCAAAATCGACGAGTTGTAATTGTCGATCTGGTGGATCGCGGCGGTGGATGCGCCCATGGTGCGCAACATTTCCAAGTAGCTTGGCTTATCTTCCAGCAAAACGCGCATCCGAACGCATCAGCTGATCCGAGCCCACCAAATAGGTTTCCCCGGTTTGGCCGAGGCCATCACTGAGCAATTGCCGCCGCCGGTCATAATCCGATTAATGCGGCTCACATCGATCTGCATGGCCAAAATGCCCACGGCCTCTGTGCGATCAAAAATGGGGATGCCCACAAAGGCCTCGGCGCACCATAGGAAGGTTCGTACGGGCGAAAGTCAACAATGATGGGTTTGTCGCGTTCGGGAGCCTCCTGCAACCGCTTGAAGAGAATGCCCAGCCCGCTTTCGCTGTACGGTCCATCGGCCAAACTGGTAGCAAAATCCACCTCTTTAAAGACGCTGTAAATAATGTTGCCCGAGCGGATATCGATCAGAAAAATGTCATAATAGCCCAGCTCTTCCGCCACTTTGCGGAACAGGGATGATAGGTCTGATGAAAACGGGCGTACGAACTTGAATCGGCTTCGGCAAAAACATATTCAGCTTTTTGACCCACCGGATAGGGGTTGCTGACCGTGTAATGATATTGAAAATAGTTTGGCCACCCGCGCTGGGGATGGTAGAGAATGCGAGGCGCTTTGGCCAGGTTGTCGGCCAGCCGCGGCACAAACTGCGTGGCATAAAAATCGCACGGCTTGATACTCTTCCTCGCTCAACGACTTTTTCCACCCCTTCCTGATAGCCAATGGAAAAGTTATTCATGGCCTGCACCACCATGCGGTCTTCGGCCAACATGCGCACCTGGCTGAAGATGGCGGCAAAATAGGACTCGATCTGGTTGGCCTTGGCCGTTGCGAATGCTGGTCAGCTGATTTTTGATGCTCTGTCCAGCGCGTTGCGGCTGCTTTGCCAGCTCAGCAGACCCACCACCAAAATCGATACCAGACTAACCGGCAGCAAAATCATAAGCAGGCGGGATTTAATACTTAGTTCAGGGAATTGCAGCATTGACAGAGGCTCCTGTGTATTGACCCGCAGTAGTTCTCATCGAAGCCATGCGCATTCCGGCGATGCAAAAGGCATACCACCAATCGACGAATCAGGATCATGCCAATAGGCGCCAACATGAGTTCGATAAAGGCAATCCTGCGGAAATCGTATCTACTAAGCCCCTCGAGGCCTGAGCATTCGACTGATCACGCCGAAGTCTTATCGAAGGCCGCCGCTCCCTTCGACAAGCTCAGGGAACAGCGAAGTACCGGAAATCAATAAATATTGTGGTGAGGAAGGGTCTGTGGCGTGGAGAAAAACAGCGGCTTTTGTTGCACCGCAATATAGCTTTATCTACAACGCCAGGATGTAACTGCTCAATATATAGGGGCGAGACTAGTGCCGGTTGAGTAGGCCACGGCAGTTTGTGGCCGTATCGAAACCAAACGGGTCTACTGGCCGCTCTTTATTGAGAAGATACGCCAGGGTGAGGAAATGAGGAATTGCAACACATTCTACATTTTGTAACATAAATTGACAAACACCAAAGCCATCCAATAAATCATGCAACATAGCTGTGCCGTCAACCGCCGGTCAGCTATAGCGAAAATCAGACGGAAAACTGGACTATGATTTGAATGATTAGATGATGAACGATGATTTTGTATGGCGAAGACGCGGAAGATAATGACAACGAACACCGCAGACGGAGTCATAGTATTCATAAAATCAAAAAAATCACAGTACAGACAAGGTTTTGTTGAATAGCAACGATTGCCGCTTGACAAGGGAATTTTCACGTGTTATTCTATTTATGTGAATATTTGCATAATTAAAATATGCTACGGAGTCATCTCATGTCTTTTTCTCTATTCAATCAAATCGCGCCCACGACAGCCCAAGCCACAGTCGCCATTGAGCCGGTCTATAATGTGCTGGTTGGCATGGCGCTGCTCAGTGCGCCCAATCTGAATCGCGAGGAACCTTGGCTGGCCGCCACCGCCGCGCGCTTGACCACGGAACAGCTTCGCCATAATCAGCTGGTTTTTGAAGCATTGGGGGCGACGCTTATACCCACAAAAGAGCACAGCAGTTTTGCAACTTATGTAGATGCACTGGCCGCCCAAAATCCCGCTACGCTGCGCGACCGCATCGCGCTGGATGCCTCTGCCGCGCTGGAGGAGTCGCTGCGCGCCGAAGCGGCCCAACTTTCGAACGATCCGCCCGCCATGCAGCAAATGATCGTGAACCATTTGCGCACCCTGTGGAAAACCCAATTCGCCGCCGAGTGGGAACGGAAGCAGTCCAACATGCGCTTTGCCCTGACGCTCAACGAGCGCGCTTGGTCCACTGAATCGCCCAGCGGTCTCTTGCGCGCCTTTTTGCGCGCCGAGATCCCCGACAGCATCAGCGACCAGCTTGGCGGCGTGCAGCAGATCGTCTTTGTGCCATCGCCCTATGTGCAACTGCACGCCACGCGCTTTAACCACCCCAGCACGCTCTGGCTCTTTATGTGGGCCGACCCGTGGGTATGGCCCATGCGCAATGAGCCGATTCAGCGCAGTGAAATTGTGTGGCCCGCCAGCGCCCTGGCCGACGAGACGCGGCTGCGCATTCTGGAACTGCTGGCCGCCCATGAAGAGATGCTGGCCCAGGAGATCATCGCGCTGCTGGATGTGAGCCAATCCACCGTTTCGCGCCACCTGACCCAATTGCGCAAAGCCGGCTTTATCAGCGAGCAGCGGGCTGGCGACGCCAACAAGCTCTATCGTCTCGAGCCCGCGCGCATAGGCCAATTCACTTATGCGCTGTCGCAACTGCTCACCGCCGAAAACGCGCAACTGGTTCTGTCCGACGCCCGCCTTGAACAGCCAGCCGCCCTGCGCCCCTTCCTGGATCGCGACGGTCTGGTGACTGATTGGCCGGCCAAGCGCAAAGGTCATCAGGCGGTGCTGGAGTATCTGATCGCAAAATTTGCGCTGTCCGAGCGCTACAGCGAGGCCGAGGTCAACACGCTGCTCAACCAGTGGCATACCTATAACGACCCGGCCTATTTGCGCCGCGCGCTGGTCGATTTTGGCTTACTCAAGCGCACGCCGGATGGCGCGCAGTATTGGCGGGAGGGGTAAATGAATCGCCTGCAAAGACATCAATAGCCACAAAAACACAGAGAACACAAAAATTTTCTCTGTGTCTTTTGTGAGCCGGTTGAATCGCAATATTTTTTTGATAGAGCGTTTATGTATTTATGCGAATATTCAAAAATATAGTTTAAAGGAGGGATGACAAGCTATGTTTCAAGCACCTCTTCCGCACCAAGTTCCAGAATCCGCCGCCAGTGACACAGAAGAAACGTCTAATCACCGCGTACGCACCGAACCTATCCAGCGCAGTGAGGTGTTGGGGCCGCTCAGCATATTGGCGGATGAGACTCGGCTGCGTATTTTAGAGTTGTTGGCTGCCTATGATGATTTGTCTATTCAAGAACTCACGAATCAGCTCGATCTCGGTCGCGCCATCGTTACAAAGCATGTGAGACAATTGGTCAAAAAACGTTTTATTACTGAAAAACGGCTCTCCAATAACGACAAATGTTACCACCTCCAGCGAACCCGCATTGATGATGTATCCCAAACTTTAGCGAAATTACTTTCAGCAGAAAATGCCAGTATGGTTCTCAATGACGCACGCGCTAAGGTGGCGCCAGTTCTGCACCCTTACCTGGATCGTCATGGCATAATCATCTCCTGGCCAACGCAGAAGAAGGAACATATTGTTTTGGAATATCTCATTACCAAATTTCAGCCTGGTGAATCGTATCATGAAAAGAAGGTTAATGAGCGAATCGCGGTCTGGCATACGTGCCAAGATACATTCTATGTACGCCGCCGGTTAATCGACTATGGTCTGCTGGCGCGCACACCAAACGGGAGCCGTTACTGGCGCGTTCAACAGCCTAATCTAGCTTGTGATATATCACGC
>JAWKON010000047.1:0-67647 GCA_041391125.1 Caldilineaceae bacterium
TCTTTGGTCTGTGCATACTTGCTGTAGTAAGATTGTAATATCTGGTCAATGTTTTCCAATAATAGAGGTTCGCAATGACCCTAACTGTAACGCTTGATTTGCCAGAAAATTTAGTTCAAGAACTCGAAAATGATGCGCAAAAACAGCAGCGTTCCATTGCGGATGTGTTGAGCGAGCTTGTTGTACAGAATTGGCAATCTTCGCCAAAGTTACCGGACAATGTTGAAGCAGAATTGGCCGCAATGTCGAGTTTGTCTGACGAAGCTTTGTGGCTTCTAGCTCGGAGCACGATGAGCAAAGATGAACAAGAGCAGCTTGCCATCCTCAACCAAGAGGCAAAGGGGCGTACACTGGAGCGCGAGGAAGAAGCACTCTTAGAAAGGCTTCTTCATCAGTATGATGGGACAATGATACGACGAGCGCAAGCTGCGTCACTCTTACAAGACCGCGGGTACGATATGAGCAATCCCAAAGTGTTGCAACTATAATGAGCGGTGCGTACGTTCCCGATAGTTTATGACATGAAGTGGCGGAGCGTGCTAATTTTCGGTGTGAATATTGCCAGACTCAGGAAATCATAGTGGGAATGCCTCTAGAAATTGAACATATAGTTCCCATTTCGGCTGGAGGCGAAACTGTAGCAGACAACCTCTGTTTGGCATGCCCACGTTGCAACCGCTTCAAAGGAACCATAACCGAAGCTTTGGATGCATATTCCGGTAGAATAGTTCCAATATTCCATCCGCATCAACAAAGATGGAGCGACCATTTTGAATGGCGTAACAATGGAACGGAAGCTGCTGGTCTTACTCCTGTGGGTCGTGCAACAGTATACGCTTTACAGATGAACAACCCATTTGCGGTGCGCTCCCGAAAAATATGGGTTGAAAAGGGGTGGCACCCTCCGCAGAAAGAACTTAATTAACGTGATCCTTTCCCATGCGGATATCAATGATCCCAAAGGCTGGTACACCGGCCCCTGGAACTCAGCCGTTCCCGCCGCGGTCGGGTACGCCAACGAAGGCATCAACATCGAACATTTCCATACGCAAATGTTCGAGATCTATCTGGTGGCGCAGGGCGAAAGCACGGCGATTGTGGATGGCGAAACGGTGCGGCTGCGGGCCAGGGATGTGTTGGTGGTGGAGCCGGGCGAGGTGCATACGTTTACGGACAGCACGCCAGACTACTTTCACTTTGTGATTCAGACGCCATTTGTGGCGGGGGATAAGCATATTTCAGCGACAGAATAGGTTAGTTATCAATCTCCTCATCATCATATTCAGCGTCAATCGCGCTCCAGAATTCATCATGCGGAATGCCACCCGTCTGCTGAATTTCGGCTCGGGCAGCTTGCAGTATTGCCCGAAACTTTGGCGAATAGGCCAAGATTAGCCCATCCAATTCATCCTCATCAAAAATATTTACGAGAACAGCCGCTGGCTTCCCATTGCGCGTGATAACAACCGGCCCGCTTTCGCTTTCTTTCATATACGCACTGAAATGTGCTTTTACATCTGCCACACTGGCAATCTTCATGGCGCCACCTCCTCACCAGCAATAAACAAGCGATTACCTTTCTTTTCACCGATGGCTAATATGTTGACCGCGTGATGGTTGTGATCAACCTCATAAAACACGCGAAACCGATTTTCTGGCCCAAAACGGATCTCCCAAGTTGCATCAAAGAGAAAGGGCTGTCGTACAGGTTTGCGATTTCGCGTCTCAGTGTCAGCTTCATAACTCAACTGTTGCTCAATTGTCTTCCGAATAAGGGCATGATGCCGCCGTTCAATTGCACGGATATGCTGATTCAGACGCGAATGATAGACGATCGTGAAGCGGTTTTCGTCAGCCATGACCTTAATTGTAGTCACGATCGGGGCAGGCTGTCAAAGCTGGCAAAGGAAGTTTGCTTTATTAAGGCAATATCTTCTCAATCCCCTCCACCAGCGTAATCCGATTCATCTCCCCGGTCCAAATCTGCTGGATGACCCCCCGCCGGTCAATGAAAAAAGTGGTGGGCAGGCCGCGCACGTTGTACTGCTGGCCCACGGCGCCATCGGCATCCAGCGGAATGGTAAAGGTTAGCCCCAGTTCATCCACAAAAGCCTGCACCGTGGCCGCGTCTTCCATCTGATCCACACCAATAATCTCCACGTAACCCGCATAATGTTCAGACGCGGCCTGCAGCGCGGGCAGCTCGTTGCGGCACGGTCCACACCAGGTGGCCCAAAAGTTGAGCACAATGGGTTTGCCTTCACCAATGGTCAAAGAGGGCGCCAGCGCAAACTCCGCGCCATCTAGCGTGGCCAGCGTAAACGCCGGCGCGGGATACCCTACAGCCGGTTGCGCCGCGCGCGCCCTCGGCTGCGCACCCACCGGCACGCGGCTGAGCCAAACCCAGCCGCCGCCGAGGATCAGAGTGAGGAGGAAGATAATGTGCCAGCGGTTCATGTTTGTGAAAGGGGGAAAGGGGGCAGGGGAGAAAGGGAGCAGGGGGGAACGATCCCCCTTTCTCCCCTGCTCCCCTTCACCCCTTCGTTGTTTCAACCAGGCGATAATTGTGGTCCGCAAAGCGCACCGATACGCGGCGTTCCGGCAGCGCGTAGACCACGCCTTGCTCGTCGACCAGTTCGCGCGTGGAGGGGACGGCCATGAGGGGTGTGCGCACTTCGCGCAGATATTGTTGTTGAAGGTGAGTGGAAAGATGGCGCAGGTGGGTGCGATAGAGGGCGGTTTTGTGCAGCGCCACTGTTAGCCAGGCCGCGCCGCGCCAGCGCCAGCCCATGTATGCTGCATCCAGTATAGTGCCGACGACGAGCGCCATCCAGACGCCCAGCGAGCCACAGCCCAGCGGGAAGGCCAGCAGCCAGGCCAGCGAAACTGCGATTACGCCGCGCGTAAACGCCGTGCTGACCATGCCGGGGAACGAGTCGCCGGCGCCGCGCATGGCGCCATTGGCCACCATGGCCACGGCGCTCAGCGGCAAAAAGACGGTGTTGATGTGCAGATAGGTGACGCCGGTTTGCATCACCACCGGGTGGGCGCTGGGGTCAAAAAGCTCGATAATCCAGGGCGCTAACCAAATGACCGGGATGGCCAGCACAATCATAATGAGCAGGCCCAGCCCCATGGCCATATTGCCGCGCACGCGCGCCTCTTCGGTCTGCCATTGGCCCAGCGCCTGCCCTACCAGGCTGGTGGCGGCCACGTTGAGCGCCAGCCCCGGCATAAAGACCAGCGCCTCCACCTGAAAGCCGATGGCCATGGCCGCCGCGCCATAGGTGCCCACTTCGGTCGAGGTCACAATGCCCAACACGAACAGACGCGAGCCGTTGCGAAAGACGCCTTGAATGCCTGACGGCACGCCAATGGTGAAAATATCTTTGAACATCTGCCAGTCCGGCCAATAGGTACCGGGCAGCAGCTTGATCACATTTTTGCCCGAATAGATAATGATGAAAACCAGCACCACGCCGATGCCGCGCGCGGTCACCGTTCCCATAGCCGCGCCCGCAATGCCAAAGGCCGGAATGGGGCCGACGCCAAACATAAAAACATAGTTGAAGATCACGTTGAGCAGATTGATGCCGCCCGTCATCCACAGCGGTGTCAGCGTGTCGCCGGCGCCTTGCATCAGCCGGTTGAAGACCATGTTGAGCACCATAAACGGTGTGCCCAAAAAGAGAATCTGCAAATAGGCCGTGCCCAACTCCACCGCCTGCGGATCGCCGCCGCTGTTGGCCAACATGAGCAGCGGGCGGGCCAGCAAGTAGCCGCCCGCGGTCAGCACCAGCGAAATCAGGAAGCCGGATGAGATAGATTGGCGCGTCACAAAGCTCATCTGCTGCGGGTCGCGGGCGCCCTTGGCCTGCGCAATCAGCGTCATGGCGCCACCGGCCACGGAAAGCAGCATGACCAACACCAGAAAGCGGATGGCCGTGCTCATGCCCGCCGCGGCAATGGCAATCGGCCCGAGGCGGCCCACCATAAACACGTCGATCACGTCCACCAGGCTTTGCAGCAAGTTGGTAAAAATGACCGGCAGCGCCAGGCGCCACACTTGAAAGAGCAAATCTTTACGTCGATACCAGGCTTGGTCGGCAGCGGTAGTGGGGAGCGTTTGGGCGGTTGAAGCCACGGACATATGGTTCTCAATTCTATTTTGAGGAGTAGGGAGTAAGGATTAGGGATTAAGGGTTGGGCACCGCGCACCTCCCAATCCCCAACCCCCGATCCCCAGTCATCGAATCATCCGGCGGGCTGCACGATGCTCTTCCAGGCAATGTTGTTGCGCATGACGGCAAGGCGCTTTTGGCCGTGTGGGAAAAGCATATTCAGGCTGTCTAAAATGGTAATGAGCAGCGATGAAATAATGGGGTCGCGCTGGCTGAGCAGCATGGAGGCGTAGCGCATGATCGGCTGCCCATGTGCGTCGGCGTGGAATTTGTGTACTTCGTCATCACCGAGCTGCCGCACCGGGCTATTGACCGTGGCCGCCAACGCCGGCACGCCCTGGTGATAGCCACCATCCGTATCTGCCCAGCCCAGCGCCAGAATGCCCACCAATGTGGCTGTCTCTGCCAAATAGTCCGGTGAGAAGATCTCCAACTCCTGCCGGGTGCTCAGGCGCGGTCCCGTGTTGCCAAAATCGGGGTTGAGCAGCATCGTGTTGTAGATCACGCCAATCAAAGCGCCCGCCGCGCCGCCATCATGTTCGGGCTCAAGGGCCACAAACGAACCAAAGGCATAGTCGGTTGGCGCCGGCAATTCCCGCGCTTCACCTGGGCCGTGAATCTGGCAGATATAGTCAATATGCGTGTTTGATTTAACGATTTTGCCAATAGAAAGTTGCATGCACATAGTATAGCAATGTTCTGGCGATAGTTCCAATCCAAAATTGAGACAGCTACAATTTGCGAAAATCGGACTGCTCCCCTAAAATCTTCGTCTTATGAAAATGTATTTACGCTTAATTATCACTGGCCTCCTGATGGGATCGGCCGACCTTGTTCCCGGTGTTTCTGGCGGCACCATTGCCTTCATTGCAGGTATCTACAACCAGCTCATCCACAGCATCAAGCTTGTCACCTCGCAGGTTCCCGCCCTGGTGCTGCGCGGCAAAATTCCCGAAGCCATCCGCATCGTTCCCTGGTCTTTTCTGGTCCCGCTTGGTTTGGGCATTGTGGGCGCCATCCTCGGTCTATCGCGCCTGATGGAAAATATGCTGGCCACCCAGTTTATATTGACCATGGCCTTCTTTTTCGGGCTGGTCTGCGCCTCCATTTGGATTGTATACCAGCGGATTACAAAGTGGACGATTGGCGCCATCATTGGCCTCATTGTGGCCGCTGGTCTCGCCTATTGGATCGTCACACTGTCGCCGGCGGAAACGCCCGCCACGCCGATTGCATTCTTCCTGGCTGGTGCGCTGGCCATCTGCGCCATGATATTGCCCGGCATTTCCGGCTCGTTCATTCTGCTGATTATCGGTAAATATGCGCAGGTGCTTAGCGCAGTAAACAATCGTGAAATCTTCACCTTGGCCATCTTCGTGGTTGGCATTGCCGTGGGCATCACCATTTTCTCACGCGTGCTGAGCTGGCTTTTTGACCATTATTATAACGCCACTATTGCCTCGCTTATGGGCTTCATGATCGGCTCGCTGGCCAAAATCTGGCCTTGGAAAGAGACCATCACCACCCGCATCAACAGCCACGGCATTGAAGAGCCGCTCTATCAGGTTAACATTGCCCCGTACGAATCGATTCCCTTCGCCCTGCTGCTCGCCATTGTTGGCGCAGCGATTATTCTCATCCTCAACCGCTTCCAGATCGAAGAAAAGTGACCGACCGCGGGTGGCGCTACATCAGGCGTGTGGCGCCCCTTCAACCAAAAAGATAGCCACAAAGAACACAGAAAACACAAATTTTTCTTTGCACGTTCTGTGTTCTTGCGGCTACCTATCGTATATGCAGTAGAGTTATGCATAGCGAAACCATCTGCGTAATCCACCCAATCTGCGGTCTTGTCCTCCCCCAAAGCGCGTTTTCCCAAATTGGCACTTGACAACAGAACTTTTGTTCTGTTATACTTGCGACATCGATTAGAACAAAAGTACTGCATGGTTCTAATCAAGATTTGACCCATCACCACATACGTTGTTAATTGCACAATCGCACGATGACGTGAGCACGGGCGCATAGGCCGCGCCCCATCCGTTCAGGTTATCGCGGCAACCACTATGCTGAACCTCAATTTAAATTGATCAGGCTCGCGCCAATATCCTCTAGACAACTGCGAGCCGAATAGACTGTAGCCTGATCTGAGCCAAACGAATTTCGCAAGATTTTCATGTACTGAAATTTCAGTATATGCGAGTCTAATTGTATCTTACCCGGTTTTAGCTCAAATCAGGCGGTGATCCATGTCATCCACAAAGTCATCCACAAAACCCAAAAGTCCACAAAGAAAAGGCCGGCGTACGCTGGAAATGCAGGCGGACCGCATTGAGGAAGTGCTGGCGCGTCACAAAGTGCAGGGGCGCGTACACGGCGGCACGGTAACCCCGCGCCTGATCAAATTTGAAATGGCGGCCCAGATTGGCACCAAGGTGAACAAAGTGGCCGGCTTGGCCGAAGAGTTTGCGTTGGCGCTTGGTGCGCGTGAAGCGCGCGTCTATCGTGAAGGCAGCACCATTAGCGTTGAAGTGCCGCGTGACGAACCCGAGCCGGTGCGTTTGCTCCCGCTGTGCGAAAGCTTGCGCCAGGTGCCACCCCATACGGCGGTGCTGGGCGTGGATCACGGCGGCGCGCCGCTGCTGCTGCGCTTAACCGCGCCGGACGTGACCCACGTGCTGATCGCTGGAACCACCGGCTCGGGCAAAACCGCATTAGCGCGCACGCTGCTCACTTCGCTGGCCTTGCACAACCGACAGGCCGAGCTGCAACTGGTGTTGATTGACCCCAAAGGCCGCGGCTTTGGCGCCCTGACCCGGCTGCCCCACGTATTGGGCGGCATGGAGCAGAGCAACGAGGAGGCCGTGGCCCGGCTGCGCTGGCTGGTGCAGGAGATGGAACGGCGCGACCGCCAAAATGTGAGCCGGCCCATCCTGGTCGTGGCCATTGATGAACTGGCCGACCTGATTCAGACCGGCGGCAAAGTGGTGGAAGCGGCCATTGCGCGGCTGGCCCAACGCGGCCGTGAGGCAGGCATCCACTTGGTGGCCTGCACGCAAAAGCCCACGGCCAGCCTGATTGGCAGCGCCACCGCCGCCAATTTCCCAGTGCGGTTGGTGGGCTCCGTTTCCAGCAAAGATGAGGCGCGCTACGCCACCGGCGCTGCCGACAGCGGCGCCGAAAAACTGGAGGGAAAGGGCGATTTTCTGCTGGTCACCAAGGGTGAATTGGTGCGTTTTCAGTCGGCTTGGATGGGACCCAGCGATCTGAAAACGGTGCTGGCAAAAATGTATGCGCCGCGCGAGCGCCCCCAACCGCGTGAAGTCGTTACAACCACGGCATTGGCCATTGTTGCTAAAACCCAACCGCAGATTGCCCGGCCGGGTCTTATGGACAATTTGTGGCAACGCATCTTGGGCGGCAGTGCAGCGTAATCTGCGGTTGTTTTTATGCTGAGGAGGAGAAAACTGTGAAATCTTTTTGGGGTGCGGCGGTTTTGATATTTGTGGGCGTAGCCGGCTGGCGGATCGGCGGGCAGCTCAGTGCAGATGCGTTGGGCATGGCGGTGGGCATTCTGTTCGGCATAATGGCGGGAATTCCGACGGCGCTGATCCTGTTGGCCTCGCAGCGGCGCGATTCCGATCCGCGCAGCGGTGCATCCGATGAGAAAAAGCCGCATCAACTGGCGGCCAATTCGCACGCCTATCAGCCGCCGGTGATCGTTGTGGCGGGGCATGCCCCGACCCAGCCGCAATTTGGCCAGCAATGGCAGCAGCCCTATGGGCAGTACGGCCAATACGGCGGCCAGCCCCAATATGCGCAGCCCATGCTGCCCGGCCCGGCGCCCGAAATGCCGGCGCCGCGCCGGTTTAAAGTGGTGGGCGAAGAAGAGGAGATGGTGGAGCAGTGGTGAGGTGGCCGGTGTATGCGGCTATTCGAATGTCATGGATTGGAGCATTGCGCGCCATTGCGTTTGGTCCACCTGTTCAGCCGCGCCCGCAAAGGTAATAATGATAAAATTGTCGCCACTGTTGTCGATGAAGACCACCTGCTGGGTGAAAATCCTCTCTTGGTTGCGCCCCACCTGTTCACCGGGCGTCGTGTAGCTGATAATGCCGGCGGGCAGTCCATCGGCGCGCAGCGTGTGGTCGATTTGCGCCTCAATGTCCCCTATAGGACGCAGCACCTCAATTATGGCCGTCATATATCCGTTGAGTCCTAGGCCGTTACGCTCGACCACGGCGATAGCCATGCTGGTCGAGTTCTCCCCATTTTGCGCGTCATACGCCAGCAGATCAAATTTATCTTGCAGGTCTGGTACCGTGACGGTGCGCTTGATTCGCTCCAAATATCGGCTATATTCCGCGGGATCGACTATCGCCCAGCCGGCCGGAAGGAGCAGTGAGTAACCTGCGCGGCGGCCAATGAATTGTGTGGCGTTTGCGAGAATTTCTGCGGTGGCGTAGCCAATCGGCGTGGGTGTTTCCTGTGTTGCGGTTGGAAGGGCCACTGTGGGCGCGGGGGTGACTAATGTGATCTGCCTGTCCTGCTGCACAGCGTAAACGCTCAAACCGATAATCAATAATACAATGGTAGATAGGGCGACGGCCACCGCACGGGGAATTTGCATCGATGTGTATCTCCTAGTCAGAGCCCAAAGTAGGGCAAGTTTCATAACTTGCCCCCTATTTTGCCTTTGCGGTAACGCCCCGCGCGTTCCCAGGTTCTCAACAAAGTCGGTGTTGGGGACTGTGGAGTGAACGGAGGGGCGCTACTTTTTTATTTGGGCTGCAGGAGATTTATGGGTTGCGGTTATAATTCGCTGGCTGGGCAGAGGTGATTGATGGTGCATTCGGCGCAGTTGGGTTTGCGCGCATTGCAAACGCGCCGCCCATGAAAGATGAGCAGGTGCGACAGATCCACCCACTCCGCTTGCGGCGCCAGCTTCATCAAATCTTTTTCGATTTTGAGTGGGTCGCTCTCTTTGGTCAACCCCAACTTGTTGGAGAGCCGCTTGACGTGCGTATCCACCACCACGCCGTCGGCGATGCCAAACCAGGAGCCCAGCACCACATTGGCCGTTTTGCGCGCCACACCCTTGAGCGTGAGCAGCTCATCCATGGTTTGCGGTACTTCGCCGCCATATTCGGTGACAATCCGGCGACACGCTTCCTGCACGTTGCTGGCCTTGTTGCGGTAAAAGCCGGTCGAGCGCACCATTTCTTCCAGCTCTGTAATATCGGCATTGGCGAATGCCTCGGCCGTGGGATATTTCTCAAAGAGCGCCGGCGTTACCATATTGACGCGGGCGTCGGTGCATTGGGCGGATAAAATGGTCGCCACCAACAGCTCCAGCGCATTGCGGTGATTTAGCTCGCACTTTACATCGGGATAGGCTGCGTGCAGTCGCGCCAATATTTCGGGAATGCGTTTGGATGCTGCCGGCACTTTCTTTTTAGTTACTTTCTTCGCCATAATTTCACTCTTTTGATTTGCCGCATCTATCGCCGGCCTTCGCCTTCGACAAGCTCAGGCTATGGCTGATAGTTACAGATTTTATTGAGTATTGAGTATGAGGTATACCCAAGGTGAGTCGACCTGTACAACAAGTTACTATGTCCGTCAAGCCAATACTCGATACTCAATACTCGATATTTTTCACGACAGCGGCATCTCCGGTATCGCCTTCAATCGATAATCCGAATCGTCGATGCGCTGCCAGGGATAGTGGACGAAATCCTCGGTCTCTTCGGCATAGTAATCGGGCGAGTCTTCCTCAAAAAGGCTGCTGCTCTTTTTCCAGTGCAGCACGGCCAGCTCGGGATAGCCGCCGGCGGCTTCCACGCGTCCTTTGACGGCAATAATCGTACGTCCGCGATACCAAAGGTTGTCTACGATCAGGATTTTGCGCCCTTCCAATACAGTGTCCGGTGGAAACTGCAAGAAGCGCGGCCAGCTCAATTTGGTGCGGCGGCTGGGGTCTTCGGGCATGAGCACCGCCGCCGTCAACACCTCTTTCATCTCCAGCGCTTCGGCGATCATGCCGCCGGGGATAATGCCGCCGCGCGTAATCGCCAGAATGGCGTCGTAGGGTGGGCGCAGTTGAAAGACCAATTTGCTGATCAGCTCTTCGGTATCGTGCCAGCTCAAATAAATATTCTTCATAGGGTCGTCCTTGATTTGTAACTCCTAAGCCGTTCCCTGAGCGCCTGCTGCGCTTGGGACGTCGAAGGGAACGGCTTAGGAATTACCTTGAATTCTATGGTTGCATGGGTGATGGCCCCAGCACGCCTGTCATGAGGGCCGCCGCTTGTCCAATCTGCACGGCGCTGTGCTGCATTGGCGGAGTCGGCACGGTATTGGGGCCTGGGCTAAGATTTACCGATTGTTCAAGTAATGAATCGGCGCTTTGTCCATTAGATGTACATAGGCAGGCAATGAGGCGTACAGTATACGCGCCCGGCGCTAGATTCCACAAATGGTATTGGCCAGCGGCATCACTGGTTGATTCAGCAACCAAGGCGCCTGCCCCATCCCAAAGCTGCACGCCCACCCCCGCAAAGCGCACATCGCCGCTCACCCAGCTTGCGCCGCCGGGACGGATACGCAGCACGACCGGATCATGGTCGCTGGAGTGATGGACGCTAGTGGCGTCAGTCTGCTGCGGATATGGATAGTCGGCATTGATGTGAACAGGGTCCACCTGCGCCACGTGCGGCAACATGGCCGGCGAGATCAAAATGTGATCGAGCACCTGGCTGGCCCCATTGAAATTGTACGTGTATCGATCCAGCTTCGGCAAAAAATCATACGATGTGGACCAGCGCCGGCTGCGTCTCGCGCTGCAAAATGGCCACCGGTTCGCTATCATAATAGTCGTTAAGATCGCCCAGCACGACGATATGGGCGTTGGGATCAACAGTCAGTCGCGTCTGCACCAGCCCGGCCACGTGTGCGCGCCTGCGCCATGCGCCGCACCAGATTGACGCTTTCATCGCCGCCCTTGCTCTTCCAGTGATTGGTGATAACGGTCAGCGCATATGCCTCGCCCCAATCGCCATAAACCATCACATCGAGCACCAGTGGCGGTCGGTTAAAGAGCGCAAATTGGCCAGCGGGACAAACACCCGACTCGGCAGGTACTTCATAATCGGTGGTCGAACAGGCCTGACGCTGTGCGGCATCGACAATTTGCGCGCGGTCGCTGCGTACCAAAAAGGTGTTGGTCAGCGGGAATTCCAGATTGGCCGTCATGGGGCCGGGGATTGAAACCGCGCGATAGGTCAGTTGAAATCGCGTGCGTAACAGATTGACCAATTCGTCCGCTACAGCCGGTGTGCCAATCTCTTGCATGCCAATAATGGTGCAGCCATTGAGCTGTGTGGCAATGGCCAGGGCGCGCTTGTAAAGCTGGGCTTCGTATTCGGCCCGCTCCACATACTGGGCCGTACCGCGGCCCAGCCCCAATCCGTTAAATGTGCAGACGGTGAATTCATCGGCGGCGGCGGGCGCGGCAGGCGGATCGGTGAGCTGATCGGCGTCCACTACGCTGCCGGCATAAATAAAGCGCTGCGTCTCCAGCGGCAGAAGCTGATACTTGCCAAAATTGTAGTCCACAATGGCCAGAATCTGCGCGCCCTGCGCCGGCTCCACCCGCATGCGGTCGCCCCAGCGCACATTGGGAAACTGCGCGCCCAGGCTGCTGCTCAGGAACATGAGCGCCGTCACATTTTCCGCCTGCGACTGAAAAATGCGCTGCCCGTCAATGTAGGGAAAAAGCCTTTCATCGATCAGGCTAATTTCGGCTTCATCACCCGCAAAGCGCTTGGTCGGCCCCTCCACAATGCCCGTAAAGGGCGGCAGCGCCACCACCATGCCTTCGACGCGTTCATAGATCAGCGCCGGATCCAGCGCCAGTTGCGCCAGCGGCACCGGCTCCGGTTGCACCCGACGATTGGCGCAGAATCTGCCCGGCTGCATTGATCGCTTCGAAAGTTCAGAGAGTTCGGTCTTGTCGTAAAACTCTTGCACATATACATCCTGCAGCAGCAAACAGTCGCCGATGCGCACAGCGGGCCGCGTGCGCGTGTATACGAATATGCCGTCGCTGGTTTGCGGGTTGCCGTCGCCCGTGGGGTCTTGCAAATAAAAGCCGGTGGCTGTCACCGCCGTGACCAGCCCCATGGTGTTGAGGCGCTGTTTGGCAAAAGAGGTGGCCATCCCCTCGCCCTGGATTTCGAAAATGCGCACAACGCCGGTCAAATCATCCTGCGGCGCAGGGGCGGAAAAAGTGGCATCCGGCGCAGCAAACAAGATGAGACAGAACAGGCTCAGCGCGAGAAACAGGCAGCGGAAAAACGGATTGAGATATGCTTGGCTGGACGAGTATGCGAATTGTAGGTCACTCTTGCAGAGTGACAACTCTCTGCGCGGGCTGTCACTCTGGAAGAGTGACCTACAAGCCGAATCCAAATCTGCGCAATCTGCGGTTTATAAAAAATATCTGCCAACAAACGAAAGTTCATGTTGCGACGCATCGGCAATGTGTTCCAATGATTTACGTTTCAAGATCGTCGTACATCTCCAGCACCGGCTCATAGCGGCAGCGGCAGCCGCGGATGGAGGTGCAGTCGCGGTGGGGCAGTTCCGGCGCCCGCGCCACCAGAAATTGCTGCCCCACCACGGCGCCACAAACGTCGCAAGTGTGCTCGTCATTGGGGCCGGCAATCTCCAGCCGCCGCACGTGGTCGCCCCCTTTGCAGCGCTGCCACGTTTCCTGATTGTCTACGTAAAGCGCCAACCCGTGCGCCCGCCAATAGGCCGCTTCGGCAATGGGCATGTGCGGCGAAGCCAATTCGGCCTGCACAGCCAGCGGTATCTCCCCTGGCGGCAATTGCCAATAGGCGCCCCACATGTGTTGCTCGGCGGCGTACAGCTTGAGCCACTCGCGGCTCTCGGCGCTCAACCCGTCCAGCAGCCAATGCTGCAAAAAGAGGATGCGGCGGGTCAGCGCGCTGTGGCTCATCTGTGGCTCCGGGCCGGTCCAATCGGCCTGGCCCAGCGGCTGCTGCGCCTCATATTGGCGGCGAATGTCCAGCGCTTCGCTGGTCTCTTTGGCTTCCAGCGCCGCCCGCACTTTGGGCATGACGGCGGCCTTTTCGCGCGCCAGCCGCTGCGCATATTGGGTCACAAAGGGCAAAGCTGTTGCCGTCGTTTGATAACTGGCGCCGGACGCGCTCAACCAGCCCTGTTTCTGCATGATCGCCAGCGTTTCCGCATAGGACCGCGGCAGCACGCGGCCCCAACGCAGTTGCAGGGCGTCATCATGCAGGGGGCGTTCATTCTGAAATTCAGACAGCAGCGCAATCTGGGCATAATCACCCTTTTCCACCGAATTGGCCAGCGCCGCGCCGTCTAATTTTTTTGCGCCAAATAAATTTTTCAGGAAACTCATACCATTTTGTTTACCGTAATAGCAATTGACGAATAGATACCCCAGCAGCTTGTGGGAGAGAATGATAACAACAAATTTTGGTAACTATGCAGCCGTTGCCTGAGCTTGTCGAAGGCAACACCGGGCTTCGACAAGCTCAGCCCCCGAGAGCCTGAACAGATACAAATTTTGTACGCGTATAAACGCTGATTTTCGCTGATTATAGCGTCAACGTAACGATTCAGCCGTCCCCTGAGCGTGTCGAAGGGGGCGCGGGCCTCGACAAGCTCAGCCCTCGAGTGGCCTGAATAGTTACCCGTCAACGTGACCAAAAAAATCCGCGTAAATCCGCCAAATCAGCGTACAAAATTCTTCTCTCCAACAACCTGCTAGCCCTGACAATTGGCGGTCACCCTATCATCCGGCCACCCTGTCACCCGGTCACCATGTCATCACTCCGCCAACACCCACTGGGCCATATTCTGCACCAATTTCTCACCGGTCTCATTGGGCAGCCAGGTGATATCCATGCCCAATACGATCAGGCGGGCGCCGGTGGCCTCCGCTGTTTCATCGTCCACCAGCGCAAAGAGCAAAATGGCGTCGTCTGGTTGACTGTTGGGGCCGCGGCGCAGGACCACCGCTACGTTATTGTTTTCCTCGGGGTCGATCTCCAGCGGGCGCACCGGCGGCAGACCGCTCTCCAGCGTCATCACGTCGGTGGGCAAACCGGCGCCCAACGGCCCCGGATCGGATGTCACAAGCACGTCGGCAATGGGTTCGGGGTCGCCGCGGCCTTCGCCGAAGAAGGGCGTGCGGCTGCTGATGGTCAACTGGCCGCCTTCGTTGATAAAGCCAAAGATGGGGTCCAGATCGTCCACCGTGGGGCCACCCGATGTGTAACCGCCGCTGCTCCAGATCACCCAGCGATACGCGTTCAGATCGCTGGCTTTGGGCAATCCCTTGTCGTTGAGGCTCCATAAATCTGGTTCATAGCCCAGACCGCCCAAGGCGCGCAGATAAAAGTCAGCTTCGCTCTCTTCACCCTCTGCCGTGTCGTCATTGTCGTCGATCACCAGAATTTGCTTGGTGGCGCCGTTCGCCTCGGCGGTGGCGGAAGCGGTGGGCGTCGGCGTAGATTCGCTGGTGGCTTTACCAGTGGCCTCGGCCGAGGGCGTAGAGGTGGTGGCTTTGCCCTCCGGCGTTTTGGTTGCTTCACGGGTGGGAGTGGCGCGCACGCGCTGATAGGGGCAGATGGCCAGCCCTTCTGCCTGCACGCAGGCGGCAAAGTCATGTTCCAGCAGGCGCGTCACGCCGGCGTTGATGCTGGCCGTGTCGGCCGAAAGCACGACCACCAAGTGTCGATCATCTTTGGTCGTGGTTTGCAAAATGAGCACGGTTTCATCGGCCAACAGCCGCAGACCAGCCTTGTTTTCCAAATAGAAGGTGCGCTCCGGCGTGGGCGTAGCCGTGGGCGTCGGCGTTTCAGTGGCGGTGGCCGTGGCCGAACTGGTCGGTGTGGCGGTCACCGTGGCGGTCGGCGTCGACGTTGAAGTCGGTGTTGGCGTAAATGTGGGTACGGTGGGCGCCGGTGTATTGGTCGGTTCTGGGGCCGTAGCCGTGGCGGTTGGCGTGGGCGCTGTTGTACCGGTCACCGTTTCTGTGCCGGTCACCGTTTCCGTGGCGGCAATTTCCGGAGCCGTCTCTAAAGTCTCATCGGCGGCCTCCACGGCAGCCGCGGCGTCACTTTCTGGCGCTGGTTCGGTTGGCAATGGCGTAGCCGTAGCGGCCATTGTGGATGTGGCCGTCGACGTATCGCTAGCGGTGGGCGTCAATGTGGCCGTACCGGTCGGGCTGGCCGTGGCGGTGGGCGTCTCGGTGGGTGCAGGCGTGGGGGTACGCTCCACTTCCACAAGGATAAAACCGGCCTGGGTCAGAAAATCGGTTTTCTCGGCGGCGGTTTTGAAATCACCCAAATAAATCAAGTCTATGTCTGTGGGCAGCGGGACCGGCGTGGCCGTGGCGGGCGTACCGGTGGCGCGGGCGGTGGCGGCGCTAGTGGGCAGACCCCAAATGGTGGCGCTGATGGGGCCGGTGTCGGTGAGCGGTGCGGTTTGGGCCAACGCCAGCGCGCGGCCGCTATCCACCAGCCGCTGCTGGAGGCGGGCGCTTTGCAGCAGGGCGGCGGCGTCGGCGGCGCTGGCGCTGCCATAGACCAACGCCACTTCCTTGCCTAGATAGTTGGGGAAATCGACCAGCGTCTCTTCGCGGGCGCCGCCGGCCAGAAAATCGGCCACAAAGTGCACCAGCGCGCGGTTGTTGTGTCGGTCCACAAAGGGCTCGCTCAGCACGTCGAGATCGCTCATGGCCAGCACGCGGCCATTGGTGGCGTTGGATTCGAGCCCCGCCAGCGCTACGGTGACAAATTCATGCAGGCCGCTGCGTGTGCTGCTGAGCGCGCTGTCGATGCTGGTGAGTTGGGGCGTCAACGCGCCGCTGATGCTGCGGGCGCCGTAGAGCGCAATAGCCGCGTCTGCCGGCTCATCCTCCCCTTCTTTGACCTCATCTTGAAATACGCCGTCTTGAGCCGCTTGTTGGAAGACGTATGTGTGATTACCGTCGTTGCGCTGGGTGTCGTAAATGTAATCGTCATTAAAAACCACGCCAAACGGCTCCGCCACGTGGTTGATGTCGCGCGCCACGTCGCCCACAATGCTGGGGTCGCTGATCAGCAGCAGGCGGCCGCCATCGGCCACAAAGCGGGTCAGCAGCTCGATCTCTTGCGGCGACCAGAGAAAGAAGGGGCCGGCAATGATGATGCCGCTGGCGTCATTGAGCTGGGCCGCAAGCTGGTTGGACTGGTCGGGGAAATCGAGAAAGTTTTGAATTTGCAGCGGGTCAATGCCATTGGGCAGCCAGAAGCGCACGCCCATGCCGCGGCGGGCCAGGTCATCGGCCAGCGGCTGGAATTTGGCGCGGTCCACGCGATTAAAGTGGGCCAGGTCCACCACAATGGGGCCGCGGCGCAGCACATCATCGGAGATGGCCACGGGCTGGGGCAGCGTCTCCGCTGTCCAGGTGGGTTCGGGGGTGGCCGCCCCGTCGAATGCAGCCACATCGGGCGGCGTATAGCTTAATTCGACGGGGGCTTCATTCTGGAAAAAGTAGGTGCGCACCAAAATGGGCGCAATTACCAGCAGCAGGCCGCTGAGCAAAAAGAGTACGCGGCGGGTTAGGTTTTCATTCATCGCAGCGCATCTCCCGCTGGCAAAAGGCTTTTAAGAAAGGCGGGCGGCGCGGCTTGAATTTGCATGGCGCTGCTCACCGGGTTCATATCGGCGGCGCGCAATGAAAGCAGGTGCGCCTCCACTTGTGATGCCGCCAAACTATGGGCCAGCGGAATGCGGCTGTCGAGCAGAAAAACGGTTTCGGGCGGCGCCTTTTGGGCCAGCGCCGCAGCTTGCTCATCAAAACTAAAGCCAACCGGCTGCGGCGGCGCAAGACCCTCATATTCGGCCAGATCGACCACGTCGTAATCGGTGATGCCCGCCAACTCAGCCGCCCCCAGAATGGCGTCGCTGCGCCCGCCGGCCAGGTCGGCCAGCCCCACGGCCACCGCTTCGCTGCCCAGATAGAGGCGCGCTTCGCCCACTTCCGCCGGCGGAATGTTGAGCGGGTTGACGGCGGCGTTCTGGCGCTGCTGCACCACGTTGCCCAGGAACGAATCGCGCACCAGCTCGAGCTGGCGAATGCTGTCGAAACGGCTGCCGCCGCTGAGCTTATAGGGGCCGGTGCTCAGTTCGTCGGGAAAGAGAACGGGGTCATCGGGCTGGACGCTGCGGGCGCCCACATTGCCCAAGTTGGCGCTGGGTGGGGCGTAAATGCGGTTGCCGGCCACAGCCATGTAATAGCCGCCGGAAGCGGCCAGCCCATCCACATAGACCACCAGCGGCTTTTCGTCGCGCAGCCGCAGCATGGAATAGTAGATGCTTTCGCTGCTGGTCGAATAGCCGCCGGGGCTGAGGATTTCCATGACCACACCGGCCACGCTTGCATCTTTGCGGGCCGCGTCCAGTACGCTGATCAGATAGTCGGCAGTTTCGAAGTCGATGACGCCCGCAAAGCGCAGCACGCCGATGGCGGGCTTGGGAGTGGTTTTTTCGCTCAGCGCCAACCCGCCGATTAAACAGAGAATTAGAAAGAGGATGCCCAGGAGGGCCTCCCACCAGTTTGTGCGCATGTCAATACCTGTTGCGTATTACGTGTACCGGTCAAGAATATGGTGGTACAGTCGCGAATTTATTGTGTGTGGAGATTATATCACAGGTTTACCTGACGCAAGCGATTGGGGGCGCGCAGGGTCCATTTTTATGATTCATGGGAAGCAGAAATGATGGACCCGGCAGGCAAGCTGATTCTCGCCCACCAACAAGGCCGTCGGGATGAAGAGCTGATACGCCGCCTCTATGCAGACACGGTGGCGCGACTGGCTAACCCGCATGACTTGACCCTCTTCACCGATGGCGCGCACAGCTATGCCTCTCTGTTTCCCGAGTATTTCGGCGTTCCGTATCAGCCTGCTCGACAAGAAACCCAAGGCTAAATGCCCAAAATTCGCTTCCGTATTTCACCCAGCTTGGCTCACGTCCAGATTATCAAACGCCAAGAAGCCAAACGACTCGTCGAGGTCGAGATGCGCTACACGATCTGATGGACAGTTGGCCGAAAGACTTCCGAGGTATAGCGATAACTTGAAACTGCTGACTGAAAAGCGATACCGGTATAATGCCACTTTTATTTGAGTTCTCTATGAGTATTCTGCATTCAGAATCTTGCTCTTCACGACGGCAACCGGCTATCCGGTCAGCGGCAGATTGGCAAATACATCGACAGAGAGATCGTGCAGGGCTTGGGGATCGTGCTGTAGCCGATAATAGGCGGCGGCGCCGATCATGGCGGCGTTGTCGGTGCAGAGGGCGAGGGGTGGAATGTAGAGGGGGAGCTGCATCTGGGCAAAGCGCTGTTGGGCCAGCTGGCGCAAAGGGCGGTTGGCGCTGACGCCGCCGCAAATACAGACCTGCGCCACATCAAATTGCGCCGCCGCATCCGCCGTTTTGGCAATGAGCACCTCGGCCACGGCGGCTTGAAATGAAGCGGCGATGTGCGCCGCCAGTTGCGGATCGCTTGGCTCGGCGCCGTCCGCTTCTAACTGGCGCACCAGATTGAGTACGGCGGTTTTGAGCCCGGAAAAGCTAAAGTTGAAGCGGTGATCGGCGTTGTGCAGCAGCGGGCGCGGCAGATCAAACCGGCTGGCATCGCCCTGCTCCGCCGCCTTTTGAATGGCCGGGCCACCGGGGAAACCCAACTCTAGCAGGCGAGCGACTTTGTCGAATGCCTCGCCCGCCGCGTCATCCAGCGTGCCGCCCAGCCGTGCATATTGACAGTGGCCGGTCATCAGGATCAGCTCGGTGTGACCGCCCGAAACCAGCAGCACCAGCACAGGGAATTGCTCATGGGGCCGCGTCTGGCCCGCGGCTGTGGAAAGTCCGTCGGCGTCGATCCAATTGCTGTAAACGTGACCTTCCAGATGATTGATCGGGATCAACGGCAGCCCGCTGGCAAAGCTAATACCCTTGGCTGTGTTGACGCCGACCAGCAGACTGCCGGCCAGCCCAGGTCCGTGGGTCACGGCCACAGCATCCAGCGTGCGCAGATCGTCGATCTGCGCTGCGGCCAATGCCTGTCGCACCACGGGCTCAATGGTCAACACGTGCTGGCGGCTGGCCCCTTCGGGGAAAACGCCGCCATAGCGCCGGTGCAGCTCGATCTGGGTGGCCACCACATTGCTCAAAAGCGTGCGGCCATCCTCCACCACGGCGGCGGCGGTCTCATCACAACTGGTTTCAATGGCTAAAATTTTGGTCATAAAAAGTGATTCTGGATGAATATGCAACGGTAGGCCTCGCTAATAATAATGAGAGTATACTATATTGCTGACCGAATAGGTAAGTAAATTTCAAGTTTTTCTTACCCGAGCCGCACGAGGTTTGAATAGACAGCAGAGTGATGATAGAATGCACCCATTATGGTGACACATGCGCATCTTTAGCAAAAGTACACTAAGGGAATATTGGGCGCAAAATCCACGCGCAGAGAATGCATTGCGACGTTGGCATAGTTATGTCGAGAATGCTGACTGGCGCACTCCTGCCGATGTCAGGGAGTACGCCAGCAGTGCTGACTTTGTTGGCAGCAAGGTTATTTTCAATATCGGTGGGAATAATTACCGTTTGGTCGTAGATATCGACTATGAGTTCAGCGCAGTTTATATTAAGTTTGTAGGAACCCATAAAGAATATGACAGAATCGACATTAGTTCTCTCTGAGTTTGTTACGGTGAGGCCCGTCCAGAACGAGGCTGACTATCGATATGCTCTGGCTGAGATAGAGCAACTTATGGGGAAGGTAAAGCGCGGCACGCCGGAAGGCGCGCGCTTTGAGATATTGCTTGCCATGGTGGAAGCATATGAGAATGAGCATTACGCGATTGAAATGCCAGATGACCCCATTGGCATGATTGAGTTTGTATTAGAGCAACGCGGGCTGATGCGTAAAGACTTAATACCGATTATGGGAAGCCGTCAACGCGTGTGGGAAGTGATGGAAAAACGCAGGGGGCTGTCTAAGGAGATGATCCGTCGTCTGGATGCTGAATTGGGGATACCGGCAGCCGTACTATTACAGGAGTATGAGCTATACGACAAGACAGCATAAACGTTTGCGTCAGCTTCACTACACATAATCTGTGTAATCTGTGGTTCATTTTGCGGTGTTATCCTCCCGCGCGGCCCAAGCTAGCACGAATAGCGCAAGCAGACCTAAGACAAGCAGCGCCAGCAGTTTATAGAGCCGGTCGTCGATGAGCAATGTGAGCGCGCCGAAGAGGGCGCAGAAAATCCAGTAGCCGATGACGATGGTGCGTTCACGCAGGCCGCGGTCCAGCAGGCGGAAGTGTAGGTGATCGCGGCCGCCCTGGCCCGGTGCGCCGTGGCGACGCCAGCGCAGAAAGATGAGCCAGGCAAAATCGACCAGCGGCAGGCCCAAGATGAGCATGACGGCGGCCACGCGGGCGCCGCCGATGATGCCCAGGCTGGCCAGCGCAAAGCCCAGGAAATAGCTGCCGCTGCTGCCCATAAAGATGCGGGCCGGCGCAAAGTTAAAGGGCAAAAAGCCCAGCACCGCCCCCAGCAACACAACGGGCAAAATGGCCACGCTGAGCTGCGGTTCCTCGGCGCGAAAGAGCATGTGTACAGCCAAAATCACGCAGAAAATGGCGGTGATGCCCGCCACCAATCCGCTGAGCCCATCCAGCCAATTGACGGTGTTCATCATCACCATAAACCAACCAATGGTCAGCGGCCCCACAATCCACCAGGGCAGCCCATCGGCGCCGCCTAAATAGCTTTCGCCAAATGGATTGTTGATGTGTTTCAGAAATATTAGTCCAGCAATAGAAATCAGCCCGGCTACGATTTGCACGGCAAATTGGGGGCGGCTGGACCATTGGTAGCGGTCATCCAGAAAGCCGGCAATGGTGCAAAAAAGGGCGCCGGCTAACAATGCCAACAGGCGGCGCAGCTCATTGGGGTCGTTGCGCGGCGGGAACCAGCTAGCCGTCTGCGGCAGGATGAGCGGCAGCAGCGTCAGCAAAATGACAATAAAAAAGGCGCTAAAGAGCGCCAAACCACCGGTCCGCGGAATGATTCCTTGATGTTTACGCCGCCCGCCCGGCTGATCCGCCAGTCCCATTTGGAGGCCAAGTTTGCTAGCGAGCGGCGTCAGAATGAGACTGAGGCACAAAGCCAAAACGCCCAATACTATATAGATCATAGAAAATTCTACGGTCGCATCGTGCCCAACATGCGTGGAAACGCAATGGTCTCGCGCACGTGGCCCAAGCCGCACACCCAGGCCACCGTGCGTTCCACGCCCAGGCCAAAGCCGCTGTGGACCACCGAGCCATATTTGCGCAGGTCCATGTACCAGCCATAGGCTTCTTCGGGCAGCTCGTGCCGGTGGATCGATTCGAGCAGCTTCTGCGGGTCGCTCATGCGCTCGCTGCCGCCGATGATTTCGCCGTAGCCCTCGGGGGCCAGCAGATCGACGCTGCGGCACACTTCGGGGCGATCCGGATCGGGCTCCATGTAAAACGCTTTGACCTGCGTGGGATAGTGATGCACAAAGACCGGCTTGTCGAACTGGGCCGCCACATACGTTTCATGCGGACTGCCGAAATCGTCGCCCCACTCGATGGCGGGCACCGGATCGTCGTAGCCGGGCACTAGCTCGCCGGCGGCGGCGGCTTTGTTGATCATGGCCACGGCATCATCATAATGAATGCGCGGGAAGGGCGGCGCAATGTTTTGCAACTGGCTGAGATTACGTTCCAGCACCTGCAGCTCGGCGGCGCGGTCGGTCAAACAGCGCTGGATAATATAGGTGACAAATTGCTCCTCCACCTCCATCAGCTCTTCCAGATTGCAAAAGGCAATTTCGGGCTCCACCATCCAGAACTCTTGCAGATGGCGCCGCGTTTTGCTCTTTTCGGCGCGGAAAGTGGGGCCAAAACAGTAAACTTTGCCAAAAGCCAAGATATTGGCCTCATTATAAAGTTGGCCCGTCTGCGCCAGATAGGCCGGTTCGCCGTGATAGTCAATTTCAAAGAGCGTACTCGTTCCTTCGGCTGCTGATGGGGTGATGATGGGCGTATCCACGTTGAGAAAGCCGTGCTCATCCAGCCAGTCGCGGATGGCGCTGACCACGGTGGCGCGCACGCGCATAATGGCCCACTGCCGGCTGGAACGCAGCCAGAGATGGCGATTTTCCATCAGAAATTCAACGCCGTGATCCTTGGGCGAAATGGGATAGGTCTCGGCAATTTGCACAATGGAAAGGCCGGTGGCGTCCAACTCAAAGCCGCCGGGGATGCCGGGGGCGCGCTCTTCGGCCTTTACGCGGCCGGTGACGCGCAGACAGCTCTCTTGGGTGAGCTGTTTGCCGGCTTCGAAATCTTCGTCGCTCACGTTGCCGCGAAAGACAACCACCTGACAGATGCCGGTGCCATCACGCATTTGCAGAAATTGCAGCTTGCCTTTGCCAGTTTTGTTATAGAGCCAGCCCTGCAGGGTGACTTCTTGATCCACATAATCTTTGAGATTTTCAATCGTTACGACAGGCGCCACGTTTATTGCTCCGCTAAATAATGAAATAAACAATATCAGGAATCAGGACCTTTAAAATTTGTACGCTGATTGACGCAGATGAACACGGGTTTTTCAGAGAAAATCAGCGTTTATCCCTGTTCATCCGCCTACTCAATCTTATTTCCGAGAACCTCTGCGGGATTAACTTTCAGTTTGGCTATTTTCACTGCTTGCGTTGTCTGGCTCCTCTTCGTCTGGTCCCCAATACCACTCGAATTTGGGTAGATTTTCGGGGTCCACTTCCAGGATAGTGCCCATAATGTGTGAATAGTCGATCTGATAATCCTCAATGCGGCGCGAGGACTTGGGAAAGCTTTCGGAACGGAATTCGTAGCCGCCGCCGGAACTGGGGCGCACCACGTGGGTATACACAAAGACCGAGGCCGGCGCCGTGTATTCCTGTTCAATGTCCTCCATAATCGACGGCGCGGCTGGCTCGCTGCGCGACCGCCGGCGCACCCGTCGCCGACGCCGCGCCTGCGAGGTGCGCCGGCGCCGGTCGTTCGACGGCTTATCCACATTGCCTCTGGATTGACGCGACGACCGCTCGCCGCGATTGGCGGCTTGTGTATCGTCCGCACCTTCATCGCGCCCTCTGCGTCTGCGGCGCAATGGACGTTTGCGATTGTTTTGGCCCGAGCGGCCTTCGTTTTTTGAACTAGAGCTTGCGCTCTTACGCTGCGTCATTTTGTTTTAAATCCCATTATAACAAAAAATCTCTACGGAACAGAGTAACTGTTCACTAACTCTCCCCGCACATTGACCAGCCGCACAACCGAGCCGGACGGCCAGGCCGCTTCCTCCCGCCCCCAGTAAAGCTCCACGCTGTTTGATTCACCCACACCAGTGTGGAGACGAACGCTGCTGCCCGGAAAGAGATTTACGCCGCCAAATGTATAAACAGCTCCACCTTCGCGACCCAACGTCCAGCCGCGCATATCGACAGCGTTGTTGCTTTCATTGACCAGGAGGAGCGATTCCGTCGCCGAATTGCCCGCGCCGGCCAATTCGGCGATAACCACACCCTGTTGCGCCGGGGTGGCTGTGGGTGGTGCGCTGCCGGCATTATTCTGGGCGGGCTGGGAATTAACGCTGCTGCCCGGCACCACAAGCTGCTGACCCACAAATACAAAATCGGGATTGTCCAACCGATTGGCCGCCATCAATTCGTTGACGGTGACATTAAAACGACCCGCAATGCTGGAAAGACTATCTCCCGCCTGCACCGTATATACGGCTTCATTGCCCGTCAAAACCGGGCCGGAACTGGTGGGCGTGGCCTCTAGCTGGGGGGCGGATTGGACGGGCGTAGGTTCGGTTTGGGCGGCTGACGGGATGTTAACCGCGGGCGTGGCTGCTATGATCGCCTGCGGCACGGGCGTCAAAAACGCCGCCAGCTCTTCCGGATCCGGTCGCCGCAACTCGGCCACCCAGTTGACCAGAATAGCAATCGCCAGGCTCACCACGGCGTTCAGGGTCACGATGAAGGCCAGTTGGCGTCGATTCATATGTTAGCTGGGATGGATTTAGTCATCAAATTCAATCGTGTGTTCGGAACTGCCCTGCCGCCACGTCCCGTTGGCATCTCCCACGGCCCAAGATGAGCGGATGTGGATCGTGCGTTTTGGACGGGATGCCGAGACGGCAATGGGTTTCTCGGGCGCGGCTGGCTGAATGGGCGCCTGTGTGTTGCGCGGGGCCACGCTGGTTGCCGCCCGATAGACCGCGTCTTGCGTCAGCCGATTTTGCACCAATTTCCAGGCCGCGCGCACGGCCAATCCCGCCACGCCGGCCAAAACAGGCAAGGCCGCTTTGCCAATCGCGGCCGGCAGATTGCGCTGCGGTACGGGCAGGCCAGATTCATTGTCGTATCCACAGTGGGGACAATGGTGCGCATCCAGCGGCGACTGGTTGCCACAACCGGGGCAGATTCTGTTTACATTTGTCATTTCTCGATCCTCACTCTTTTACGGCCGCGAATCACTCAGCACAGTGTACCCGATCCACCCGCCAGCGTCAATGATGGAAAACTTACGTCACCGACGCAATATACGCCTCCAGCAACTTCATCAGCTCACGCGTCACCGGGCCGGGGCGACCATCGCCAATCTGAATGTCGTCGATCTGCACAATGGGCAGCACTTCCTTGCCCGTGCCCACCAGCATGGCTTCATCGATGTGCGGCAGGTCGCTGTAGCGAATCGGCTCGCGCGCCACCTCCCAACGGTCGGAAGCAATCTCCATCACCACTTGGCGCGTAATACCCTCCAGCACAAGATCGGGCGCCGTAATAATGCGCTCGCCCTTGACCACCAGAAAGCTGGTGCGCGTCCCCTCGGTGACCAAGTCATCTTCGGTGCGATAGAGCGCTTCGATGGCGCCTTTGGCGGTGGCTTCCTGCATGGCCATGATGGCGCCAAGATAGTTCAGGCTCTTCACGGTGGGCTTAAAGCGATCCATCTGCACAGTGACAAGACGCCCGCCTTGGGCATACAGTTCCTCGTCACGCGGCCCCACTGGGATCAGCGTCACCATGAGGCTGGGGCGATTCTCCGGCGTAAAACCATTGCGGGACGGCCCGCCGGTCAACACCAGCCGGATCGACAGATCGCCAAGCTGCGGGTTGGCGGCATAATTGCGCGCCAGCGTCTCCTGCACAATTGCCTCGAGCTGCTCGGTGCTCCACGGCGGCGTGATTAAGATGGAGCGGGCCGAGCGCTGCAATCGCTCCACATGTTCGCGCAGTTGAAAGGGCGTGCGCCCATACGTGCGCAACACGTCAAACACGCCGTAGCCGCGAATCAAGCCCAGATCGCCCACCGGCAGCACAGCCTGATCGTCCGGCACATATTCACCATTCACATAAAAAATCAAATTAGTCATTATATGAAGCCCAATCTATTATCGATCACGATTCTCTGAGCGATTGTGGGATGGCAAGAAATAAATTCCCAGCCTGCCACAGTAAACGTACTAAGGCCCGTTATGGTGCTGGCGTCTAACCGGTTAAAACCGGTTCCCATACCAAACACAGAATGAATTCTGTAGTACGCTTCGCCACCCGCCACCCGCTACTCGCCACCCGCTACTTCCCCTGCACCTTTTTCCATTCCTCATATTCAACCCGCGCCTCCGCCGAGAGCGGGTAATATTTGCGCAGATGGCCGCCTTGGGAGAGGCGCAGTTGGGCAAACTCTTCCCATTCCACATGTTCGCTGGCCTTTTTCAATAATTCGGGCGCCAGCGCAATAGGCACCACCACCGCGCCATCATCATCGGCCACAATCAGGTCGCCGGGCATGACTAGCACGTTGTTGCACGCAATGGGGACGTTGACGGCAAAAGGGAAAAGATTGGTCTGCGTGTGGAAATTGGGCGTCGCGCCTTTGAGCCAGAGACCCAACCCCAAATCCTTGGCCTTGGGGAAGTCGCGAATGCAGCCGTCGATCACCACGCCGACGCCGCCGGCGCCCTTAAAATAGGTGAGCATCATCTCGCCAAAGACGCCGCTGCCCAAGTCGCCGCGCGCATCCACCACCACCACATCGCCCGGCTGCGTGTGATAGAGCACGTGGCGATGCAGCTGCTTTTCGGGGTCGGCATATTCATCCACGTTGTATTGGTCCTCGCGCTTGGGCATAAATTGCAGCGTCAGCGCCGGCCCCACCACCGAAGCGCCCGGCGTGCGCGGAATTGGCCCGCGAATGTGCGGGTCGCGGATGCCCAGCCGGTACAATTCACCGGCGGCGGTGGCGCTGCCAATTTCGGCCAGCCCCTCGACCAAAGATTTGGGCGGGCGCGGAATGTCGGGAGTTTGGATCACGTCGCTCATATTGGTTCCTCTTTCTGGGTATGTCGGTCTGTAAATAGTACCTTTAATGTTTGGTCGCGCGAGCGTAACATAGGCATACGCATTTGTCAATCAATCGATAATTACTCCAGCAATTCCAAATATGCAGAAAAGAGCATAAAAATGCATAAACCCAGGGAAGGTGTCGACAAGGCACATCTGCTGCTTCTCATGCATGAATTGCCGGCGTCTATTTTCCCAATGTGGACGCATATTGATGGGCCGATGACCCACCAGATCACGTGGCGGTAGCCATTGCTTGTGGGGAAGGGCTGCTTTCTGGAACCGAACAGCGAATGCAAGAGTCCAGACATTATCCCAGTGAACTGTTTTTGCGGAATTGAAAGGCCTTACCGACGCATAATCTTTAATCTGCAGAATCTGTGCAATCTGTTGATCGTATCTTCAGTGCGTGAAATCTGCTAGCGAAGGCGAATCTGTTGGCCGGGTTGGAGTAGGGTGTTTTCGGCTAGGCCGTTGAGGGCGAGAAGCGCTTTCCAATCGGTCAGGCCGTAGTGCATGGCGATAGTGATGATGGTTTCGCCATCGGCCACGGTATGCACTGGGGGCAGATTGGTAATGGTGGCTTCGTTTTGGGGCGGGGCGGCGTTGCTTTGCGGCGCCCTTAGTGTTTGACCAATTTGGAGGACGCTTCCCTCATGCAGACCGTTGGCCGCGGCTAATGTCTCCCAGCTTATACCCAGCTTGCCGCCAATGCTAAAGAGCGTATCGCCCGTCTGCACAATATAGGCGGCGGTGAAGGTTTCCGGCGAGGCATCGGCGAAGGCTGGGCTGCTTTTGGATGCAGCCGGGAGGCGGATCTGCTGGCCGATTTGCAGCAAGGACGCTTCGTCAAGCCCGTTCATCTGCGCCAGCGTTTCCCAGGTTGTGCCGTGTTGAATGGCGATGGAGAGCAGCGTATCGCCTGGTTGGACAGTATGGGAGCCCGGTTGATTGGCGTAAAACTGCGGTGTCGGGAGTTCGGCAGGAGGTGATGCTGGCTGAGCGGCTGCCTGGACAACCGGGGCGGCATTGCTGTCTGTGCCAAAGACGGCCACAAAGATGTGCTGCCCGTTGCCGTCAACAGCGGAGCCAACCCCAAGCCCATGCCAATTGGGGTTTAAAATGTTGTCGCGATGGACGGGGCTATTCATCCACCACTGAATAGCGCGGGCGGGGTCGGCAACCGCCACCCAATTTTCGCTGGCCCACTGCTCCGTTGCATAGCCCAGACGATGCACGCGGTCGTTGACGCTGCTGCCGTCTGAGCCGTAATGGCTGTAGTTGTGGTTATTGACCATGTCGAAAGCATGGGTCTGTGCCGCTTGAATTAGCACAGGCTGAAGCACCAACGGCTGCAAACCCATTGCGGTGCGGGTTTGGTTGATGGATGCAGCTACGTTTTGGGCGGCCGGGTTCATCTCGTCCGCCGATTGGGCATAGACGGGCAAGAGTAGGCCGCGCCTGTACCCACTGTCCACCACGGTTGAACCGATGGGTGCATGGCCCACGGGCGCAAGGCTTGTCAGCGCGAGCCAGCCGGTGCAGACGAGGATGAGCTTGCAAAACGTGTGGTGCTTGCGTGTCCAGCAATCGAACAGGTGATTGGGATTTTCTTGTTCCATGTGCATGTTACAACGCATTGCGTCGACGGTAATTGGGTTCGGTGTTGAACAATCTAAACGGCTGGATAGTATCAAATAATAGTTAAAACGCCAAAATTCACGGCGCGCATATACTGCGGTCCGGCGGAAAAAGTTGCGCGCCTTTCTTGTCACAAGAGGTATTCTCATCTATGCCAGAGCTAAGTATAGGCGAGAGTTCAGGGTGAACAGCAAGCAGCGCGCAACATAGCCCCCCCAAGGGCCATGTTTTTTTGCTCCTTGACGCGGGGTATCTAGACTGATATAATGGAGCAGTTCAGAATTAGGTTTACACTTTTTCCCACATTTTCACCATTTTGTAACAATTATACAAAATTTGAAAGAGTAGCAACCTATTGAGATTTGTTATCGATGAGCGCTTATGCGGGAGATGGCATGGTTATTGTTCATTGATAACAATCGGTAGGACAGAAATATCTAGAAAGCAAGTGTTAAAACGTAGGAAAATCCTTCACCCACTGGAGCAATTTGCAAGATGGCTAGTTCAGAACAGTACGATTCAGACAAAGTTGAAATGGCTTCCGATGTTCAAAGCGATGATGGTGTAAGCACAGAGGCGGGGAGTGAAAGAGATTCTTCGGCAGATTTCGCGCTTTTTGAGCAATATCTTGATGAAGGGCTCGATTTTGATCTGCCACAGCGCGGTGATTTGCGCGAAGGCACCGTTGTAGAAGTGCGACCGCACGAATTGCTGGTCAATATTGGCGTCAAGCGCGATGGTGTCGTGCCGCAGGCCGATCTGAGCCGGTTGGATCCCGATTTTGTGCAAAATCTACAAGTGGGGCAGAGCGTTACAGTCGTCGTGAGCCGTACATCCGACGATGATGGCTCTTTTGTGTTATCGATTGCCGATGCGCTGCAAGAGCAAGATTGGATTATGGCGCAGGAACTGCTGGATTCGGGCGAGATTACGACGCATTCTGTCATTGGGTACAACAAGGGTGGTCTCACGGTCGAATTCAACCACTTGCGCGGATTTGTGCCCGCATCGCACGTGATTGATATGCCGCGCAACATGACTGAAGACGCGCGCCGGTCTGAATTGGAAAGCCGTACCGGTGATGAGATGCGACTCAAGGTCATCGAGGTGGAGCGCCGTCGTCGCCGACTCGTTATGTCGCAAATGCTGGCGGAACGTGAATATCGCGCGCAACAAAAGGAAGATCTGTTCCGAACCCTGAGCGTGGGAGATGTGTTGGAAGGCGAAGTGCGCGGAATGCGGCCATTTGGCGCCTTTGTGGATATCGGAGGCGCGGATGGACTGCTGCACGTCAGCGAGATCGATTGGGCGCCCGTGGGACATCCGCAAGATGTTTTGCGCAAGGGGCAGAAGGTGCAAGTGCGCGTCATCCGCTTGGATCCCGAAAAGCAACAGATCGCGCTAAGCCGTAAACGTGTTTTGCCCAATCCGTGGGAAGGCATTGAAGAGCGCTATCATTCGGGCGATGTGGTCAAAGCCACGGTGACGCGCGTGGTGGATTTTGGCGCCTTTGCCCAATTGGAACCGGGGGTTGAAGGGCTGATTCACATTAGCGAACTGGCCGACATTACGGTGGCCGAGCCGCTTAAGAGCGTCCAACCGGGGGATGAAATTGAGGTCAAGGTACTGCGTGTGGATCCCCGACGGCAGCGGGTCGGGTTGAGCCATCGCCAGGTGTTACTGTCTCAAGATCAAACAGATGTTGAGGATAGTAACGACGAATAAAACAAAGAGTCAGCGTGTTGGCGCATGGAAGTTTGCCCCCTGCGTTGTTCTTACAGTATAATTATTTTTAATATCATGCACGGTTTGAAGGGAGGTGAACAATATGAGCGTCGAACTACAGTCTGGAGAGTCACAAGATAGTTTGCTGAAACGGTTCCGTAAAGCGGTGGCTGAATCGAGAATTTTGCCCACAGTGCGCCAAAAGCGGTGGTTCACATCAAAAAGTGAAATCCGCCGCATTAAAAAGCAAAAGGCGATTCGCAAAGCCCGTCGGATGTTGAGCGACTATTAAGTTGACTGTGTATACGGCCATATCAATTGGATAGAGCCCAGGAAAAATTCGTTTCAGCATCTGGCAAGCTGAGGCGGAATGGAAACAGAATATCGTAAAATTGGCGCACTTAGCACCTATATGGGAGTTGTATGGCTGAGGAAACAGTAGAGTATGTCGGCACCGTAACGGAAGCGTTGCCCAACACGATGTTTCGTGTCGAACTGGAAAACGGACATTCGGTCTTGGCGTATTTATCGGGCAAGATGCGTAAATTTTATATTCGGGTCTATTTAGGGGATAAAGTAAAGGTGGAAATGAGCCCTTATGATTTGACTCGAGGCAGAATTACATATCGTATCAAATAACGCTATGCTATAAATTGAACTCAAACTCTGTATGTCAGAGCGGCGGTTCGCACCCAATACAAAATGCGGCGGAGGTTAACCTCCGCCGCATTTTGTATTGGGTTTGCTTATGGCCGATTCAAGTCTCAGTACACCGCAACGGTGTTGGCGATACAGGCGTCGGTCTCGATTGGTGAATCCAGCCCTATCGCGTCCCGTTGCGATCTACTGATTCTGTAAACTTGTCAATCGCTTTTTGGACCGTCTGCTGCTCGGCGGGAAAGGTCAATTTGGCGACCGCTTCCGCTATGGGCGTCCACAATACAATAAAATCGGCTGCGTCTTTGGCGTTACGCGGCTCCTGGGCCTCGCTGGCTAAACGCATTAAAAAATAGTATTCGGTCCGCACATAGTGTCTACCTTTATAGTCGAACTCGACGATCTGGCTGCCTAGATCCGCCACAATTTCCAGGTCGGAATAACCAGCTTCTTCTGTGGTCTCGCGCCGGGCGGTTATTTCCGCCGTTTCGCCGGGATCAATGTGACCCTTGGGCAGCCGCACTTCGTTGCGCGAGGGGCGGTCCAACAGAAGCACCTGGTTCTGATGGATGACGACACCCCCGGCGGCGCTATATTTTTTCGTTTTCATCATGGTCTTCTAAAGGTATTACAAAGAGCTGTTCGGCCAGGTCATTGCCTAGAATCTGCGATGCGTGCGCCGCTTTGCCAGTCGATGCTGCGCGCTCACCCATTGTGAGTTCCAGCGTCACGGGGCCGTTGAAAGGGGCAATTTCCATTAGCTTGACTGTGCGGCCAGGCGTCAGTTTGAGATTGCTCAAGTAGCGCAAAACGCGCGCGTCCGTAATGCCAATTCTGTGCAAAATCCCCTGTTGCCCAGGCGCTAGATCGACCAGCGAGATCAGATGCTCCACCGGAATTCGGCCATCCTTAGTGGGAATCGGGTCGCCGTGCGGGCAGTGCGTGGGGAAACCGCACAGCTTATCCATGCGGTCTTCAAAGGCGGCGCTGATGGCGTGCTCCAGACGATGGGCTTCCACATCAACCTGATCCCAGGTGAACTGCATGACATCCAATAAGAAAACTTCTAACAGCCGGTGGCGGCGGATTAATTGCAAAGCGGCCAATCGCCCCTGTTCGGTCAAGCGGATGCCGTCCGCGCCAGACCGCTCGACAAAGCTCGATTCTTCCAACCGCTTCAACATACTGCTGGCCGCAGCCACTGAAACATGCATTTTCTCCGCAAGGGCAGTCGTTGTCACCTTGTTCGAACCAGTGGGCGGATGGCTATTTGTACTGATTTTGTAAATGGTGGCCAGATAGTCCAACATGCCATCTGTCACAATGCCGCAAAACGTACGCATGTCTCTTTTCGCAATCGCGCTGGTTAATAATTTTTGTAAATATACGGTCCGTTGAGAGCTGAGCCTGCTGAAGGCCATTGTTCTCTTCGACAGGTCCAGGGAACGGCTACGTAGTTAATAATTTTTATCATCTATTTGATAAATATTCAGAATTGCATTATATTTGGGAACAAGCTATGTGTCAACACAAAACTCATTTGCAACTACAAAATACAGACAAAACTATGGACTTGCTACGCGCTGGAAGCCAACAATGGGGCATCGAACTCTCTGACGATCAGATTGCCCAGTTTGAATCCTACTTTCACGCATTGGTGGAATGGAATCAGAAATTTAACTTGACATCCATTACTGAATATACGGAAGTACAGACCAAACATTTTCTCGATTCTTTGGCGGCTTTGTCTTTAATTGCCGAAGAGTTGAATCTCGCTTTGCCGCTTTCCACCCCACTTAATTTGATCGATGTAGGTTCAGGCGCCGGTTTTCCCGGTGCGCCACTAAAAATTGCCGCGCCCGCTCTGCGCCTGTCTTTACTGGATGGCACCACCAAAAAGATCCGCTTTTTACAACATCTGGTGGATGTATTAGCGCTGAACAACGTGACAATTGTGCAAGGCCGCGCCGAAGAATTAGGTCGTCAAAGCGCATACCGAGAGCAATATGACATCGTCACCGGACGTGCGGTGGCGCCGTTAAATACGCTGGTTGAATACCTGCTTCCGCTAGCCCGTTTGGGTGGGCTGGTTGTCATTTACAAAGGGGGAGGAGCAGCCGAAGAGTTCATGGCTGCCCGCAAGGCTATTGATATATTGGGGGGTGAGACCGTGCGTTTTGCACCGGTGGAAGTGCCTTTTCTAGAACAGAAGCGCTTTATTTTGCTGCTAAAAAAAGTGAAACATACGCCTGGCCTCTATCCACGTGGCCAAGGATTGGCGCGCAAAAAACCGTTGGGGTAATTCGCAAAGTTTCCCATATTATGAACAGCCCCGGTTTACTCAACTCGGTTGAGATAAAATGTCATATGTTGAAAGTGGATGACCGGATCGATGTATTCCACGCGAATGTGCTTGGGAGTGTGCAGCGTAATCGGTGCATAACAGAGAATGCTCTTGATACCCGCTTCAATCAGCCGGTCGGCCACATGTTGCGCCGCGTGAACAGGTACGGCAATGGTGGCGATCTGACATCCCAATTCTCGAATGGTCTCCGGCATGGCTTCCATTGGCTGTACATGGGCGCTGCCAACTTTGGTACCCAGCTTTTGAGGATCGCTGTCAAAAACAGCCGCAATGGTGAACCCGCGATTTTCAAACCCTGAATAATTGGCTAACGCATGACCTAAATAGCCAGCGCCGACCAAAACAATGGGCCAGACGTGATCTACCTTGAGAATCTTGGCCAGTTGTTCGCACAGATACGGCACGTTGTAGCCAGTGCCTTGCTTGCCAAATTCACCAAAGTGGCTCAAATCTTTGCGGATCTGGGCAGAGCTAATACCCAGACGCTCACCCAGTTCCTGGCTGGATGTGACTTCCCGGCCCTCTCGATTTAACAATTCTAAGGTGCGTAGATAGATGGGTAGCCGACCGATAACGATGTCTGGTATTTCACTCTTGCCATTTGCATTTACCGTGACAACCTCGTCCTGGTCAATAGAATGGGGATCCGAAACTATCATTGCCAATACACACTTGCTCCTGCGCCCTGTATGCGCTGCTTTGGGATTTATGGTTTAAGCTAATCCAGCGCTCAAGGCATAATAGTTTTCATGCTTCCGTCTCAAACATAGACAGTTTATCACGAAAACATTTTCATGGTCAACACACGGGAATTTCGACGAGGGGCAAGTGCGTGTATTACGGGGTTGTCAATGAGCTGGCGCATAAACAACGTGACCGGCATTGCCAAACTGCCGGTCATGTTGTGAAATCTATCATCAATCCACCATATCCAGGCTGTTGCGTTGGGGCAGGCAATATCCCTGGCCGCGCACGGTTACAACATAGCGAGGATTTTCGGGGTCCGGTTCAATCTTGCTGCGCAGACGCCGAATATGCACCCACAGCGATTCAACCGTGCCCTTGCGTACGGGGTCCCACGCCTTGGCCAACAAGAAGCCCGGTGAAAGCACGCGCCCACGATTATTGTATAGGATGTGCAATAGGCGGTTTTCGGTAGGCGTCAATGTGAGCTGTTCTTCGTTGACAACGGCATACTGTTGGGCAAACTTGATGCGCAGCATATCGTCAATCACCATTTCAGGGTCCACAAGCTGATCGGAGGCCACGCGCAACAGAACGCGGCGAATGCGGGCCAGCAATTCTGAAAAGGCGAAGGGTTTTGTGATATAATCTTCGGCAAACCGATTGAGCCCTTCGACTTTTGTATCTGTATCCGACAACGCCGATAGGAAAATGATGGGAATATCGCCCATGCGGCGTAATTCGTTGGCAACAGCAAAACCATCCATGCCGGGCATCATAATATCCAGAACAACCAGATTAGGCAACCCTTCGTGTTGAACAACTTCCAATGCTTCGGCGCCGCTGCTGGCCGTGAAAACTGTGTAACCTTCGCGCTGTAAGCGCAGGTTGAGCATGAGGCGCGTATCCGCAGCATCGTCAACAACCAAAATGCGCTTGGGCTCATTAGGGTTGAGGTAAACTTGTTCCTCAGTCATTCTCTCCTCCATCGTATCGAGTGTGGGTGCAGTTGAAATCGCCATAGTCAATTTCCTTTTCCAAAAGAGATTTTTAAACGAAATTGCGCGAAATGGTTGCCTTGAAGAGTATCCGTTTTTTTATTTCTCTGCAACTGTACGTTTAATAAATGCGTTTATTCTTTACTAAGACAGATATATCCTTGGGTGCAATGTGGTGGAAACGGGTTCCGAAACGTAAGGTATTGTACCACAAATTTCAGTAAATCTGCTTATGTTGCAGTTACTATAGCAGAAATATAATGGACGTATTGTGACATGTTGCTGTTAAGGTCCGTAAGTCTGCACTGGCGTAAAAACATTACTATACGCAGAAATTCAGGACTAAAATCATTGCATGATAGGTGTGATTGGGCAGGTGTCGCGGCGACTTTTGCAGTTTGATTCTATAAGGGAAGGCCAAAAAAGTGAACAGTTTTTTTAAGAGAATTTTAATAAATTTGTTAGTCATTTCGCTCGTTTTGGGCGCCTTTGCCGCCGGCAATGTAACCGGCTATATGGCGCGCCCCGCGCTGGCCCAGAGCGAACCGGGCGAATTTGCGCTCTTCTGGGAAGTATGGGATCTTGTGCTGGCCAACTTTGTCGACCGCGATAAGATCGATTATCAACAGATGACGTATGGCGCCATTCGCGGCATGTTGCAGACACTGGGCGACGATAATCACACGGTCTTCTTTACCCCCCAAGAGGCCGAGCAGCAAGCCAGCAGCATGGAAGGCTCTTTTGAGGGCATTGGCGCCTATGTTTCGCTGGAAGAGGGCGTTTTTACCATTATTGCGCCCATTCATGGCTCCCCCGCTGAAGAAGCGGGCGTGCTGGCAGGGGATGTTGTGCTGGCAGTAAATGGGGAAGAGATTACCGGACAGCCCGAATGGGAAGTGATTTCCAAAATCCGCGGTCCGGCTGGCACCAGCGTTCTGCTCACCATTCTGCACCTTGAAAGCGATAACCCGGTGGAAATCGAAGTGGTTCGCCAGCGCATTGACATCAACAGCGTCCTCTGGGCGCGCATCCCTGGCAGCAATTTGGCCTATTTGCAAATCACCCAATTTGCCGCCGACACCAATCGCGAATTTTTACAAGCATTGTTGGAAATGACGGACACGAGTGGCGGAGAGCCGCCGGTTGAGGGCATCCTGCTCGATCTGCGCAATAATCCGGGCGGCTATTTGCAGCAGGCGTTGCTCATTGGCAGCCAGCTATTGCCCGAGGGTGATGTGATTTTACATGAGCGCGATGCTCAAGGTGAAGTTTCCACCTTTACTTCACGCGGGCCGGGCATGGCCAGGGAAGTGCCAGTGGTGGTGCTCATCAATGAAGGCTCGGCCAGTGCATCGGAAATTTTGGCCGGTTCGCTGCAAGAAAACAGCCGCGCTCGCCTGATTGGTGAAGTGACGCTGGGAACCGGCACGGTCTTGCGCCCTTATAATTTGAGCGATGGCTCCGTGGTACGCTTGGGCGTCACCAACTGGCTCACGCCAGATATGAACCTGATTAAGGGGCAGGGCATCAAGCCCAACGTGATGGTGCGCCAGGAAGCCAGCGTGCGTACTCTGGATTCTATTGCCTTGGCAGAGATGAGCGTAGATGAACTGCGCAATACCACCGACCGTCAGTTCAGCGTGGGCCTCAGCTTCTTGCGCATGGCCAGCCGCCAGGCCGCTGATTCCGCCAAGTAAGCGTAATGGGGGGCAGGATCATTCTGTCCCCCTGTCTTCATTTTCCCCAACACGCCGGCGCGCGCGCCGACGCACATAAATCTCGCTAGCCACCACAAAGAGCACCACCAAACCCTGCATCACAATGACGAGAGCGCTGGGTACTTGCACGCTGCGCTGCATTTTGTCGGCGCCCACCAGCAGCGCGCCAAAGAGAAACGCGGCCGGAATGGCGCCCAGCGGGTGCAGCTTGCCAAAGAGCGCCGCCACAATGCCGCTAAAACCATAGCCGCCAGACATGCCCTCGATCATGCGGTGATGCACGCCCACCACTTCAACGGCGCCCGCCAGCCCCGCAAAGGCCCCGCTAAGAATCAACGAGAAGGCCATGTAAAAGCGGACGGGGATGCCGGCATAGCGCGCCGCCGCCGCATTTTGGCCCACGGCGCGCACGCGATAGCCCACGGTAGTGCGCCACAATAATATATAGACAAGAATAGCCAAGACCACGGCCAAAATAGCGCCGGTGTGAAAAAGGGTGCGCGGCACCAGCCGCGTGAGCCAGATCTGCTCGGGCAGTGATTCGCTTTGGGGGATGTTGGTGCCGGCGGCAATCTGGGCGGGGTCCAACAGCGGGCCGCGCAGCAACAGATTCATGAGCTGGAGCGCGATCACGTTGAGCATGACCGTGGTCAGAATTTCATTGACCTGCAAACGGGCCTTGAGCAGACCGGCAATGCCGCCCCAAACGGCGCCCGCCGCCGCTCCGGCCAAAAGCGTGAGCGGCAGCAGCAGCCAGCCATTGAGGTTACGCAGCGCCAGCGAAAGCGCCGTGGCCGCCAGCGCCCCCACTATGATCTGCCCTTCACCGCCAATGTTGATGACGCCGCCGCGAAAGGCAATGCAGATGCCCAGCCCCACCAGCAGCAGCGGCGTGGCTTTGGTCAGCGTTTGCGTAATGCCGCTGACGTTGCCCAACGCGCCCTGAATCAATGCGCTGTATGCTGTGAGCGGATTGACGCCCAAGAGCAGCAAGACAAATGCCCCGACTAATAGCGCCAATAGTACCGCCACAATCGGCAGCAGCAGGTCAATTAAGGCATCCAGCGCAAGCAGCTTGCGCAAATTATTGGGCATGGCGCAACTTTACAATGTGGTCATGTGGACGATTGGGAAATCGATATGCGTACGCGCCGCATTATGCATAAGATACCATTCAGCGAAAGCCTAAGTCAACTATGATTATGGATGGAAGCTTACCAAAACTTTCGGCAAAATTGCTGAGGACATGGGGAGGAAAGTACGATACACTGTTCAATATAATGTATGAAGTAATCTTAAGGTAAATCACGTTATTTTCTGTATGATAAACGGCTCAAATGGCAGAAAGGCATTAAGAAAACATCGTCATTTTGCAAGCTAACTGTAATGAATTAATGAAAATTGTTATCATATAATGTATTTGTTAATTTGATCTTATAAATTCCGTTATATTTTGTAAGCACTTCGCACACTTTCTTTTTCCAGCACCCAAATTCTAATCTTAGCGGGCATTCCCAGTGCTTGACCTTACAAATCAACTGCCGATGACCCCATTCATCAGGTTGGTCCAGTCCTGTCGCTTGGAATCTTTGTTCCTGCCCTCATAAAACACTGTCAGTACACTGCAACGGTGTTGGCGATATAGGCGTCGGTCTCGATTGGTGAATCCGGCTCCATCTCCTGCCGTTAAGATCTACTGATTATTCTTGATTAGGAAGGTGCCGTCATGCGTCTGCCATCACCGCGCAGCATTGTGACCTCTATTTTTGCAGTTCTTTTTCTGGCGTTATTCGCCCCGCAAAGTCTTCGCGCCGAGGAAATCACCCATCAGGATGAAATTCCCCTGCATCCCACCACCTGGACAGAATCTCTTTCCGTGCCTCGATTCAACCCCGAACTGGGCGATCTCCTTGAGGTTACTGTCTCTCTAAACGGCTTGGTCCGCGGCAACGCCGAATACGAAAATCTGAATCCCAATGCTGTTCCCGTCACGTTGACCCACGCGGTGACAATGAGCATCGATCTGCCCAATGGCGCCAATATAAGCTTGTTGCCCTCAAAAACTTTTTCCGCCTTAATTCCCGGCTATGACGGCGTCGAAGATTACGGCGGCACATCGGGCGATACATTTACGCTGGAAGGTTCCGAGGCGGTCTCTTTTGTCTATGCAGCTTTACCGGATCTGGCGCCCTATATTGGCGACGGCAATGTGGATATTCCGGTCATGGCCAAAGGAGTGACGGATGCGCAGGGGCCAGGCAACTTTGCCGCCACGCTGCTCTCCAATTCTTCGGGCGCCGTGCTTGTTGTGCGTTATCGATATAGAGTACCCACAGAGGAACGCGTACCCGGCATCGTGATCGAAAAGCTGACCAATGGCGTAGATGCCGACAGCGCCAATGATCCCAATGTGCCGTTGGTCCAGCCCGGCGATCCGGTCACATGGAGCTATGTGGTCACCAACACGGGCAACGTGACCTTTGCCCAAAATCAGATCACGGTCACCGATAGCCAGTCGGGCATTACGCCGGTGCTGGTGACGAGCAGCGATAATGGCGACACGCTTCTGTCGCCAGGCGAGAGCTGGATCTATCGCGCCTTTGGTTTTGCCGAGAATTTGCAGGCGCCATCGGCGGCCGTCACCGTGGTCGATGGCTGTGCGGCGGCTGGCGGGTCAACCGCTGGCGCATATGAGAATGTAGGCGTGGTGCAGGTGGGCGATCTGCGCGATGAAGACCCCAGCCACTATTGCAACCCGCTGCTGCCAGGCATTGTGATCGAAAAGTTGACCAACGGCGCCGATGCCGACGACGCTAATGGCGATGATGTGCCGCAGATCCGGCCAGGTGCATTAGTCACCTGGACCTATGTGGTGACCAATACGGGGACAACCACCTTTAACCGCAGCGAGATTCGCGTGACCGATAGCCAGGCGGATATTACACCGCAGTGGCTTGCCAGCAGCGACAATGGCGATGGCCTCTTATCGCCTGGGGAAAGCTGGAGATATCAGGCAACCGGTGTAGCGCTAAATCTGGTCTCTACGCTGGTGGGCGTTGCGACGGTGAATGGGTGCGATCCCAGCAACAGCGGCAATACTCGACTGGCCTATGAAAACATTGGCGCGGTGCAGATCAACGATCTGAGCGACAGTGACCCCAGCCACTATTGCAACCCCTCGACTGAAAACAATCCGGGCATTGCTATCCTCAAGCTAACCAACGGCCTAGATGCCAATAGCGCCAATGAGCCGTTGCCGTTTATCAAGCCGGATGGCGTTGTCACCTGGACCTATATTGTAACCAATACGGGTGATGTGGCATTTACTGTTGACGAGGTCCACGTCACCGATAGTGACGCTGCGGTTGCGCCACTATTGGATGAAACCAGCGACACTGGCGGAGACAGCATCCTCTCGCCCGGTGAGAGTTGGCTCTTCGTGGCGACCGGTACAGCGCTCGATCTGCAAGTGGAGCATGAAAGCGTCACCATTGTGCCCGGCTTCTGTCTGCCAGAGATTGAAGGACGCCGGCAGCCGGCTTATGAAAACATTGGCGCGGTGCAGGCAGGTGATCAACAGGCATCCGACCCTAGCCACTATTGCAACATTGTTCCCACGGCTATTGAGCAAGGCAACGAGCCGATGAACCTCATGCGGCTCTTTATCCCAATCGCCCTGCAATAAAGCCATATTTACGATTTGGGATTTACGATTTACGCAATGGCTCTAGAGGCACTAAATCCGTAAATCGTAAACTCCCATTGCCAAGTTATATGCTGCATCGCGCAATACAAGGAGCAAGGAAGAGATCATGAAACACCAACTGAGGAGCAGCAAGCGGTTAGCATTGGGGAGTATGAGCGCGCTATTTTGGGTGCTTATAAGCATCCAAGGCGTGTCGGCCAAAGAAATTGTGACTACCAATGCCGTGCCGCCCCAATTGACCGACTGGAGTTCGATCATCCAGGTTGACAAGTTTGATCCGGCGCAGGGCATTTTGCTGCGCGTGGATGCGGTAATCCAGGGGGATTTGTTGGGTACGGCGCGCTATGAAAGCCTGGACAGTTTGCCCACGGACATGACGGTGGAGATGAGCGCGGATACAGAACTGCGCTGGCCGGATGGACCGGTCATCATTGCGGCGTTTCCGGCGGCCTCGCGTACGCAGCCAGCCACCGAGTTTGATGGAGAGGTGGATTTTGCTGGCACATCGGGCGCTACTTTAGAAGGCATCATCGGGTTTGATGTGTCGAAGACGGCTACCTTTTCGCAGACAGAGGAACTCCAGCGCTTTATCGGCGTCGGTCCATCGGATTTCCAGGTCGACACATCCGGTCGGTCGCGGGCGCAGGGCGCGGGCAATCTTGCGGCCCGTTTTACGTTAACCACATCGGCGCAAATCACCATCACCTATACATATGGCAACCCGGCCATTGACATTGAAAAGCAGACCAATGGCGAAGACGCCGACGAACCAACCGGCCCGCACATTGCCGCCGGCGATCCGGTGACGTGGACCTATGTGGTGACCAATACGGGCGATGTGAAGCTGGTCGATGTGGTGGTGAGCGATGATCGGGGCGTGGCGGTCAGTTGCCCCCAGACGGCGCTGGAGCCGGCCGAGACAATGCTTTGCATGGCGCACGGCATTGCGATTACAGGCCAATATTCAAACACGGGTACCGTTGTGGGCCAGCCGGTGGATCTGGTAAATTCACCCCGCGGCGCCACGGTGAGCGATTCGGATAAGAGCCACTATTATGGAGATCCCGGGAGTGGGGATTTTTGTGCCGTTAATGTGCTGCCCGATGTGATCTATTTGGGCGAATCGAGCGGCGCACCGGCCGCCACGTTTGTATTGCCGGCAGGGTATGACAGCTTTATTGTTAAAAGGCGCAAGCCCTTCCTCTTTATCAACCCAACCCCGGAGACCAACGCCTTGGGGCAACAGATCTACAACGCACGGACTGGCCACATTGAACGGGTTTGGGCATGCAGCGGCAATTGTACTTTCCATGAGACATTACAAGCCGAATTGTCCCTCGGTTTCCAAAAAACCGGTACACACCTTGAATTGTTGATCATTGATGATGACAACGATAACCGTTGGGATTGGTGGGCCGCCAACGATCCGTTGGTTCCCTATCAGCGTATCGACATTCAGTCTATGGTGGAAATTACCAAATTTGACGTGCCGTTCGACGCGGATTGGTACTTTTACACCCAAGATTCGATTGGCATTGTTTCAATCTGTATTATCGAACCACCCGCCCTGGCGGCCGATATACATACCGCGGCGCCTGCATTAGAAACACCACAAGACGCAATACATGGGATATTCGGCACACAAACATTTCTGCCCATTGTGAACGGTGAAGGTAAACAATAAGTTCAAAGGCAACTATTCAGCCGTTAGACCCCCTCCCAACCTCCCCCTTGAGGGGGCGGAGCTTGAGTCGCCGCCGCAGGCGGCGTGATTCCCTCCCCTGCAAGGAGAGGGCCAGGGAGGGGTAAATAATAAGTTCAAAGTAAGTTTTGGCATTTGCCCAAAAGGAGCAAATCTCTTTCCGGTACGAATCGCAACCGACATCGCAACAAACCATCCGGACAGGTCAGACAGGTTTAGCAACAGATTTATCACCTTGGTTTTGGTCAGGTGAAAATTGTTTTTCATAATTAGCGTTTGCATCTGGTGCTGGTCAACGTTCGCATACAGACATTATCTGTATACGGACACTGATCAGCACCAAATGCAAAAAAGATTCGTTTAGTCAGGATGGTGTTTCGATGAAACAGAGATTTTTTCAACTATTAACAGGTGCTGTTGCCGCTCTGGTTCTGGTATGTTTAACAGGCAACCATGCCTGGGCGGGTGAAATTGTACACACGGGGGTGCTGCCACCGCAAGCGACTGATTGGCAGGGCTCTCTGAAAATTGACCAGTTTGACCCCTCAATGGGCCGACTGCTGCGGACCGATGTGGTTATTTCCGGCGCACTGAACGGTACGGCGCGCTATGAGAGTATGGATAGCCAGGCCACCGACATTACCGTGGAGATGATGGCAGACGCCAAGCTGCTGTGGCCAAATGGCGATCTGATAGTGGCGGCGCATCCAGAGGCGTCGCGTACGCAGCCCACCACCGAATTTGACGGTGCAGTCGATCACGCCGGGACATCGGGCGCTACGCTTGTGGGCGTCATCGGCTACGATATTTCGCAGGCCGCCACTTTTATAACCAGCGATGAATTGCAGCCTTTCATCGGCAACGGCCAGGTGGATTTTGCCATCGACGTAATGGGCCGCTCGCACGCTCAGGGCGCTGGCAACCTCTCCGCTCGCTTCTCGCTAGAGGCTTCCACCCTAGTCACCGTGACCTACATTTATGGCAACCCGGCCATTGACATTGAGAAGAGCACCAATGGCATAGACGCCGATGTACCCCCCGGTCCCCATATTCCTCTGGGCGATCCGGTGATCTGGGAATATGTAGTGACCAACACCGGCGACATGACGCTGACGGATGTAACCGTGACCGACAACCAGGGAGTAGCCGTCACCTGTCCCAAGCACATTCTGGCGTCGGCAGAGGTCATGATCTGCACCGGCCAGGGGATTGCTGCGCTGGGGCAGTATGCCAATACCGGCGCCGTCGTGGGGCAGCCCATAGATGAATTCAATATTCCGCGCGGCGCCACGGTCACCGACTCGGATGACAGCCACTATTATGGCGACGAGGTTTTCTGTCCGGCCAGCGTGTTGCCCGATGTGGAATACTTGGGGGAATCTTCGGGCGCGCCGCCCCAAAGCTTTATTCTGCCCAGCGGATACGATATGTTTGTGGTGAAGCACCGCTCGCCATTCTACTTTGAGTTGACTGCGGGCACTACCAATGGCGCCAATCAGCAGGTGTACGACGCCACCAGCGGCGTTATCGAGCGCGTCTGGGCGTGCCATGGGAATTGTCAATTTACCCAGGCGCTCAAACAGGGCCTGGCGTTGGGACATTTGGGGCCGGGCGCACACATTGAAATGCTCATTTTGGACGCCGATCACCCTGACCGGTTCGAATGGTGGGCGGCCAACGATCCAGAAGTGCCGTATGAATACGATGATATTTATGCCATGGTGGCGCCGGTAAATTTCGATGTGCCTTTTGAAGCCGACTGGTATTACTATACGCAGGATTCGCTGGCTGTAGTCTCCATCTGCATTGATGAGCCTGTGGCAGCCGCAAATGAACCGCACAGCCAGCCATTGAATATGTATTATTTGCCGCTGACGCCCCAGCAGTAAATGACAAGACAGGCATAAAAAATCCGCAGCCCTATTTGAGCTGCGGATTTTTTATGCCTGTCTTGTCATTCGTAATGAAAAGCCCCTGAAGGACAGAGCCCCCTCAGAGTCTTTGGTCCCGGCATCAATCAGATTTTAGGCGCCCGCTTAAACTTTAATTCACCACTACCATATTCTAATCTTTTGGCCGACATAGATATAGTTGATGTTCTGAATGCCATTGATCTGGGCCAGCCGCCAGACAGAAACACCGTTGCGATAGGCAATATTGGCCAACGTATCGCCATAGCGCACCGTATAATAGCCGCCCTGGCCATAGCCGCCGTGGCCATATCCACCGCCCTGCGGGATGCACAGCTGCTGTCCCACATAAATGCGGTTTGGATTACCAATGCCATTGGCGTTGGCTAAATGCCAATAATTCACGCCATAGTAGGCGGCAATGCCAGAGAGCGTCTGGCCATAGGTAACATAATGCCAGGCGACGCAATAACCGTGACTGGCCGGCGCTGACTCTGTGGCAGCAATAGCGGGTTGAGCCGGTGCAACGCCCAACATGGTGAAGCTTAATACAAACGCCACAATTAACAACTTAAACGTCCATTTGCGAGCATGGGTGTAAAAAGTATTCCAGGGGATCATGAGAAGTTTCCTTTATGGTCTGAACAAGACTATAAAACAACGTTTTTCATACGGGTGCCCAACTGCTATTATATCACGTCGGACAACTCATCACAACCACCAATTTTTCGACAAGTGTGATTCACTACCCCGACGCCCGCCGCACCAATTCCGTCACCGGCAAAATCAATTCGGGCAAAGTTTGTTCGGGCTGGGCAAGCATATTGAGCAGCCGCTGCATTTGCTGCCGCCCCACTTCGAATGTGTCCACGCGCACGGAAGTCAGCGGCGGGTCGACCATGGCGGCTAAATCAGTGTCATTGTAGCCAATCACGGCGCAATCATCCGGCACGCGGCGGCCTATTTCGCGGCACGCCTTGAGCGCCCCGATAGCCATCAGGTCATTGTGCGCACAGATGGCGGTCACCGCCGGGGCCGCGGCCAACAAACGCAAAGCGGAACGATAGCCGCCGTCTGTGGTCAACGGCCCGTGGCAGATCCACTCTTCGTGCAGCGGCAAACCCGCCTCCTGCATAGCGCTGCGGAATGCATTCAGGCGCAGCGCGTTGCTCATGGTGGGCGCCACGGCTGGGCCGGCCAGCATGGCGATCTGCGTGTGTCCCTGCTGCTGCAAATGTTGAATCACCAATCTCATCCCGGCGTCGTGGTCGCTGCGCACCAGGCTGGCGTTGCGGTGCGCAAAGATGCGCCCCCCCAGCACAATCGGTCGAAAGCTGTCGCAAAAAGCGGCCAGTTCTGCATCACTGCTGCGCGCGCTGCACAAAATGATCCCATCCACGGGATACGACGCCAGCGAGTGCAGCAAGAGCATCTCCTCTTTGGGGTCCCAATTGGTGTTGCCCAAAAAGACGCTGTAGTGGCTGGCGCGGGCGGCCTCTTGGGCGCCGTGCGCCACCTCGGCAAAATAGGGGTTGGCAATGTTGGGGACCAGCAATCCCACCGTCATGGTGCGTTGCGTGGCCAGGTTGCGGGCCGTGCGGCTGGGGCGAAAGTTGAGCTTGGCGATGGCCTCCTGCACACGCTGACGGGTGACCGGACTCAATTCATCGCGATTGTTGATCACGCGCGAAACCGTCTGGTGCGAAACGCCTGCCTCACGCGCCACATCGCGAATGGTTACTCTGCGTCTGCGCTGGCTTGCAACGCCTGTCTTGTTCTCTTTCATATGGCGTATTGTAACACAGGCCGTCAGTCACTTGAAGTGCGCTGTGGTCGCCTTCTGTCATGGGGATTCTGGAAAATCGAGCAAATTTTGAAAACACGGATGGGGAGAACACAGATGGCGCTGGCTTCTTATCCGTGTTCTTTCTATCCGTGTTTTCAACTTGTCGCGCCTTGCAGGTCGTTGGGTAGTTACCGGAGAAGAAAGTTAATTCTGAATCGTAATCGTGGTGAAATATTCGTCGTAGTTGGAACCCTCGCGCACGACGCGCAGCCTTAGCCTGTGCGTGCCGTTGGGATACTGCGTAGTGTCCAAAGTGATGAAAGTGCCCACCTGCGGCTTCGCCTTTGTGCTGACCCCCACAAAGGTGGCTTGCGCTTCATCGCCAAAGAGCAGCAGGTCCAATTGCCACTTTTGGAATTGGGGATGGTTGGCAATACCTTTGACGCTGATGACGCCGCTGACCACTTCGCCATCCAGCGGCAGCGCTATGCCGTTTTCAGTGCGGCTCTGCAAGTTGCGGTCAAAGCGGGCCTGGATGGTGCGAGTCACATTGGTTTGCGTGCGCGCCACATTTTCGGCATCGCCCAATGCTTGCCAAAGCGTCAGCGCTTCACCATAGGCGGTGAGCGCCTGGTCAAATGCGCCATCGGCGCGCTGGACGCCGGCCATGCGATCCCACAGCCGGGCTTCCAGATCGCGATCTGCAATTTCCTGGGCCAATGTCAGCGCCTCCTGGAATTTTTGCAGCGCTTCACTGTACTCTTCAGCCTCGCGATAGATCGCGCCCATTCTAAAGAGCGTCGTGGCGACCTGGCGTGTATCCGCTTGCGCCTGCCAAACGGCCAGTGTGCGTTCGTACGTTTGCAGCGCCTGCGCATATTCGAGCTGTGCGCTGTAGCCCTGCGCCATGCGGTCCAGTACTTTTGCCACCAGCGGCTGATCGTCCAGCTTTTCGGCCAGCGCCAGGGCTTCATCAAAGACAGCCTGCGCCGCGCCATATTGCTCGGTCAGCAAATAAATGGCGCCCATGTTGGCTTGGGTATTGGCCTGCTGGGTCGGAGCCGCAAGCTCCTGCCAGATAGCCAGCGCCTGCGCATAGGTTTGCAGCGCCTGCGTATATTGAAGCTGCGTAGTATAAGCGCTGCCCATGCGATCCAGAATCTTGGCCTCCAGCGCTTGATCTTCCGCTGAGCGCGCCAGCCCCAAGGCTTTGTCGAACGTGTCCAGCGCCTGCGCATCATCCTCTTGTAAGAGCTGGATAGAGCCAATATTGACCAGTCCGTTGGCCTGCTGCGCCGTGTCGCTGGTCTGCTGCCAAAGCGCCAGCGCCTGCGTATAAGCTTGCAACGCCGGCTCATATTGGGCCTGGGCGCTATAGCCGTTGCCCAGGCGGTCCAGAATTTTGGCCTCCAGCGGCAAATCTTTGAGCGTGCGCGCTAATGTCAGCGCATCTTCATAGGACTGCACAGATTCCGCGTATTTGGCATTGGCCAGGTGCAACGCGCCCATATTTGCCAGCGTATTGGCCTGTTGCGCCACGTTGCCCAGCGTTTTCCAGAGCGCCAGCGCCTGTTCAAATACGTCCAGCGCCTGCGTATAACGCGCCTGCGCGCTGTAGCCGTTGCCCAGGCGGTCGAGCACTTTGGCCTCTAGCGCCTGATCATGCTGGCCTTGCGCCAAGGCTAGGGCCGGCTCCAGCGTTTTCACGGCGTCGGCATAATTCTCGGTCAGCAGATAGAGCGAGCCAATATTGGTCATTGTGTTGGCTTGTTGTGGCGCATCACCGGCCTGTTCCCAAATGGCCAGCGCGTCTTGATAGGCGGCCAGCGCCCGGTCATACTGTTCCAGCGCACTGTAGCCATTGCCCAGCCGGTCGAGAATTTTGGCCTGCAACAGTTGATCGTCAAGTTCTTGCGCCAGCTTGAGCGCTTTTTGCAGCGCGTCAATGGCAGCCTGCGGCGCCTGATTGACAAGTTGCAAGCCGCCAATATTGGCCAACGTGTTGGCTTGTTGCGCAATGTCGTCGGCTTGTTGCCAAATGGCGAGCGCCTTCTCATACGACGCCAGCGCGTCCCCGTATTGGGTCTGCGCACTATAGCCGCTGCCCATGCGGTTTAGCAACTTGCCCTGCAGCGGCGCGTTGCCGCTGGCATCGGCCAGGGCCAGGGCGTCTTCAAACGAAGTCAGCGCACCGCTCACGTTTTCCGCTTGCAGATAGAGCGCGCCGATATTGGCCAGCGTATCAGCTTGACGGACCACATCGTTATTTTTGCGCCAAATTGTCAACGCTTGCTGATAGGCTTGCAGCGCCCGCGCCTGGTTGCCCAGTTCGCCGTAACCGGCGCCCATGCGGTCGAGAATTTTGGCCTCCAGCGGCTGATCTTTTTGCGTGCGCGCCAGGCTCAGCGCATTGTCAAACGCAGCCAGCGCCTCCTCATAGTTTTCATTGAGCAGATAGAGCGAGCCCATATTGGTCAGCGTATCGGCCTCACGCGCCATGTCGTCTACGGCGCGCCAGAGCGCCAGCGCCTGCTCATATGCGTCCAACGCCTGGGCCATCAGCCCCGCCGCGCTATAGCTGGCGCCTGTGCGGTCCAATATTTTGGCCTCCAGTGGCTGATCCTCCAGCGCCCGCGCCAGCGTCAGCGCTTGATCCAAATTTGCCAAGGCGTCTTCATATTTTTGGCTGAGCAGATAGAGCGAGCCAATATTGGTCAATGTATTGGCCTGCTGGGCCGCATCGTCGCTTTCCTGCCAGATGGCCAGCGCTTGTTGATAGGCATCGAGCGCCCGCCCGTAGAGTTCCTGCGCGCTGTAGCTGCTGCCCATGCGGTCCAAAATCTTGCCCTGCAGCGCTTGATCGCTCTGCGTGCGGGCCAGCGCCTGTTCGAAGGCATCCAGCGCCGCTTTAGGGTCTTCATTGATCTGATAAAGCGCGCCAATGTTGGTTAATGTGTTGGCCTGTTGGACAGTATCATCGGCCGCAAGCCAAAGCGCCAGCGCCTGCTGATACGATTGCAGCGCCTGATCATATTCGGTCAGCGCGCTGTAACTGCTGCCCATGCGATCCAGCACTTTGGCCGCCAGCGCCTGATCTTTCTGGCCGCGCGCCAGCGTCAAAGCCTGTTCCAACGCGTCCAGCGCCGCGGCATAGTCCTGTTCAAGCAGGTGCAGCGAGCCAATGTTGGCCAGCGTGCTGGCTTCCTGGCTCGCATCTCCCACGGTCACCCACAGTTCGGCCGCCTGATTGTAAGCCTCCAGCGCCCGCGCGTACTGGGTCAGCGCACTGTAGCTAGCGCCCATGCGATCCAGCACTTTGGCCTCCAGCGGCTGATCGGTCAGCGAACGGCTCAATGTCAGCGCCAGCGTGAGCGCGTCCAGCGCCTCTTGATGGGCGTTTTGCAGTTGATAAAGCGCACCAATGTTGGTCAGCGTATTGGCTTGCTGGGCTGAGGCGTCATTGTTCTGCCAGATAGCCAGCGCCTGCTGATAGGCGTCCAACGCCTGGGTATACTCTGCTTGCGCGCTATACGCATTGCCCAGCCGGTCCAAAATCTTGGCCACTAACAAGTCATCGCCCAGCGCGTCGGCCTGTTTCAAGGCGGCTTCAAACGCAACCTTCGCCGCGTCATATTGTTCCGTCAGCAGATAGAGCGCACCCATATTGGTCAATGTATTGGCCTGCTGGGCGGCTGCCTCCGATTTTCGCCAAATTACCAGCGCTTGCTCATAGGCGTCCAGCGCCGCTTCATAGTCGGCTTGCGCGCTGTAACCGGCGCCAATGCGGTCTAACACCTTGGCCTCCAACGTCTGATCATCGAGCGCCTGCGCCAGCTTTTGAGCCTCATCAAACGCGGCCAGCGCTGCGTCATATTTCTCCTCAATCAGCCAGAGCGAGCCCATATTGGCCAGCGTATTGGCCTGTTGCGCGCCATCATCGCTCTTTTGCCAAATGGCCAACGCTTGCTCGTACGCCTCCAGCGCCTGCGCATAGGCTGCCTGGCCGCTATAGGCGCTGCCCGTGCGGTCTAAAATCTTGCCGATGAGCGGCTGATCATCAAGCGGTTGCGCCAGGGCGAGCGCCTTTTCAAAATTGGCGAGCGCCGCCTCATACTTTTGGGCCAGCAATTGCAGCGAACCCATATTAGCCAACGTGTTGGCCTGCTGCGCACGGTTATCGAGCGTTTTCCAAAGAGCCAGCGCTTGCGTATAGCTCTGGAGCGCTTTGGCATTTTGCTCCTGCGCGCTGTAGCTGTTGCCCATGCGGTCCAGAATTTTGGCCGCCAACGGCTGATCACCCGCGGCCTGCGCCAAGGGCAGCGCCAAATCGAAAGAGCGCAGCGCTTCGGCCTGATTTTCTTGAATTTGAGCGAGCGCGCCAATATTGGTCAACGTATTGGCCTGCGCGTCGAGCTGGGCGCTCTCCTGCCAAATCAACAACGCTTGGTGGTAATAATCCAGCGCCTGGGCATACTCGGCTTGCGCACTAAAGCTATTGCCGATGCGGTCCAGAATTTTGGCCGCCAGCGCCTGGTCCTGCATCTGCTGCGCCAGCGTCAGGGCCTCTTGCAGACTTGCCCGCGCCGATTCATACTGCCCGGTCAGCCCATAGAGCGCGCCCATATTGGTCAACGTGTTGGCGCGCTGCATCGCATCACCGAGCCGGTTCCAGATGTCAAGCGCCTCTTTATACGTCGCCAGCGCGTCCGAATACGCCAAGCTGTCCGCATACAGCGCGCCCAATCGCTCCAAGGCTTTGGCCTCCAGCACGGGATCTTGTATTTGCTGCGCCACGGCCCGCACCTGTTCAAAATAGGCGCGGGCGTCATCGGTGCGACCGGCGGCTTGCGCCAGCGCACCCAAGTTGTTGAGTACGTTGCCGGCGCGCCCCGGTTCGGCGGCCTGATCCCAGGCTTGCAAAGCTTGCTGATAAGTCGTTGTGGCCCGTGCGGTTTCGTTCTGCGTGGCAAACACCGCGGCCAGATTTTCCAGCGCTTTGGCCTGCAATTGGGGGTTAGTCGCCTGTTGTCCAGCCGTAACGGCCTCCGTATAAGCCGCGATGGCATCGGCATAATTTTGAGTATCGGCCAGGAGCGCGCCGAGATTGATCAGCGTGTCTCCCTTGAGCTGGGCGTCCTGACTCTGATCGGCAATAACCAGAGCCGCGCGATATGTCTTTTCAGCTTCCGCTGGCTGTGCCAATAAGGCATGGACCGCACCCTGATCATTGAGCGCATAGGCGGCGCGCACGGGCTCTTCAGCCCGCTGCCACGCCATCACGGACTGATCATAATAGTCAAGCGCCTGCGCATATTGTGCGGATTTTTCGCTAAGCAGCCCTAGGTTGCCCAGGACGCGCGCCATCAAAGCCGGCTTTTCAACCTTTTCCGCCAGCGCCAACGCCTCATCCAGCGCGGCCTGCGCCTTGTCCAACTGGTCCGAACTCAAGAAGATCGCGCCCAGGTTGTTGAGCGTATTGGCGGCATTTTCCCAATTCTCCGCCGCCCGCCACACGGCCAGGCTCTCTTGCAGCGCCTCCAGCGCGGCATCATCCAGATTCTGCCGGCGATAGATGGCGGCGATGCCGTCCAGCGCTTTGCCTTCGGTGCGGAAATCATCAGCTTCCTGCGCCAGCGCCAGCACTTCCTGATAAACAGCCAATGCATCCTCAGCGCGCCCCAATTGCTGATAGATGGCGCCAATATTGATCAGCGAATTGGCGCGTCGGCCCGCCTCAGCGGCCAGTTGCCAACTGCTTTGGGCCTGCCAAAAGAGATCGGTCGCGGCGTACAGCTCGCCCTGGTTTTTGGCAAAGGTGGCCCAAATGTCCAGGATTTTGCCCTGCTGGGCGTGGTTGCCCAGTCGCCGTGCAAGCAGAAGCGCCTCATCAAAGATGGGCCGCGCGGCCTCGGGTTGCTCCTGGGCGAGCAGCACAGCCCCCAGATTGCCCAGTGCAGCAGCCTGCCGCGGCAAATCACCAGCCGCGCGCCAGAGCGCCAAACTTTGCTCCAACGCCCTTTGCGCAGTTTCCAGATCGCCCTGTTGCAAGTGCAGCGCGCCCAGCCGATCCCACACAGCGGCTTCCGTCAGATTGTCTGTCGCTTCCTGCGCCGCGGTCCGGGCCTTCTCCAACGTTGTCAAGGCGTCGGCAACATCACCCTGCTCAATCTGGCTATCCGCCATCTGTTGATAGACTGCGGCAGCCTCGCTCGGCAGATCGAGTCCCATCCAAGTTTCGGCGGCCTGGGCAAAATAGAGTACGGCCTGTGCGGAATTGCCGATTGTATCGTAATAGACGCCGAGATTGGTCTGCGCGCGGGCTATTCCCGGCAGGTCTTGCAAGATTTGCCACAGGGTGAGCGCGCGCTGCAACGACGTTAACGCGGCGTCCACGGCGCCATCTTGCAGTTGCGCCAACCCAATATCGCCCTGTGTATTAGCTTCGCGATCCCGCTCCTCGGTGATTTTCCACACCAGCAGTTGCGCGTTAAAGTGGGCGATTGCCTGTTGCGGCTGCTGCAATTTGAGATAGAGCTTGCCGACTTTGCCCAGCAGGGTTCCCTCTTTGGCCCGATTCTCGACCGCCCGCCACAGGGCCAGCGCCTGCGCGTAATCGCTGAGGGCTGATGCATCATCTTCAACGGCGACATGCAGCGCGCCCAGCGATTCAAGCGCCTGGGCCTGTTCGTCGCTTTGATTCAGCCGGCGCGCCCGTTCCAGATCGCTTTGCAGAGCGGCAATCGAAATATAATTCTGCGTCAGCGAAATCTGCGTCTGGGCCTGGATGGCCAGCGATGGATCGCTGCGCTGATTGGCCAGCGTTTGCAGTTCCGTATACGCTGTCAGGGCTGCCTTGTACTCCTGGTTCGCCACGTGCAGTTGGCCAATCTTGGCCATTGTCTCCTGTTCTTGTTCCGCGTTGGCTAACGTGCGCCAAAGATCCAGCGCGCGTTGATACGAATTAAGCGCGCTCTCTTTTTCACCTTGGGCTGTTTGCAAATCACCCAAATCAAGGAGTACCTCCCCCACAAGTGGTTTGTTCACGTCATCACGAATCATATTTAGGGCAGCCTGCCAGGCGGCGGCTGCCTTATCCGGCTGGTCCAAAGCGCTGTATGCCTTGCCCATTTCGTGCAGAGTCATGGCTTCGCTGGCCGCATCCCCCAGGCTGATCCAGAGCGAACGCGCCTGTTCAAAATAGGGTAGCGCCTGTTCATTTTCGCCGCGCAGACGCCAGATCCGGCCCAAATTTAGCAGGGCCAGGCTCCATTCATCGGTGGCTGTTGGATCCAATAAATCAAGGCTCTGCGTCAACGCCTGCTGGGCCAGCTCATATTGCGCCATCTGCATGTGGACCAGGCCGATTTGCAGCCAGCTGCGGCCTTCGCCATTGGCATCCGCCGCCGCCGCATAAAGCTGCTGGGCCACCTCCAATTTGACCAGCGCCTCGGTGAGCGCGCCGGATTGTAACAGTTCAACGCCCATTTCAAATTGCGTTTGGGCGTCAGCCGATGGTTCGACCTGTTGCGCGTGCGCAGCGAAGGCGGATGTCAATGTGCCAAAAAGGGGCAAAAGGATGCAGAAAACGAAGATTACGCGGGTGAATTTCATATATTGGATATGGTATTTAAACATGTGGCGAACATAAATTGTAGCGTATTGCGTGTTGCGTGAACCGGTTCACGCAACACGCAATACGCTACAAGCTTTAACAAAAGATAAGATCGAAAGAAACAACAACCAATTCTACCCCAAAGTCTCCGCGCCTTGTGCATGATTGAGCGACGCTTGCAGTGCCGCCGCCAGGTGATCCACAAACGGCTCCACGAGCATACCGGCCGGATAGACCGGCAGGGTATGCACCGTTACGTTCTGTTGCGCCAGGGCAGCCAGATCCAGGCCCGGCCGCTTGTAAGTCATGTTCTTTCGCGGCCTTTATGAGCACAAGCTTGCCCTCAAAAATTGGACGGCGCGATAGGCCAACGATACCGTCATTGTTGTTCCAAAGGGCGGCCAGCGCCATGTCGTGCTGACTTTTGACGTCGGCATTCCTGCCCAATTTGGCGCGCAATACCCCGCGCCAAATATGGCTGCGGCTCTTCAACGCCTCAAGTTTCTCGTGCCAGAAGGTGCGCTTTTGCGCCCGATTCAGCAGCAGAAAATTGCGCCAATGGAACTCAAGCTTTTGCACAGAAATGATTTTATCAAAGAGCGTTCTACCGCTCCGATATACGACAATTCAGCAGGTCTCAAACAGAGAGAGCAGCGCCACTTCTTGCCCCTGCGCCTTGAGCTGCTGCGCGGCATCTCCAGCGCAATGGTGCCGCCCATGCAGTAGCCGCCCAGCAGATATGGTCCCTGTGGCTGCACGCTTTGGATTTCGCGTATGTAGAGCGCGGCCATCTCCGCCACCGAAGATTGCAGCGGCTGCCACCATCCGACCCTGGCCTGCGAGCCATACAGGACGTGATCACGGCATCCAGCTTGCGCGCCAGATCTTGTTGATATACAGCACGTTGCCCCCTGCGGCATGAACCAGGAACAGCGGCCTCTTGACCGGTTCACCGCTTTTGATCACCACCAACGGCGACCACGCATCGGACCAGCCTTCATCACGCAGCGCAGTGGCCAGTTGGGCCACGGTGGGCGCTTTCAACAAGAGCGCTAGCGGCAGTTTGGCGCCGCCGGTGATCTCCTTTTCAATGGCGGCAAAAAGCTGCACCGCCAGCAGCGAATGGCCGCCCAACTCAAAAAAGTTATCGGTCAACGCAATCGATGGGCGGTTGAGCACGCGTTGCCATATATTTGCCAACTGCAACTCCAGCTTGCCGGGCAGCGCATCGGCGGCGACATGAGCCCCAGAGTTGTCGTATCTGCATTTGGCAACGCCGCGGATGCTTTACGAGACGCGGTAGCGGCAAAACGCGGCGCTGCGCTTAACGTCTGTGCAGGGTTGGCGCACATGGTTTCCAGCACCCAGTTTCCAGATGGGCCAGCATCTGTCATTTGGTGCGCTAAGGGTCGTTTTTATAGCGCAGATCGAGCACCAGATTTTCCGTTTTCTGCTCGACATACAGGAAGAGATCAAAGTCGGCGGCATCCTGTTCAATTGTCAACGAGGACGCCTGGATGCCGGGCAGATCCAGCACATTTTCCACGGCGTCTTGCAGCGTAAAGGCGCCAGCGGAACGTGGCGCGCTGCGGCCTATCGGCCACATATTGAAAGGAATAGCCTGATTGTCGTAAACGTACAGTCGTTTGGTGAACGTAGCCCAACAGTTCTGGCAGAGTCCAGCAGGCGCGCTGCGCAAGACCACGATATTAAAGTAGCGGAAGTGACTCTTCACAATTCGTGGACGGATACGCCCCACCGCCGGTGAGCCACAATCTATCCGTCTGACCGGTTGTCGGTTCAACAGCACTTTAAAAGCCGTTAATAGTGTGACGAACAGCGTCGTATTCTCCGTACGACTAAGTGACTTGAGCTTCTCCGTCAGGGCAGAGGATAGGGTATAGGACCGAGAGGCGCCGCGCTGCGTGCGCTGCGGCGGAGAAGCCAGGTCCACCGGGAGCTGCAAGGGCTCGACATAGAAGCCCAGCTTTTCCTGCCAATAGGCCAACTGGCGCGCGGCCTCATCGCTTTTGAGCCACTGCGCCTGCTGCCAATAGGCGTAATCCGCATATTGGATCGGCGGCGCCGACACCTGCGTCCTGCCGTGCCCAACATGCGCCCGATAAAGCCCACTCAGTTCGCGCATAAAGAGGCCAAACGACCAGCCATCCGACACAATGTGATGCATGGCCACAAAAAGCACATGCTCACTGTCGGTCAATCTATAGACAACCACGCGGAACAGCGGTCCTTGCGTCAGGTCAAAGAGGACGCGTGCTCTCGGAGTGCAGGTGCGCACGCAGATTGGTCTGGCGCGCTTCTGCACTGTCGCCATCCACTGCCACAACTGCAAGCTGCATTGGCGCAAACTCATCGACAAATTGCAGCGGTTCGCCATTCAGATCGTCAAAGCGGGGCGCGCGCGCGCTCATGTCTTCCGCAAATCCCATTCGATGCTGCGTTCCAACGCGGCGCAATCCAGCTCACCACGCAAATGCACGGCGTCGGCAATGGTATAGAGCGCCGATTCCGGCGCCAGCCGCGCAAAGGCCCACAGCCGCTGTTGCCCCGCCGACAGCGGATAATAATTGGGGTCGGGGCGCTGGCCAATGGTCAGATCCCGGCGTTCGCTCTGGCTGCGCTTCTGCCCGAGCTTCAACTCCAATAAAGCACGCTGCTCGGGAGATAGAGCGCTAAGTGCTTCCTTTACTTTATCCATGTTTGATTCAACCTTAAGTTAATAGCTCGGCAACTTCTGCCGCCGCAAGCCCCTGCACCTCGGCCATCAGCGCCAGCAGATCAGCCTCATCTTCTTGCCCCGCCATCATGGCCGTAATCGACTGGGCCAGTTCACCGACCGATGGCGCTTCAAAGAGCGTTTGCAGCGTAAGTTCAATGCCATACATTGCGCGCAGCCGCGACAGAATGCGCGTAGCCAACAGCGAATGGCCGCCCAGCTCAAAATAGTTATCGTGCAGTCCAATGCGCTCTACGTTGAGCACCGCTTGCCACACCTGCGCCACCTCGTTTTCAATGGGCGTCACCGGAGCCACATACGTGCAGCCAGCCGCCTGCTACGCCAGATCGACGTAAACAATTTCAGGCAGTCGATTTTGCCATTGAGCGTCAGCAGCAGCATCCAGAAAGACAAAGTGTGCTGGAACCATGTAAGCAGGCAGCGCTTTGTGCAAATAGCTGCGTAATTCAGTACTCTCTGGCGTAACATCATGCGCCACAATATATGCCATCCGCGCAGGGGTCATCTGCTGCATCCTCGCGCAGCGCGACCAGCGCCTCTTTGACAACATCGCAGCATGTTTGGCCAGTTGCGCTTCGATTTCACCCAGCTCAATGCGGAAGCCGCACCTTGACCTGATGATCCCGCAGCCCAGGTACTCGATCTGGCCATCGGCTTATGCCAGCGGCCAATATCGCCAGTTTTGTAAAGTAGGGCGTCGGCTTTGCTAAACGGGTTGCGCACAAAGCGTTCCGCCGTCAGCTCGGGCCGGTGCAGATAGCCGCCGGCCACGCCGTCCCCGCCCACATAAATTTCACCCGGCACGCCAAGCGGAACCGGCTGCAACTGCCGATCTACAATAGATCTGCGTGTTCTGAATCGGCCTTCCAATGGGGACAAAAGTGCGCTCACCCATCGCGTGTATCAAAACAGGTCACATCGGCGGCGACTTCGGATGAGCCATAGAGATTGAGCAGCGTCCGCCCCGGCATCTGTGCATGAAACTGGCGACATAATTCCAGCGATAGCGCCTCGCCGCTGCTCACCCAGTGCTGGAGGCGGGCAATTCCTGCGCCAGATTGGGTGCTTCTGCCAGCATGGCGCGCAACAGAGACGGCACAAGCGCCAATCGGGTCACCTGCTGTTCCGCCAAAGTGCGCACGAGATCCAGCACGCTTTTTGGCATCCTGATCAGCCACATACACTGTCGGCACGCCCTGCAGCAGCGGCCCAAAAATCTCCCAAACCGCATCCACAAAGTTGAGGCTGGTTTTGTGACAGCACACTTCAGCGGCGGCAAACGGGTAGGTTGACCACATCCACGCGCAGCGGTTCACAATGCCCCTGTGCAGCCCGCAAACTCCTTTGGGCGTGCCGGTCGAGCCAGAGGTGTAGATCACATACGCCGTGTCGGTCGCCTGATTTTGGGCGGGCGGGTTGTTCTCTGCGCACTGGGCGATTGGCGCGGCAGCTTCATCCAGGCAGACAAACTGCACGCCAGCCGCCGCAAATTTGTCGGCAAATTGGCGCATCGTAATCACCATCGGCGTCTGCGCATCGGCCAGCATAAACGCAATGCGCTCGGCGGGATAGGCGGGATCCAGCGGCACATACGCACCGCCCGCTTTGAGCACAGCCAAAATGCTGACCGCTGTTTCCAACGAGCGCGCCGGGGCAATTCCACCAAGTTCCCTTTGGCGACCCCCTGTTGGCGCAAATAGTGCGCCAATCGATTCAGCGCCGGTTGAGTTCGCCATAGGTCAGGCGGTCATCGCCATAAATCACCGCCACGCGCTCCGGCGTGCGCAACCTGGGCGGCAAAAAGCTGATCCACCGTGGCGTTGCGCGGATACTCCGCCGCCGTAGCGTTCCACTCTGTCAGTATCTGTTGCCGCTCGGCGGTGTTGATCAACGCCAATTCACTAATGCAGGCGTGCGGGTTGGCCGCAATGGAAGCCATCAGCGTCTCATAGGAGCCGATCCAGCGCGCCATTGTCGCTTCATCGTAAAGATCGGTGTTGTAATCGCAATCGACAATCAGCCCGTCGCTCAACTCATTGACATTGAAAAAAATATCAAAAATAACGGCATTCTTGCGCGCCTGAGCCACCTTGGCTTCAAGCCCGTAAAGATTCAAGCGGGCGTCGTCGCGGTCCAAATTAAATGTGACTTCCGAAAGCGGCAGCCGGTCGGGGCGGCGCGGCAGGTGCAGACGCTCCACAATGCCGCCAAAGGTGCAGCCCTGGAAGTCATATGCCTCGAGTAGCGTCGCCTGCACTTCGGCCAGAAACTCGGCAAACGACTTCTCATTGTTAACCTGGGCTCGCAGCGGCAAAAAGTTGACGCAATGGCCCACCAGCGCATCCATACCGGCGGTGGCCTGCCCCGCCGTGGGAATGGTGACCACCACATCCTCTTGCCCAGCCAGCCGCGCCATTAGCACCTTAAATGTGGCCAGCAGCGCCACGTACAGGCTGGCGCCCTGCGCCGCTGCCGCCTGCTTAATGGCCTGGTAGGCGGCGGGGTCAAACTTCATGCGTAGCGAGCCGCCGCTGTGCGATTTGACCTTGGGCCGCGGGCGATCGGTGGGCAAGTTGAGCGGTGCGGGCAGATCGGCAAACTGTTCAACCCAATACTTGTATGCCTCGGCGCCCTCTGCGCTGTTCTGCTCCTGGGCCAGTTCCGTGGCGTATGCGCTAAAGGGGGTTGGCTCGTCTAGCTCCGGCGTCGTTCCCTGGCAAGCCGCCGAGTATACCGCCGCCAATTTCATCCAGCAGCACGCCCGACCAGCCGTCGCACGCACAATGTGGTGCGCCGAGAAAGCCAACACGTGCTCATCGGCCCAGCCGCAAAATCTTCACGCCATCCAGCGGCCGTTGAGCAGATCAAAGGGCGCGGCGGCCCACTCACCTGCCGCCATGATTTTAGTCACGGCGTCCACTTTTTCCTGCTCGCTCAGCACACCGCCCGCCGGAACCAAATCCAGCAAGGGGACATCCATGGGGGCCGGCGCGGTCGGCGTTTGATAGTCGCCATCGGGGCTAAAGCGCATGTGCAGCGCTTCGTGCCGGGCCATGACCGCCTGGATGGCCTGCCGCATAACGGCTTCGTCCAGCGCACCGCGCAAGTGCAGTGTAAAAGGTTCGTTAAAGGCACTGGACGCCTCTGCGCTGACCTGTGAACCCAGCCAGATTTCGCGCTGGGCTTCGGTTAATTCATAGCGCCGCCCGACAGTCTCTTCATGCCAGCGCGGCGCTTGGTGAAAAAAATCCGGTTGCTCCTGGGCAATGGGATTGACCGCACCCGGTTCGGGCAAAAAGCCGCCCGCCTGCAGCTCGGCCACGCCCTCTTTGACGGCGCTGATGATCTTTTCAATGTCTGCATCGCTGTGCGCCGTGGACGAAACAATTGTCCAGAAAGCCGCGCGTAAAGATGCCCTTATCCAGCAGGTGGTAATAGAGCATGTCGATATATTCCATGTCCGCCGCATAGGAGAAACGGAAGAGCGAGCGGAAGCGTTGCAGCCGGATGGGCACCTGACGCTCCACAAAATAGGCGTTCAGCGTGTCCACCACATAGGCCGTCTTGGCGCTCAGCCCTTCCTGCAGCGCCGGGCCTTCGGCTTTGACGCGCTCCAACACCACCTTGGCGGCGGCCAGCGCCAGCGGATGGCGCACAAAGGTGCCGGCGAAAAAGGTCATATCCTCCTCCGGCACCGAGTCATCGCCATATTGCCACATGCCGCTATCCAGCGCATCCATATATTTGGCCTTGCCCGCCAGCGCCCCCATGGGCATGCCGCCGCCGATGATTTTGCCATAGGTGGCCATATCGGCCTGGATGCCAAACCATTCCTGAGCGCCGCCGGGGGCCGCCCGGAAACCCGTGATCACTTCATCAACGATCAGCGCAATGTCGGCCTCGGCCGTCAAGGCGCGCAATTCGTGCAGGAACGCGCGCGGCTGCAAATCGGGCTGCGCGCTCTGCACCGGTTCCACCAGCACGGCGGCCAGCTCATGGGCATGGGCGCGCAGAATGTCCAGCGAAGCCGGGTCGCCATAGTCTAGCACCAGCACATTGTCGGCCATGTTGTCCGGCACGCCGGGCGCGGCGGGCGTCATGCGGCGTTGACCGCCCACAACGCTGGCCCGCACAATCACCTGGTCAAAATTGCCGTGATAGGCGCTGGCGAAGGCGAATTTGGTGCGGCCCGAAACGGTACGCGCCAGGCGAATGGCCGCCATGACGGCCTCCGAGCCGGTGTTGCAAAAGGTGACGCGCTCCATACCGGTCAGTTCACACATGAGTTTCGCCACTTCACCGGCCAGCGGCGACTGGGGACCGATTTCAACGCCCAGCGCCAGTTGGTCGGCCACAGCCTGGGTAATAAAGTCGGGCGATTGGCCAAACAGGTTCAGGCCAAAACCCATGGCCACATCAATATATTCGTTGCCATCAATATCCCACAGTTTCGAACCCGCCGAACGCACCGTGGTGATCTGATAGACCATCTCCTTCCAGATCTGGCGAAAACCGGCGATGCCGCGCGGGTCGGCAAAGTAGGGGCGATGCTGCTGGGCCAGCTCTTTGGATTTGGCCGTGCGGTCGCAAAAACGCTGCACCAGTTCATCCAGATGTTTCTGCTGGCGCTCGGTAAGGCCGCCATCCTTGCCGCGTTTAATTGGCTTGTAGGGGCCAAAACGCTTGCGCTCCAGATTGGGCCGGATCGGGTTTGGCTTGGGCCGGAATGGGAGCGGTTGAGATCTGGTTAACGACTGGGTTTGCCGTCGGCGCCGCCGGAGTTTCACCCAGTGGCGCGTGCTGCGGTATGGCCGTCACTGTAGACGCCATTGTGGGCGCGGCGACCTGATAGCCGCGCAGCATGTCCAACTGCTGGGCCATGACTTGAAGCTGATGTGCCATAATGGCTTCCAGTCCGCTGGGTTGGCCGGATTAACGGGTGCGGAGGATGGCGTCCGGCGTCATAGCGGGCATGATGGGCGGCGGCCGCAATGGAGGCGTCGGCGGTCGGTGCGGCAGTGGGTGGCGCAGCGCTGGTCACCATGATTGCGCAGCCGCGGGTAAACCACCGCCGGAGCCGCCGACAGAACGCTCTCATCCGCCTTTTGAGTACACCTGGGCGTTGATGACCCACTGATTGCCGATCTCTTCGATCAACTGGCGAGCTGAGACTTTGAGATTCAACTTTTCTTGAGCACCTGGCTAAATTGAATCAGAAAAAGTGAGTCAAGCCAAATAGCTCAGGAAAGTGACCGATTTGTCGAGTTCATCCAGGTTGAAGCCCGAAAGTTCGAGCAAAATCGACTTTACGGCAGCTTCGGCGCGTGGTGAGCGTTCTGATGTTGTGACCTGAGACATGAGAGATTCCTGCTGGTTAATGTGGTGTGCGGCCGGCTGAAGAATGAAAATTATTGCGTGGTGCGTGGTGCGTGTACCGGTCGAGGAAAATGGATAGACTGTCGATGCTCTTTTCTTCTGTGGGACCTAATAAAAATCTGATTTGACCGTATAAGCCTCTCCCCCCTTGCCGCACTTTGTGCGACGTTCCCCCTTCCTCTCACTGATCCTAAGTAGAGCTTAGGCAGAGAGGAAGGGGTCAGGGAAGGAGAGGCCCTATAATTACATTTAATTTATGAATCTAAATGTTTTGAACGCCAAACCTGTAGCTGCTGTTGCATCAAAATGAGCTGCTGTTGGACAATGCGATGCAGAGTATTAGTCTCGATTAGTCTGATGGCCCCACCGGGTGATTCATCGTCTGGGCCGCTTCCTGTTGAGGCAGCGCGCCGTTGGCATGTCCATAGCCATTGACAGCGGGCGGCGCGGCCGTCATTGGTTATCACTTGATAGGATGCAGAAAGATGGTGGCCATTTGCGCCATTGCGATAGGATGGTTGCGCATCTTGCGCCGGTGCTGCCGTTGGCAGCCGACGTTGTGCCGCCCTTTTCAGCGGTGACGGCCTTTGGCTCTGGTTGATGCGGCGGCTTGAACTGCACCTGGTCGAACCAATACCGCTTGCGTTCAAATGGGTAAGTCGGCAAATGGAGCCGCAGCCGCCGCTCGTTTTCGCCAAAGCGCGCCAATCGATCTGCACACCGGCCAGCCATAAGCGGCCCAGCGTCTACCAGTATTGTTCGACACAGGCCCCACTCTGTTGGGCGTGGGGTGAGGTGGAAAGTATGACCTGCTCGGCACGCATATTGGGGTGCTGGCGCGCGCCAGCGGCCACCCAATGTTTGACCGGGGCCAACCTCCAGCAGGACAGTGCTGGCGTCATCGGCAAAACACCCACCCCATCGGCAAAGCGCACGGTCTTGCGCAGATGCTCGGCCCAGTAAAGCGGATTGGTCGCTTCGTCATCCTCGAGCCAGGCGCCGCTGACGGTGGACACAATGGGGATCTGCGGCGCTTGCATGGCAACCATCTGCGCGATCTGGGCAAAGGGCGCCACGGCCGACTCCATCATGGCGGAGTGGAAAGCGTGCGACGTGTACAGCGGTCGGCACACAATATCGCGCCTCCAGTTGCGTTTGCAGTTGCGCAATCGCCGGGGTTGGCCCCGCCACCGCGCACAGCGTCGGCCCGTTGATGGTGGCGATTTCCAGTTCGGCGCTCAACAAGGGGCGCAGTTCGGCCTCGGCCAGGCGCACGGCCAACATAGAGCCGCCCGGCAGCGCCACCGTCAAGCGGCCACGCTCCGCCACCAGCATGGCGCGTCTGCCAATGAAAAAACATTGGCCAAGCAGGCCGCCACAAATTCCCCCACGCTGTGGCCGATCATGGCCTGGGGCTGAACGCCGCGCTATCCAAAGCTGGGCCAGCGCATAGCTGACGGCAAAAATAGCAGGCTGCGCAATCAGGGTCTGGTTGATTTCTGTTTGCGCACGGGTCAAATTTTCGGGGGCAGGATAGAGCACTTCGCGCAGATCAAACCCCAGGTGCGGCTGGAGCAGCTCACAGCACTGGTCCATTGTGGTGCGGAAGATGGCTTCTTGCTCATACAGATCGCGCCCCATGTTTACATGTTGCTTGCCCTGCCCCGGAACATAAAAACCACCGGCGGTTCCGTCTGCGTTGTGTGGCGGGTAAATACGCATTTGGAATCGAGCGTGTCCAACGTTTGCGCGGCATCGGCGGCGCTGCCGGCCACGACAGGCGGCGATGCGGAAAAGTGCGGCGGCCAATCTGGGCGTATAGGCCAGATCGGCCAGATCCACATTGGGCTGCGTCTGCAAATAGCGGTGCAGGTTGGCCGTCATGGCATCCAGTGCGGCGGCGCTTTTGGCGGATAGCAGCAGCAGATGATGAGCGCGCTCTGACGCAGCGCCAGTCAGCGGCGGGGCTTCTTCGACCACCACGTGGGCGTTTGTGCCGCCCACGCCAAACGAGCTGATGCCGGCAGCTTGGCGTGGCGCCGGCGGGCCAATCCGCCAGCTTGGTGTTGACGTAAAAAGGGCTGTTGGCAAAGTCAATATTGGGGTTCGGCGTTTCAAAATGCAGGCTGGGCGGAATCTGCTTGTGCTGTAGCGCCAGCGTGGTCTTGATCAGCCAGCCATAGAGCAGCAATATCCAGGTGGCCAATGTTGGTCTTGACCGAGCCAATGGCGCAAAATTGCTTTTTGTCGGTGGTCTGGCGAAAGGCTTTGGTGAGCGCGTCGATCTCGATGGGATCGCCTAGGGGGGTGCCGGTGCCGTGGGCCTCAATGTAGGTGATGGAGTCGGCTTCCACAGCGGCCACGGCTTGGGCCAGGGCAATAGCTTCGGCCTGACCATCGACACTGGGCGCCGTGTAGCCCACCTTGGGCATGCCAAATCATTGTTCAGCCCCCAGCCCTTGATGACCGCATAAATTGAGTCGCCGTCGGCCAGCGCGTCCTCCAGCCGTTTGAGCAGCACCACGCCAACGCCGTCACCAAAGACCGTGCCGCGCGCCTGTGCATCAAAGGTGCGGCAGCGCCCATCGGGGGCGACCATGCCGTCTTCTTCGTAAAGATAGCCACGATTCTGCGGGAATTTGATGGTGGCAACAAACCCAGCGCCATATCACACTGATAGCCCTGCAAATTCTGGCAAGCCTGGGCAATCGCCACCAGCGAAGTGGAGCAGGCGGTCTGGATGGTCATGCTAGGGCCGCGCAGGTTGAGTTTAAATGAGACGCGTGGCCAGATAATCTTTGTCGTTGCCCAATTCGGTTTGCAGCGAGCCGCCGTGAAAAGTGTTGGCCAGGCTGGCCAAAAATTCAGGATGCGACGCCAGACTGGAGAGGATATACGAATCCATGTAGCAACCGGCGTAGACGCCAATGGCGCCGGCATACGACTCGGGATCATAGCCGGCGTCCTCGAGCGCCTGCCACGCGCACTCCAAAAAGAGGCGGTGTTGCGGGTCCATGACCTGCGCCTCTTTGGGGAAAATGCCAAAGAAGTTGGCGTCAAATAGGTCGGCGTCCTTGATGGATGCCGCCATTTTGACATAGTTTGGATTGCCGGCCATGACGGCCCGGTCCGAGTCCGAAAGATTCAGTTGCGCGTCAGCGATTTCAACGATGCTATTGACGCCGTTGCGCAGATTGCGCCAGAATTCGTCCAAATTGGCGGCGCCGGGAAAGCGACCAGCCATGCCAATAATGGCAATGCCTTCCAGCGCGGCGTCCTCATTGAGGACACTTTGGCTGTCTGGTTCAGTTTCAAAGGAATAGCTATGGGTCATCGGACGCGGTTCCTGGCTAGTTTTTGGCGGTTCATGGCCATGCGCTGTTTGCTGGCGCGCTCTTGTACGGCGTTGGCGACCGTTGTGGCGGTCCCGTTTTCGCGCTCCAGATATTGGGTAATGGCGCGAATGGTTGGCAGGCCAAAGAGTTGGGTGATCGGCAATGTTACGTTGAGCGCCTGCGTTAACCGGCTGTGAATCTGCACAACTTGCAGGGAGCCTCCGCCCAGTTCGGTAAAATTATCATTGACACCCACCTGATCCAGATGCAACACATCCTGCCAAATGCGCGCCACTTTATGTTCTATTTCGGTTTGAGGCGGCGTGTAGTGCTGGGGCAAATCTGGGCGCGGGCGCGTCTGCAATTCGAGCGCGGCGGCTACTTTGGCGGCAGAATTGAGCACGGTGGCAATTCTTTGGAACAGTTCTGAATTGGCGGCCGCGCCCATCGATGTGGTCGGCTGGTCTGCCGCGGGCATGACCGTAGGCCCAACTGGGGATGAGGCGGCCGCTTCCGCCTGTGCCAGCGCCGAGGCAGCGACGTGAACAGGCAGCGTATAAAGCGCACCTTGTCCGGTCTGTGCCTTGAAATTGGCGCCAACCTGCTCTATAAATTCATGGGCGGGCTGATTGCGCGCCGTCTCCGCGTATGGCAGCATAATTTTGTCGACGCCGCCTTCGGTCGCGATCGCGGCCAGCTCGCCCAACATTCTGTGCTCAACATGGCGTCCCAACGCGCGACAGCTCAATAAAAAGGTGTCTACCTCGAGCGTATGAGGGGTGACGCTAAAGATAACTGCCCCCACCAGACCATATTCGCCAAAGCGGTCGCTGACCGTAACCGTGAGACAAGCATGGTTTGGCAACGTCAGAATGTGCGCAATCTCGGCCTCTGTGCGGCGTATGTTGGTCAGGTTAAATTGATTGGTGCGCTGGGTCAGTTGGGCGACGCGCTCGGTCTGGTTGGGCGTCATGGGGGCGATTTGTACGTCCAGTTCCAGCGTGTCTAGAAATTGCTGGAGCGTGGGCGCGTCCTGGCGCATCCGTTCGCGCTGGGCATTTTGCTGATATTGGCGCGTGCGGTCGCGATCCGCTTGCGTAACCCGCAAGCGGTCAAATGCCCAAATGTGCTGCAGAAAAGCGCCAATCTCCTCCTGTTCGGAAGGCAATTGCAGCGTGAGCACTTCCGGACAATTAGCGCGCACCTCAGCGCACTCCAGCGGATTGTCGTCGACGAAAATAAAGCTGTCGAGCCCCAACTGCAATTCTTGCGCCAACGCACGCAAATTGGCCGATTTGGGCAGCCAGTTGATGCGCCACGCCGCCAGATGCTCCTTTTTGAGCGGCATGTCGGTGCGCTGCGCAAAGACGGCCCACACGTCTGCCTCCTGATTTTTGCTGCACAGGCAGAGCAACATACCATTGGCGGCCTGTTCGACCATGAATGCTTGCAGTTGGCGATAGGCGGGCGACATCGAGATGCCCTGAGCGCCATCTTCCGCACACACGCCATACCAGAGCGTGTGGTCACAATCGAGCACAATGACCTTGTAGGGTCGGGCCTGCATGGCGCGATATTTGCGCATGACCGCGCTGCCCAGGGCGGCAAACATGGCGGACGTATAGGGGACGTGACCGGTTTTATAGGCGTAAACGTCAAAATAGGCAGATGTTGCATATTGCCGCTGCATTTCCGCCGAGGTGATCAGCGTCACATTCTTTAACCCGGCCAACTGGGCGTCAAGTGCTGATTCCATTTGGGCTATCAGCGCGGCCGCGCCAGGCTTGGCCATTGTGGCAGGGGCGGCTGGACAGAGACAGAGCAACAGCGGAACGGCGCTACGCTGGCTGGCGCCCTGGATGGCGCGCGCCAATTCATGGCTATTGCGCTGCAGTCGCGCATCCATCTCGGCAAGCTGAGTATCAGCAGGAACATCGGCGGCAATGACGGCAGGGCGCCAAGCGTAGATATTATAGAAAGTCGTGCCGGCCAGCAGCGACTCCTGATCCACCTGCACTTCGAAGCCCTGTTGGGCCAAAATTTCGGTCACCTGCGTCAGGACCGTACCTTCCGCATTCTCGTGGGCCTCCATGACGATCTGACGAATTTTGGACCAATCGGCGGCGCGGATGCCGCGCAGCACCTCTAATTCACTCTTTTCCGCATCTAATTTCAAGAGATCGATTTTTTTAATTTGTTCGGTCTCGATAATATCGGAGAGGCTGCGCAATTGACAGGTGTATTGGACACTGTCCAGACGACCATTGTGCAGGAGGGTATTTACATATTCGTCGCTCAGTTCGCCCTGAAGGGGCTGCTGCTGATTATGAATAATGGCGCGCAACACGGTTTCATCCGCTGTTTTATCGGCTGCAAAGCCGGAAAAAACCGACGACTGCGGATAGTATGTGAAGGTGGCGATCTTATTGGCATCGGAGACGCCGCAGTTGAGGGCTTTTATATTGTCGCCATAAAGTCTGGCATTGACCTGCAAGGTTTCAAAAACGGGCGGTGATGGTTCGATGGCGTAAATTTTGCCGTGATTGGAAAGCTGTTGGGCCAAGAGCGTAAACATGCCAATGTTGGCGCCAATGTCGACAATACAATCGCCTTCATTGATGGTGATGCCATGTTTTAGGTAAGCCTGATCCTGGAAAATTTCTGTAAATAGGTACTCAGTTTCGTACGCATTTTGATGCGCGATGGTCATGCCGTTGGGGAGCTGATGCTGAGCCACCCCCGCGGGAATGCACGCATGTTTATCCAACGTCGATGCCGGGCTGACTGATGGTTGATTCGGCGATGCTTTCAGTTCAGCCTCTGTGCGGTTGATGCTCAGCCAATCTTCCAGGCAAACGAGCAGTACATTAAGGCCATTTTTGTTATTTGCAAGCGGGCTGGCTGGGTCTAGAAGCTGCTGAAAAATCTGATTATACGGGGCAAA
>JAWKON010000048.1:0-67645 GCA_041391125.1 Caldilineaceae bacterium
CAGGCTGTTCCCCGTCAGATTTAAAATTACGCCCCACAAACTGCGACAGATGCTCTCCCCGCGGCCATCCTGTAACGCCCGATAGACCGCTAATGCTTTTTGCAGATGGGTCAAAGCCTCATCATACTCCTCCCGGTAGTGGGCAACCACGGCCAGGTCATAGAGACACTGCGCCTCTTCGCGCGGCCCACGGTAAGCCAATGTCAATGTTAACGCCTTTTCCAGCCGCGGAATGGCCGCTTCATAGTTGCCGGCCTGCCAATACGTGCGCCCCCAACGATGATAGGCGCGCGCTTGCGCCAGGCCATCCCCAGCGGCTTGGGCATAGGCGGCGGCCCGCGCCGCTGAAGCCCCCGCCGCATGATGTTGCCCCGTGGCAAGCTGCAACGCCGTCTTACGCAACCACACTTCCGAGCGCTTACCGTCATCTTGCAGAGCTGCCGTCGCGGTCTCCAGGTCGGCCAGATCGGCCTGCTGGGGCGTGCGCTGTCCCAGCCAGTTGTGCGCCGCTTCGCTGCCCAGCAGCAGCGGGTAACGCGTGGCGGCAGCGGCGGCTGGCGCCAGCGCTAACCCGCGGCGAAAGTAGCGGGCCGCCGCTTCGTTGGCATATTGCTGGAGCGCCTGCTCCCCGGCCTGGCCATACCAGTGGACGGCCGTGGCGACCGCTTCGGCCTGGTCATAATGGTGGGCCAGGGCGCCGGCATGGGGGGCCAGGTTGTCGTGATAGATCTGCTCCATGGTGGCGCCGGCCTGCTGATGCAATGTGCGCAAGCGGGCGCGCAACTGCATATCATAGGCCGCGTCCCGCAGCAGCGCGTGGTGAAAGGTAAAATGGTCCGCTTCGCTGGCGGACCAAAGCTGTTCCCGCACGCCCAACGCCATCTGCTCTTCCCAATTGGTCACATCCGGCAACATGGCTTGCAGCACCGGCAGCGCAAAGTCCCGCCCCAAGACCGCCGCCGTCTGCACCACCTGTTTGCGCACCATGGGCAAGCGGTCCAGCCGCGCCACCAGCACCTGGGTGAGCGTGGTGGGCAGGATCGCAGCCTCGTTTTCAAGCAAAGCCAAACATCCGTCGCGATTGGGTTGCAGCAGATCGCGGCGCTGCAATTCCAGCGCCAATTGCTCGACAAAATAGGGGTTGCCGTTGGTTTTGGTAGCCAGAAAGTGAGCGGCAGCGCCGGTCAGCGGCGCCCCCAATACCTGCTGCGCCTGCTGCTGCACCGCCGCCTGTGCGAGATAGGTCAGATGGAGCGTCTGTTGGGGGATGGTCGCTTCCACGGTGAAGGAGACCGCCGCGTCCTCCCCATCGCGCCTGGTGGCGATCACCGCCAATGGACCCGCCGCCGGTTGGCGCAGCAGGTGCTGAAGTTGGGCCAGCGAATCATCGTCAAACCATTGACAATCCTCCAAATGCAGCACCACCGGCTGCAACAGCGCCTCGGCATGCAGCAACGCGCTGATGGCGGCCAGCGTATTGGCAAAGCGCAGTTCCGGCTCCAATGTGGCATAAAGCGAGTCGGCCCAATAGAGTTCGAGCAGCGCCCCCAAAAAGGCGCGCGTGCGCTCGATTTCTGGCTGAAACGCCGCCGCGGTGGCGCCCAGCGCAGCTAAGCGCGCAAAGAGCTGCTGCAAAGCCGCGTCAAAGGCGGCCTGGTTGGCGGCTGGGCTTTGACCATGCCGCTGCCCGAAATAGTGGCGCAGCGCCACCCGAAAAGGATGCAGCGACTGGCGCAAGATCGCATCGGCCGGACAGGTGAGCCAGCGCACAGGTTGCGTGTTTGTCAACCAGCGCCGCGCTTCCGCTGCCAACCGGCTCTTGCCAATCCCGGCCTCGCCCTGAATGGTCAACACGCTCATGCCCGCAGTGGCCAGATGCACCTGTAACCACTGTTGGAGGCGCGTCAACTCGCGGGCGCGGCCAATGAGGTCGGCGGCGCTTGCGCGTGTATCCGCCTTGAATTGGGCGGCATCCACTTCGCGGCGCCGGCGCAAAGCATAGATCGGTTGCGCCTCGGTGCGACCCTTGAAGAGCATGGTCCCCAATGCATCCAGATGATAGCCGGAGGTCAATCGTGTGTAGACGGCCTCGTCCACCCACGTTTCCCCCCAGGTGGCTTTTTGCGCCATCCGTGAGGCCATGTTCATGACCAGGCCGGTGGCGCCATAGTCCATGCGCTCGGGGCCGCCGCGAAAGCCCGCCCACAGCGTGCCAAAGGTGACGCCGGCGCGCCAGGTGATCGCGGCCGCCGTCTGTCGCAAGGCCAGCAGACATTCAGCCGTGCGTTCCACAACTTGTTCACGGGCCAACGGCGCGCCAAAGAGCAGGATGATCAGCCCGCCCTGATCGCCAAAGTCCACCTGGTTGACCTCGCCGCCAAATTGGTGGGCGGCTTGCAGAACGGTGGCCACAAATTCATCAAGCGCCGCCTGCCGGGCAGGTTCCACAAAGGTCAAAAAGACCACGCAGGCTTCGCGCAACTCGGCGCGCACCGGCAAATCCAAGATGGCCGGGGCGATAAAGGGGGCCAACTGCGCGCGACTGGGCGCGGGCGGCCGCACGGCGTTCGGAGGTACGTCCACCTCACAACGCAACAGCGCCACATATGGAGAATCCGGCTGCGGCGCCAGGGTTGCATAAGCTGCCAAAAAAGGCAGGATGGCAGCATCGGCCAGAATTTGGCCCTGCTGCGCCTGCTGCTCGGCATGGGCGCAGCCGTCAATGGCGGGACCGCGCAGGTAAAAAGCATAGCGTTCCCCATGACCGGGAATACCCCACTGCACCGGCCCATAGGCCAGCCCCAGCTTGACGCCAATGGTGAAATCGCCAAAGCGCGTTTGCACCGTCATGCCGGCCGCGCCCACCAACTGGCGAATGGCTTCGGCAGTGGCCGCGGCCGCCAGCGCCGCGCTGTTAGGCGTAGTGGCAACCGGAAAAATGGCGGTGATGCCGTCGCCGGCAAAGAATGGAATAAAGCCGCCGTGCTGATAAATGGTTTGCACAAAGGGCGCGTGGACTGTGCGCAAAGCATCGGCCAGGGCTTCGGCGCCGGCGCGCGCATGTTGCATCAGCGCCACGGTGAGCGGGGTAAAGCCGGAAATATCGATAAAAATCGTCGCCGCCGCAAATTCACCGGCAAAGCAGCGCTGCTTAAATTGTTCGAGAATAAAGTGGGGAACCAGATTGTGTGTCATGGAATGGTTTTAGACCATTGTCAGTAGACCGCAATCGCCACCCGTAGAGCCGACCTCCGGGAGGTGGCCACCGACAGATTGTAGGCAAATGACCACGCCAGTTATGCGTATTGCGTATTGCGTGTACCGGTCGAGAGATTTGTACGGGATGGCGTAGTTATTGCGTTGACATGGCCTTAGCGACTCAGCTCAGCCTGGGCCGCCACGATCACGGCGTGATGCATGGCCACATCGTGGAGAAAGATGCGCCGGCTCTCTTCATCGGGCAGCGCCGCCGCCCGCGTGCGCAGAATGGCATAGGCCGTATTGAGCAGCTTTGGCGCCTGGGGATGCTGCACAGCGTGGCAGACTCGATAGCAGATCCAATAAATCGGGGCCACAATCAAGGTGCGCTCCAATGAGCTATGTTGCAGATAGGCGAGAATCTGCTCCACGTGGGCTTGGGCGGCGGCCAAGTCACCCAGCGCCAATGCGCATTCGGCCAAACCGGCCAGCGGCTCTTGCGCCCGCCCATCATCGTCCATGTTCTGCCGCAGCTTAAATCCTTGGGCATAGGCAGTCTGCGCCGCCGCAGGCTGCTGCCGCGCCAACAGCACGTGGCCCAAATGGGTCCAGCCATAAGCTTCCAGGGTAGGATCGGCACTTTCCTGACCGATCTGCAGCGCCTGGCGCGCCAGCATCTCGGCCGGGTCATTGTCGCCCAGCAGATAGGCCAATAGGGAGAGACAGGCCAGCGCCACCGCTTCATAGCGCCGAAAACCGATGGCCCGACAGCAGGCCAGGCAATCTGTGAAATGGCGCCCGGCCTGCGCATAATGGCCGCGGTGATAGGCCAGAAAGCCAAGGTTGCTCAGGGTGATGGCCTCGCCCTGGCGGTCGCCGCTGCTTTGGGCCAGTTCCAGCGCGGCGTGGTAATGTTCAGCCGCCGCCGCAAAATCGCCCTGCCGTTCCATCACCCGGCCCAGGCTGCTCAAGGCGGCGCCTTCGCCCTGGCGGTTGCCAATTTGGCGAAAGTCTTGCAGCGCCGCCGCATGATAGCGCTGCGCCGTGGCGTAATCGCCCTGTGACCAGGCCACAAAGCCCAAATTGTTGAGCGCATTGGCTTCGCCCTGGCGATTGGCCACGGCGGCGTCTTGATAGCGCTGCCGGGCCTGTTCGAAGTAACGCTGCGCCTCGCCATATGCGCCCTGATTCCAATAGAGTGAGCCCAGCGCGTCAAGACAATCCGCTTCGAGCCGGTTCATGCCGGTGCTTTGGGCCAGCGCCAGCGCCGCTGGCAGGTGATGGGTGGCCGCCGTATAGTCGCCGGTCAACAAGGCCACCTGGCCCAATTGACGACGGACGCGGGCAATGCCCACGTCATCCACCTGCTGCTCATAGATAGCCAGCGCCTCTTGCGCCAGGTGGATGGCTTCATCATGCATCCCCATATGCAGTTGGACCACCGAAGCGTGCGCCAGGCAAGGCCAACTCAGGGGCATCTTCGTCCACCCGCGCCAGCAATAGCCGCCTGGGTTAAGCATTGCCGCGCCACTGCGTTTGACCCAAATAATGGGCAAAGACGCCCTGGCGCCAACATTTGCGCCCGTAATAAGTGCGGGGGTCGCTGCGGCAGGCGCCGCGGCCCCAGCGTTGGCGAGACTCGCTACGCCGCGCTGCAAAAGCGCGGCGCCCTCGCTGTAACGGCTGCGTTGCTCGAGGAGAAAATAGAGCCCTTCCACCATCTGGGTCAGGCCCGCCCAATCGTGCTGTTCCAGCGCCCACAGATAGGCCGCGCATATTCTCGATCTCGGCTTCCCAATGGGTGGGTAGCTCGTGCAGCCGTTCGGTGCGCAGCGATTGACGCCACTTTTGGAGCAAGCTGGCATAGAAATGGCTGTGGCGGCTGGCACTCTCAACCCTTTCGACGGCGGCCAGCGCCAACTGCTCGGCGGCGTAGTGCTGGACCAAACTATGCAAACTATAGCGTTCGTTGGCTTCACGCCGCAGCAAGGATTTGCGGACCAGCGTCAACAAAATGGGCAACGTGGCCTCCGCCACCGCTTGGGCGGCGGCCCGGTCAAAGCTGCTCCGAAAAGGGTCAATTTGCGCAGGACGCGTTGTTCGCCGGCGCCAGGTGATGCCAAGAGGCGTCGATGACGGCGCGGATGCTGCGATGGCGTTCCGGCACATCGCGCAAGGGCGTGGCCAACAGGTCGATGCCGCGCGTAATCTCGGCAGCGATCTCGGCACAGGTCAGCGTCTGCACCCAGCCGGCGGCCAATTCGAGCGCCAGCGGCAGGCCATTGACCAGCCGACAGATGGCGGCAACGGCCGTCACGTCCGCCGCCGTCAATTCGTGATCCGCCTGGGCGAAACCGGACCAGGCGCGGCGGGCGCTCTGCAAAAAGAGACGCACGGCGTCCGCTTGCAAGACCTCCGCCAATGGCTCGCCGCTGTCGTCTGGGGCCGGCAAGGCCAGACCGCGCAGGTCAAAGAGCCACTCGGCGCGCAGGCCCAGCGGCTCGCGGGCGGTGATCACGATGGTCACCTGCGGCGCCTGTTGCAGAAGTTGGGCCACAAAGAGACCTGCGGCCAGCAGGTGTTCAAAGTTGTCGAGGAAGAGCAGCAGCCGCTTGTCACGCAGATAGAGCCATAATTGTTCAGGGGTCACCTCGGCCTGGTTGGCAGCGCCTTCCACGTTGGCGCCCAGTTGCTGCGCCAACGCGATGACCAACTGGCCGCGGTTTTCCACGGCATCGAGCGCCAGGAAGTAAATGCCATCAGGAAATGCAGCTATGGACCCCGCCTAGCCCGCCCCTCAAGGGGAGGAACTGTGGCTCCTCTCCGCGGGGGAGGTGGGGAGGGGTCTCACACCTTGGTCGTTACCCGAAAATACGCGGTGGCCAGCTTCGGATGCGGCGGCGGATAAACCGGTTGTCGCGGGGCTGGCTGGCCCCGGCGCCAGCGCCCAGGCCAATGCCAGCGCCAGGCGTTTGCCGACGCCGCCGGGGCCGCAGAGGGTCACCAGCCGGACGGATGGGGTTTGAATCCGGTCGAGGAGGGTGGCCAATTCGTGGGTGCGCCCCACAAAGGGGTCAACGGTTGCGGCAGTTGATAGCGGGGGGCAGCGGTCGGTGCTGACGCAGGCGTTGGTTCAGCGGGCGCAAAGGTGCTTGTCGCGGACCTGCGCATAGGCGCGGTCAGCGCCGCGGTGGGAGGGGCGTCCAGTTCGGCGGCAAAGAGGTTGCAACAACTGTCATAGTGGGCCAGCGCCGCCGCCCGCTGACCGCTGCGGGCCAGCAGCCGCATGAGTTGGGCGTGGGCGGCTTCATCCAGCGGCTCCAGCGTGAGCAACCGCTGTGCGGTGCGCAGCCCGGCTTCCAGCATATCCTGCGCTTCATAAAAGGCCGCCAACTCCCGGTGCGCTTGCAGCGCCAAATAGTGCAACCGCTCCTTTTCCACCAGCGCCCAGTCGACAAAACCAGCGGCATCCGGCACATGAAAGCCGGCGAGAAAATCACCCCGATAGTGCTGCAGCGCCTCGTCCAGGCGCGCCGCTTGCGTTGCATCTACAGGCCGCCCATGCTCCGCCAAGGCGGCTTCCCATTTCACCACATCCACAGCCAGGGGCGCCGCATCGGCCAGCGTGACCGTGTCGCGCACGGCCTGGATCCAGTCGCCCAAATGGGGCCGCAGGCGAGACATGACGGTGCGTAGATTCGAAAGCGACTGTTCCGTCGATGTGGCATCCCACAACATATCGGCCAGCTTCTCGCGCGAATAGGGCTGGCGCGTGCAGGCCAGATAGATGAGCAAGGCCTGGGCTTTGCGGCTGGTCAGCCCGCTAACCGGCGCGCCGTCGCAGAGCAGGTTAAAACCGCCCAAAAGTTGTAAGGTATAGGTAGCTGTCATGGGTATGTTTGGTGCATGGCAGAATCAAAGTGTGTAGATGAGTGCAACATTGGCATGAGACTACCGGAGCGTAAACTGAAGTTTAGCATACTTTGGCGCTTTTGACATAGTCGCGATTTTGATGGGGGAGCGTCCCTGATTTGGGGACAATATTGCCGACCGCGCCGCCTCTCCCTGCTTTTGCGCTGAAGCGCAAAAGCTGTCCCTCTCCACCTCGTGGAGAGGGACGCGGCGCACCCGTAGGGTGCAGAGCCGGGACTCGCTACCCGTGAAGCGCTTCTGAAGCGGTAGCGAGCTACGCTAGGTCGCGCAACAATGGCCAAATCGCAATTTTTAGGCCGTTCCAAACAATCGAATCCCCGTTTGAGCGGATGAAATCCGTGGCTAATAGCGAGAAGCGGCCTCAGCCGTTAGGGGTTTATTTGATTGGCGTGGCCTTCGCTAGAAAAAGGAAACCGTGAGTCACGATGATAACGACATTTGAAGCCGCGCTGCTGGCCCATCTCTGCGCGGACTGGCTTCTGCAGAATGATTGGATGGCGCAGCATAAGCAGCAATGGCGCCACCCGGCGGCGTGGGTCCACGCTGGCATCCACGCCCTGCTCTTGGGGCTGGTGCTGGGCTGGCAGGGGGGATTGGTGTTGGGGCTGCTCCATCTCTGGATTGATACGCGGGCGCCGCTGCAATGGTGGGCGCGTCGCTTTGGCAAGACGTTGACCGGTCCCCTGGGCTTCCACATTGCCATTTGGACTGACCAAACGCTGCACATTATCGCCATTACGCTGTGGATTGCCTGGCGCTGATGAGGAGTTGAAGCGGTCGGGGTTGGGGGTGAAGCGGTGCAGGCGCGTTCTGAAGCGGTGGTGAAGCGAAACAGTCGTAAACTGAATTCATGACTGGCCAGTCTATTCATACCGCACTCGCTCGTGAACAGGAATGTGAGATGCTGGAACGGTATGTGCAGAGTCTGTCGGATTGATTTAGGTTATACAATGAGTCAAATAAGGAGATAATATATGTCCACCTCTATCATGCGTCGGTTCATCTGTTTTGTAGTATTGCTCTTCACCTTGGGGGCGCCCAGTATTGTACTGGCGCAAGATTCCGCTCCACGTACTGCGACAAGCGAATCCACTTCTGTTCCCGCGGGTGACCTGCCCAGAGTAATTGGAGCTGTTTCATTGAATAATACAACTGTACGCGTCTTTTTTAATAACAGTATGAGTGATGAAGCAGGGCAACCCGGGAACTATGCCATTGTGCGCAAAAATGCTGTAACCAATGACAACTTATTGACCGTTACGGCGGCGAAATTCATTGAGGGGATGAACCGCAAAGTTATCGAGTTGAAAACACTTTCTCAGGACGAAACGCTTTACTATTTGGTCTTTGTGGCTGCCGGGGATAAGAATGGACGCCCTCTAGCGCCCAGGCAGTTAGCGGCGGGCGTATTGGTCGATCCAACTGTGGCGACTTTCACTGGCACACCTTCGACCATCAAGTCGGCCCAAGATCGAGATGGCGACGGTCTAAGCGATAGCCAAGAGCAGGCAGGGTGGCAGGTGCGTGTGATTGCGACCAACGGCGAAGAGCAGATCCGCAACGCTTCCAGCGATCCCACTTTGGCGGATACCGATGGTGATGGCTTAAGCGACTTGGATGAACGCGCCATTGGCTCTGATCCGCGTCAGGTTGACACCGATGGCGATACGCTAAGCGATAATCAGGAGTGGAATGAGATCTATAGCGATCCGACCCGGCAGGATAGCGATGGCGATGGACTGCATGACGGGTTGGAATTTGATTTCTTTCGCACCTCCCCCATTTTTGCCGACAGCGATGGCGACCAAATACCCGATGATGCTGAAATCATTGCCGCCAATCGTAATCCACGCGTGGCGGATCTGCCGGCGCCCACCATTGAGATTGGCGAAATGAATATGCAGCTTGACGTGCGTTTTTCCGAAGTGACTTCCGCGCAAACGCGCGAATTGGAGACACGCAGCGTGAATTCGCAATTGGTGCAGAGCAATGAGAAATCGGTCAGTAATTCAAACTCTAATACGCAAGAGATTATGGCAAAGCTGACAATCGGGACAGAATACGAAGTTGAAGGAAGTATCTTTGGACCCAAAGGTACCTTCAAATCCTCCATTCAAGCCGAAACAGGATGGACCGGTAGTTGGACTACTAAACACACCAAAACATCAACCCAACAAATGCAAGAAACATATGAGAAATCGCTCGAGACAGCGGTCGAGGCGACAGAAGGCGCCGAGGTGACGCGCGAGGTTGTTGGCGCCAGTATGAAGGTGACCGTATTTATTAAGAATGCCAGCAATCTCGCTTACCGGGTGCGTAATTTACAGTTGACGGCGTTTATTCAAAATCCGCAAAATCCCAGCGAGCTTGTGCCACTTGCCACCTTTTTGCCAGACGCTGAGCCTGAACAGGGGTTTGCATTAGGCCCATTGGTGCCCGAACGCGGTCCGTTTATCTTCTCCAATGATGTCATCTTCCCCAAGCTTGTGGAGAGCTTGATGCAGAATCCACGTGGGCTGGTCTTCAAAATTTCCAACTTTGACATTGAGGATGAAATTGGTCGCAATTTCGCCTTTAGCTCGCAAGAGGTAAGCGAGCGCACCGCCATGCTCATTGTGGATCACGGCAGTTTTGATAGCGACGGCGACGGCGAGGGCGACCTTACCGAATATCACCGGATCAGCACCGGCTCCGGCCAGCTTCAGGATACGAATCATGATGGGCTGCTGGACGAAGATGACCGCCGCCTGGTCTTTGATGAAAATGGCAAACAGGTTGGCATTACGCTGCGCGATGCATTAGACGCCATTGGCCTAAAAGCCATTCGACAACCGCTGCCGATCTATTTTGACGGCACATTTTCGCAAGCCCCGAACGATGCCATTGCGGACTATCTATGGGATTTTGGCGATGGCGAAGTTAGCAGCGGAGCGCTGATTACCCACACCTATACTCATCTGGGTGACTACACCGTTCGCCTTACCGTGACCAATCGCGCAGGGATTTCAAACAGCACCACCATGTCGCTTACAGTGGGACCCGACATGACAATCGCAACATCGCCAGCCATATCGCCTACATACCCGATATCATCTACCCCGCCACTGTCGGTCACAGAAGCTGTATCAAATGTATTGACCGTATCTGACCCAACTGTGCAATGTACGCCGGACGAGGGCAATTTGCTCGCCAATGCTAACTTTGATTACGGCGCAGCGTGTTGGTTATTTACGCCAGCCGACGGGGGTGTATTCACCACGACGGCCGATGGTTTTGCACACATTCTCATGACAAAACAAGGTGAAGGATTCCGGCTGACTCAGCCCAATATCAAGCTATTGGCCAATCTACCGTATCGGCTCCAATTTGACGCACGCTCCAATATCAAGCGGACGTTTGATGTTGGCATCGGCCCTAATACGGCTGCCTCGCCACAAGGCGCTCTGCTGCCGGAAAGTTTTTTGCACCAGACCAAGCTAGATGTGGGCGTCGACTGGAAAACCTATAATTTCACATTTACAAGGCCAATCACGAATACGATACTTCAAGGCGTGCAACTCTATTTTGACTTGCGTCAAGTACCTGCGGATGCGCATTTTTGGTTCGATAACGTCACGCTCTCCCCTTTGCTGGTAGTGAGCCAAACAGCGCCGCTGACGCCAACGGCTATCTTTACCGCCACGCCTGCCATTCTCTCCTTAGAAGAGCAAAGTGAGAGCTATGGCACGATCATAGGTCTGGATGGTGTAGAGCGGATTGTGCGCATCCGCAATATATCGATGATTACGGGGCAAACCAAATCATGGGAAGTTTTGACTCCCACTGGCATAGATCGCACATTAGGCATTGATGATTACATATTGAAGACAGAGGGCGATCTTCGTTTAGCCTTTGTCCAGGATTTGGATGGAGATCGCTTGGCCGGGCGATTAGAGGTAGTCCACAATTGTAGCGATATGATGCCAGACACAGATGGTGATGGGCTGAATGATCTGATTGAGGTTCTGATTGGGTGGCAAGTCGATACCGATCGTGGTTCCCGCAATGTCTTCTCGCGCTGCTCATCGCCTGATAGTGATGCCGATGGACTCACCGACTTGCAAGAAAAGGGGGATGCGTCGATCACATGCGATGATGGAACAATTATCGACAGCAACAGTCATCCGGCCACCGACCCAAGCAGTCGTGATACAGACGCTGATGGCATTAGCGATAAAGACGAAATGTGTGGTTACAAAATTACCTACCGCGATCCACAAAAGAGCGGGCTGCGCCGCAGTGACCCGACCCAACGGGATACTGATGGCGACACGGCCCCAGATGGCGTTGAACAGAAGCTGGGCGGCGATCCACTTGATCCCACTGATCGGGATCTATTCGCCGATGACGACGGTGATGGCCTGTTCAATATCCAGGAAACCGAAGGATACGTCATTACGGTTACAGGCATCTCAGCATCAGCAACAAACAGTACGCAATTGAATCAGTGTACTTCTGCCCTGAGCACCCAAGCACTGTCACTCTGTCAAGCAGCCTGTGACAATGGAGTACCACAACAGCGGAAAGTTACATCCGATCCCAATCTTCCTGATACAGATTTCGATGGATTGCTAGATGGAGAAGAATATGAGCTAGGTACTGATCCTCGCGAGCCTGATACTGATAAAGATGGCCTATCTGATTTTGAAGAGAGCGCGGCGTGGATTTAACCAGCCGGGACTGGGGTATCCTGCTGTTGGATCCCGCTGATGCGGACACCGACAATGACAAGCTTGCTGATGGTCTAGAAGTCAACCCGCCGCTTGAAGATTCTAATCGCTGGGTGGTGCGGTTAGCCGATAAGGAGCCCTATCAGGTATATAGCCATCCGCTGCGGGCTGATGCCGATTTGGATCAGTTGGTGGATGGCGACGAGCAATGGTGTGGCACAGATCCGGGTGTAGCCAACACCGACAGTGATGCCCGCGACGATTATCAGGAGGCCTATGAAGGGCTGAATCCGCTGCAGCGTGATTTTAAGGTGACGGTCACATTTATAAGTTTTAAGACGCTGAGTAAGGGAAGCGGGGCTGGTCCAGGAGATCCAGAGTTTAAATTCCAAGTTGGCGTGCCGGATAGTAAGCAAGAAAGTGGTGTCGCACCAAAAGACGTGGTAAGTAATGACGATCAGCGCAACAAGTTACGCCAATGTACAGAAGATAAAGGCTTTAACACCAATCCAACCCCCTGCTGGGATGATGCGACCGGTGATTACTACCTTGGGCTGCAAATGCGAGAAAATGAACAGATTCCGATTGATCCAACTCAGAATCTTGGCTCCTTTAACTTCCAGTATGACGGCTAATCAATACTTCTCTATTCAGGGTTGGGTGGCTGAAGCCGCGACAACGACAACGGCAGAGTCTTCTACAAGGATGAGGTCTATTTTGGCGGCCTTAATGGAAGCCCAGCAATTGATTCGGATAATAATGAGATCAAAGCGTTTTTCAAAGGGAAGATTTGCTCAATGGTGAGGATATCATCGATCTCACATTCAAATTTAACAGCGATAGTGGCAACAAAAGCGTTAAAGGCGAGGTAAAGGTGCGCATTATGATTCACAGCACACCATTAAATCGCTAGAAGGTCAGAACATCCAAATACAGGGCGGATGATAAACCGCCCTGTATCCCCATTAACGCCAAACGGGCGCCATCCATCTGCTGTGGCTCTTTGGTATCTCATGCATTAGACAAAGGCTAGCGGCGGTTGGGTAACCCCCGCCGTTTGGGCCGAATCGAAACCAAGCTCACTCGACTTGTTCACTTAGTTTCGATTCGGCTGCATACGACCGCTGCCTACTCAACCAACATTCACCTGTCCATTCGAGAAAAGTATGGATTTCTGTGTGATTTCACCAAAAGAAATAGAAATTAAATTCAGGAGCTCACCATGGAATACTTTGACTTTGACCTTGACATCCAGCAAGCGCCCGAAAATCAATATCTGGTGGCCGTGCGGTCGCCCGCCGGCGAAGCGCAGGAGACGGTGACGCTGGCCTATGATGCCCTGACGCTGGACAACCGCCTCAAAGATGTGGAGATTGCCTTGCTGCAGGCGGGGAGCCGACACCGGCGGGTTTTGCAGCCGGCCGAGCAAACCGTGCAGCGCTTTGGCGCCGAACTGTTCGATCTCCTGCTCACCGGCAACATCCGCAACCGCTATGACGTGAGCCTGGCGCAAGCACAGCAGCAGCAGAGAGGGCTGCGCCTGCGGCTCTGTTGTGACGCGCCGGCCCTGGCCGCCCTGCCCTGGGAATTTCTCTACGACGCCCGCCGCGGCGACCCAGTTTGCCTCTCGCACGATACGCCGCTGGTGCGCTATTTGCGTCTGGCCCAACCCGTGGTCCCGCTGCGGGTGGCGCCGCCGTTGCGCATTTTGGCTATGGCCGTGAGCCCCAGCGATTTACCGGCCCTGGACCTGGCGGCGGAGCGCCAGCGCATGGCCAGCGCCCTGCAGCCGCTGCAGGCGCGCGGTCTGGTGGAAGTGGTCTGGCTCCAGGGCCAGAGCTGGCGTGACCTGCGCAACGCCCTGCTCGACGCCGGCCCCTGGCACATCTTCCACTTTATCGGCCACGGCGGCTTTGACAGCCGCCGCGATGAGGGCCTGCTCGTCTTCGCCGACGCCCAGGGCCGCGCCCAGGGCCAGACCGCCACCAACGTCGGTCACCTGTTGGCCGACCACAAGTCGCTGCGGCTGGCCCTGCTCAACGCCTGTGAAGGCGCGCGCGGCGGGCAGGACATCTTCTCCAGCACGGCGGCCACGCTGGTGCGCCGCGGCATCCCTGCGGTCATCGCCATGCAATATCCGATCACCGACGAAGCCGCCATCCAATTTGCCCAGGAATTTTATGGCCAGTTGGCGGCGGGACGGCCCATCGACGGTGCGGTCGCCGAAGCGCGCCTGGCCATGGTCATGGAAAACCCCCATTCCCAGGAATGGGGTACGCCCGTGCTCTACACCCACGCCGCCGATGGCCGCATCTTTGATGTGGCGCTCTCTAAAGAAAAGGCGCAGGCAGTCGCGGCAGTTCTGGCCCACCCGGAGCCGGAACCGCTACGGGCGGCGGCCCCGGTTCAACCGCTCCTCTCCGCGCCCATCCCGCAGCGTAGTCCGTTTCGCTATGCGCGGGTAATGGGCGTACTGCTGCTGTTGATTATGATTGGTTTTAGCGTTTGGGGGATACAGTATTTTAAGAATGAGTTAACAGCGCGCACAGTTGCCGAGATGACGATGCTCACCCGCACAACCCCTGCACCCGCAATTGGGTTGGCGAAAATTGTAACGTCGACGCCAAGGCCCACCGCCACGCGCGTACCCACACCAACCCCAACGTATTCGGAAGAGCGAATCTACTTTGACAGAGGGACCACCTCCGCCACAAGGGGTGGCACGGTGTTTCCCCGGCAGCGCAATTGCTATGTGCTGGATGCCCTGGCCGGCCAACAGATGACGGTCCAGATATCATCATCAAACAATCGGGCCTACTTCATGGTCTCCGAGAGTGCAAAGGGTCCGATCTCGGAATGGGTGGGAAATAAAGAGCGCTCTTGGACCGGTAAATTACCTACAACGGCTGACTACCTCATCTGTGTCGCAACCGGATCCGCCTCAGTCGACTATGCGCTTAAGATTACGATCTCGGCGCTTTAGCCAACCCAAGGGGCTGATAGGAATGCCGATCAAAGCACCCCCATAACGAAACCAGGCTGAAGCCGCTGCATTACCGACTGGCGGCGGGGCAGGTTGGCCGCAACGCAGCAGCAGCCCCGCCGCCAGTGGTCTCCCTATATTAGCGCCATACTCCGCGCATCTCCTCCTCCCAAAGTGAAACAAAAGGCCTGGCTCAAAACGACTAAAGAATTAAAGCATAACGCCTGGCCCAACTCGAATCTATCGCATGACGCCGGATTAAGCCGGGTCGCCATCTTCGCCAGTTGACAACGGCTGGCGTTGTGGTAAAGTAGTTTACATCCTCGCGTAGACTTTGTTCGCCTGTCCGCCCTAAACCATTTCGATGCACACCGACAATCTGCCCGATTACCAGACCTTTGAACTGCTCATTGGCGCGCCCGCGGCTGCGGGCTACCCCGTCACCGTCACCCAGTCGCCCGCGGGCGAAGCCACCGCGCACTGCCGCCTAGACCCCACCGACGGCGAATTGGGCGACGCCCTGGCCGCCGTGCGCACCCAGAACACCGACTTTGCCTTCCTGTCCCAAGTGGGCGCCTTCCTCTTTGACGAGCTGTTTGCGGGCGAGATCGGCAGCCTCTATCGCACCAGCCTGGGCATTGTGCGCAGCCAGGGCCAGCGCCTGCGCATCCGCCTGCGCATCGAGCCGCCGGAACTGGCCAGCCTGCCCTGGGAGCTGCTCTTTGACCCGCAGGAAGAGGCCGCGTTGGCCCTGGCCGGCGAGACCGCGCTGGTGCGCCACGTGCCGCTGCGCCTGCCCGTGCGCCCCACCAGTGTGGAGCCGCCGCTGCGCATCCTGCTGGTCATCGCCCACCCCAGCGACGCGCCCACGCTGGATGTGGCCAAAGAGCAGCAGCTCATTGTCGACGCCTTGGCCGAGCAGACGGCGCAAAAGCGCATTGTATTGCAGGTGCTGGCCGAGGCCACCGTGGCCGCCATCAGCCAGGCTTTGCGCGCGTTTCAGCCTCATGTGTTCCACTTTATTGGCCACGGCTATTTCCACGATGAGCAGGCTTACGCCTTGCTAGAGGATGAAGCGGGTCGGGGCCATCTGGTCGACGCCGCCGCCTTCCAAGCGCTCTTTGCCGATGCCCGCGCTACCCGCCTAGCCATCCTCAATGCCTGCCAAACCGCCGCCACCTCGGATCAGCGCCCGCTGGTGGGGTTGGCGCCCAGCCTCTTGCAGCGCCAGCTATCGGCGGTGGTGGCTATGCAGCAGGCCATCACCGATGAAGCCGCCGCCGTTTTTGCGCGTGACTTCTATCGCAGCCTGGCCCTGGGCTACCCGGTGGACGCCGCCGTGGCCGAAGCCCGCCGCGCCATCTATCTGGAAGTGGGCCAGGATGCGCCCGATTGGGTGGCGCCGGTACTCTTCTTGCGGGCGCAGGATGGCCAGCTTTTTCAGATTGAAGAAGCCAAGACGCCGCCAGCCGCTGCCGTGCCGCCGCCCGCGCCCACCCAGCCGCCGCCCATCGACACCTTTGTGGGGCGTGAGGCGGAGCTGGCCTTTTATGCCGGGCAAATTGCGCAAAACGGGATTGCCGTGATTGCCGGTATGGCTGGGGTGGGCAAGACGAGTTTAGCGGCGTAACTTGGCCCGAACAACACCCATGAAGCGGAAAAGATATTTCTGTATCATTTCGCCCCGAGGAAGGGTTGGAGGTGATCATCTGGAAGCTGGCGGGCTTTTACTGGCGTGGACAGCCCGAACTCTGGCAGATGATGGAGGGGGCGCGCCAGAATGGCGGTCAATTGCCGCCGCTGGCTGTGCTCTTTGATTACCTGATGCAGATGGCCAAAGGCAAGGGCTATTTGCTTTGCCACGGACGATTTTCAATTTATCGAAAACGATGAGCTGCTGGATGACATGGTGGCGTCTGCGCCCTTTGCTGCAGGCGCGGGAAGTGGATCTGCTGCTGGTGCGCGCAGCCGGCCCAAGTTTATGCGGCAGGGTGATTTTCGCCCATTGGATGGCCTGAGCCGGGATGCGGTCAAAACGCTTTTGCAGCACTATAACTTGACTGCCCGACGTTGATCGCCAAGCTGCATGACCATTTGGAAGGCAAGCTGCCGAACTGCTGATGATCACCATCGACGCCTTGCGGCGGGCAGGACGTCACATGCATTGGTCGAGCGGCTGGTGCGGGCCGAGAGCATCGAGCGCTATCTGCTGGATGAGTTGGATCGCCACTTAAGCGCAAAGGCGCGCCGTGGAAATGCGGCGCCGTGTTAGGCTATCCCGGCACGCGCGCAGCCATTGAGACGACGCTTGAAGAAACGGGGCTCGATCATACGCTTTTTGATCTTTGCAATCGTTATCTGCTGCGGGCGCACGAAGGCGAACACCAGCGCGAATATGATCAACACTCAATCTTGGCGCGCTTTCTATTATGAGGAAGCCCAGCCGGAAGATTGCGCCAGCAGATGCACCGCCGCGCCGCTATCTATTATGAAGAAGAGGAGCCAGATCTCTTCAAATCGGCCTGGCACTATCAGCGCGCCGGCGAGGAGCAGCAGGCCGCTGTGCTGGCCGCCAACAATGTTTGGTCCATCTTGAACCGCGGCTATGCGCACGGGCTGCGTCAGCTATTGGCGGGCTTTGATGCGCAACATCTATCCACCATGCGTTGGGCAGAAGTCAACCTGGCCCGTGGCGAGGTATATGCCTATTTGGGCGATTCAGCCCAGGCGCAGCGAGCCTACGAAGCGGTGCTCACCCTCTTTGACAAGATGACCCCATCGGCTGCTGTTGCCATACTCAAAGTGCAAGCTTATATGGGGCTGGGCGACTTGCAGCGCTATATCCAACCGGACCAGTCTCTGGCGTGGCTACAGCGCGGCTTGCAAGAGCTGCCCGAGGGGCACACGCTCATGGCGGCCGATCTGCACATCAAGAATGGCTTAACCCACTATACAATCGGCAATCTAGATTTGGCCGCGCACGCTCTGCGGAAGCTGACGCTGCTGTCCGACCGCGGTCTCATTGCGTATTACGGCGCTCATCAACTTGGGCAATATTGCCGGCGATCAGGGCGCGATCGCGCGTTCAAATCAATCTTACCGCGACGCCCTGGCCCTCAACGAACAGTCGCATAATCACCTGCGGACGTTATCAATTTTGCACAATCTTGGCATTAATTACGAGATTGGTGGCGAATGGCGGGCCAGTGAATATTACGAGCGAATACGCGCTACAGCCGCGCCTGGGCGATACGAACCACCAGGTGACAATCGCTCTCTCATGGCATTCTGGCCATGAAACAGGGGCAATTTGAAACGGCTCTGGCCCATTTATCCAGCAGCCTGGCGCGCCCGTCAATATCGGCTGAATGCCTATCATCAATTAGGTACGCTCAGCAGCTTGGCCGAACTCTATCTCTATACGGATGACGTTAGCGCGCCCATGAACTGCTGCGAAGCCGAAGAGATTGCGCTGCGTTTGGACATAAAACCACGCTGCCAGAGATCTACCGCAGCCTGGCCCAAGCTGCTACCCCTGACGAAGCCGCGCCGGATGCGGCCTTAGCTAATGCCGAAGCGCGGTGACGCTGGCCCAAAGAGCTATCGATGGAACTAGAACTGGGCATCGCCTACCGCGTCTGGCCGCCTGTTTGCTGCAACGGCCAGCTCGAGCCGGCGATAACCGCTTTTGAACAGGGCTATGAACTTCTACAGGATCGCGACCCATACGAGCGGAAACGTCTGTGAAACCGCCTGGGGCATGATGTTGCGCCAGCAGGGTTCAGCCGAGCGTGGCGCCATCCTTCTGCAAGAGGCCATCAATACCTTGCAGCAACTGGGCGCCCAACCTGAGCTTAGGTGGGCCGAATGGGCCTTCAACGGTGGGGGCGATGACGATTTGGCTGATCCTGAGCCCGCGTTTCCAGCCTTGAAACGTCCATTGTCCGGCCACCACACCGGCCCTTTGCCACATAGGCGTCATTGATCGCTCATTATGAGTGAGCGACTGGCGTCTTTCAGCATCTGCGCTCATGCGCTGGCGCTCCTCATCGCGCTGTTACGCTGTTACGCAACGTTGTCGAATTTACGTTCCAATAGAGAAAACCACATAAGGAGAATATCATGCACACTCCCCTTGCCGCTGATTCACCTCGTACACACGGCGCCCGGCGGCGGTTGCCCCGCTGCTCACCGCCCTCTGGCTGGCGCTTTTTCTGTTGTTGAGTTGTCTGTGGCTGTTGCGCCCGCCAAACAGGCGCGGCCACTGCGCGCCGGCAGGCGGCCATCTTGCGCATGGCGGATCATAATGTGGTTGCTGTCACCCGGGCGGCGCGTCAGTGACCAGGCGCGCTACCTGGCGCAGGCAGACCAGATGTGGATTCAGAGCACAACGCTATCCTGCTTGGAACTTGTCACCCGCCAACGCCTTTGGCGTGGCGTGGGGCGATATGGATGGTGATGGCGATCTCGACCTCGCCGTTGCGGCAATATTGGCCGCTATAACGCAAATAAGTGCCAGTGTTATGAAGGTGACTGCAACAGTATCTACCGCAATGAGGGCGGAAGCGTCTTCACACTCGCCTGGAGAGCTCCTTTACTGACACAACCTGGAGCGTGGCGTGGGGCGATATGGATGGTGATGGCGTCGACCTCCGCCGTTGGCAATGGGGGCCGAGGCCAGCCAGATCTACCGCAATAACGGATGGAATGATGCGACGAAGAAATTGTCGCTGGCTATTGCCTGGACCGCCGCAGAAGTAGAGAACACCACCAGCTTGGCGTGGGGCGATATGGATGGCGATGGCCGCCTCGACCTCGCCGTCAGCAATAGCAACGGGTCCAACAAGGTCTATCGTAATAATGGGTGGGATGAGGCGACGAAGAAATTATCCATGACTGTCGTCTGGACTGCTCCCGTCGAACCCACCTATAGTGTGGTGTTGGGAGACATGGATGACGATGGCCACCTTGACCTTGCTGTTGGCAATAATGGCCAGCCCAACAGAGTCTACCGCAATAATGGGTGGAATGATGTGACTAAGACATTATCCATGATTGTGGCCTGGACCGCCCCCGTTACCGAAAGTACTCAGAGCATAGCGTGGGGCGACATGGATGGCGATGGCCATCTTGACCTTGCTGTCGGCAATACTAGCAAGCCCAACAAGATCTACAAGAACAACGGAAGCGTTTTGGGGAACACAGCGGTATATATTGCTACCATTACCGACCCCACTTGGAGCGTGGCGTGGGGCGACATGGATGGCGATGGCCGTCTTGATCTCGCCGTTGGTAATTATGGGGATCCAGTCAACGTCAACGACAACAAACCCAACAGAGTCTATCGTAATATGGGCGGGGGAGTCTTCCAACCTGTCTGGACGACTGCCGATATCTTTCACACCCGCAGCGTAGCGTGGGGGGATGCGGATGGCGATGGCGACCTGGACCTCGCGGTTGGCAATGATAAACTCGAGGCTAGTGGAATCTATAAGAATGAGGGGAGCGTTTTGCAGGCCGCAGTGGCTGAACGGCTTGGGGAGAAACACGTAGCGCGCAGCATGGCATGGGGGGATGTGGATGGGGATGGCGACCTTGATCTCGCTGTTGGCTATTTTGACACGACCAACAAGGTCTACCTGAATGATAATGGCGTCATCCAGAGTACAGCTGCCTGGACCTCAACAAAGGCATATAGAACCACCAGCGTAGCGTGGGGCGATATGGATGGCGATGGCGACCTTGACCTCGCGATTGGCAACGACAACAATATGCAATCCAATAATAATAGACAACCCAATGAGATCTACCGCAATGATGGGTGGGATGGCATCCATAACATATTATCCCTAACCGAGGCGTGGGAGTCTGCCGACGCTAATGGAACCCAAAGCGTAGCGTGGGGTGACGTGGACGGCGATGGCGACCTTGATCTTGCCGCCGGCAATGAGGGCCAGCCCAACAACATCTATCTGAACACGGGGCGCTCGTTGCAAAGGACAGCGGCCTATACCTCGACGGAAGCAGAAAGAACCTCCAGCGTAGCGTGGGGCGACGTAGATGGAGACGGCGACCTCGACCTCGCGGCTGGCAATAATGGCCAGCCCAGCAAGGTCTACCTAAATGAGGGAGGCGCTTTGCAGAAAACATTTGCCTGGGAAGCTGCCGGTTTTGACAAGACCAAAAGTGTGGCGTGGGGCGACATAGATGGCGATGGTGACCTCGACCTCGCTGTCGGCAATGACGGCAGCCCCAACAAAATCTACCGCAATAATGGGTGGGATGGGGAAAAAATGGCCCTGATTTTAGTCTGGACTTCTGCTGACGCTGACCGAACCCAAAACGTGGCGTGGGGCGATATGGATGGCGATGGCGACCTCGATCTGGCCGTTGGTAATTATAACGGTCATAATAAGGTTTACCGGAATGAAGCGGGTGTTTTACAAAATAGACCCGTCTGGGCCGCTGCTCAGGCTGACTTCTCGTGGAGCGTGGCATGGGGCGATATGGATGGTGATGGTGACCTCGATCTGGCTGCTGGCTATGAGAGGACCAATATGTTCTACACAAATACTTTGCATGGCGGGCAGGCTACCGTAAACGCTCCCCCTGAGGTGCGGGTGACTACGCCCTTTTCCGCCACCGCCAATTTCTACGCGCTGCCCCAGGTGCTGGCCGGGACGATTGCCTTCACCTATACGCTCTTTGACCGGGAAGGCGACTCCGTGGGGCGCGTCGCTGCTTTCTATTCACTGGATGGCGGCGGCAGTTGGCGAGAGGCGGTGGCAACTACAGATACCATTACAACAAATCTGGCGACTGTCCCGAGCGGCAGGTGTTGGCGGCGGACGAACCGCCCGACCCATCTGACGCAGTCGTCCGTCCGCCTAGCCAAACGCTCTCCCATCCGATTTGGCTGCCGCTGATTGCCAACGCTGCCGGTGAGCCCGCTTCGGCGCCGGTCATCCGCCCGTTGCGAACGATGGCCGACGCAGCCGCCTCGCCCTTGGCGCCGGTCAAACATGTGTACCGCTGGGACACCTTGCAGTCGGGCTTCTTCGGGCAGTCTGACAATGTGGTGCTGCGGCTGGTAGCCTATAGCCAGGCTGCCTCCCCCCAGACTCCGCCGCGGGAACCTATCGCTATACCAATACCGTTGCCGGCCCTTTCCCTGCGCCGCGGTAGCTGCAGTGACCTTCCCCTTCCGCGGCGCGGTACGCAAGTGCGCGTGGTGGATGAACAAGGGAATGCTGTCCCTGGCGCGCTGGTCTATCGCGACCGTGACCTGATTCGAGGCGCCGCGCAACCATTTACAACCGATAATCAGGGCTATCTACAGGGACGCGGCGTGCTGACCGAGAGCCAAACTTTGGTGGCGCTGGCTCCCATCTCGCCTACATGGCATCTGCCGATTAGTCCCGCAACAGCCCACCTCTACCAAATCAGCGCCGCGCCGACCGCGACCGGCCTCCAGACGGCCAAGGTCGGCGCCGCGGGCGTGCAGACGCTGACCGTTTCTGCCCAAAATAAACTGCTGCTCTTTGATCTGGACATCTCTTTGGAGTGGGATGCGAGTAAGGACAAGCCCTTTCTGGAGCGGCTGGATTTTGACCTGCGCCGCACCTCCGAGCTGCTCTTCGACTGGACCAATGGCCAGGCCGCGCTGGGCAAGATCAACATCTACCACAATCGGGAACGCTGGAACGACGCCCATATTCGCATCTACGCCAGCAATCGCTTGCGTCCCAACGCGGTGCAGGGCGGGGTGATCACCGAACCCTATAGTGAAACGCTCACATTGACTGATGAGACTCACACCGTTACCTATGAGCCAGGGCAGGTGCGCATGGGCGTCACCTGGAATCGCTGTGGGCAGGCCAGCAGCAGCAGCCTCAGCGAAGACTGGCCGCGCACGCTGGCCCATGAGCTGGGCCATTTCCTCTTCTTTTTGGACGACAATTATATTGGTTTGGAGGAAGGTCTGGTCGTGCCGATCATTGACTGCCCTGGCGCCATGAGCGATCCCTATCGCGAAGATTTCTACAGCGAATTTCATCCAAAGATAAATTGGGGGAACACATCATGCAGCAAGACCATGTCGGCCCAGGAGACTGGGCGCTCGGACTGGGAGACTATCTATACGCTCTATGACGGGGCGCTGATTTCACCAACCTTCCCTATCGACAGTCCCGATTTTCCAACCGGACCCAGCGGTCTGCCCTTGGCCGTAACCCAGATTCAAGTGATGACTACAACCATCGCTACGCCGACCTTAGATGTTCCCATTTACTATCTGACCAAAGGGAAAGCCGCCTATGAACCTGGCGCCAGCGCCCAAGCCTTTCTCTTCCAAAAGGATTGGCTGGTGGCATTGGGGCAACCCACGGCAGACCGCGTCACGGCCTATGGCGCGCGCCCCGGCGAACGCGTCTGCGTTTTTGAGCTAGCAGCAGGCCTCCTCGGCTGCGAAGCGGTGCGGCAAGGGGATGAACAACTGGCGCTGGAGACCGTGGATGATTGGCAACCTGAGATTGTCGTTTCGCCCATTACTTCACAAACCCTGGCCCTCACTTTGACCAACCCTAAGCCTGTGCCGGGGCCTTTCTATGCCAGACTTTACCCCATGAGTCAGCCTGCTGGCGAGCCAATTTTACTTAAAGAGACATCAGCCAATGTTTACACGGGAACCCTAACCACAGATACACCCATCCAGGAAGGGCAGATTCACATTTGGCAGGGCGATGTGGCATCTTCAAAGCGGCAAGTGGTAACTGCCTTCACCATTGGGGGCAACCTGGGGCATAAACGCAGCATGGGCCACAAGCGCAGTATGGGGCACAAGCGCAGCATGGCGCCCATCGTTTCGGCGGATGGCGAGGTTGTCCTCTTTGCCACGCGCGTAATCACATTGGGGCCTGATGAGCTGTACGCTTTACAGGCCACCACCACGCCGCCGGCCATTCCTCCCTGGGCCACGTTGGTCGGGCAAGCTTACCGCTTATTAGCTTCCCCCAATAAACCTGCGTTAGACGGCGCGGCAATCACCTTTAACTATCTGGAGCGCGAAGTCCCGTTGGGTGAAGAGGCCAATCTACATATCTACTTCCGCAACCCAACCCAGACCGAATGGCAGCGGCTCCCCACCAAGGTCAACGGCGAGCAAAATGTAGCCTCAGCGCCAAACCAGGGCTTTGGGCTCTACGCCCTCATGTCCAGCCTGGAGATTCCGCTCACCGGCGGTGGCTGGAACAACTTTGCCTATCCGGTGCAGGGCACACGCAACGTAACCGAGGCATTGGCTTCGATTAAAGGCAGTTACAATATTGTTTGGGGATACGATGCAACCAACCAGGCCGATCCTTGGCATGGATATAGCCCAATTGTGCCATCCTCCCATATCACTTTGGCCAATGATTTGCCGCAGCTTGAATTTGGCATGGGTTATTGGATCTATATCACGTCGTCCGATGCAATCACTCTGTACCTCAACGGCAGCAGCAATGCCGGCGTCACCAGTGCATCCACCGGCTTAACGCCGCCCGCGCTCTACTACGGCGTGATCACCTCCACAACGTCCGGTGCGAAGCTGACGGCTTGGATCGGTTCGAAGAAGTGTGGCGAGGGGCGAACCAAAGCGGAGGGCAACCACATTCTGTTTGCCGTTAAGGTGGCGGCGGATGATAGCTACATGGGCTCTGGGTGTGGTCAATCCGGCAGCAAGGTGCGCTTCCAATATGGCGATAATGTGGTCTTTGACAATGTAGATTGGCGCAATGAAGAAGCCATTGGCCTAGGGGCGCCGCCATCGGGCGGCAGTATGCAGCACCTCTACTTGCCCGTCGCACCGCGCACGGATGAGTAAGAGGCTCTGACCTTTATGCAAAAACGAAATCCGGCTTCCAGGAAGCCGGATTTCGTTTTTAGTAATCCCATCAAACTATTACCTCTGCAGCAGCGGCAAATAGAAATACCGCATCCCTGTCGGCTCGTCACCCTCATCCAGCGCAGTGGGTGGCAACAAGTTGGGGTCAACCTGCACGATGGCCGTGGCCGTGGCCTGCACGGTGACCACGCGCAGCACGTCGGCATCTGCCGAGGCGCTGGCCGCCGCGCACGCGCTCAAATCGGCCCGTCTGCGCGGTCCAGGTGGCCACGTTAGTGGTTTCCGCGTTGATAGTGGCCGTGGCCGGGACGCCTAGCTCAATGTTGCTGATGCTTTCACCCGGCGCCAGCGTAAACGCTCTGTCGGTAAAGATTTCGCCCAGCCTATCATCACGCAAACTATGGGAGACCAGCGTCACATCACCTGTGTTGGTAACCGTGTAGCAATAGGCCACCAGCGCACCGGGCGCCACCGTAATAGCGCTGGCTGTGCCGCAGGCCGGGCTGGCCCCATCCAACGCCACGGTCTTGACCAGCGAAATGCCGGCATTGACCAGCGCCACCGACGCCTGTGCGGTGGCGGTGACGTCCGCCCCCGCCGGCGGCGTGCCGGTTGCGGTGACGATGTTGACCAGCGGGCCGGGCAGGTCGGTGCGCGCACGGTGGTGGAGGCTGTGCCGGTGGTCTCCTGGCCGGGGGCCAACGTGGTTGTGGCCAGCGTGATATTGCCCAGCTTGTCATCCGCGGCGGTCACGCCGCCAAAGGTTACGCTGCCGTTGTTGCGTACGACGTAAGTATACGTCACCGTTTCGCCTACCAGCGCCACGTCCAGACTGGGCAATTTGTTCACGGTGATGCTGCCGGGGATGGCGGCGTTGGTAAAGGTGCAGGTCACGCTGGCGCCTTCGGCCACAAAAATGTCATCGACCGGGCTGCCGTTGTCGCAGGTGGCGCTTTGCAGCGTCCAACCCGCGGGCACCGTTTCGGTGACCGCGTGATTGGTGTTGGCACCCACCACGAATACCCGGCGGTCGGTGCTGGAGCCGTCGTCGATCAGCGTGAAGGGGCCCAATGTGGGGCTGCTAAAGTTAAAGGGCTGGCTGCTTTCGGGCGCCGCCGCTTTGACAATGGTAAGCGTGCCGCTGCCGGGCGGGATGTCGTCATTGGTCACGGTGCAGCTTCGGCTCTCGCCCAGTGCAATGGTTCCCGTACAGTCTGCCGAGTAGGAGACGGTGTAGCCGGCGGCGGTGGTTTCGGTAATGCTGTAACTGCCGGCATCCAGCGTAATCGTCGTGCCGCTGGCGCTGCCGGGGACGCTGGTCTGGCTGGGATTGGTGGCCGCCACGTTGAGCGTGAAATCACCCGGTACGCCCGTGCCGCCGTTGTCGTTGACCACCACTTTGGTGACGGTCAGCGTGGGTTGGCCGGCATTGGTAAAGGTGCAGATGGTGTCCTGGCCGTCCAGGTTTACGGAAATGCCGTTGGCAATGGCGGTGGTGGATACGCCGCCGTCGCAAGCGACATTGGTCAATAGCCAGTCGCTGGGGACGCTTTCGGTGATGATATAGGTTCCCGAAAGCAGTTGGGGGAACTGCCGGCTGGCGCCGCTGGTCAGGCTGAAGGGTGTGCTGCCTTGGCCGTTGCCAAAGGCAAAATCGAAGCTCGCGCCGTCGTTGGGCGTGGCCTGTTTGGCCACAGTAATACTGCCCGTGCGCGGCAAGACGGTTACATCTTCATCGGTTTCGACCAGGCCGTCGTCGCAATCCAATACGCCTTCAATTTCGATGAGACAGGTCGCATTATCGTACGTACCGGGCGGCACTGTAGGCGCCACATCCGCCGTGAATTGGATGAGCAGACTGCCGCCCTGCGCAATATCCCACTCGCCCCAAGTCAGTTCAGAATCACCAATCGTCGGATCGAGCACGCTGTTGCGCGTGGCGCCGTTTGCGGTGATGCCCACTGTGGAGCGATAGGTAAAGCCAGCCGGCAACGTGTCGGTGATGGTAGCGCTTTGAAAATTAAATGGAAACGTATTCGTAATGGCAATCGTATATGTGGCCACATCGCCCGCTTCTACAGTGGGGGATTGCGTCTCTTTATCGATCTGATTTTCGGCGTTATAAAAATAACAGTCAATAACGTTAAAGTTGGCCACGGATACAGTCAGGCTGTCGCCGTCGAAGGTGGATCCGCCACCGCCACTTACACCCGCGGACTGCACCGGACCGGTTCCCAAAAAGCATTCGGCAAACTCGAGCTTCCAACCGGCTGGCACGGTCTCAGTAATGGTGTATGTGCCGGGGACAACGTCGTACACCTGCGTCATGCCATCGTCCAGCGTAAAGGTGTAGGGCGCTTCAATATCGTGGCTAAAGTCAAAACCAGTGCCGCCGGCCGGAAAACTGGATTTGGTGATGCTGAGCGTGCCGAACGCTTCGCTCGGCGGAAAACCGTCACCGCTTATATCAAATGTATAGGGCGATTCATCGGCATCATTGCTGATAATTTCAATCGTGGCCACGCGTGTGCCAATCCCGCTGGGCGTGAAATTCACGGTAAAATTGACCGAATTGCCAGCGCCCACGGTGGCTGGCGTTGTAAGGCCGGAAATGGCAAAGTCGAGACTGTGCAAGCCGCTCAGCGTGAGCGAGCTGATGGTCAGATCGCCGACGCCGGTGTTCAGAATGGTAAAGATTTGAGGCGTGGCGGTGGTATTTACATTAACAGAGCCGAAGTATGTCCCATCGGCCCCATTGGGCGTTGTGCTGCCATCGGGGATCGAGATGGCGTTGCCCTGTACGTCGATGTCGGGCGCTTGGGCCAGGGCGGGCTGGCTCCACGTCATCAAACAGAAAAGCATGACGCCGCAAAGGATTGCAACTCTTGAGAATATTTTTGGCATGGAAATGTCCTAACCTGGATTAATAAATTGAATGTACGTGCGTTGGGGAGCATGAAGAAGGGCAGGAAGGTTTCTAATAATAGATGCTTGATTATATCAAGCGACCAGACGCAGACTTCTTTCATATTTCTTACAGTTCCCAATTTTGGATACAAATGGGCTTGCCCAGCAAAATGCGATATGAAAGTGATGGGTGGTTTTGCGGGGCAGGTTAGGGGTCGCGCCAACAATGCGCACAATCAAAGTGGGTTCTTCTCAATATATCTGACACCGTCAATATTGGCAAAATCATCATCCTGCGTCCAGAGCAAAGCTTGATGCGCTCTGGCTGTGGCTAGGATAATGCTATCCGCCATGGGAAGCTTCAATTCGATGGACAAGAGCGCTGCCTGCATAGCCAGGGTCGAATCCAGGTCAACCACTTGCCCCTGCTGCATGACGGCAATTGCCGTTAAAGCATCATCTTCGCTGGCCTGCTGACACACACGCTTGAAAACCTCGTAGAGGCTAATCGACGGCACAATCAATTGCTCTGTCTCTTTAATAGCCGGGGCAAAGAAATCCGCATTCGCAGAATCGGCAAAATACTCCAACCAACCGGAAGAATCAACAATATTCATAGACGATCTGCGTCCCGCTCAATGGTGGTGTCGATGCCGCGCAAAAATCCGCGCATCTCTTCGACGGGGCGCAGCGGAATTACTTCAATGCGGTTCTTATAGACGATAACCTCTACTTTTTGACCGGGCCGGATATCCAACGTCTTGCGCACGCTCTGCGGGATCACAATTTGATATTTGGGCGACACGGTAACCGTTTGCATACAAATCTCCTATCGATAACAGCTTTGTCATACGAACTCTTATCGTAACACAATATGGGGAAAATGAAAAAGCACATGAATCCATTCGTTCCGCATGGTGACTAGACATATCGCTGGTTGAAGTTTATACTTTGGTCCATATGACAAATCTTTTTGCTGCAAAAACCATTGACTAAGGGAGACATACATGCGTAAATATCTGGACATCAACCTCAACGACCGCACCGTGCAGAGCCGCGATTTGCAGGGCGAAGAGATCATCAAAGCCGGACGCTATCTGATCGCCAAAACGCTGCTGGAGATGGACGTGGCCCAAGTGGACCCGCTGTCGCCGCAGAATCCGCTCATCTTTTCGGCGGGGCCGTTTGCCGGCACCAGCTTTTCCAATGCCAACCGCACCAGCGTGGGCTGCAAAAGTCCGCTCACGGGCGGCATCAAAGAGGCCAACAGCGGCGGCACCTTTAGCTATGGTCTGGGCCAACTGTACATTGCCGGGCTCACGCTGCACAACGCGTCCGCTGAATGGGTCGTGATCCACATTCGCAAGGATGGCGAAATCGACTTTGACGACGCCGCCCCCTATTTGGGCAAAGGCAACTTTGAGGCCGCCGAACTGCTGCACGATAAATATGGCAAAAAGGCCACCATTGCGCTCTGCGGTCCCGTGGGTGAATATCAAGGGCTGCTGGCCGGCATTGCCATGAGCGACTCGGATCGTCGCCCTTCGCGCTTGGCCGCGCGCGGCGGCGTGGGCGCAGTGATGGGTAGCAAAAAGGTCAAAGCCATTGTGGTGGACCTGGACAAGACGCCCGATTTCTATGACCCCAAGCGGGTGCGCGCAAGCGTGCGCGACTATGCCAAAATGCTGACCAACGATCCGGTGGTCAACAACTTCTACAAGGCCCTGGGCACTATGGGCATGGCCGACTACCAGAACTATGTGGGCGGTCTGCCGGTGCGCAATTTTAGCTCCGGCCAATTTTCCGACGTGAGCAAGGGCGAAACCTTCAAAATGGGCGGCGACTTTATTGCCGAACTGAACACCAACCGCGGCGGCAAACACGCCCACGCCTGTATGCCCGGCTGCGTCATCCAGTGTAGCAACGTTTATGTGGATGCAAACGGCAAAGAGGTGGTCTCACCGGTCGAATACGAAACGCTGGGGCTGCTGGGCACCAACTGCGGCATCGGCGACCCCGATCAACTGGCCGCGCTCAACTACATTGCCAACGACCTGGGCGTGGACACCATCGAGACCGGCGCCATGCTGGCCGTGCTCATGGAAGCCGGGCTGGCTGAATTTGGCGATGTGGAATTTATGACGCAAGCGCTGGCCGAGATTCGGGCGGGGTCCGAACAGGGCAAGATTTACGCCCAAGGCACAGCCCGCGTGGGCGAGCATTTCAACGTGGCGCGCGTGCCCGTGATCAAGAAGCAGGCCATCAGCGCCTACGACCCGCGCACCATTGAGGGCACCGGCATCAGCATGATGGTGACCGCGCAGGGCGCCGATCACACGGCGGGCAATCTGCCCCGCCTCAACTCCCACGAAATGTCGCTGGATGAGCTGATGAAGGCCAGCCTGGCCACCCAGCAGACCGTGGCCACCACCGACTCCATCGGTCTCTGCATCTTTGGCCGCACGGTCACCGATGTCAACTATGACTTCCTGGCCGAAGCCGCCAACAGCGCCTTTAACACCAGCATCACCGCCGACTTCTTCCGCCAGATCGGCGCCGATGCGCTGGTGATGGAGCGCAAATTCAACCAGCTGGCCGGCTTTGGTGTAGCCGACGACGAACTGCCCAACTTCTTCTACACCGAACCGCTGCCGCCCTCCAACCACGTCATGCGCTTCCACGCCAAGGACGTGCAGGGGTTGTATGACCCGATTATGGGATAATTTGTTGCGTTTTGCGTGTTGCGTGTACCGGTATAGCTACTCGTTTCGCCACAAGCTTCTCAACGAGTTCACGCAACACGCAACACGCACCATGCAACATTGCCATTAAGTTGCACCGCCCACTCCCAATCCCCCAATTATCTTTTCATCCCACATTCCGCAGCTAAAATTCGACGCCATAACAATATCACAACATATCGTTTGTTCCTCCTTCTCTGCAAAGGCAACCACCATGTCTACCGAGACACCCTTACAACAAATCGAAGCCATGCGTCACTTCAACCGCTTTTACACCAGGCAGATCGGCGTGCTGCGCGAGGGGCTGCTCGACAGTCACGTTTCGCTGGCCGAGGCGCGTGTGCTTTATGAACTGGCGCATCATGAGCAGGCCACCGCCACCGAGCTAGGCAGCGAGTTGGGGCTGGATGCGGGCTATCTGAGCCGCATTCTCAACAGCTTTGAAAAGAACGGCATGTTGCTCAATGAGCCGTCGCCGCAGGATGGCCGCCAGAATCGGCTTTCGCTAACTCCACAGGGCGAGGCCGAGTTTACCGTGATCAACCGGCGCTCGCGCGACGAGATCGGCGCGCTGCTCAACGCGCTCAGCGAAAACGACCGCCAGCGGCTGGTCGACGCCATGCAGACCATCCAGCAGATTCTGGGCGCGCCGCCGGAAACGGGGGCGCCCTATGTGCTGCGCCCCCACGAGCCGGGGGACATGGGCTGGGTGGTGCAGCAGCACGGGCTGCTCTATGCCCGCGAATATGGCTGGAATGAACAGTTTGAGGCGCTGGTGGCCGGGATTGTGGCCCAATTTATCCAGAATTACGATGCGCAAAAGGAGCGCTGCTGGATGGCCGAACTGGACGGTCAAATTGTGGGCTCGGTCTTTGTGGTCAAGGCGTCGGACACGGTGGCCAAGCTGCGCATGTTGATTGTGCATCCCAAAGCGCGCGGGCTGGGCATTGGCGCGCGCCTGGTGGATGAATGCATCCGCTTTGCTCGCCGCACCGGCTATCAGACGCTCACTCTCTGGACCAATAGCGTGCTCACCGCCGCCCGCCACATCTATGAAAAGGCCGGCTTTGAATTGGTGGCGTCGGAGCCACACCACAGCTTTGGCCACGACCTGGTGGGCGAAACGTGGGAACTCCCGCTTTGAGCCGGCTGCCGCTGCCCACGCTGGCCGCCATGACCAATGGCATTTTGGTGGGCGCCGCCATTGTGGCCACCCGCTTTGTCATCGGCCAAAGCAGTCCGGCGGCGCTGGCGCTGCTGCGTTACACCGTGGGCTTTGGCTGCCTGCTGATTCCGCTTTTGCTAGCACCACGCGTGCGCTTCGCCCGGGGTGATCTGCTGCCCATTGCGCTGCTGGGCATTACGCAATTCGGCATCCTGATCACGCTGCTCAATTACGCGCTGCAATATATCCCTTCGGCGCGGGCGGCGCTGCTCTTCTCCTCTTTTCCTCTGCTCACCATGCTCATCGCGGCGGCGCTGGGCCATGAGCGCTTGACCGTTTACAAGAGCGCCGGCGTGCTTCTCACCATTGTGGGCGTGGGCTTTGCGCTGGGCGAAAAGTCGCTAACGCTGGTCGAAAGCGCCCAAAGCTGGCGCGGCGAAATCGCCGTGCTGCTCAGCGCCTTGAGCGGCGCGCTGTGCAGCGTGCTCTATCGGCCCTACCTGCGCAAATATCCGGCGCTGCCCATGAGCGCGTTCGCCATGTTGGCTTCGGTCGGCTTTCTGGCCATCTTTGCGGCTGGCGAAGGTTTCTTCAATCAGCCCCTGCATTTTACGCCCGGCGGCTGGCTCAGCGTGCTCTTTATTGGCTTGTGCAGTGGCGTGGGCTATTACCTGTGGCTGTGGGCGCTTAGCCGCACGGCGGCTACCAATGTGACGGTCTTTCTGGCACTCAACCCGATTACGGCCACCGTTCTGGGCGTGCTGCTGCTGGGTGAACGGGTGACCGCACAGTTTTTGATTGGGCTGGTGTGCGTGGCGCTTGGGCTGTGGGTGGCGCATTGGCGGGCGCGAAGATGACAGGGTGAGGGGGTGACAGGGCGACAGAGTCACCTGTTTTGTGCGCATCTCCACCGATACGACACGCCGGGAGGGGATTGCGCCGCTGGAAGAACATGTGGAATATTTGTTTCAGGACGGTAAGATTATATCGTATAAAGCTGTCTCAACACCGGAGTCAACGGCCAAAATTCGGTCTGTGATGGTGTAAATATTTGAGGGGTATGCATTTCTCCGCAATATCAAAGAGCCCCAACGCCGTGATGTGTTGGGGCTCTGACATATTCTGTGCCATTGATCAGTTTGACAACGAGTTTGCGCCAGGCCCCGACCCACGCGATGGGCATTGCACACAGGGACAAGCTATGGTATGCTGGAGCCCTCAGAATAGATGGAAGGCTTATGCGGAATGCGCGCCACTGTACGCATAAATCTTAACCCGTAGCAAGGAGCAGACGATGGCTGCACTCACCAACGGCATAACAAATGATGTAACGAACAGAGCCGCGCGGATTATCCGCACCGAGCGTGGCCTCTCCATTGATGGCACACGGCTGACGCTGTATGATGTGATGGATTTTTTCAAGGCGGGCTATCCTCGCCATGCGATCCGTGACTATCTGGCGTTGACGGATACGCAAATTGATGCGGCGCTTCAATATATTTATGAACACCGCGCCGACGTCGAAGCCGAATATCAACAGATCCTGCAAGAAGTGGAGGAGAACCGCCGCTACTGGGAAGAACAGCTCCGTGAGCACCTGGCGCGCACGCCACCGCCGCCGCTCTCGCCCGAACAGGCCGCCTTGCGCGCCAGGTTTCAAGCCTGGAAAACGCAACGTGAGACTGCTCGATGCAATGCTTGATCGATAACAATTTAGCCGGGCAACTTGACTTGCTGGCCGGCGCCCTCTTCGCCACCGGATGGTTGGAGCTGATTTCTCTTCGTCTCGTTACGTTTGCCGAGATGAACTTACCGGAAAACATTGACGACCGCAGTTTATGGCGGTTTGCCCAGGCAAACCAGATGTTGCTGCTGACAGAAAATCGCAACATGAAAGGCCCCAATTCCTTAGAACAGACCATTCGTGAAGAAGGTGCGTCACACTCTCTCCCAGTGATCACCATCGGGAGCCGCGATCGCTTGATGCAACCTGACTATCGCCGCCGCTGTGCTGAACGCCTCGTTGAAATTATCATTGATCTGCACCTCTATCGAGGTGTGAGCCGCATTTATATTCCCTAACTCTCTGATGTAATAGGATTCAAATATTATCAGTTTCAAGGAGTAACAGAGTTTATGACTTGGATCATTATCCAAGTGAATCCAACAATATATTAATGAATCAGGCGGTCACACTGAGGCAGATATTGAGGCATAAGCCGCCTCGATTATACTTTTTACCATTAGTAAAGAGCATAGAATGAAAAACAAATATATCATTGGTGTAATTATGGCCATCCTGGTGCCATTAATTGCGATTGGTGTAGGCGCATCAGATATGTGGCAAGAGGGTGAAATTCCTCCATTTGATCCCAATTTAAAGCCAATCCAAATGAGCCAAGAGGAATTTGACGAATTAAAAGCAAATTATACTCCTCAACCAACCACTGAACCCATCACCATTTATGCGTCTGGCCTTGAAACAAGAGGCATAGAGATCGAATTGCCAACTGGAGACAAGCTGCAACTGCCAAGCAATTTCTATGTGTCTGATTATATTATGTTCATTGAGTGTATCGGGCCATGCCCAATCCCGCCCATTACGGTACTTGCACAGGTTGGACGTGAAGAATTAACCCTTGGCATTGATCGCAACGGTGATTTTTGGGACTCAATCCCGGCCGCTGATGGTCGGCGCCCAGATATGGACCAACTATTTCAATGGATTCTGGACAAGTATCCAGACAAGCGGCGATTTGGATATGACAGTGTTGAAATTCGGAGAAAATAATTATGAAAATACTTCAAATATTTTTACTGGTAATCCTTTTAATGGCCGCGCCGGTATCAGCAATGGCCACATGGGACACAAATCGGCTATACATCTCTCAAGAGAATGCTGTTAGCAGCGGTCTGATTTTTGTGCATACACCGTGGGATGCATATCAGCAGGGTCAGGGATACCCATATAATGCCATCGGTACATATCCGGTAAAATGGCGCATCGGCAGCACGACGGGGCTTGTCTATGATCTCGACTCAGTCTCAACTAATGCCGTGAATCAGTGGGATGCAGCATTGCCTATATTTTTTGATTTTCAAAAAACGACAGGGCCGGCTGATTTTTCAATCCAGGTGGGTCTTTGCCAAAATGGACAGGCGCTAGCTTGCGTCACAAATCGCGCATATAAATATGATGGCAATTCAGCAGGAGTATATCTGGAAACCGCCGAAATCCATATTGTAAAGGCAAATATTAATGTGCGCACAGAAAATGAATTCAAAGCCACAGTGGCACACGAATGGGGGCATATTCTAGGTCTCACTGAGCGCTATGATGTAACTGTTACCGGTGGTGGTCCTTGTTTAAGCGGTGAAAATTCAGTAATGGAAACGTTGGCTTGTAATGGAGGTGCGACTGGGCCAACAAACACTGATTTGGCCAGAGTACAATATTATTGGCAAGCCTATAATAGTTGGATGCAAGCTGTCACTCTATACAAATACTCTCCATCTCTCCTAAAAATAGATGCATACGATTGGAGTTATCACGATGTAAACATGCAAACGCAACTGCAACGCCTAGACTCGTCGCAGCCCGGTGGATGGTACATATACCCTAATTATTACACAATATATCGCACGGCCCTCCACAAAACGTACAATACACAGGCCACACCATCGCAATATATAGATATGACAAATAAGCCTAATGGCACATATCGAACTTGCATTCGCCCGATTCATGGGAACGCATGGCCGGGTGGCTGGCTTCCACCGCAAGTGTATTATGGTTCTTGGCACTGCTCAAACAACTTGAGTTGGCCATAACCCATATTCAGTAGATCGCAACGAGAAGGGATGGAACCGGATTCACCAATCGAGACCGATGCCTATAGCGCCAACACCGTTGCGGTGTACTGATATTATACAAAGCCGTTTCGATACCAGTGTCAGCGGCCAAAATTCGATCTGCAACGATGCAAATATTATATTTTAGTCGATGCCAATAGAGAAACCGCGCACCAGGTGCGCGGTTTCTCTATTGGCATCGATTTGTTTGGTCCAGTCTTGTTATGCCAAGACCAATTCAGCCTGCGAGCCAGTGGCGGTTTCATGGACCGGCAGATCGTTTAACGACTTGCGCGCAGGCTTGCGCTCCACAATCTGCATGGGCAGACCATACTTGGCCGTCAGCGTGATCATGGGCTGGGTGGCCACGCGGGCCGACAGGGCGAGTTGCAATTCATAGCGCTGGGCTACGGTGGCCAGCACCAGTTGCGCTTCCATCATGGCGAACGAGTTGCCGATGCAGACGCGCGGGCCGCCGCCAAAGGGCATGTAGGCGTAGCGGGGCAACGCTTCTTCCATTGCCGGCGTAAAACGTTCGGGCTGGAATTCATCGGGATTGGGAAAGTGATGCGCCAGCCGGTGCATAACGTACGGTGAAATGAACACTGTCTGCCCCTGCTCAATTTCATATTCGCCGATGGTGCAATCCTCGGCAGCCTGCCGACCGTTGAGCATCCAGGCCGGCGGGTAAGCCGCATGGACGCTTTGGTCACCTGCGGGGTGTAGGGCAGGTTGGCCAGATCATGCAGCGTGGGCGTGCGACCAGCCAGCACTGCATCCAGCTCGGCGCGCAGTTTGGTCGCTGCCTGCGGATGCTGCGACAACAGATACCAAGTCCAGGTCAGCGCGTTGGAGGTGGTTTCGTGACCAGCCACAAAGAGGTTGATGGCCTCGTCACGCGCTTCGGCATCGGTCAGCCGCTCGCCATTTTCATCCTCGGCTAGCATGAGCATGGAGAGCAAATCCCCCCGATCCTCCACTTGACCGCTCGCACCAGCGGGGCGGCGCTCGGCAATCATCCCCTCAATAATCCGATCCAGCATCTGGCGCGCCGGTTTGCGCTGCCGGTTCACGCGCAGCGGCAGCCACTGCGGCGCAAAGTCGTACCAGGTAAAGTCAAAATCGGCCACCTCCTGCACCTGGTGAATCGCCTGGCCAATCTGATCGGCCACGCCCGACATGGCGTTGCGGTCGGCATCAAAAAGCGTTTTGGAGACAATATACATGGTCAGCCGCAGCATCTCGGCGCTGATATCGCGCGTTTCGCCGTCGCGCCATTCATCGATAACGTCGGTGGCCAGATCGGTCATGGCGTCGGCATAGGTGGTGATGCGCTTGGCGTGAAAGGCGGGCTGGGCCAATTTGCGCAGTTTCTTGTGCTGGGCGCCGTTGGTGGTGAGCAGACCATAGCCCAGCAGCGGCCCCATGATGGCCAGGTCGCGGTCCGCTTTGGGGAAGAGATTGGCCTTGGTCACCAGCACCTCGCGCACGTAGTCCGCATCGGAAATGAGAATGAAAGACTTGCCAAACATGGTAAAGCGCGCAATGGGGCCATGGCTGCGCGCCAGGTTGAGCATGAAGTGTAGCGGATCTTTCGTCATTTGTGGCATTTGGCCCAACCAAGGCAGGCCGCCGGCGTCGGGTATTGTTTTGGGGTTCATGGAAGCCTCGTTTTTTGGTCTAAACTATGATTTTGATGATTCGATGATGAACTATGATTTCGTATGGCTATGAACTTCTGCAAGCAGAATCATGGCCTTCATAAAATCAAAAAAAAAAATCATAGTACGGACAAAATGCAAACCAACACAGTGTCGATAAAAATACACAACGACAATAATCTACAGCAATTTTCGCTTTTTGTCAATCCCCAATTTTTGAGTTATTATTGCTTAATCGACACAATGTCTATTTATCAACGGAGGTGGGATTGTGGTTAAAACAATGGATAGACGCGTGCGCCGCTCGCGCAAAATGCTGGGTGAGGCGCTGCTGGCATTGGTGGTCGAAAAGCCATTTGGCGACATTACGGTGCAGGATATTGCGGACCGCGCCGACATGAATCGAGCGACTTTTTATCTGCATTTTCAGAGTAAAGAAGAGTTGCTGCAAAGCGCATTGGAAGAGCTTTTTGATGAACTGGTGAGCCACTTTGGCGAAATTTCGCCCGAGAAACCTATATGGGAAGATGACCAGAGCGAACTTTTTGTCTTCCAACATGTGGCCAATCATGCGCAACTGTATAAGGCGCTGCTGAGCGATCCTAATTTAGGGCTGGTGATCCATCAGATCATCGCCTACATTGCACGCCATTCTGAACGTGAGACGCGCAAGTCTTTGTCCGAAAACATGAGTTTGGCGATTCCCATTGAATTGCTGTCACACCACGTGGCCGGTTCGCTCTATGCGCTGATCGATTGGTGGTTGCGCAACGATATGCCCTATTCGCCAGAATATATGGCCAATGTGGCCAAAACATTGTGTTCAGACGGCTGTACTTGTGTGGTCATGGGGGAAGCAGAAAGGGTGACAAGATGACAAGGTGCAGGGGTGACAAGGTGCAGGGGTGACAAGGTGCAGGGGTGACAAGGTGAATTGCATCATCCCTGCATTGAATCATCTTGTCATTGCATCGGGATAAATGTGCTATAATCAAGCTGTTTGACGATGGAAAATGGCATACAGCAGGAAATCAGAGCCGCGGGCAAAAGAGCGGCGCAGGCAAACAAGAAAAGTGAATACATGAAACCAATCACCGATGCCCAGGCGCGCACTCAAACCAGCCCGGGGCGCACCCTTTGGCTGGAGGCGGCGGCTGCCTCGATTTTTTACTATCCCCAATTTCTCTATTACGTCTTCTGGAGCAGCCATCTGGCCAAACAGGGCCGCTATGGCTCCGAAGAGTGGTGGCACAGCAGCCTGGGTTCCATGTTGGCGCTGGAGACGGTGGGCGTACAAACTGCGGTGACGGCGCTCGCGAAATGGAAAAAGTGGACGGCCCCTGCGTTTTCATTGCCAACCATATGAGCACGCTGGAGACCATCTGCCTGCCGGGGGTGATTCAGCCTTACAAAGATTGCACCTTCATCGTCAAACGCGGCATTGTTGAATACCCCGTTTTCAAACACTTGATGATCGCCCGCGATCCGGTGGTGGTGGATCGCAAAAACTGGGCGGAAGATCTGAAAGTCGTTTTGGAGGAAGGCGCGCATTCTGGCCAGCGGACGTTCGATTATCGTTTTTCCGCAAACGACGCGCACCGTCACTTTCGAGCCGGAGCACTTCAACACCATTGGCATTAAGCTGGCCAAGCGGGCCAACGCGCCGGTGATCCCCATTGCTATCAAGTCGGATGCCTGGGGCATCGGCCATTGTCAAGGAGTTCGGACGCATCGACCCGTCCAAGAAAGTCCATATTGCCTTGGCCCGCCATTGCATCTGACGGGCTGCGGCGGCGAAGAGCACAAGCAGATTGTCGAGTTTATTCAAGAGCATGTGGAAAGGTGGCAACGCGAGGCTCATGCAGCTTGATGCTTATTTGAGACGCATTGATTTCACGGGAACTGCCAAAGCCGATCGGGCCACGCTCACCGCGCTGCATCGCCGCCACGTAGTGGCCATCCCCTATGAAAATTTAGATATCCACTTGGGACGCACGCTTAATCTGGATCTGGCGCACATTTTCGACAAAATTGTGCACCAGCGGCGCGGCGGCTGGTGCTATGAAATGAACGGGCTCTTTGCCTGGGCGCTGCGCGAAATTGGCTTTGAGGTGCAGATGCTGGGCAGCCGCGTGGGCAGCCCGGCGCAAGGGGGTGACGCCGACCTGGATCACCTGATTTTGGAAGTTGTGACGGATGGCGAACCGTGGCTGGCGGATGTGGGTTTTGGCAACGGCCTGCTGGAGCCAATTCCGCTGCGCGTGGGCCAATTTCAGCAGGGCTTTTTGCAATATCATTTATCCGAAGAGCCAGCGGCGCAGCGTTGGTTTTTCCACAACCAGCCCCACGGCGGCCCCGGCTTCGGCTTCACCCGCCAGCCCCGCCAATATGCCGGTTTTGGGCGCCGCTGCCACGAGTTGCAAACCCTGCCCGAATCCGGCTTTGTGCGCGCTACTGTCTGCCATCGCCACATGGGCGACGCTGTGATCACGCTGCGCGGGGCCGTGCTGCGCGAGGTAACTGCCATCGGGGTTCATGAACGCATTGTGGATAGTTACGAGGATTACGCAGGCGTGCTGCGCCGTCAATTCGACCTTGCGTTGGATGAAACCGATGCGTTATGGGAACGCGTTTGGGCGCGTCATTTGGCATGGCAGCAGGAAATAGCCCAGATTAGTTAACCCAATGTTCCACCCACTCGGCTGCGCGGGGCATGCCGCTGTCCAAGGCGTTCTGCACAATGATGTCGACATCCACCGGCAGCCGCCGCAGGTCGATCTGCAAGCGCCCGCTGGCATCGACTTCAATGATCGCATATTCGGCCCAACCCACGTTGCGTGCGGCGCCGGTTTGCCGGTCCAGTTCGTAGGCCATGCCCACGCTGCCCGGATTCAGAACAACGGCGTCGCGATAGCGGCGGAACATCTGCTGGTGCGTGTGGCCGCCGGCATAAATTTGGGCCGCGCTCCCCGCAATCCACTGCGCCAATTCTTCCTCCGACGTCGTGGGTCGTATGCCGTCATTAAATGAGTGCGGTGACCCATGATAACAGAGCAATGGTTTGTGACCCGGCAGCGCGACTTCAATGGTGGGCTGCGCCGCTTGCAAATAGGCAATATCGTCCGCCGCCAATTGGGCCGCGCACCAGAGATCGATCTCCTCGACAAAACGTATAAAATCGCTGGGATTGGCGCTCGGTTGTGGATCCAGCAGCCAGGCGTCCGCGTTGCCCATGATGCACGGAATGTTGCGTGCGCGCAGCCGCGCCACGCACTGGCGGGATTGCGGACCGGTGGCGGCTACATCACCCAGGCAAAGGATCTGGTCGGGCGCTTCATCATCGAGCGCGTTGAGCACTTTGTCAAAGGAATGCAGGTTGCCGTGGATGTCGGAAATCAGCGCGATTTTCATGCTGAACCTTTGCCCTGTAATAAAGTCTATCGTAAATTAGGGTGACAGATAGTTATTGCTTATTGCTGTATTGCTTATTGCTTACTCTCGCAACAATACAGCAATACAGCAATAAGCAATACAGCAATAAGCAATACAGCAAAACGTACCGTAGGGAATTCCCAGTAATCCTTCATCTACAAGCGCGTGAACAACTTAGCATCGCTCCCAAACTCCCTAGCCCATATCTACTGGATCGGCGGCGCGCCGTGCGCCGGGAAATCGACCACTGCGGATTGGCTGGCCAAAGAATATGGCCTGGACTATTACCAGGTCGACGCCTATACGCAGCGCCATCAGGAACACGCCAGCGCTGCAAGCCATTCTACCTTTTGGCGGCTGAATCAGCTCAATGGGGATGCGCTTTGGATGCGTCCGCTGGAGGAGCAGGTGTTGGGCGCCATTGCCTATTGTGCCGAACAGTTTGAACTGGTGCTGGCCGACCTGCGGGCCTTGCCGACCATTCGGCCCATATTGGCGGAGGGAACGTCGCTGTTGCCGCATCTGGTGGCGCCTTTGCTCAGCCACAAGCATCAGGCAATCTGGTTGGCGCCGGAGCCCCCGTTTCAGCGCAAATATTATAGCCAGCGGCCCTGGATTCACGATGTGCTAATATCGTGCAGCAACCCCGCCCAAGCCTTTGCCAACTGGATGGAGCGCGATATCCGCTTTGCCAATTGGGTGGAAGCGCAGGCGCAAGCGGCCGGGCTGACCTGTCTACGCGTTCATGAAAATAACACCATTTTGCAGAACGCGCAACGAATCGCCCACCATTTTGGGCTGCACGAACCAAAATTGGGTGGAGTTTAGGCCATATTAACAAAATGACTACGCCATAACGAACATACTTCTCGACCAGTACACGCAATACGCAATACGCATAGCTGCCGTAATTATGTTTCTACAATGGCCTTAACGCCTGATCAGCGGCAGCCAAACTTCAGGAGGATCGACGCGCAGGGCAAAGAGCGTCAAGTGGTTCAGCGTGACGGCAAACAGATTGTTGACCTTATCGTGGCTGCAACTGTTGCAGGGCAGCAGCGCCTCCCACGCGCCGTTGCGCCAGAAGTAGAGATTAAGCTGAGCTTCGTCGGTGATGCCGGCGTTTTGCCAATCGGCATCCTGATAGTGCACCACCAGTTGAAACGGTGTGTTAAACTCGGTGACCGCTTGACCCTGCGCGTTGGCGGCTGCAATATCAAACGCCAGCCCGGCAAAACCGCTGCTGTTCAACAGCGTCTCCGCCTTGACCAGCGTAACCGTCACATCTTCATCCGTGGTGTTGGGCAAAAATGTGATCTGGATATTGGTGTCGGCCGATGTGAGTGTACCGCCGGAGGCGCGGGGCATCTGCGCCTGCTGCACATCGCTGCTCACCAGCGTCAGCACGGCGGAGTGGCCGCTTGAGGATAGACCGCCTTGGGTCGTCACCCCATACTGATCGTTGATGACATCGCGCGCCGCCAGCACGCTAAAGCTCACCACCGTTTGCCCGCCCACGGCCAGCCCCGGCACCGACCAACGCACCACCGCAGTTTCGCCGCTCCGCTCCAGCACGCCGCCGGAATCCACCACATATTGGGCATTGGCCGGCAGCTCATCGTAAACCTCCAGCCCGGTGAGAGTGGCCGCGCCGCTGTTCTGAATGCGCAGCGTGTATGTAATGGGCGTGGCCGCCGCCACCACAGCCGGTCCATCTTTGAGGATGAAGAGCGCGCCGCCCGCGGCATTGATGGTGGGCGTGGCCGTGGGCGGTGCGCTGTGTACCGGTGTGGCCGTCGCCGAGCCGACCAATGTGGGCGTGGCGGGCGCGGTGGTGGATGGCGCGGGGGTGGCCGCGCACGGCTCCACGCTGCTGGTGGGTGTGAGCGTAGGCGTGAATGTGGGCAATGTGCCGCTGTTGGTGCTGGTCGCAGTGGCGCCGGGAGGCGGCGTGGGCGTGAAGGTGGGGAGTATGGTCGTGCCTGGCTCGGTGGCCGTGGGCATGGTCGTGGGCGTGGCGGTAGATGTGGATGTGGATGTGGCGGTGGGTGCGCCCGCCGGCGGACATGACGTGGCCGTGGCCGGCGGTGGCGGCGTAAAGGCCGGGGTGGCGCATGGATCGAGCGTGGGGGTGGCCGTGGGCGTGGCGGTTGGTTGGTTGTTACTAACAGCGGTGGATGTGGGCGTCACGGTTGCTTGACCTGTCCGCGCCTGCGCCGCTTCCGGACAAGGGGTGGGGGGTGGCGGTGGCGTCGGCTCCGTTGTGGGTGTGGCGCACGGATCATTTGTGGGCGTAGCGGTGGGCGTAAAGGTGAGCGTGGGCGTCGCCGTAGCTGTGGATGCGGCCGAGGTTGCGTTCAACGTAGCCGTGGCCGTGGGTGTAATTTGCGCGACGGCCCCCAATATGGTCACCGTGGGGCAGAGGGATTGCAAGTGCGCGCGATCACTCGCCGCGATGCGGCTAATCGAACCACCCAGCGTTAGTTCCCCATTTACCAGACCCGTTGCCGCCAACGTAACCAGAACGGCCAGACCAACACGCCCCAATAGACCAACCAGCATAGACAAACGCCACCCTTGCATCAATTCTCCTTGAAGTGATCCCTGCGGATTAAAGAGTTGATCAACAGATTTCACGGATTTCAAAGATTTCTGTACTGGTCAACATAATAATGAAACGTAGGTGTGGCATCCCTGCCGCACGAACTCTCGACAGAAAGTGCGGCATCCCTGCCGCACCTACAATTCCACCATGCCATTGACTATTACAGATTTCGAAGATTTCATAATCTGTATAATCCGCGCAATCTGTTGATCAACTATCAACCTTCAAATTTACAGCTTGGAAATTGACGCAATCATATCACATTTTGGCCCAAAATGTGTGACATCCACATTACTCTAAACTTACGGCCGAGGGCAGAGCAATTTCGTTCATCAACTCAGCGATGGCTTGAAATGCTTCATCCTGCTCGCGGATTTTGTGGCGTTTTTGCAGCGCGCTGAGTTCCGTATAGCCAATGTAGACCTGGTCGCAGGCGTCCTGCCAGACCAGATATTTGAGCGGCAGGTCGATGCCAATGCTCTGCTCGCTCTGCAACAAAGGGGCGTCGATGGCGGGGCCGCCAAACAGGATGAGCGTGGTGGGACGCAGCGCCTCACCCTCCGCAGGCATGGCGGATGAATGGTCGATTACGCTGAGCACGCCGAGCCCGCGCCCCTGAATTTCCACCTGCAAGCGAGCCACGGTTTCGGCCACGCCATATTGGCTGGGTACGGTTACCATATCTTTGGCGCTGTTTTCACAGGCCAGTTGGTCATTGGCCTCGGCGGGCGATGCTTCTACATCTTGCACAAAAAACTGTTGATCAGAGGTTAAAAGTACGGCCAGCATGACAAACGTGCCCAAGATCAGCACCAGCGTGCTGGGTGAACTGTGGACAGATTGCGCCAGGCGCGGCAAGTTTTGGGGGGTCACGAGTTGCCTCCTTAGGCGTCGCAGATTTATATGATGAAAGAAGGTGGGCGATCTGATTGGGCAGCGGATCGCATACAAAAGCGGCTCGCCATATGGCGAACCGCTTTTAGTATACTGCTGAAAACCCTACTGTTGCTGGATGGACGCCCAACGCCCGCTTGATAGCTGGCGGGCAATTCACCTACACCATGATATGTACACCGCAACGGTGTTGGCGATACAGGCGTCGATGTCGATTGGTGAATCCAACATTATTCTTTGTCCTTGCGATCTGCTGATTATGACTAATTATTCACTCGAATCACGGGCAGATAAACCTTATCGTTCGATTGGCCTGCCGGTGACTCCTCTAATTCACCCCAGAAGCCCGTGTTGAGACCGAAGCGAGCGCCCTGCACCTGCGAGTTGGCGTCCGTTTGGCCAAAGGTGCCATTGAGCTGGAATCGGCCATTTTCGCCGCCCGAACTTGCGGCCACCTGCCCGCCGCCATCCGCCGTGAACCAGGCCAGCGCCAAAGAATTCACATCCGCCGCCTGCACGCTGCTCCAGGCTGTGGTCACCAGCACCAAGAGCGCTATGAGTTGTACAATATATCGCGTCATCAGAATCTCCATTTTCATCTGTATGTTGCGTAAAACGTATCGATAGATCAACAGATTCAAAAGTCCCGCGGATGCAAAATGAAATCGTTTCAACCGGATCTCATGTGGTTGACACCGCCGAATTCATTCGGCGTCTGTTAAAGTAAACCGGCTTAAGCCGGTTTGCCGTAGCAGCCACCGGTTTTAACCGGTGGTGGGATTGTCAACCACATGAGATCCCAAAGAGCCATGAAATCTTTAAAATCTGTGCAATCTGTTGATCAAAATGCCTTTTCCAAAAATTTACCGAAATCACTCGCTCACAAACGTCAGCTTCACCTCGCCAAATTGCAGCACTGAGGGGCTGGCCGTCACCTTAAAGCGCACCCACAGCGAACCGGAAACAGCTTGAGGCGTATCGGTCGAAATGTTGACGCAGGCATCTTTATCGGTGAGCTGTATCGCGGTAGCTTTCAAAAGCAGCGCTGCCGGTCATTTTGTTCACCTGATGCACACCGGCCTCCTGAATCCCGGCCAGCACACCCAGCTCGGCCGACTTTTCGCCACTATAGCAGAAGCTCAACATTTGCAGCTTTTGCGCATTACCCACCACCTGTGATGGCATCCACCGGAATATAGAGGAATTCGGTCGCCACATTGACGGCCCGCGTCACCTCCAGCCGCCCATTGCCGCGGGCGGCCAAGATAGCATCGCTCTGCCCGTCGGACTGCATCATGTTGAACGCACTCACCTGCACCACGGTGGGACCGGGGTTGGTCAAGCGGCCTGCTTCCACGGCGTGCAGCGCATAGGGCGCCGGCAAAATCCCGGCGGCCCCACCCAGAGCCTCGAAGGCCTCTTCGCCATCTTTGCGCACGGCCACGGTCAGGAAGCGGCGGTCACCATTGAAGGCACCGGCCCCGGCATCAATCTGCGTTATGAACAGCCCGTTGACCACCGACACATTCTCCACAATGAACTCAATCGTCACCGGCTGCAAAACGTTATTGTTGTCCGGCCCCAGAAGCTGAAACTTGAAATCATAGGCGCTATTTGCGCGTTATCTGCAACTGCCCTTGATAGGAGAAGCCTGTCCCAATTTCGCCTGCCAGCGGCGCCATCACCTGATACCCCGCTGAACTGACCGGCAGCGGATTCACCCCTGATCACCGCAATCATCACCGCCACGAGCATAAAAAGAAAGAGCGTACCTTTAACATGATTGTTATCCTTTCAAGAAATAGAATTGGTTCTTTGGAATTTCATATGGTTAACCCGCTTTGGTTTCGATACGGTTGCCAACGGCCGCAGCCTACTCAACCGCTTCCTTTTCAATCACATGAGATCTCGTTGAACCACAGATTTAAAAGTTGTTGATTTACCGAAGTTATATCAGGTTGAGATGAGAACCGGAGTTTTCCATTGGCTCAATAGGAGTAATGAAACCTGTTTCATTCAGAGCTGAGTATAGTATTGACAAGGTGACAAAGCCGCAGAGTTGACGGACAGCAGCGTTACCAAATTGCCGGATAGATGACTCACCCTGTCATCCTGTCACCTTGTCATTTTTAATTGTAAAACCCGGTCCAAGAGCGGAAGCCCGCATTGGGATTGCTGCCGTTATTGGTCTTATAGCGCTCCACCTTGCGGCGGCGCTTTTTGCCCCCTTTGTGCTTCCAATATTTGACCGTCCCTTGCGGCACAAACTGCTGGATCAGCGGGTGTTGCACATAGAACCACTTCCAGCCAAACCAGTAGGCCCAGTAGAAGTGAAAATACCTCCGCCGTGGACTGGCAGGAGCCGGTGATCGAGTGCGAATACTTGCGCTTGGCCGTGCCGCTCGAACGCACCAGGCTATACCAGATGCCGTTGTCGCAATAGTTGATGCCTTTGTCCAGACAATAGGCGTTCTCGAAAGCCCGCGCCATTGCCACCGCAGATACTGATGGCGGCGGCCGTGGGCGGCGGTGGCCACAATGCCGCCGATGCCCGCAATTGAGCCGGCTGACTCGATCAGGTCGCGGCCGCGCAAGAGTGTGCGTATCGAATCCTCCTCCACGTCGTCATCTAAATCGATCAGCATCTGCGGCAACTGAATCTCTTTGCCGGTCACCGCTAGATACTTTTGCAGCACCGAGCGGTCATCGTCCGCCGTTTCCGCGACGCTGGCCCGCCCGCAGGTCAATAAACTCGCTGGCTGACTTCGCCCAGTTGCGGAATGGCCTCAAATACAACCTGGTGATTCTCGGCCAGCGCAAGCGGCCCAACTCATAGCGCCGCGGCTCCGGCATTCGGGACGCAATGGTCAGCTTCTCGGCTGCGCCGCCATTTCCATCCGCGTGGCCATCTGCATGGGCTGCTCATCCGCTTGATACCAAGCAAAGCTCGCCGCATTGGCCTCAGCCACCAGCAGATTGCCGGCAACCTGTTCATCAGCCACCGCCATCATGCTGCGCTCAGCACCCGTCTCGACCGGATGTCCGTTCACCGCCGCCGGTGCATTCAACACCATTTGCTCGTCATTTTTATGTGCCATGATTTTTCGTCTCCTTGAAATCATTTGAACTATCATTTGCTTCAACCGAGGCGGCCGCTCCTCCCCCTTGACGCACTCTGTGCGTCTTTCCCCCTCCTCTCCACCTGTGGAGAGGAGGGGGCCAGGGGGAGGAGAGGCTCTCTCCTGTTGCTGCGTACATCTTAGCGCCCATTCGCCGCCGCCACTTGATAAACAGACGTATTTTCCATGACAAACTCATGTGATTATGACAACCTTTATGACAAAGCCTGTCTTCCAATGTGATATACTGTACTCACCATGCTGCACCAACCCAACGACCAGATTCCCGTCCACAATCCAGCCACCAGCCCGCAGATCCGCCGCGCGCCCGGCATTCGGCTGACGCCGGTGGAGAGCGCGCTGCTGCGGCGCGCCTTTGCCCACAGCCAGGCGCTCTTTGTGGAGCGCGAATTCCGCTCGGGCTATAGCGGCGCGCTGGTGCTGCTGGTATCGGTCGACGCCGGATTGGCGCCGGTTGTAGTCAAAATGGCCGCGTCGCCCGATCTGCAGCGCGAATACGACGCCTATCATCGTTTCGTCCTGCCTAGTGCGCCCCAAAACACGGCCCATTTACAGGGCGCGCCGCTGCTCGATCCCGCCCACGATCTGGGCATCCTCATTTACACCTTTGCCGGCGGCGACCCGCGCCGCCCCTCCAGCAACCTGCGCGACTATTATGACGCCCAGGGCGGCGACGCCGCCGGTGCACTGCTCAACCGCATCTTTCGCGCTTATGGTCGCCACTGGTGGGCCATCAACCGACCACACAAATTTGTGCTGGGCGAATATTATGACCACCTGCTGCCGGTGCATCTTGAATTGAGCCTGCCCGCGGCCAAGACGGCATCACAAAACAGAGCGCCCCAATATATTTTGACAGCCGGCGAGGTCAGCACGGTGGATCTGCGCGACCTAATTGAGGGCGATGTGGTGCGCCTGCGCGGATTCCGCGTGGCCAAAATCAAACGCGATGAGGGCAGCCTGACGCTGAGCTGTGACGCTCCCGCCGGCGAAGCATCGCCGCCGCTGCGGCTGCGCGTGCTCAATGCGCCGCTGGATCTGTGGCGTGTGGGCGAACAAGTGGATACAATGGACGCCACCGTGGTGCAGCGCGGCAGTCGCTGCTGATGACAGCGGCGCAGCAAGCCTTGGATGCCGTCGGGCTGACCGCCACGGCGGCGGCAGACACCGCGGCCTCCTCCAGCCGCTGGCCGAACTGGACCTGCTGCTGGATCGCGTGGTGGAGGCCCGCTTCTCCACCATCCACGGCGATCTGAATTTGAACAACGTGCTGGTCGATATGGCCACCGGTTTCGCCTGGCTCATCGACTTTGCCGACACGCGTCACGGCCCCACGCTCTATGATTTGCAGCGGCTTGAGGTGCAGGTCATCATCAAGCTGCTGCCCGCTCTGTTTGCGCAAGAATCAGCACGGCCGGTCGCGCAACAAATGGCCGCGCTGGCCAGTCTGTTGGATGCGCTGCACGCCGACCCGCCATCACCTCTCGCCCCGGACCAGGCGCTGCAAGAGCCATATGTGCTGCTCACGCACATCCGGCGGCTGGCGCGCCAATATTTAATGGACGATTTGGAGTGGGATGAATATTATTGGGGGCTGACGGCGGCGCTGATCGGTGCGCTCAAATTTGATGAATTGGCGGAGCAGACGCGCTGTCTAATTTTGACGGCTGCCGCCACGGTGCAAAAGCTGCTGGGCGTGACGCCGCGCCGGAGCCATGCCGTCACTATCGCCACCGCCGCGCCCCATGCACTGGTCGCCGCGCCCCATTTGGGTGTAATCGCCTCCATGCGGCGGCCCTGCCCACGCTGGTGGCGCCACCAGAGCCAGCCCATCCGCCGTGTGGATAACTTTGTGGGCCGCGACGCCGAACTGACGGCCTATGCCGAACGGCTGCAAGCACAGCGCTTCGCCGCGATCAGCGGCATGGCCGGCGTGGGCAAAACCGCCCTGGCCGCCGTGCTCACCGACTGGGTGGCCACGCCGGAGAAAGTCTTTTGGCACTCGTTCCACGAAGGCGACGGCATCAACACGATTATCTGGAAGCTGGCCGCCTTTTTGGCCCACCACGGCGCCGGCGATCTGTGGCGGCTGCTGGAAACCGCGCCCAAACCGGCGGCCAGCCCCCGCCCACAGACACGCTCATCGACTATCTGCTGCAACTGTTGCGCCCGCAGAATTATCTGCTCTGCTTTGACGATCTGCACCTGGTGGAGGAGGATCCCACCTGCGAGCAATTTTTTGGCCGCCTGCGCCAAACGCTGGCGGATAGCGCGCTGATGCTGCTGATCACGACGCGGCGGCTGCCCGCATTTGTGCCGCAAAGTGGTGTGGAGCCACTGCGCGGGCTGCGGCCGGAGGATGTGCAGCGGCTGTTGCGCGCCCACGGTCTGCCGTTAGAACCGACGCTGCAAGCCGAGCTGCACCAGCGCACCGATGGCAACGCCCAATTTTTGACGCTGGCTATCAACATTTTGCAGCAAGCCGCGGACCCGCAACAGCTTCTGGAGCGTCTGGCGGAAACTGATGACGTGGAGCGCTATCTGCTTACCCGCGTAGACGAGGGGCTGAGCGGCGGCGAGCGCTCGGTGATGAGTGCGCTGGCGGTGCTGTTGGGGCAGCCGGGCCGCCGCGACGCCATAGAGGCGATCCTCAACGCGGGCAGCGTGTGGCGCACGCTGCGGCTGCTGCAAGAGCGCCATCTGCTCACCGTCACCGAAGCCGGCGCGGACCGGCTTTACAGCCAGCACGCCATTGTGCAGAGCTTTTATTATCAAGGCTTGGCGCGGCGACAGCAGCGCACCATGCACCGGCGGGCGGCGGCATATTTCGAAACGGAGGAACAGGATTTGCTGCGCGCGGGCATTCATTACGAGCGGGCTGCCGCCTATGAATTGGCCGCCAAACAGGCTACGGCGGACGTGTGGGCCATCATCAACCTGGGGCAGGCGCGGGCGCTGCGCCAATTGCTGGCGCGCTTGCGCGCCGACCAGTTGCCGCCCGAGCAGTGGGCGGAGGTCAACATTGCCCAGGGGGTCAACGATACATTTTTGGATGAACGCGACCGGGCCAGCCTCCATTTTCAAAAAGCGCTGGCCGATCTGGGCGAGCTGCCGCCGTCGCCGCGCGTCCAGCAGTTGAAGACCAAAGTCTATCTGGGCATGGCCGAACTGCTGGAGCTGGATACGCCCGCAGACGCCCTGGCCTGGCTGGAGCGCGGCCTGCGCGAAAGCGCCGATTTGGAAAGCGCGGAAAGTGCGGCGCTGCAAATCAAAATGGGGACAGCGCGACTCTATTTGGGGCGTTACGATGAAGCGCGGGCCGCATTGGAAAGCGGCCTGGCCCAATTGACGCCTGGCCCCAGCCAGTTGCGCGCCGTGGCCTTGACCAATTTGGGCAGCGTCCATTTTTTTCAGGGCCATTTGGCGCCGGCATTGGCGTTCCAGCAGCAGGCGTTGGCCATCAGCCAGCAGCTTCACGACCAGATTCGCTCGGTCAACATTCTGAGCAACCTTGCCATCAATAAGTTTTGCCGGGGCGAGTGGGCCGCCGCCATTGCCGATTTTAAGGAGGCGTTGAGGCTGGCCGAGGCGTTGGGCAGCGCCCAGCTACAGGCCGAGGTGACCATCAATTTGGGAGCGGCTTTCATCAACACGGGTGATGATGAGGATGCTGAGCGTCATTTGCAGCGGAGTTTGCAACTCGCGCAGGCCAACAGTCTGCACGTTGTGGAGGCATTTGCCCAGTTGCGGCTGGCTGATCTGCACATCCGTCTCAGCCAATGGGCGGCGGCGGCCATGTATCTGAGCAAAGCCGAAGAGGTGGCGCGCGCCATCAGCCACCAGGGCACGCTGATTGCCGTTTTGCGCTATTGGGCGGAGATCAAGCTGGCGCAGCAGGATGCGCTGGCAGCCATGCGCTATGTACAATCTTCGCTGGATTTGGCGGCGGAATTGGCCGAGCGCATGGAGCAGGGCGAAGGTTTGCGCGTGTTGGGAACCGTGTTGCAGCGACTGGGTCAACATCAACAAGCGTTGGCCGCGTTTGAGGAAAGTTTGCAAATATTGGTGGATGAAGACCCGTATCAGGCGGCGCGCACGCTGGCCTTACTGGGCAAGTTTTTATTAGAAGCTGAGGAACGCGCGCGCGGGGAAGCACTGCTGCAAGACGCAGCCAGCACATTTGCCCGCTTGGGGGCGCGCCGCGATCTGGCCCAACTGGGCGGCCAGCATAAAATCAGCCCAGCCTAAATAGAGAATGTCACGCATTTCTCGTAACTTTGTCATGCACCTTCTCGACTGATGGGTTAAGATTTGGCCACTGTTTTTTCACTATATGCCAGAAAGGAACCCGATCATGTTAAAAATTCGCCACGTTTTCATAGCGTTTTGCCTGCCGCTAATGCTGCTGGCAGGATCTTCGTCTCTGTTGGCGGCCCAATGGCACTCCTCCAACCAGGTCACCTGGACGGTGGCCAAGGCCTGCCGCGATGGCGCGTTGATCAAAGCGCGCTATGTTGAGCCACCGATTACCATCATGTCGGAAGAGTTTGACGCCCACCGCTATTTGGAGGAGTTTGCCGAGTATCCGGTGCTGATTGATGCCCCTACTTATGATGCGACCAAGATTGGCGATCTCATTGGAACCGCCCATGTTCCGCGCCTGCCCGCCCATGATGTGCCGCTGATTGTAAATTGGGACGAGGTGATCGGCGTCCATTGGAACTATACCCTGGCCAATCTGTATTGGAGTGAAGAGCTGCCGGTGGGTGAGGTGGTGGCTTTACAGTGGCGCGCCATCGACTTCCGCCATTTTGTGCTGGCCGTAGAAGATTGCTACATTGCGCCCGACGCGTTGGTCAAATCCCCCGCCCTTACGGTGAAAGCCACGGTGGGTCTGGACCCCGACACGTGCGCTACCTCACCGAGCATTGTGACCGCTCCTTCAACGCCCATATACGCTTGTCTGGTCATTGCCAATCCGGGTGATGTTACGTTTGACAACATCCATTTTCGCGATGAACTGGCCGGCATCGACACGTCGTTTGCCCTCACCATCACGCCGGGGACCAGCATCTCCATTACACATGCCATTGCACAGGCAGCCGGGCTGCCCTTCGATCTGGGGCCGTACGATGATGAATATGATGCTGAAAACATCCTGACTTGGGATGCTGCGGACGACTCGCACAATATCATCCGCAAAGCGCGCGTAGCCATCAACCGCAACAATCCGGCGCCCCGGTTGTATTTCATGCCCATTGTGAAAAAGGAATGAGGGAAATTACGATGTACGATTTACGATGTACGATTTACGAATAATCTCGTTGACGAGATCAGTCGTAAATCGTATGCAAAAACGTGGACGGTAACGATTTACCAAGATTGAAGGTCAACGAGCAATCTCGTAATTCGTACATCTGCTGGTTTCGTAAGCAATTTGGCGTTTCTGTCATCTTTGCTGTTATAATGCGGCGGGAATTGCTATACGTAATTCTTGCCGCATTTATTATTTTTGCACAGTTGTCATCAATCTGCACCTCATTTCTGCTACCCCTTGCAGGAGACAATGGATGAAATTGCACTTTTATCAATACCTCATTAGCGGAATCCTGATTGTGGGCGTTGTGCTGAGCCTTTTCAGCGGGGTTGGTTTTGCCGCGCCCACCTTTACGGGAGACGCCGCTGCCGATTTTACCGGTGCCGACGTGGTCACAATTACAGATTTGACCAACGATGTGGGCATTCCCGCGCCCGATTTCCCCCCCGGCTCCGTGAGCGGCTGGGACATGCGCGCCATCTATCTGGAATATGATGCGGCCACGGACACCCTGTATGTGGGTGTCGATTGCGTGGTAATCTGCGGCGATGCCGACAACGACGGCGACCCTAATACAACCGGCCCCATTCTGGGCAAGCCGGCCTCTGAAGGCGGCTTGGGCGGCGCCGATGTGGCCGATTGGGGCAGCGGCGAATCCTTTGGGCTGATTTTTGATACCAACAATGACGGCGCCTTCGAGGTGGTGGTGGGCGTCAAAAACAGCCAAGACATTTCCACCTTTGGCGCCTACAATTTTAGTGGGCGCACGGGGACACAACTGCGCAATACCGGCTGGGGCGCCGCGCTGTCCAATGTAGTTTCGCTCTATGCGCCCACCAGCGCCGACGCGCCCGATCTGGAATTTACCATTGAGAATTTCTCCACGCTGCCCGGCTTCACGGCGGGCGACACCGCGCTCTCCTATCAAGTTCACGCCGGTATGGGCTCAGGTGTGGATGATGGCATTGGGGAAGATTTTACGACCGGCGTCACCGGCATTACGCCCACGCCCGCCCCGCCCACCGATACGCCGACGAACACGCCTGTCCCACCCACCAGCACACCGATCCCGCCGACAGACACGCCCACCAACACGCCGATCCCCCCAACGAGTACACCAATTCCGCCCACTAATACACCGGTGCCGCCGACCAGCACGCCAATTCCGCCAACAGACACGCCAACGAACACAACGGTGCCGCCCACCAGCACGCCAATTCCGCCGACGAACACACCGACCAATACGCCGCAGCCGCCGACCAGCACGCCAATTCCGCTAACAGACACGCCGACGAACACGCCATTGCCGCCGACGCCAACAATACGCCGGCGCCACCAACGAACACGCCAACGAACACAACGGCGCCGCCCACCAATACGCCGATTCCGCCTACTAACACGCCGACGAATACACCAACCGATACGCCGGCGCCACCGACAAATACACCGCTGCCGACCGACACGCCGGAACCACCCACGGCGGTCCCCACCATGGGCGCAGATCTGAGCCGGACGCTGGCGGGTACGGCGGGTGATATTCCAATTGTGGTCAAGCGCGCGCCGTCTGCGCCGCCGGTTGTGGCCGGGCAGCCCACCTTCCTGGAAATTCCGGCCATCGAACTGGAGACGGTGGTGGAGGCCATGGGCTGGCAGCGCGTGGAGGATGCCAGCGGCGCCCCCATGAGCCAGTGGCTGGATGTGCAAAATGCCGCCGGCTGGCTGCAAAACAGCGCCGTGCCGGGCGCCCACGGCAACACGGTGCTCAGCGGTCACAACAACATCAAAGGCGCCGTCTTCCGCGATTTGTGGAAGCTGCAAAACGGCGACCTCATCTATTTGAATGCCGATCACGAACGCTTCAGCTACGTGATTGAAGATGTCTACATTTTGCCCGAAGAGCACGCCAACGCCGCCCAGCGCGCCCAATCGGCGGCCTACATTGCGCCAGCGGGCGATGAGCGGCTCACGCTGGTCTCCTGCTGGCCCCCCACCAGCAACACGCACCGCGTCTTTGTGGTGGCCAAGCCGGTGACGCTGGAAGATTTGCCGATTCGATAGTCTGAAAACCAACCGCAGATTGCGCAGATAAACGCAGATTTTTGATTTGATAACCGAGTAACAATCTGCGTCATCGGCGGTTTCCCTTTCCTGACTTTATCAACCGATTGATCAGAAAGGACCCCGTATGCAAAAGCGTTTTTATCTTTCAGTGGCCGGTGGCATTGCGCTGATCCTCTTCACGCTCTTTATCACCGCCAATCTGTCCGTAACGGCTCATTCCCGCGCCCTGCAGCCGCCCACCTTCACCGGCGATGCAGCGGCCGATTTCAGCAGCCCCAACGCCATCGTTTTTGAAGATGGGGCGAGTCCGACCGATGTGGGCGTGCCCGGACAGTTTCCCACGGGAACCGTTAGCGGCTTCAACGTGCGCACATTGTACATGCTCTATGATGGGGCCAGCGACACCATGTATGTGGGCATCGATTGCTTTGTCATCTGTGGCGACGCCGATGGCGACGGCGATCCCGGTGGGACCAGCGAAATCCTGGCCGGGCTGGGCGGGCTGGATGAAGCGGATTTTGGCCCTGGCGAATCTTTTGGCCTGCTGATTGACACCGATAATGATTATGATGGCGCAGCGGGTGATTTTGACGTGGTCATCGGCGTCAGCGAAGAGGGCAGCCTGGCCGACATTGGCGCGTTCAATTACAGCGGCGCCATCAACGAGCAACTGATCAATGAAACCTGGCTGGATCGGCTGCCCAATGCGGTCACGCTCTACGCCCCACCCGATGGCATCACGCCCGATCTCGAATTTGCCATTGCCGACTTCTCCACGCTGCCCGGCTTTCCCCCTGGCCAATTACCGCTAAATTTCAAAATATCGCTGGGCATGGGCTCGCCCACCATCGACGACGGCATCGGCGAAGATTTCTCGCCCGGTTTCCTGGTCGTTTCCGCCGGGGAACCGCCGGAAAGCCCGTTGCCCACGCCAATCATCACGCCGACCGTAACGGTCACACCCACGGTGACGGTCACGCCGACCTTGCCGCCGCCAACGCAGGTGCCAACAACGGGCGTCAATTTGTTTGCGGCGGGCGGCTGGCAAATGGTGGACATGGATGCGGTTGCTCAGAGTGAAAATACGCTAGCCAGTGTATCGACGCCGCAGCTTGGGCCGAGCCGGCTCATCATCCCCGCCATTGGCTTGGACACAGCCGTTGCCGACCGCGGCTGGCACGCCGCAGAGACAACGAACGGCTTGCAGATCAGCGCCTGGGACGATGTGCTGGATGCGGCCGGCTGGCACAAAAACAGCGCGCTGCCCGGTCGCCAGGGCAACGTGGTGATCAGCGGCCACAACAATGTGTATGGCGCCGTCTTCAAAGATCTGCACCTGTTGCAACCGGGCCAAAACATCTACATCGACTATGGCAAAGTGCAGTATGAATATGTCATCGAAAGTGTGGAAATCAACCAGGAAGTTGACGCATCGCTGGCTCAAAAGGCCCAGAACGCCGCCTATATTGAGCAAACCGACGATGCCCGGCTCACGCTGGTTACGTGCTGGCCGTGGTACGGAGATTCGCACCGCGTCTTTGTGGTGGCAAATATGGTGTCGGCGAAGACGGCTGTGACTGATGACTCCCGATAGCCCGTAGGACAAGTTTCCCCACTTGTCCATTGTTCGACAGGACAAGTGGGGAAACTTGTCCTACGAATTTACAAAGCGGTAGCCCCGCCCGCGTACGGTGAGTATGTGGGTGGGGCTATTTTGTTTGGGCTCAATTTTGCTGCGCAGCCGCTTGATCAGCTGCGCCAGCCGGTCGTCGCGAATGCCCTCCACAAAAGCATCCTCCGCCCACACCGCCTGCATCAGCTCATCTTTGGTGCAAACGGCTTCCTCATTTTGTAAGAAATAGTCGAGCAGCAGCTCTTCCTGCGGGGTCAGTTCAATTTCCAGCGCCACGCCATCGCGCATAACCACGCGCGTTTTGGGATGCAGCGATAGGCCGGATGGCCGGATTTCCACCTTTGCCTTTGGCGGCTCAATAACGGCCGTCGGTGTGGATTGTTGCACCACAAAACCAGCCATAAGCGGCGAGAAAATGCGCCAGCACCCGGCCTCCTCAACCAGCAGCCCACTCGGTATCAGATAAGCGTCGGCCACTGCTCGCTCCACGAGATTCGAGCGGGCGGCGCCGATCATCACCTGCTGCTCGTCTAGCGTCAACTCACGCCAGATTTCGCGACAGATGCGCTGAAATTCGGGCCGGGCCAGCAGTCGCTGCGTCAATTTGGCCACAGATGCATTCGCATCCAACTCACCTTGGGCCAACGCAATGCTGCCTTCTTTCAGAAAGGCAGGCAGCCCGCCCGTCACCGCATGCAGCAGCCCAACTTGCGCCTCACTAAAGTCAACGTGCAGACGTTCGGCCATTTGGTCGGCCACCCAGCGCACATCCCGTTCAACCATGCAGCCCACCCAGCCGGTGCGCCCAGCAAAGAGTTCGTACAGCTCATCAAATTCGGCTGGATCGCGCAGACGCACCAAAGGCTGCCGCGTCGCCATCACATAACACAGCCGCCCTTTGAAGCGGTCACGCAAATTGCGCAGCGTGTTGAGCGCCTGCACGTCGAGCTGGGCGCACGCCTCGTCAAAGCGATCCAGCAGCCAGAGCAGCCGCCCTTCGGTGCGCTGTAAAATAGCCGCGTGCGCCTGCACCAGCGCCGCATGAACCAGAAAGGCATCATCCCAGTTGGTCTGCGCCTGGATGATGGCCGCCACCGCGTCATGGCTTTCGGCGCCAAATTGACCGGCCCCGTCGCGCAGCGCAAAGAGCAGGCCGCGATAAAAGTAGGCCACGGTGAAGGCTGGCAGGCTGTTGCTGTCAAAGCGGATAATGTGTGTATCCACCGCGTGCGCCGGCATATGCCGTTGCAACGCATCCGGCCGCGTAGTAAGAAAGCCCAACAGGTTCGATTTGCCCATACCGGCCCCGCCCACCAGCACGCCGCTCTCGCCGCTCTGCGCCCACGTGGCTACCGTGGCAATCTGCTCCTGTCGATAGGTTTGGGGGAAGTCGCGCCAGTAGGCCAGGGAAGGGTCTTGGTAGGCGTTGCTCATGGTACTTTGTCCGTCGATTTCACTTTGGTTACTATTCGGGGTGCGCTGAAGACAGGGGAAAACTTTGTCTGCACTGTGATTTTTATGATTTTATGAGTGCTATGATTCTGTGCATCAACGCTTATTCCCCTTTCCGGGCCGCTATCCGCCGTACTAAATCATAGCTCATCAGCGAATCACAAAAATCATAGTTTTGCACTTTCGGAAAGGACACCAATGAGCAATTCATTGTTAGAGCGACTTTTTTCATTACAGGGCAAAACAGCGTTGATCACAGGCGCCTCCAGCGGCATTGGGCGGGGGATCGCCGTGGCCTTTGCCCAGGCGGGCGCGGCCATTGGCGTCCACGGGCGCGATGCGGCGCGCATTGCCGAAACGTGCGCCGCCATCACCGCTGAAGGCGGGCGCGCGGTGGCGCGGCCCGCCGATCTGCGCGATGCGGTCAGCGCCCGCGCATTGGCCGCGCAGGCGCACGCCCAGCTGGGGCGCATCGACATTCTGGTCAACAACGCCGGCATGAACCGGCGCAAGCCCATTGTGGAGGTGACGGACGATGATTATGAGACCATTATGGATGTAAATCTGCGCAGCGCTTTTATGTTGAGCCAGGCGGTGCATCCCTACATGAAAGAGCAGGGCGGCGGCAAGATCATCAACCTGGCTTCCATGACTTCGACGTGGGGGCTGGGGCAAGTCTCGGTTTACGGCATGAGCAAAAGCGCGCTGGCCCAGGTGACCAAGGTCATGGCGGTCGAGTGGGCCAAGGATAACATTCAGATCAATAACCTGGTGCCCGGCTTTATCCGCACGCCGCTGACTGAGGCCGGGCTATGGCAGGATGAGTATAAGAGCGCCTGGCTCATGCAGCGCATTCCCGCCGACCGCCCCGGCGAAGTGGATGACCTGATGGGCGCGGCGCTGCTCATGGCATCGCCGGCGTCAAATTACATGACCGGGGCGTCGATTGCGGTGGATGGCGGCTTTTTGGCCGGGGGGAGTTGGTGATGGCGGATGGGGCGGGAGCCGCCGGTTGCCACCTTGAGATTATTTTCATTTAGATACAATCGGCGCTAAAATAGGCGCCAGACAGTGATGATTCAGATCACATGATTGAGATAAATATATGGACAGCCAATTGAGGCCGTCGAGCAAGCTTGGCTGCACACAATTGGTTAAATTCGAGGATGCCTTGCATGAAAAATATTATGGTGACCGGCGGCGCCGGCTTTATCGGTTGCAACTTTGTGCGCCATATGTTGCACACCTATCCAGACTATCACATTGTGGTGTACGACAAGCTGACCTACGCCGGACGGCGCGAAAACCTGGCCGATGTGGCCGCCGCCTTTGCCGATCGCTTTACTTTTGTAACGGGTGATATTTGCAGCGCGGCCGCCGTGGAGCGCGCCATTGATGAACACGACGTGGACGCCATTGTCAACTTCGCCGCCGAAACCCACGTGGATCGCAGCATCATGAACCCCGATGCCTTTATCCAGACCGATGTGTACGGCGCCTATGTATTGCTGGAAGCGGCGCGCAAGTTTGGCAACCTGCGCTATCACCAAATCAGCACCGACGAGGTCTACGGCCACATTGAGGGCGACCACCGCAGCCTGGAAACCGACAACCTGGCCCCGCGCAGCCCTTACGCCGCCAGCAAAGCCAGCGGCGATCACTTGGTCAACGCCTATCACATTACGTATGGCCTGCCCACCACCATTTCGCGCGGGGCCAACAACATTGGCCCCTATCAATACCCCGAAAAAGTAGTGCCGCTCTTTGTGACCAATGCCCTCAATGGTCTGCCGCTGCCGGTCTATGGCGACGGCCAGCAGCGCCGCGATTATCAGTACGTGGGCGATCACTGCGCGGCGGTGGACTTGGTGCTGCATAAGGGCGAAATTGGCGAAGCCTACAACATCGGCACCGGCACGGAGATGACCAATCTGGAAATGGTGCAGATTCTGCTGGACGAGTTGGGCAAACCCCAGAGCCTGATCCAGCACGTGGAGGACCGGCTGGGCCACGACCGCCGCTACTGTCTGGACGTGCGCAAGATTATGGCGCTGGGCTGGGAACCGGACTACACTTGCGCCGAAGCCATCCGCGCCACCGTGCGCTGGTATGTGGACAACCCACAGTGGTGGCAGCCCATCCGCAGCGGCGAATTTCAGGATTATTACGAACAGGTTTACGGCAATCGCAAAGTAATTGGGTGATGCGTGTTCCGTGTTGCGTGTACCGGTTGAGTAACTTGAATCGAGACAAGTATCTTTACCGGTTCACGCAACACGCAATACGCAATACATGTCCTTCCACGTACAGATACTCATATAACCCCCATGTCAATCGTACGGGCGCTTCCCAAAGATATATCGCTGATCCACCGGCTGATCCAGCAGGGGCGTCATGTGTACACGAATTTCGGGCAGGAAGATCTGGCCTATTTTCTCCGCGCGGGGATTGCCGTTCTGGGGGTTGACGATGGGTCGGTGTGGGGTTTTCTGTGCATCGAAGAAGAGCCACGCCCGGAGACTTTGCCGGCGCCGATGCTCAGCCGGGCCTATTTGCGCAGTGTGGTGTTGGGGCGCGGCGCCTCGCCCGCGCTTGATGTGAACCGCCTGCTCAACGCCGCTTTTCCCGCAACCGCTACGGACAGGCCTACGCAGCTCATCTATTACGCCACCCAATCCTGGCTGGTAAACTCGCTGGAAATGGCGGGTTTTGCCGTGGCCGAACGCGTCGAATATCTGCGCTTGGACTATCTGAATCGCCGTCCCGAGGTGCAGTGCGAGCCGCCGCGAGCGCCTTTTGATGAAGCGGAAATTGCCTTGCGACCGCTTCTGCCCACAGAAACAGCCCAACTTGCCCAGCTCGATATTGAAACATTCGACCCATTGTGGCATCTGGGCGCAGCGCACCTGCAGGAAATGGCGCTCAACGGGCGCGTGCAAATCGCCGTGCGCAAAGACGCCGCGGCCGCGCGCGACGGGCTGCGTCCGCCCCGGAAGTTGCTCGGCTATTCCGCATTGGTGCTCAACAACACGGGAGAAGCCCAGCTTGCGCGCCTGGCCGTTCACCCGGACGTACAGGGCTATGGCCTGGGGCGCTACCTGCTGACCGACGCCCTCCAATATGCCCAGCGCTGCCGCGCCTTGGCGGTTGTGCTCAACACACAAACGACCAACCAAGTATCCAAAGCTCTTTACCAAAGCTTTGGTTTTCGCCCCACCGGCCAAATTACGCCGGTGCTGACGAAGGTATATCAATAACAGTCCAGAACTATGCTTACTATTCCCCTGACGACCGCACTTTTCCCCGTACTTATCCCCAGTTTTCATTGTTATTGGACACAATGATGCCACTTCGACTCAATCGTAGACTGTGGGCGGCATTTTCGGTAGCGACCGTTTTGGTGTTAGGAGGCACAGCCGGCTATATGCTCATTGAAGGGTGGCACTGGGCTGATGCGCTCTTTATGACGGTCATTACGCTCAGCACTGTGGGCTATGGCGAGGTGGAGCCGCTGACCCGCAGCGGTCGTCTTTTTAGCATGGTGCTGATCGTGCTGGGCGTGGGCACGGTGGCCTACACCTTTAGCGCCATGGCGGACTACATTGTGGCCGGCGAATTGCGCGGCATTTTGCGGAGACAACGCATGATTCGAGAAATAAGCAAGCTACGCGATCACTACATCATTTGCGGTTATGGCCGCGTGGGTCGACAGGTGTCCGCCGGGCTGCGCGCCGAAGGCTTTGAAGTTGTGGTAATTGAACTTCAGACAACGCAGGTGGTAACTTTGGAAGCCGATCTGATCAACCACATTGTGGGCGACGCCTCTGATGACAATATTTTGGAAGAAGCGGGCATTCACCATGCCAAAGGGCTGTGCGCCTGCCTGGCCGAAGATGCCGACAACGTCATGGTCACCCTATCGGCGCGCACGCTCAACCCCAAACTCTTCATTATTGCGCGCAGCAACACCCAAAGCGCCGAACACAAGCTGATTATTGCCGGCGCCAACCAGGTCATCAACCCCTATCACATTGCCGGCAACCGCATGGCCACCCAGTTGACCCACCCCAACGTCGTCGAATTTTTGGAAGTGGCTATGCGCCGCGGCGATCTGGAGCTGCGTATTGAGGAGATTGTTGTGGGCGAAAACGCACAACTGGATGGTCAAACCCTGGCCGAAAGCCACGTGCGCAGCGAAACCGGCGTCAACGTGCTGGCCGTGCGCCGCAGCGATGGCCGCCTCTTTCTGCATTTGGACCGCGAATTTACCTTTCACGCCCATGACGCGCTTATCTGCCTGGGTACGCCGGAGCAACTGACCCAGCTTGCCCAGCGCGCCGCGCACCATGGCCGCTGGATGCGCCTGACGCATGGTGTCGGAAAATAGGGAAACCCAATTTATATTGGCATACAGCCGACAGAACGAAACGCTTGTATTGCCTATACTGTTGCCATTTATGGCGTGAGCTTCTTAAGCGCTTTGTAGGGCAACATTCCAAGTTGCCCCCGGCAAGCAGAAAGCTTGCCCTACATGAAGGAAACATTCTCAATGTCACCAACGCGCGCGGCCAATGACGATCAGCGCTCCCATCTTATCCGCATTGACAATCTGAGCAAATCGTATACCGAGGGGGGCCAAACCCGCGTCATCCTCGACGCCATCAATGGCACATTTCACGAAGGCGAATTTGTCTGTCTGCTGGGCAAATCGGGCAGCGGCAAGAGCACGCTGCTCAACTTGATCTCCGGCATCGATGCTCCCAGCAGCGGCCAGGTAGCCATCTGCCACAACGGCCAAAACGTCATCCTCACGGCGCTGAGCGAGCAGCAGCGCACCCTCTTCCGCCGCCGCCATATTGGCATTGTCTTCCAATTTTTCAACCTGATCCCTACCCTGACCGTGCTGGAAAATGTCACGTTGCCGCTGGAGCTGGCCGGCCGCGGGCGCGATAGCCGCCCGCGCGCGCTCACCTTGCTCGAACGCGTGGGGCTGGCCGACCGGCTGGACGCCTATCCCGACCGGCTCAGCGGCGGCGAGCAGCAGCGCGTAGCCATTGCCCGCGCCCTGATCCATGACCCGCTGCTCATTTTGGCCGACGAACCCACCGGCAACCTGGATGACGAGACCGGCGACACCGTGCTCGACCTGCTGCTCGAATTGACTCGCGACGCCGGCAAAACCTTGATCATGGCCACCCATGCGCTGGAGGTGGCGCAGCAAGCCGATCGCGTGTTGCATCTGGTGCATGGGAAATTGGAGAAGTACAGTAGAGGAGTAGTCGTACCTTGAAACAGATACGTCGCCAGAGAATCTGGGGCATGCTCAATATCCTCATTCTATTTTTGAGCATGATGTTGCATAGTCAGGCGACGGCGACCCGCGCCACGGATGCCATTTATCTGCCCTTCGTCGCCACCCAGCCCTGCGCTGTGGAAGCGGATTCGGGAGATGCGGGCTTGTTGAGTGCCAGTGTCGAGTCGTTGCCGCAACCCACTTTGGGCATCTGGATCGACGCCGCTGAATTGGCCGCGCTGCCCACCGCCGGTCCCGCCTGGGACTATCTGAAGGCGACGGCCGATCAGCCCACCGCCATGCCCGACCTGAGTGACCAGGACTGCGACGCCAATGTGCGGGTGCTGGCCAAGGCGCTGGTGTATGCCCGCACTGGGCAGGTGAGCTATCGCGCCGAGGTTGTGGATGCGCTGCGCATCATGACCTACTACACTACGGAAGCGGGCGGGCGCACGCTGGCCCTGTGCCGCGAGCTAGTCGCGTATGTGATTGCGGCTGACCTCATTGATCTGGGCAGCGCCGATGCCGATCTGGACACCCAATTTCGCATCAAGTTGCGCGCTCTGCTCACCAAATCGCTAGATGGCCTTACCTTGCAAAGCACCCATGAAGAGCGCCCCAATAATTGGGGAACCCACGCCGGCGCGTCGCGGGTGGCGGTGGCCCTCTATCTGGGTGACAGTGCCGAGTTAGAGCGGGCGGCCACGGTCTTCCACGGCTGGCTGGGCAATCGCGCAGCGTATAGCGGATTTTCGTATGGCGACCTCTCCTGGCAAGCGGACCCCGCCAATCCGGTGGGCGTCAATCCGCTGGGATCAATGAAAGACGGCCACAGCATCGACGGCGCTCTGCCCGAGGAGATGCGGCGCGGCGGCGCCTTCCAGTGGCCGCCCGCCCCGACCGGCTATCCGTGGGAAGCGTTGCAGGGTGCGCTGGTGCAGGCTGAACTTTTGCAGCGGGCGGGCTATCCGGCCTGGGAGTGGGAGGATCGGGCGCTGCTGCGGGCCGTGGAATTCCTCTATGGCATTGGCTGGGTCCCGACGGGCGACGATGAATGGCAGGTGTGGCTGATCAATCATGCCTATGGCGTCGACTACGCCACAGATCCCATCGCGCTGCCCGGCAAAAACATGGGCTGGACAAGCTGGACTCATTCACAAGACCGTCCAGCGGCCAGTCAAACTTCCCGCTCGAATCGGTAATGGTGAAAATAAGGTTCTGCGCGCTTTACAGCATTTGGTCAAGCGGGTGGCGAGTGGCGGGTGGCGGGTAATATCCTACTCGCCACCCACCACTTGCCACCCCCGAAAATGACAGTCTGTCCAAGTTCGTCTATAATCCCTTCCATAGACGTAACTACTCAGCCGTTCCCTGAGCGTGTCGAAGGGGACGGCTGAGTAGTTACCAATAGACATTCATACCCCCACAATTGGCACAAAGCGAACAGACGTAATATATGATGCGCATCGTCCGTTCACTCCTCATTCCGGCGCTGGCGCTGCTGGCGGCTTTGTTGACCGGCGCCATTGTCATGCTCATTTTTGGTGACAATCCACTTAAAGCATACCAAGGGCTTTTTGCCGGCGCCTTTGGTGATGGCCGGGCCTGGGCCACCACCATCCGCAAGATGACGCCGCTGATCCTGACCGGGCTGTCGGTGGCCTACGCGTTCAAAGCGGGCCTGCTGAACATTGGCGCCTCGGGCCAGTTTATCTTTGGCACGGTCTGTTCGGTGGCCGTGGGCATTAGCATGGAGGGAACGCCCATGTTGATCCACCTGCCGCTGGCCATTGGCGCCGGCGTGGCGGGCGGCATGTTTTGGGGCGCCATCCCCGGTCTGCTCAAAGTGTACACCGGCGCCCACGAAGTCATCGTGACCATTATGCTCAACTACGTGGCGTCGCTCTTTGCCGGGTGGACCGTTTATGCGGGCGGCACCCAAGGCCAAACCCCCGGCCCGCTGTGGGATCCCACCGCTGGTCCCATTTCCGAGACGCCTGACGTGCTAGCCTCGGCGCAGATCCCGTGGATTTTCGGGCCGCCCTATCGCGTGCATGGCGGCGTCATATTGGCGCTGCTGGTGGCGCTGCTCTTCTGGTGGCTGATCTACAAATCGACCTTTGGTTTTGAATTGCGCACAGTGGGCCAGAATATCAAAGCCGCGCGCTATGCAGGCATTGCGGTCAACCGCACGATCATTCTGGCCATGGCCATTGCCGGCGGATTGGCCGGACTGGCCGGCGCTATTGAGACGCTGGGACTCAATCACAAATTTGCGCCCGAATTTAGCGGCGCCGTCGGCTTTGACGGCATTACGGTGGCGCTGCTGGGGCAGACGCATCCGCTAGGCGTGGTGCTGGCGGCTTTTATGTTTGGCGCGCTGGATGGCGGGGCCGGCCGCATGCAGTTTGAATCGGGCGTGGCTGCCGACATTATCCAGGTGATCCAGGCGCTGGTGTTGGCCTTTGTGGCCGCGCCCATGATCATCCGCTCGTTGTTCCGCGCCCGCTGGCTGTCCGAAGCGGAAAGCCAGGCCACGTTGACCACGGGGTGGGGTGGAAACTAGTAGGTGCGGCATCCCTGCCGCACGTCTTTTGTCCGAGATACGACTTGTCTTTATGGACAAGCTTGTGCAACAAGGATGTCGCACCTACGATTATGCTCTTGCAGAGTGACACGGTTGGTTGGGTATACGGCGTCTGTGGCTGACCGAGCTTGTCACACAACATGTGTGACCTACGTGCTCACTGGATGAAGGGGTGAGAGGGAGAAAGGGTGAACGGGTGAATCACTGGATTTGGAAGCGAACGCAACTGATTTCCATTGGGGTGATTGCGCTGCTGGTGGTAATGGCGATTTTGGTCAACACGACGGCGCTGCGCCAGCAGACATGGCTGCGCGTGCTCTTTGGCATTAGCGCGCTCAACTTTATGCTGCGGGCCAGCGTGCCGCTGATTTTGGGCGCGCTCAGCGGCATATTGTGCGAGCGGTCGGGCATTATTAACATTGGCATTGAGGGTATGATGTTGGCCGGGGCGTTTGGCGCGTTTTTCTTTAAGGTGCTGACCAAATGATTGGCCGCTGCTGGCCAGCCTGATGGTGGGGGTGCTGGCCGCGCTGTTGATTGGCGGGCTCATGGGCTTTCTACACGCCCTTTTTTCCATCCGCTATCGCATGGACCAGATCATTTCCGGCACGGTGATCATTGTGCTGGCCACCGGCATCACCTCCTATTTGTTTGACCGACGCCGTGGCCAGGGCAAATTTGGCGCAATCCGCATTCCGCTGCTGGCCGACATTCCGGTGATTGGCGATGTGCTCTTTAACAATGCGCCCATCACTTATCTGGCGCTGATTCTGGTGGCCGTGCTGCACGTGACCATCTTTTACCGCGCTGGGGCTTGCTGCGCGGCCGTGAGGGAACATCCCAACGGCGGATACGGTGGGTATCAACGTCAACCGCTTCCGCTACATCAACACGACATTGGGCGGCATGTTGGCCGGGCTGGCCGGCGGTTTTTTGGTGCTGGAGGCGGTGGGCCAATTTCAGGAGGGCATGACGGCCGGAAGCGGCTTTATTTCGCTGGCCGCCATGATCTTTGGCAACTGGAATCCTTTGGCGCGCTGGCGGCAGGCTGCTCTTTGGCTATACGCAGGCGCTGCAAAACGAGCTGCTGCTGGCCGGCGTCACCACCATCCCGCGCCAGTTTGTGAGCATGTTGCCCTACGTGGTGACCATTGTGGCCGTGGCCGGCTTTGTGGGCCGCGTCCGCCCGCCCGCGGCCGAGGGCAAGGTGTATGAGACGGAAGCGCATTGAGGGGAAGTAGAGGCGTGGGGAGTAGAGGAGTGGAGGTTTCGTCAAGCATCTCTACTCCTCCACTCCTCTACTAAAATCAGAGGAAAGAACCTTGAACGATCAACCAGTCCTCCAAGTCCAATCCATCACCAAGCGCTTCCCCGGCGTGGTGGCCAATGAGGATGTGAACCTGGCGCTCTATCCGGGCGAGATTTTGGCGCTGCTGGGCGAGAATGGCGCGGGCAAGTCGACGCTGATGAATATTATTTACGGCCTCTATCAGCCCAGTGAGGGCGAGATTTTTGTGAAGGGCCGAGCGGTTTCCATGAATTCGCCGCGCGATGCCATTGCGCTGGGCATCGGCATGGTGCATCAGCATTTTCAGCTTGTGCCGGTGATGACCGTGGCCGAGAACATTATGCTGGGCAGCGAGAGCGTCAAGAATGGGCTGCTGGATACGCGGGCGGTGGCCCGGCGCATCACCGAACTGTCCGAGCGCTACAACCTGGCCGTGGACCCCTACGCCGTCATCGAAGACCTGCCGGTGGGCGTGCGTCAGCGTGTGGAAATTGTCAAGGCGCTCTATCGCAATGTGGATATTTTAATTCTGGATGAACCCACCGCCGTGCTGACACCGCAGGAGATCGACGGCCTGTTTGAGGTGATGAACCTGCTCAAATCGCAGGGCCATTCGATTATTTTTATTACGCACAAATTGAAAGAGGTGCTGCGCGTGGCTGACCGCATCGCCGTGCTGCGCGATGGCAAATTGGTCGGCCAGACCACGCCCCACGAATCCACCGAAGCCGATCTGGCCGCCATGATGGTGGGCCGCGAGGTGATTCTGACCGTGGACAAAACCGCGGCCCACCCCGGCGCCGCGATTTTGGAAATTGAAGGCGTGACGGCGCGCGATGACTTGGGGCAACCGGCGCTGCGCGGCGTCTCGCTGGAGGTGCATGCCGGCGAGATTGTGGGCGTTGCCGGCG
>JAWKON010000049.1:0-67539 GCA_041391125.1 Caldilineaceae bacterium
GCTGGTGCTGCATTGGCAGACGCAGATCCCGGTGGGGTTGGGCGGCGATTCCTGGGTGCATCAGTGGACTTTCTGGTGGATCAAGCAGGCGCTGGCGCAGGGCAAGGACATTTTCTACACGAACCTGCTCTTTTATCCCGATGGCGTTTCGCTGACGTCACACAACATTGCCTGGTTCAATATTGCCATCTGGCTGCCGCTGCAGGCCATCTGGGGCAACTTGGTGGCCTATGGGATCATGTTTCTGGTCATCTTTACGCTCAACGGCTGCGGGATGTACTGGCTGCTTTTGGCGCGCACCCGTTCCATGGCCGCCGGCCTCATCGGCGGGCTGGTCTATGGCTCGTGGCCCTATCTGGTCAGCCAGCCGGGGCATCCCAACATGCCCATCATCATGTGGCTGCCGCTGGCCATCCTCTTTATGCAGCGCACCTTTGAGCAGAAGCGGGTGCGCGATGCGCTGCTGACCGCGCTCTTTCTGGCGCTGACCGGCATTGGGCGCTGGCAGTTGCTGATTCTGGCCGGTTTTGCCTTTGGCATCTACTTTTTGTACATGCTGGCTACGCACCGTGAATACCGCACGCGGCGGCTCTTTTGGCTGTGCGGGCTGATTGGCGTCGCAGCCGTGCTGCTGATGGCGCCGCTGGGCTGGCCGCTGATTGCCGACCAATTTTTGCGCAATTATCCCGAAGATGTCTTTGTTAAGGAATATTATCAGGGCAGCGATCTGCTGGGCTGGTTTATTCCCAATGTCAACATTTGGCCGTGGGGCTGGGTGGTGCGCCAACTGCCGCAGCGCATCCAGTTCTTTTTTGACCGGGTCGACTTTATCGGCCACGTCACGCTGATCCTGGCCGTGCTGGGCGCCCGCAAGTTGCGCGGGCGCAGCCTGGTTTGGATTTTGATGGCGCTCTTCTACGCCATCTTTGCGCTGGGGACCGACTTCCGCTTTGCCAACGCCATTTACGAGCAGGTTCCCATGCCCTACCGGCTCATCGAAAACATCTCGCTGATCAGCATCATCCGCTACCCGCACCGCTTTAACGCCTTCCTGTCGCTGCCGGTGGCGCTGCTGGCCGGTTATGGCGCGCTGGCGCTGCGCGAGCGCTGGTCGGCGCGGGTCAACGGGACGCTGCTGGTGGGCGTGCTGGCGCTGCTGGTGGTGGGTGAACATTGGCTCTATCCGTACCGCATTGCGCCCATCGACGTGCCGCAGTGGCATCAGCAACTGGCGCAGGAGCCAGGTGAATTTGGCCTGCTGGAACTGCCCATGGATCACCGTGGCTGGGACAAAGATTACATGCGCTATCAAATGGTGCATCAAAAACCGCTGGCCCAGGGCCACATTTCGCGACCCACGCGCGAAGCTTATGCCCTGCTGCAAAGCACGCGCTACTTGAGCCTGCTCGAAGCCGAGAACCTGATGGGTGAGGACATTGGCGATGTGACGCACGAACTCAAGGTGTTGGCCGACCACAACATCCGCTACTTGGTGCTGCACAAGCAGTTTGCCACGGCGGAACAGATGATGCTGTGGCGCCAATGGTTGGTTTATGCGCCGGTGCATGAGGATGATGAGGTGGTGGTTTATGAAACCACGCCGGTGTACGGCCGCGATTACGAAATCGCCCAGCCCGTCACCGACGCGATTGGCCTCATTGCGTTCGATTCCAATTTGGGGGCGCTGGGCGGGCAGATGCTGCAAGCGGGCACGGTGCAGGTCTTTGCCCAGTGGGGCAGCCGGGCGGCGCCGGGGCGGGCGTATCAAAGCTGCCTCAATTTGGATGGGCCCGCGCAGGAGCAGCACTGCTTTGACCTGGGCGGTGAATGGCCATCGCAAAACTGGGCGGACAACGAAATTGTGCGCGAGACGTACAATGCGCAGATCAGCCCCTTTTTAGAGCCCGGCGATTATGCGCTCTCGCTAAAACTTGTCGACACGGAAACAAGAGACGCGGTGGGTGACTCCGTTGCGCTGGGTAATCTGAAAGTGCTGCCGATTGCGCGCGCTTTTGACGCGCCGACCGTTGAGCATCCACTTCAGGCCACCTTTGGCGATCAAATGGAGCTGCTGGGCTATGATCTGAGCCAGGAGAGCAACCAGATTTTGGTGACGGTCTATTGGCGGGCGTTGACGCGCATGGACCATTCGTATAAATTCTTTGCCCACCTGCTGGACGCCAACGGCCAGCGCATCGCCCAGCACGACGCCGTGCCGCGCCAGTGGAGCTACCCGACCACCCAGTGGGACGCCAACGAAGTGGTTTCCGACGTGCTCACGCTCAAGCTGGAGCAGGCTGATGCCCCGCGCCCCTATCGCATTGTGCTGGGCGTCTATGATGAGCAGACCGGCGCGCGGCTGGCGGCGGTGGATGCGGAGGGGACGCGGCTGACGGAGGATGTGTTGGAGTTGGCGAGAGTGGAATGAAGGGATGAAGGGATGACAAGATGAATTGAGCGTCATCTTGTCATTCCTTCATCTTGTCATTTGTATTCTCGAGGAGCACCTACAATAAAGCTACCGCCCGCGCAGCTCCGCGATCAGCGGGTCGATCTCCGCGATTTGGGCGTATTCGGCGTCCCAGAAGTCCATGCTCTGCATCTGGTCGATGTAGTCGGCGCTGTAGCCGAAATTGGTCCACAGGTCTTTCTTCATTTTGTGCAGCCGGTCTTGTTGGCCGTCGCGGTTCAGGTCAATGATCTCGCCCAGGCTGGCGCCCAGAAAGACGCTCTTGGCCCAGGTCTCCAGCGTATCATCGTCGGGCCGACCGCCCAGGCTGTTGTAGAGGTGCTGGCTGACCGAGGGGTAGCGATCATAGGAATCGGTGGCAATGGTCACTACGTTGTCGTCCGCGCCAAGGCCCAAATATTTGGCCGTTTTGATGGCGCCAATAATGTTGCAGATGCAGCTCGGGCCAAACTTGCCCATCAGATTTTGGCTTTCGGCGGCGGACACCCCCAATCGTTCCGCCAAAATGTGGGCGCCGGATTGAACCGCCTCCATGCCGCGGATGGTCTCCTCATCGTTGATCAGCATCAGCAGATCGGTGGCGTGTACGTTGTGGATCAGCGTCACCATTTTGTCGCCGATGCCCTCAATTTTGTGCTGCCCCTGGCCGCCATCAAAGAGCGTGCTGCACTGGCGCGGCTCCAACGCCACCGTTTTGGCGTTGGCAAATTGTGACTTGACGTAATCCCCGGCGGCCAATGTCCCCGCGCTGCCCGGCGCGCTGACAAAAGCCGCCACGCGGCCATTGCCCACGCTCGCCGCCGCCTGCACCACGGCGTCGCCCGTTACGTGGCGATGGAAGCGATAGTTGGGCAGCAGCTCGAATTGGGCCAGCACCACATATTTCTCCGGCTTGCTCACATATTCACTGTGCGTGCGCTCCAGCGTCAAAATCACGTCGGACTCGGTGCCGGGGGTCAGGTCCAGCGCGCCTTCATAGCGGCGGATGCGCTCATAGCGCTCCTGGCTCATGTTGTCCGGCATGACCACCACGGCGTGATAGCCCTTGAGCAGCCCAATGTAGGCCGTGCCAATGCCAAAGTTGCCCGTGCTGGGACCAATGACCGTCTTGTCGCCGGGTCGCAAAGCGTGGCGCACTTCGGCTTCGGCCAGCGTGGCGTAGGCCGGTCCCACCTTCATGCTGCCGCTGGGGAAATTGCGCCCGCTCAATACGATGATGTTGGCGGGCACGCCGGTCAGCTCTTTGGGCAGCACGATCTTTTCGACGGCCTCGCCCGTGTTTTTCCAATTGATGTTATATAAGTTCAGCGGATCGGTCTCATCTTTTTGCAGAGCTGCCCGCGCCGCCGCCCGCAGATCGGCGTCCAAAAGCGTGGGCGTGCGCATTTCGGCATAAGTGGGGCCGGGTATAATTGGTTTGGTCATGATTCAGAAAATCCCATTGATATTGATTGCGGATAATTGTGATCAACAGATTGCACAGATTTGAAAGATTATAGACCTAATCTGTGCAATCTGCGTAATCTGTTGATCATACAATCTCCCATCGCTCCCGCCAATCCATCTTGCGATCCACCAGCAGCATAAAGCCAATCGCAAAAGCAGCTCAACGCCAGCAAATCAATCAGCAATAACGGCGTGACCGGCCCCAGCAGCGTCTGCCGCAGAGCGGATGCGCCATAAGTGGCCGGGCTGAGCCAGCCGGCGGCACGCATAACGGCGGGCAGGTTTTGGGGTGGGATCAACACCGGGCCCAGAATCATGAAGAGAAAAAGTATCACCTGGCTATAGGTTGACGACTCTTCCAAGGTGCGGCTGGCAACGCCAATATATGCGCCGAGCCCAGCCAGCGCCAATGCCGAACACGGTAGGACCAACAGCAGCGCCGGATGCAGATGCACGGGCAACTGGAGGAAAACGAGCCGAACAAAATAATCACTCCAATGGCGGGCAGCGACAGCAAGAAGAGTGACGGGAGCGACGCAATCACGACCAGATAGCGCTGCACCGGCAGCGTGGCGTAATAATCGAGCGTACCCACCGAGCGCATAAAGGCAAAGCGGCTGGTCATGCGGTTCATGTTGGTGAACATGAGCGTCACATGATGACGTTGCCGCTGAGGACATAGGCCAGCTTGTCCGCGCCTTCGTCGCCGGCAAAAAAGCCCATGAGCACAATAAAGATCATGGGGCCGACCATGCCGGTGGTCACCGTGGCGCGCCAGCTCCAGCGCCAGTTGAGCAGCTCCATGTGCAGCAAGCTGGCAAGCTGGGTCCATAAAGGCTGGGGGCGCGGCATTGGATGCGCAGTGCCCGTGGCCAAAGCAACATTGGCGCTATCTGACGTCTGATTCAGCAGTGGCATAATGGATATATAAATCCTCCAGCGTGGCGGAATAGAGGCGAAAATCGTCGACCTGACTCTGTTCCAGGCTGGCCATCACGCGTTCCAATTGGGCGCGCTCCAAATAGACCATCCAGCGCCCCTCGTCCAGCGGCTGAATTGAGAGTTCGGCGGGCAAAGTGGGCGGGGTTTCCGGTGCGAAAAATAGCTCCAGCCGCAGATGCTGATCCACCTGGCGTTTGAGATCGCTCGGTTTGCCCAGAGCCACCAATTTGCCGGCGTGCAAAATGCCCACGCGCTGAATGATTTTTTCGGCCTCAATGGCGTCGTGCGTTATAAAAATAATGGTCGTCCCCTGCGTGCGGTTCAAGTCGCGCAGCACGTTCCACACCTGGCGGCGACGCTGGGGCGAAAGCTCGTTGGTCGGCTCGTCCAGCATGAGAATAGGCGGATTGCCGCCCATGGCGATGGAGATTTGCAGCAGTCGCCGTTCGCCGCCGGAGAGATGCCGGCCCACTTTGTGGCGCAGCGGCTCAAGCTGCCAGAGCGCCAGCAGCCAGTCGCGCTCACGTTGCGCGGCGCGCCGATTCAGCCCGCGCAGGTGGGCCGACAATAGATGGCCTCGCCGGCGGTGAGATGGTTGAGCGCCACCAGCTTTGCGGCATATAACCCACCTGTAGCGTGGTCGCCTGCGGTTGGCGCTAACCGGCGGCTGTCCGTAGAGCAACACTTTCCCCGCCGAGGGCGCAACCGTTGACCATCTGTGATAAGCGTACTTTTGCCGACAGCCATTGTCGCCCAGAAAATAAAGATTTCGCCCTGGTTAATTTGCAGGAGATTTGGTCGTTGGCTGGGGCGGGCTGGCCGAGATACCGTTTGGTCAGGTTTTGGATGTCATAAACAAGCATGGATGCGTCAGGATTATGGGTAGTTAACTTAGAGCCCCAGGGTTTGTTTCACAGCATCCAACGTTGGCGGAATAACAGTTGGTTCCCCTGTTGACCGAATGGCGGCATCAATATCTTTGAGCCCTGCCGGTGTTGATGACCACAATGGTCTCATCTGGCTGCAACTTTCGGCCACGGCCTGTTGCAATCCGGCAAATGCGGCCGCGCCCGCCGGTTCGGCAAAGACGCCGCCCAAACGCGCCAGCGGCAAAATGGCGCGTAGAATAGCTTCATCCGGTACGGCCACAAATGCGCCCCCGTCTGGCGCACGGCATTGAAGCGCCTTAATGGCATCGCGGCGTTGACATGATGCTGTCGGCGCGCGTGGTGGCCTGCACGGGTGCCGGGAAGTCCACGCCGTCGCGCCGGGCATTATCAGCCGCGCTACCCGGTGACTGCACGCCATAGAGCCGCGGGATCTGCTCTAGCCAACCCAGCGCCAACAGATCCTTAAACCCCTTATGCCCCCCCAATAATGCCCATCCCCCGCAAGCACCAAGAGACCGCATCGGCATACAAACACGCTACTTTCCCCCTTCTCGCTCTCTTTCTCCCTTTCCCTGACTGCTCGCCACCTCAAACACAACCGTCTTCTTCCCCTCGGTCATAAAGGGATTGTAGCCCGTGTTGCGGTTAAACCAATAAATTCAGCAGGCCGCCGTGCAGAGATCAAAGGCCTCATCGCGGAACCATCCACGGTCAGCACGGTGCCATAGACCAGGAGCTGGGCGATTTTGGCGCCAGGTGCGGTCTTAAGAACAAAAATCACGCCGCGCTGGCAAACGCGGCGCGACAGCTGACCAACGGCGGCGGCATTGCCGGTGCTGGCCGTGGCCACCACCGGCAACTTGTTTTCTTGCGCCAGCGCCACCGCAATGGCGGAGGGGCGCGATCATTGAAGGAGGCGCTGGGATTGCGCCGTCATCTTTCACAAAGAGCGCCGTAAGCCCCAGTGATTCACCCAAGCGCGGAACCGCCAGCAGCGGTGTATGGCCCACGGGGACCGGCGGCAGCTGGCGCGGGCGGAAATGGGCAGCAATGGCCAATAGCGTCCAATCGAGCGATCGGGGTCCCGCTGAATCTGTGCCGGCGTGATGCTTTGTTGAATGGCGTCGTAACTATATTGCACATCCAGCGTGCCTATATCGCTCAATTGATTGGGCCGACAATTGCACACATATTGGAATTGCTCGGCGTCAAAATGGCCAGGGCCATATGCGGTTTGACAGCGCAAACAGGTCAAGGATTTTATGAACGGTGAAAAGAGAAATTGGCTCATTATGTTAAATCCCGCACATTAAATTCCGCGTGCTGGAAACTCGCGATACGGATAGCGCGCCAGCGCTTCCTCATCCAGATCGATGCCTAAGCCGGGCGTCGTGGGCAGCTCAATATAGCTGTCCTTCACCACAAAAGGCGTCCGCGCGATTTGGCGCCCCATCTCCTCAAAATTGACAAAGTATTCAGTGATCAAAAAATTGGGCATACCGGCGGCGGCGTGCAGCGTGGCGGCCAGCCCCAGCGTAGTGCTGTTATAGTTGTGTGGCGAGACGGCCACGTGCGCCGGTTCGGCCATGGCGGCAATTTCACGCAGCTCTAAGATGCCGCCACAGTTGCACACGTCCGGGTTGATGATGTCGGCGGCGCGCGCTTCAAAAATGGGCTGGAATTCGGCTTTGGTGTAGAGCTCTTCCCCCGTCACCACCGGCAGGCGGATGTTGCGCTTGGCCTCTACCAAGCCGGTCAAATCGCGCACGGAGACCGGCTCTTCATACCAATAAGGCCGAAACTCTTCCATCATGCGCGCCACGCGAATGGCGTGCACGGGCGCCAGCCGCCGGTGTACCTCCACCAAAATCTCCACATCAGGACCGACGGCGTCGCGCACGGCGGCCACGCGGGCCACCGCTTCTTCCTCCGCTTGGCGGTCGATCAGCGTGCGCCACGGGCCGGGGAAGGGGTCAAACTTGAGGGCGGTAAAGCCGCGCGCCACCACCGCCCGCGCCTGATCGGCCAGCTTCTCTCGATCCCCGCCGCCACCCCAGCCGTTAGCATAGACGCGGATGGCCGGTCGGCAGACCCCACCCAGCAAATTGTAAACGGGCTGATTGGCCGCTTTGCCCACAATGTCCCACAGCGCCTGCTCGATGCCGCTGATGGCGCAATAAAGCTCCATGGAGCCGCGCTTGTTGCCAAAGTCCGTATAGGCCATAAAGGTGAATTGCTTGATGTCAAACGGACTGCGTCCAACCAGATAGCGCGTCAAGGCGTGGATGTGCGCTTCGATGGTTTTGTCGCGGTCGGCCTGCGTATAGGCTTCACCCCAGCCATAAATGCCTGCATCGGTTTCGACTTTGACAAAGAGCCAGTTTTTGCCGCGGCCGGGGTGGACGAGAAAGGTGCGGATGTTGGTGATTTTCATGGTGGTGATCCGGGTTGAGTATTGAGTATTGAGTGTTGCGTAGTGCGTGAACTGGTAGAGACGTTTTTTGGGGGAAAGTCAGTGATATTCAGGGTGGGGGAATAATGGTGAATGGTGAACAGGGCGGGTGCGTGGCCGGCCTCGTTCACGATTTACCATTCACCATTCGTAATTAAGGCGAAAAGGCAACTTAGCGCAGATGGGGGAAGGCTTTGCGGCCCGCATAGATCGCCACATCGCCCAGGTCTTCTTCGATGCGCAGGAGCTGATTGTATTTGGCAATGCGGTCGCTGCGCGCCGGGGCGCCGGTTTTGATCTGGCCGGTGTTGTAGGCCACGGCCAGGTCGGCAATGGTGGCGTCCTCGGTTTCGCCGGAGCGGTGGCTGGTGACCACCGACCAGCCGGCGCGATGGCTCATGTCGATGGCGGCCACGCTTTCGGTCAACGTGCCGATCTGGTTGACTTTGCAGAGCAGCGAGTTGCAGGCTTTCTCCTTGATGGCGCGTTCGATGCGCTGCACGTTGGTCACCAGCAGGTCGTCACCAACTAATTGCACCTTTTGGCCCAGCTCGCGATAGAGCGCTTTCCAGCCGTCCCAATCGTCTTCGGCCATGCCGTCTTCAATGCTGATAATGGGGAAGCGGTTGCACCAGTCGGCCCACAGCGCCACCAATTCATCGCTGCTCAATTCGCGCCCTTCGATGGGCAATTTGTAGAGGCCGCTCGCTTCATCATAAAGCTCGCTGGTGGCCGGGTCCAACGCAATGAAAATATCTTCACCCGCGCGATAGCCCGCCTGCTCAATGGCCTGCATGATCACTTCCAGCGCTTTGACGTTGCCGCCCAGACTGGGCGCAAAGCCGCCTTCGTCGCCCACGTTGGTGCTGTGGCCGGCGTCGTGCAGCACTTTTTTGAGCGCCTGATAGACTTCCACGCCCTGACGTAAGCCTTCGGAAAAGGTGTCGGCGCCCACGGGCATAACCATAAATTCTTGGAAATCGGTGCTACCGATGGCGTGTTTGCCGCCGTTGAGAATGTTGAGCATAGGCACCGGCAGCGTGCGTGCGCCGACGCCGCCCAAATAGCGATAGAGCGGCAGCCCCACCGCTTCGGCAGACGCTTTGGCAATGGCCAGGCTGACGCCCAAAATGGCGTTGGCGCCCAGGCTGCCTTTGTTAGGCGTGCCGTCAAGTTCAATTAAGAATTCGTCGATCAGCACCTGCTCCAGTGCGTCTACGCCGACCAGTTCGTCGGCAATGGTTTCGTTAACATTTTCCACGGCCTGCAACACACCTTTGCCGCCGAAGCGCTTTTTGTTGCTGCCATCGCGCAGTTCCACCGCTTCGTGGGCGCCGGTGCTGGCGCCGCTGGGCACAATGGCGCGGCCCACAGCGCCGCTCTCCAGCACCACTTCGACTTCAACAGTGGGGTTGCCACGGCTGTCCAGCACTTCGCGGCCGGTAATTTGGACAATTTCAGTCATTTCTCCTCCGGGTATCTTTTCATTTTTAACCACAGATTACGCAGATTGCGCAGATTTTTTCGGCTCCATTGGTCCGATATGATTGGCAAGATAGATATTTGGTAACTACCAAGCCGTCCCCTGAACTTGTCGAAGGGGATCCGGCCTTCGACAAGCTCAGGCCTCGAGAGGCTTAGTCGTTACGATATTTGTTGTAAGTCACTGTTGGAGAGTGACCAGCGAATGCCGTCCCAAACGCCCAAAAATCTGCTGTTTTCTGAATCTGTTGTAGTATGATCGGGCCATCCAAATGGCCATGCCTATCATTAACTCTCAAAATGGGGGAATCCGCAACTTTTCAGAACGGTCTACGTATTGTTCAATATCAAGATAACGGATTTTACCCTCGGCTCTGAACCACAAATGGAGGGCGAGAGGAAGATAGAGGTTGATTATGAACGAGAACATTTTGACTGATGTGCAAGTGAAAGACAAAGCAGGCCCGGCGGCAATGACAGGGGGTGCAGAAATGGCGCAACCAGTGGCAACGGTAGAGTCAGTCTATTCAGAGACACCATCCGATATGCCCGTGCAAAAGCTGCGTGACGATGGCGTAACGCTGATTGCCGGCTACCACTTCTTCTGGGGTGCGTTACTGTTGCTCGCCACTTGTATTCTAGCGATTCCCACGCTGATCACGGGGATTGTGGGCTTTGTGGAAGACTCGGACGCGCTGATCGCCACAGGCATCCTGTTTGTAATAGGCTCGATTGTGATGGTGCTTTGTCTGCTTTACCTGGTGGTCGGCTATGGGTTGTGGACGCTGCGGCGCTGGGGGCGCACAGCAGCCATTGCGCTTGGCGTCATCAGCCTGCTCAACGTGCCGATTGGCACATTTGTGGGCGGCGCCACCATTTGGTATCTGCTCAAAGAGGATGTGGCGCAGCAGTTTGAGTAGGTTATGCAGTCGCATGGTTGCGTCGACAGATATGATTGAGATGATTGAGACCTTGGCGGTAGCCAGGGTCTCTTTTTGATTGGGTACACTTACATTCTTACCTGTTTTGTTGCATCATTTATGGTATGCTATAATGACTTATGGTATCGTTAACACTGAAACTGTACATTCCTCTCCCCGGAGAATGTAAAGCTCCCTTGTGATCACCCTACCATACGGTGATCCATGTCGTGATAGTTAGCCCAAGTGTCGGCTTAGAAAAATATGCATATAGCAATGATTCTTCGTATTCTTGCGAATAGCATTCATACCTTGCTTTGTCCCATGACAATATGTGGCTCAACAGGATCGCGTGTGGTCCTCGTCCTGGAAGCTGCCATGCACAACCCATTTTGCAAGCTTTTGACGTAAACCCATTTCCTATTATACTGTTTATACTGTGCTCTGAATCAAAACAAGAGTTTTTTCTCTGAAATAGGGCTATTTAAAACGCCGGTTTTGATCTCAACCGCAGTATACCGACCTAAAAAACCGTTAGCGGGCTCTTTTGGTTTATCAACATTAGAGGATAATTCATGACTACACAGAGCACGGCGCGTCCCTCTCCCGGCCTCCTGAGCACCATTGTGGGTGCAAAATCCCAAATGGAAAAAAATCAGGCTTTGTGGGGATACTTCTTTTTACTCCCCTGGCTGCTGGGTCTGATTATCTTTGTAATCGGCCCCATTTTGGCCTCGGCCTATTTTAGCGTGCAGGAATATGATGTGCTTTCGTCTCCCAAGTTTATTGGCGCGGAAAATTATGTGCGCGCCTTTACGGGTGACAAACAATTCTGGCCTTCGCTAGAGCGCACCTTGCGCTATTCGCTGATGGTGGTGCCGATTGGGATTGTGGCTTCACTTTTGCTGGCGCTGCTGCTGAATCAAGGTTTCAAAGCCACATCGCTCTTCCGTACGCTCTTCTTTTTGCCCTCGCTCACGCCGATTGTAGCGCTGGCATTGGTTTGGACATGGCTTCTTCACCCGCGCCTTGGCCCGATCAATACGGCGCTTGACCTGTTTTTGGGGATTGATGGGCCAGGTTGGCTGACCGACAAGTTATGGGCATTGCGTTCATTAGCTATGATGGCGCTCTGGTCAACGGCGGGCGGCACCACCATGCTCATTTTTCTAGCCGGTTTGCAGGGGGTGCCACAGGAACTGCTCGAAGCGGCGGAAATCGATGGCGCCGGCGCCGTATCCCGCTTTTGGAATGTTACGCTGCCCATGATTTCGCCCACCCTGCTTTTCAATTTAATTTTGGGCGTTATTGGTGCGCTCAAGGTCTTTACACTGGCCTATGTGGGAACAAACGGTGGGCCTTCGTACTCGACTTGGTTCTATGCCCTGCACATCTATAATCAAGCCTTCGCCTACTTCCGCATGGGCTATGCTTCGGCCTTAGCATGGATTTTTGTGATTATCTTGATGGCGTTCACATACTTTCAGCTCCAGCTTTCGCAGCGCTGGGTGTATTATGCAGGAGAATCGTCTTAAATGGCCACACGAAGCGATTTGTTGACGGAGCTGCCGCGTGCGCAAGAGCAAGTGCGTTCCAAGGGAATTAAGATCAAACCGGGGCGAATGACCGTTTTCATCCTGATGTGTCTGCTGTCCGTGATCTTTTTTCTGCCCTTTTTTTGGACCATCATGAGTTCACTCAAACAGATCAAGGAGCTGAACACATATCCGCCCACCTTTTTCCCAGCGGTTCCGCAATGGGGAAATTATATGCGGGTGTTGACGAGTGTACCCTTTATGCTCTGGACCTGGAACACGGTCTTCATCGTGGCTATGAGCACACTGGGTACATTGATCACGGCGTCGATGGTGGCATATTCGTTTGCCCGTTTTAAGTATCGTGGGCGCGAGTTCATTTTCATCATTACGTTGGGCACCCTGATGTTGCCCGCCCAGGTGACGCTCATCCCACAGTTCATCCTTTTTCATCGCCTCAATATGCTGAACACGCTCTATCCACTCTGGCTGCCGGCGTGGTTTGGGGGCGGCGCCTTTGCCATTTTCCTGTTGCGCCAATTCATTCTCACCTTACCCAAAGACCTGGATGAGGCCGCCCTTATCGATGGCGCAAGCTATCTGCGCATCTTTTGGCAGATACTGATGCCGCTCTGTAAACCGGTTTTGGCCACCATTGCCGTGCTAACGGTCAATGGGGTTTGGAATGATTTTCCCAATCAGGTCGTTTACTTGCAGAACGACAACATTATGACATTGGCAGTTGGCATGAACTACTTTCGCACGCTCCCCGAAGTGGGTGGCGAACCCACCCAACATCTTTTGTTGGCCGCTTCGGTCATGTCGACAATGCCCATTGTGATACTCTTCTTTGCCGCCCAACGCTACTTTGTACAAGGCATTGTGCTGTCGGGTATCAAGGGGTAATTTAACCATCGGTTCAGAAACAAACATTTTTTCACACTTAGGAGAATTAGGAAATGCAAAACTCAAGCATGAATCGCCGTCAGTGGCTCAAGATGATGGGCATTGGTTCCGCGGCAGTCGCGTTAGCCGCCTGTGCGCCCGCCACCGCTCCTGCTGGCGGTAGCGAGAGCAGTTCAGCCGCCGCGGCCCCCGGCAGTGCGCTGGTGGATCTCAGCGTCGCCACCTTTGATGCGCCGCTCCATGACTGGCAGCGTGAATTTGCCCAGCGCTGGGCAGACGCCAACAAGGACAAAGCCAACACCACCATCGAGCGCGTTGTTTATGGTGAAATGGCAAAGCTCCAGCTCGCCCGCGCCGCTTCCGGCACAATGTGGGATATTGTTTTCAGCGGCATCAAGTGGTTCCCCTATTCAGCATCGAAGGACATGTTCCTCCAGTTGGATGATCTGCTGGCCAATCGCCCGGATGCCGACCTGGAAGACTTCTTTGCGCCAACCCTGGCCGGCGCCAAGCTCGACGGCAAAATCTATGGCCTGCCCTATGAAATTCATCCAGGCAACCCGGCATTGGTCGTCTTCAATCTTGAAATGCTGGACAAGGCCGGGCTGGAAATGCCTACCGATGACTGGGACGTGGCCCAATATGCCGATATGGCAGTCAAGTTGACCGACACGGAAAATCAAATTTTTGGCACCAACTATCTGCCCGGCAATTACTACGACTTTGAGTCGCTGGCCCGCGCCTACGGCACCGACATTATGAATGCCGACCGCACGCAACTTCAGTTTGCCACCGACCCAATGTGCGTGGAGGCCGCCAAATATATCACCAGCTTGCGCACCGAATTACACGTGGCGCCTTCCCGCGATGAAGCGGCCGGGCTGGACTTCACCGCCGGTCTTTTGGGCAGCGCCGTGGGCGGCACAACGCAGGTCAACCCCTTTGCCACTACCATTGATGGCGCCTTCGAACACGATTGGGTGCTCTTCCCCAAGGGGCCCGATGGCAAGCGCGGCTACACGGCCTTTAGCTCGAACTACTCGATTGCATCCACGACCAAGGACCCAGAATTAGCGACCGATCTGTTGATCTATCTCACCAGCACCGAAGCCGGGCTCTGGTCGGCGCTGGAACAAGGCACCGGTCAGCCCAATGCGCGCCATTCAGTGTGGGGCGATGAAACCCTGTTAAGCAAATCCCACCCCATCTTCCGCCGGGTGCTGGCCATGTTTAACGACGCCAATATTGAAGGACCCTTCCCCATGCCGAATAACCTGCGCTTCCAGGAATTGCAGGACAACTGGGCCAACACATCGCCCGATCTCTTCTATGGCGATGTGTCGTTTGACGAAGGTCTCCAAAACGTGCAAGACGCCATGCAGGAAATTCTCGACCTGCCGCGCGCCTAATCGCATCAAATTGTTTTTAAGAGGGGGATGGATGCACATCCCCCTTTTTATATAAGTAACTCTCCCTTGAAAACTCAATCATCAAAACCAAGGAGGAATTTCATGCGTAAGCACATTTCACTTTGCAGTACGTTTGCGCTCCTACTGGCGCTGCTGTTGTCAGCTTGTGCCGCACCAGCAGCACCCGCCGAGCCAGCCGCACCGGCAGCCGCGAGCGGGGGCGACAGCGCCGCCGCCCCCACCAATACCCCCCTGCCCCCCCTGCCCGTGGATACCGATGAAGTCTTCACCTACTGGGGCGGTCTCATCTTCTCCGATGAAGCCAACCAGATGCTGGTGGACCGCGTGACCCAGTGGGGCGAAGAGCGCGGCGTGCAGACCGAAGTCGTCATGATCAACCAGAATGAAACCGTGCAGCGCGTCTCCGCCGCCATTGAGTCGGGCGCTATGCCCGATGCGCTGGATGTGGGCCGCGGCTTTATGCTGCTGCTGACCCAGCAGGATCAACTGGAGCCGCTGGACGATCTCTACGCTGAAATTGGCGAAACGGTGGGCGGTTGGCTGCCCGCGGCCGATGAAGCCACCAACCCCGACCGCTATGGCGGCAATCGCTATGGCATTCCCTTTAGCCTGGGCGGCAACGTGCTCTATCGCCGCGTGGATGTGCTGGAACCGGCCGGCTTTGGTGAGGCGCCCCAAACCTGGACCGAACTCTACGAAATGGCCAAAGCGGCCCAGAACCCGCCCGAAAATTACGGCATGGGCTTTGCACTCTCCAACGTGGGCGATGGCAACCTGACCACCACCATGATGCAGTCTTGGGGCGGGCGTGGCTGATGATGAGGGCAAAAGCTGTACCCTCGATTCGCAGGAGGTGCGCGACTTCCTCACCTGGATCACCACCGCCTACAATGAAGGGCTCTTCCCGCCCGGCGCCACCACTTGGGACGGTGCAGGCGACAATGTGGCCTATCAGTCTGGCAACGCTGTCTTTATTGCCAACCCCGGCAGCGTCTATCTCTACATGCGCAACGAAGACCCCGACCTGGGCGAAGCTACCAAATACTCAGCGCTGCCTGCCGGTCCCGCCATGCGCATTGCCCCGGTGGACGCCAATGTGCGCGTCATCCCCAAAAGCTCGGACGATATTGAAAAGGCCAAAGACCTGCTCAAATATCTCTCCGAACCCGAGTTCATGAAAGAGTATTACTACAACGCCATCTACGGCCCGTCCGCCGCTGGCTATCAGGATGCCCCCATCTTCACCGAAGGCCCAGTCCACGTTGGCCTGCTGGACCTGGCGCTTAACGGCACCTTTGGCGCCTTCCCCGATGTCGATAACGCCGCCTTTGCCGAATACCAGACCAACTTCCTCACCCCGCGCATGATACAGCGCGTGGTGGTAGACGGCCTCAGCATCGACGACGCCGTGGCCGAAACGCAAAAAGCGTGCCAGGATATTTACGATAAGTATAAGTAGGGAGTAGGGAGTAGGGAGTAGGGAGTAGGGAGTAGGGAGTAGGGAGTAAAGACAAGCTCCCCTTCTCCCTTTCCCCCCTTCCCCCTTTCCGTCCTCCCCACTGGATTTCACCATGGCCAACCAAGCAGCAACTCAACTTCCCGCGGCGCGGCAGAGCGACCAGCCACGCATGACCATGAGCCAGCGCGCCAGCATCATGGGCTATTTGATGGTGGCGCCGGTGGTGATCTGTTTGCTGATCCTGGTGATCTATCCGTTCTTCTTCGCCATCTGGATCAGCTTTACGGACCGCATGGTGGGCAGCCAGGGCAACTTTATTGGCCTGGCCAACTATCGCTATCTGATCAACTGGATCGACTTTCGAGCCACCGTGCGTAACACCATTGTGCTGGTGGTCAGCGTGCAGTCGCTTAAGCTGGTGCTGGGCATGGGCATTGCGCTGCTGCTGAACCAGCAGATACGCGGGCGACAGATCTGGCGCAGCCTGATCTTGATTCCGTGGGCCATGCCGGCTTTTGTGGCTTTTATTACGTGGAAGCTGCTCTACGCGCCGCAGGGCGGCGCGTTCAACTATATTCTGCTCAATTCAGGGCTCGTTCAAACCCACGTCGATTTTCTCAGCACCAAAACGTGGGCCATGCCCAGCGTGGTGGTGGCCAGTTTCTGGCGCGGTTTTCCATTTTGGGTGATTTCGTTTTTGGCCGCGCTGCAAAACGTGCCGCAAGAATTGTACGAAGCCGCCGCCATCGACGGCGCATCGGCCTGGCAACGCTATCGCCATGTAACCTTGCCCAGCATCCGCCATGTGGTGCTGGTAGTGCTGCTGCTTTCAACCATTTGGACCACCAATAGCTTTGAAGCCATCTGGCTGCTGACCCAAGGCGGCCCCTCCAGCGCCACCATGACTTTTCCGGTGCTGGCCTATTTTGGGCTGCAAAATCTGCGCATTGGCGAGGCGGCTTCGGTCTCGGTCTCTATGCTGCCGGTCTTTGCCATGCTGGCCTTTATCGTGGCAAAATTGCTCCAAGAAGAGTGACAATGCTGGATAAATTAACCCTCACCCAAAAAATAATTTTCTACACATTGTTAGTCCTGATGGCCATCGTGATCCTCTTCCCCATCTACTACATGATCTCGATTTCGCTCAAGCTGCCCAAGGACATTTACCGCACGCCTTCGCTGCTGCCGCTTAACGCCACGCTGCAAAATTATGTGGACCTGTTCGGCAAGATGAAGTTTTTGATCAACATTCGCAACAGCGTCATCGTGGCGGGTGCGGCCACAATTATTTCGGTCTTTATCAGCTGCATGGCGGCCTACAGCCTGGTGCGGCTCAAGTATCGCTTCCGCGACTGGATCGGGCGACTGATCCTCTTCACCTATTTGACGCCGGGCGCGCTGCTCTTTATTTCGCTGGCCGTGATCATCAACCGACTGCGGCTGGGCAACACGGTGCAAGGGCTCATCTTTGTCTATCTCACCTTTTCGGCGCCGCTGAGCACGTGGCTGCTCATGGGCTACTTCCGCAGCATCCCTGCCGATCTGGAAGAGCAGGCCATGGTGGATGGCGTCACGCGTTGGCAGGCGCTCTTCCGCAGTGCTGCCGCTGGCCACACCCGGCCTCATCGCAGTCAGCGTCTTCACCTTTACCGGGGCCTGGAACGAACTGCTGCTGGCGCTCATCTTCATCACCTCGCCGGACAAGCAGACGGTCCCCGTGCGGTCAGCTACTTGATCACCGGCGACGTGTTCCGCTGGGGCTGATCAGGCGGGCTCCGTCTCGGCGGCCATTCCGGTGATTGTGCTCTACTATCTGGGACAGCGCTTTGTGGTGCAGGGGCTGGCGGCGGGCGCGGTCAAAGGGGTGAGCGATTTACGATTTGGGATGTACAATTTACGAATCTCGTCTGTGGAAAATAGTCGCTGTGGCGGGCTGGATTTGTCATCGATTCCAGCCTCTCTATAATAGATAAGCTTGTCAACCAGACCTCCCCTTTCCTCTCAGGAGAGGGGCCGGGGAGAGGTAGAACCCACCAATGCAACTATCCCACCACCAAAAAGCAGAATTTGTCCGTCGTGGCTTTGTGAAAGTGCCGGGCGTCGTGCCGCAAGTCATGGTGAACGAGGCGTTGCGCGCCATCAACCATTCGCTGGGCGAAGGCATCGATCCGGCGCAGGTGCCTATTTTTCGCTCGCGCTCGTATGCCCGAATTGCAGCGACCCGGTGATCACCGATCTGGTGAACAAGACGCCGGCGCTGGCCTTGGCCGAATCGTTAATCGGCGCGGGCAAAATCAAACCCATCAGCGGGGGGCAGATTGCGTTACGCTTTCCCAGTCAAGTGGACCCGCCGCCGCCACCGCATCCTCACTTAGACGGCATGTACACGCCCACCAATGGCGTACCCCAGGGGACGATCCGCAACTTTACCATGCTGCTGGGCGTGGCGTTGAGCGAGGTGACGGCGCCCTTTGTCGGCAATTTCACGGTTTGGCCGGGGACGCACACAATCTATGAAAAGTGGTTCCGCGAGCGCGGTCCCGAGGCATTGCTAGAGGGGATGCCCAAAGTGGAAATTCCCGCGCCGGAGCAGCAACTGGCCAATCCAGGTGACGTGATGCTGGTGCATTATCAGCTTGCCCACGCGGCGGCCATCAACGTCTCGCCCCATGTGCGCTACGCCATCTATTTTCGGCTGCACCACGTGGACCACGAACAGCATGGGCTGGACACACTGACCAATATCTGGCTCGAATGGGACGGCGTGCGCAAACTGGCGGGCGCGTATCGCTAGCGTAGGTCACTCTTGCAGAGTGACATGGTTGACAAGCGAGGCGGCTGCCATTGACCGGGTTTGTCACACACTATGTGTGACCTACAAGCAGCCACCTATCCAACCAAAATCAACCACCCAGCGCGCCGCCAGTTCATTGTCCGGCGGCCCATCATCCAAAGAACACTTGGCCTGCGCATGACAGGCCGGCTCAACAATGGCTTCCACGGCGCTGAGCACATCCTGCATGATGGCGGTGGAAAATTCGGGGTGCGCCTGCATGCCCAGCACGCGGTCGTCAATGGTGAAAAAGGCGTTGGGGCAAAAGTCGCTGCCGCCAGCAGGCGCGCCTGCAGCGGCAGTTCCATCACCTGATCGTGATGGGCGTAATAAAAAGCACCGCTGGCCGGTCTGTCCCCCATCCACGGCGCGCCGCATGAATATCGATAACGTGGCGGCCCAATCCCCAACCCTTCTCTGATTTGGCAGCGAATCCCCCCAAAGAGTGGGCCAATATCTGGTGACCAAAGCAGATGCCCACCAGCTTCTTCTCGGCCTGATAGGCGGCGCGGATAAAGTCACCCAATTGGGCAATCCAGCCATCCGCATCGTAGACGCCGCTGGGACTGCCCGAAATTAGATAGGCGTCGCATTCGGCGGGCGTAGCGGGGAATTCGTTGCACAACAGATCATAAGCGCAATAGGTAAAAGGGGCATTGGCGCTTTGCAAAAAGCGCACGTACGCATCTGCCGGCGTGTCGTTCCAGCGGATGCCAATGTTGTGGGGCAGGGCGTTGAGAATGCCGATTTTCATGTGGGTTCACCGTGAATTATTGAATGAAGATTGATCCTCATAATATCATATTTGCATTCCCAAACATAGCCTATCCCAGCATAAGGGCGCGTTTCGCATTGGGGCGAGATACACTCCTTCCTGGAAGGAATTACCCCCAAACTAAAATGCACCTCGGCATTATTTGAACGACCTCTATTTGCATCTGTTGCCTAAAAGTGGCAATATTGAGTATGTTACTTTCTTTTCTCCCCGCAACCGATCTGAAGGACAAGAACCCATGCCTGCCACACAATCCGTCGTTCGCCCCATCGAGCTGACCGACAATGAAGTCTATTTCTATCAAGAGCAGGGCTATCTGCTCATCCCCAATTTGATTGAGCCGGCCGTAGTAGACGAACTGCGCGAGGCGGTGCTGGACGTGCTGGAGGCCAATGGCATTCCCCGCGCCCAGCTTGACCACGCCAGCAGCACGGCGGACAAGCTGCGCCAGAATCCACAGTACGTCAAAGATTCTCTGCTCGATGAGCTGATCAACGGTGAAGCAATGATGGCGCTGGCTTCACGGCTGATCGGCGGGCGCGCCGTGCGCTATTTGCCCTTTACAGCGGTGAAAGCGGGCGGCGGCGGCGGTCAGTTTCACTTTCACCAGGACAACAACTACACCCAGCACGACCCAGCGCTGGGCTCCATCAACATTTGGGTGGCGCTGGTCGACATGACGCCGGACAACGGCTGCTTGCAGATGGTCCCCGGCTCCCACAAAGAGGGCGTGCTGGATTGGGAAAATGCCGGCGACGGCGACAGCCACCGCAAAGTGGCCATCGACCCCAAGACGTTTCTACCTATCCGCATGAGGGCCGGTGACGCCGTGGCCTTTACGCGCCTCACCGTCCACGGCAGCGGTCCCAATTACACTGACCGCGCCCGCGTGGCCTATGGCCTGCAATATCACCGCGAAGATGTGAAATTCTTCGACCCCCAGGACGAAACGTGGAAGCTGCTGGTGGAGATTCCGCGTTTTCAGACGCCGCCAGTGGCGAAACTGGGGGCGAATTGATGAGTGCGTGTTGCGCATTACGTATTTCGTGAACCGGCATAGTTTCTTGTATCGAAACAAGCTTCTCGACCGGTACACGCAATACGCAATACGCAATACGTTTCCTTTCCCAACCAAACCACAGGAGCAAACATGAAACTCGTAACATACAGCGCAAATAACAGCGGGCCGCAATTGGGTGCGGTGCGCGACGACCGCGTCATCAATCTGCACACGGCTTCCAATGGCCAACTGCCCACCGATATGCGCAGCTTTTTAGAGATGGGTGATGCCGGTATGGACCTGGCGATAGCCACCGCGGCTTCGGCCGATGATAGCGTGCCGCTTAGCTCGGTCAAACTCCACGCGCCCATTGCCAACATGAACAAAGTGATCGCCATTGGGCTCAATTACATCGATCACATCAAAGAGACCAACAGCCCCACGCCCAAGATACCCATCATGTTTAACAAATACACCACCTCCATCATTGGCCCCGGCGAGGAAATCCGCTGGAGCCCGGAGCTGACCGCCAAAGTTGATTGGGAAGTGGAGCTGGCGGTGGTGATCGGCAAGAAGTGCTATCGGGTGGCCGAAGCCGATGCGTTCGATTACGTGGCCGGCTACACCATTTGCAACGACGTCAGCGCCCGCGATCTGCAAGCTGAGCGCGGCGACCAGTGGATTCGCGGCAAGTCACTCGATACTTTCTGCCCTCTCGGCCCCTACATTGTGACCAAAGACGAAATCGCCGATCCGCACAATTTGGTGCTAAAGACGATTGTCAACGGGCAGGTCGGTGAATTCCAACACCAGCGCTGCTCTTTAAAATTCCCTACCTGATCCACTATCTCAGCCAGGCCTTCACCATCCTGCCCGGCGATGTGATCATCACCGGCACGCCCCCGGCGTGGGCATGGGCATGAAACCACCCGTCTGGCTCAAAAACGGTGACGTGGTCACGGTGGAAGTGGAAGGTCTGGGCCAGTTGTTCGACAAATAGTTGTGTAGAAGAATAGAGGCGGTGGGGAGTGGGTGATTAGGGATTAGGGATTGGGCGTCGCGCGACAGACCCGTCCCCAATCCCCGATCCCCAACCCCCAATCACCATGACAGAAAAATTATGCAAACGATCACCGGCTCCATGGGCTGTATTGAGCGTGGGTCTTACGCAATCTGGTGGATGAGGGCGTGCAGGTGGTGGCGACCGATTTGGCGACTACGCCGACGCGTCCGGGGTTATTATTGTCTGACGACGAGCTGGCGCAGATTACCTGGGCCAGCTTGGACGTGACCGATTTGAAAGCCGTGCGCAGCGTGGTGGAGCAGCACGAGATCACGCACATTGTGCATTTGGCGGGCTTGCAGGTGCCATTCTGCCGGGCCAACCCATCGGTGGGCTCGCAGGTTAACGTGGTGGGGACGGTCAATATTTTTGAGGCGGCGCGACATGCGGGCATCAAAGGGCTGGCCTACCGAGTTCGCTGGCCGTGCTGGGACCGGCACACAACTATCCTGAGCGACCGGTCAAGGACAACGTGCCGCTGCTACCGACTACGCTCTATGGCGTTTATAAAGTGGCCAACGAAGGCACGGCGCAGATCTACTGGCAGGATTGGCAGGTGGGCAGCGTGGGGCTGCGCCCGTATATTGTCTACGGCGTGGCGCGCGACCAAGGCATGACGTCCGACATTGCCAAGGCCGTGTTGGCCACGGCGGCGGGGCGTCCGTTCCACATTCGCTTTGATGGACCGGTGGGCTTGCAGCACGCCAACGATGTGGCCCAAATGTTTATCGGCATTGCGCGGCCCAACATCAGGCGCGGCGGCCTGCAATCTGCGCAACGACGTGGTGGAAGTGGCCGACTTTGTGGCCAAGCTCAAAGCCATGTATCCGCACAGCCAGGTCACATTTGCGCAGAATGCACCGCTGCCCTTCCCGGCGGATCTGGACGACAGCGGGCTGCGCGCCATCTTGGGCAAGATTCCCACGACGCCGTCACCGCATTGAGCCAGGCATTGCCCATGCCGCCAATACCCACCTGAATAACTTTCACGTACCGCTACCTTTCAATGTTTTAAAGCGAGCGCAGACTGCGCTGCACGGTGTCCGTCGACTTCGACCGTCCCTGATCATGTCCACCGTGCGTTGCAGTCGTAGCGGGTTGACCACAAGGTTGTTTAAAGAAACCCGCTCCGACTGCAACGCACGGCTAAATACCCACATTCAGCGTCGAAATTTTAGGCGGCCGTGCATCGCAGTCTGCGCTATCGACTTTGTAATTAATCAAGGACATCTATGAGCACTATTTTACCCACCAAGCGGTTGGGCAAAAACCCGCTGGAAGTAACCGTCATGGGCTTTGGCACGGCACCCATTGGCAATTTGCGTGCGGTATCTGAGGCCGCCGCCATTGAGTCTATGCAGTTTGCCTATGAAAACGGCATTCGGCTCTTTGACTCGGCGCCGCTCTATGGGTTAGGCGAAAGCGAAATTCGCGTGGGCAAGGCGCTCAAAGGGCTGCCGCGCAACAGCTTTGTGATTTCGACCAAGGTGGGGCGCGTGCTGAATCGCGATCGCAGCGCCTTTGTTTATGATTATTCGTACGATGGCGTCATGCGCAGCTTTGAGGGCAGCCTGGAGCGATTGGGCGTAGAGACCATTGACATTGTGCTGGTGCATGATCCCGATGCAGACACGGTGGATCACGAAAAAGACGCGCTGGACCACGCCTTCCCCACGCTGGTGAGGCTGCGCGAGCAGGGCGTGATCAAGGCCATTGGCTCGGGCATGAACCAGTGGCAGATGCTGGAACGCTTTGCGCGCAATGCCGATGTGGATGTGTTTCTGCTGGCCGGACGCTATACGCTGCTGGAGCAGACCTCGCTCGATTTCCTGGATTATTGCCGCGAAGAGGGTATTGGCATCTTTTTGGGCGGCGTCTATAACAGCGGCATTTTGGCCACCGGTCCCACCGCCAGCGCCACATATAACTACGCTAATGCGCCCCAAAATATTCGGTCCAAAGTGACGGCCATCCAAGAAATCTGCGCACAGCACGGCGTGGCGCTCAACGTAGCGGCGCTGCACTTTCCACCCGCCAACCCCGCCATCACCAGCCTGGTGGTGGGCGCGGTCAAGCCAGACGAGGTGGAGGCTAATTTGGCCGCACGACTAGAGGAAGTGCCGGAGGAACTGTGGTATGATCTGCGCCAGGAAGGCTTGATTGAAAGGAGCGCGCCGACGCCATCGTAAAATAAAATTACAGATTGCACAGATTTTACAGATTGCTTTATCGGAACAACCAGATCTGCGCAATCGGCGTAGTCTATAATGGTTCAACAGGATCGCATTTGGTTGACGAGATTAGCGGCGGTTGAGTAGGCTGCGGCAGTTAGCAGCCGTATCGAAACCAGAGCAGGTCAACCACGTGCGGTCCCATGAAGCCTTTATGATTTATTTTCTGTTCACGCGAAATTTGATGAAGCTTCGTGCCACCCATGTGAATCTTCATCAGCCTTGCACCCAAAACGGTAGGTATCTCATGACTGCATCCCCCAATCAATACTTGGATGGGCCGCGGCGCGCCAGCCGCGGCAAATTGTTATTCGTTCCGCTGTTTGCCATGAGCGGACTCGTGATGGTTTGGCTGGCCTTCGGGCAGATGAATGTGCAGGCGCAGGCTCGATTTGCATCTGCGACAGGTGCGAACGCCGCGTCGATTGCCGTTACGCACACGGTGGGGCTCAACGCCAGCGGCTGCGCCACCGAGCGGGAAGTTGTGTCCGCGCCGGGCAGCCCGGTCTATTTTTGCTTAACCATTCTCAATACCGGCGACGTAACGTTGACCCAACACGTGATCCGGCGTCTCATATTGCAAACCGTGACCCGCCGCGAAACCTACACGCTGACCAATTATGCGTTGGGGCCGGGCGAGAAGAAGGAGATCACCAATGATGTCATGGTGAATGACTTCAAATTTGGCCCGCTCTTCCGCATGAACCAGGTGGTGCTCGATACGCCCGTCTTTGTCACGGTCACATCCAGCGCGGCCGGCATTGGGGCTACGGCAGTCTCATCGGCCACCGTTTACCCCCCACCTTATAAAGTATTTTTGCCCGTTTCAGCCGTAAATACAGCCTTCCATTGACCAATTATGACTACGCGAATGCAATCCGCCTCCCAAACCTGCCCGACGCCGGTGGCTTCCAACGGCCTGCTGACCAGATTTTTCGGCAGCCGCCGCGATATGCAGACGAATTTGACGCTGCTGAGCATGGCGCTGCCGGGCATTGTGCTGCTCTTTATCTTTGCCTATCTGCCCATGGTGGGGCTGCTGATTGCGTTTAAGGATTATCGCTTTGCCGACGGGATTTTGGGCAGCGCGTGGGTGGGCTTTAACAATTTCCGTTTTCTTTTTGGTACGGACACGGCGTGGCGCATTACGCGCAACACGCTACTCATGAACAGCCTTTTTATCGTGGTCAACACGGCGGCGTCATTGACCATTGCCGTGCTGCTCAACGAGGTGTTCAAGAGCCGCATGACCAAGTATTACCAGACGCTGCTCTTCTTTCCCTATTTTATTTCGTGGGTGATTGCCAGCTACTTTGTGTTCGCCTTTCTCAACACGCAGGGCGGCATTTTGAACCAGTGGCTGGATTGGCTGGGCGTGGCGCCAACGGCCTGGTATCGCTCGCCCCAATATTGGCCGGCCATTTTGACGCTGGCCAATCTGTGGAACGGCGTGGGCTTTGGCAGCATTGTCTATCTGGCCGGCATTTTGGGCATCGACCCCATGTTGTTCGAGGCGGCCAAGATCGACGGCGCCTCCAAGTGGCAGCAGGTGCGCTACATCACCATGCCCATGCTGCTGCCGCTGGTGATCATCCTGACGCTGCTGGCCATTGGGCGCATCTTCAACGCCGACTTTGGCCTCTTTTTCTTCCTGCCGCGCGATACGCCCATGCTCTACCCCACCACCGACGTCATCGACACCTTTGTCTATCGCTCGCTGGTGCAGCTCGGCGACATCAGCATGGCCGCCGCCGCCGGTTTCTATCAATCGGTGGTCGGCTTTGTCATGGTGGTGGTGGCGAATTGGATTGTGCGGCGCATTAATGCAGATTATTCGTTGTATTAGGCAGGGAGTAAGGATTAGGGAGTAAGGATTAGGCGCGACGTCCACATCACGCCTAATCCCTACTCCCTAATTCCTAATCCCTGTATTAGGAGAACTGTTTTGACCACAGTGGCACAGCCCGCCCGTGTGCAGGGTGCGGTGCAGACCAAGCGCAAGCCTATATCGTGGAGTAATTTGGCCGTTCATCTGGTGCTGATTGGCATTGGGTTGGCCTGTCTGATCCCTATGCTGCTGGTGGTGGCGGTTTCGTTTTCGGATGAGCAGGCGCTGGTAATCGAGGGGTACAAGCTCTATCCGGTGGGCTTTACGACCCACGCCTATGCCTACATCCTCAAGAATCCGCAGCAGATTGTGGGGGCGTATGGCGTGACGGCGCTGGTGACGGTGGTGGGTACGCTGGTGGGGCTCTTTGTTTGCGCGCTGCTGGCCTATCCGCTTTCGCGGACGGATTTTAAGCTGCGCGGCGTGCTCTCATTTTATGTCTTTTTTACGCTGCTTTTTCATGGCGGCATGGTGCCATTTTACATTCTAGTCACCCAATATCTGGGGCTCAAAGACAACATCCTGGCCCTGATTGCGCCCTATTTGGTCACGGCCTGGTATGTGCTGATTCTACGCACGTCGTTTGCCCAGTTGCCCACGGAACTGCTGGACGCCGCCCGCATTGACGGCGCCGGCGAGTGGCGCATCTTTTTCCGCATTGTGCTGCCCCTGTCCAAACCGGTGCTGGCCACCATTGGGCTCTTTTACGTGCTGCGCTATTGGAACGACTGGTTCCTGGCGCTGCTTTTTATTGATGCCCCCTCGCTTTACCCGCTCCAATATCTGCTGCAGGTACTCATGCGCAACATGAGCGTGCTGGCCTCCAACCCGCAAACCATGGGCGAACCGATTCCCACGCAGTCGGCGCGCATGGCTATGGCGGTGCTAGCCTTTGGGCCGGCGCTGTTTGTGTTTCTCATGTTGCAAAAGTACTTTGTGCGCGGAATTACGATTGGCGGGTTGAAGGGGTAAATATGATTCTCTTGTCAATCTCATGTGGTTGACGAGACAGGAGCGCCCCGCGTAGGTCACTCTTGCAGAGTGACATGCTAGGACGACCGACGGATGTCACTCTGCAAGAGTGACCTACGAATGTCAACCACATGGAATCCCAAAGAACCAATATTCATTTCCAAGGAGGAAACCAAATGTCCAAACGAATATCGTCATTCCTGCTTACGAGCCTACTTTTGTTGGCGCTGCTGCTGGCAGCCTGCGCCCCCGCCGCCGGCCCCGCAGATGCCGCGCGCAATCTTCACTCTCCCAAGACGCCGACGACAACATCCCCGTGGTCACCTACACCTATGCGCGCCGCAGCCGGATCAGCAAATGGTCGAGGACGCGCTCAACGACATCATCATCCCCGAGATCGGCGTCAAGCTCAAGCTGGAGCCCATTGACCCCGGCGTTTATAACGAGAAGATGCAGTTGCGTCTGGCCTCGGGCGAAGCGTGCGACATTATCTTCACGGCGCCCTGGATCAATTCCTACGCCAACAACGTGGCCAACGGTGTGCTCTATCCGCTGGATGAGCTGCTGCCCCAATATGCGCCCGGCCTGTGGAACAGCATGCCCGAAACCACCTGGGAAGCCGCCCGCGTCCAGGGCCACATCTACGGCGTGATCAACCAGCAGATCTTCCCCAAACCGTGGGGCGTGCATGTGCGCACCGACCTGCTGCAAAAGTACAATTTCTCGCTGGATGACGTGACGCGCTGGGAAGATATGGAGCCGTTCCTGGCCGCCGTGGCCGAGGGCGAAGGCATTACGCCGGTGCTGGGCGACAACCTGTGGCGCAGCCAATATTGGGGCTACGACCCGCTGGATGACGGCATCGCCGTGATTGGCATGGCCGCCGCCGACACCACGCTGACCGTGGTCAATTTCCTGGAAACTCCTGAATTCAAGCAGTCCGCCGAGATCACCAAGCGCTGGTATGACAACGGCTGGCTGCCGCTGGAGCCGCTGCCGCGCGACGAGTCGCAGGCCATGTTCCGCGCCGGCCAATTCGCCATGAGCTATCACGTGGAGAAGCCGGGCAACGATGTGGAATCCAAGAACGCCTACGGCTGGGACTTCACCATCAAAAACCTGACCGATCCGCTGATCATCGACACCGCCGGCACCACGGCCACGCTCAACGCCATCTGCGCCACTTCGCCCCACCCCGAGGCCGCCATGCAGATTCTCGAACTGTTCAACACCAACGCCCAGGTCTACAACACGCTGTCGCGTGGCGTTGAAGGCGTACACTGGGTGTGGGAGGATGAGGCCAACAAGGTTATGCGCTTCCCCGATGGCGTCACCGCCGAAACCAGCACCTACAACCCCAATGGCGACTGGATGTTTGGCAACCAGTTCAACGCCTACTATCGCGACCCGGCCCAGGTGGGCGCCTGGGAAGCCACCAAGCTGATGAACGACACAGCCTTCCCGTCGGAAGCGCTGGGCTTCGTGGTGGACCGCACGCCCATCGAGACCGAGGTGGCGCAGGTCAGCGCGGTCTGGCAAGAGCAGGTTGTGCCGATCATGAACGGCTGGGTGGCCTGGGATGAGGCCGCGCCCGACGCCATCGCCAAGATGGAAGAGGCCGGCGTGAATACGATTATTGATGAGATTGAGCGCCAGTTGCAGGCGTGGAAGGCGTCTAAAGAGTAGCGCCCCATGAAGATCACAAAGCTGGAGACGATCTGCCTTTCGCGCATGCACGAGCCGGAGCGGCAGTGGATCACCGCCCGCTATCGCACCGTCAAGGCGGACTGCGCCATTGTGCTGATTCACACCGATGAGGGACTCACCGGCATCGGCGAAGCCTGCGCCTACGGCGTACCCAATATCATTGCCGATTGGGTGGCCTGGTACAGCCCGCTGCTGGTGGGCAAAGACCCCAGCGATCCGGCCATTGCGCCGCACCCCAATGATGGGGATCGCAAGCACGATTGCGCGGTGGCCGGCATCGACTGCGCGCTCTGGGATCTGCGCGGCAAGATTGCGGGGAAGCGCACCAGCCAATTGCTCGCCGCGAACCCGCTGGATAAAGTGCGCATCTATGCCTCCAGCGGCTGTCGCTACGATTGGCGCGTCAATCCGCAGCAGCTCATCACAGAGGCCCAAGAGTACATAGCCGACGGCATTACGGCCATGAAGTTCCGTATTGGCACGGAATGGTCGTGGGATGGCGTCACGGTGGATCGCTTTTTGGGGCTGGTGCGCGAACTGGTGCAGGAAGTCGATGGCCGCATGGAGCTGATGCTGGATGGCAATCAGCGCCTCAGCGTGGACGAGGCGCTGGTCATTGCCAAAGAGCTGGATCGTCTGGGCTTTAGCTGGTTTGAGGAGCCGATTCCGCAGACCGATCTGGCGGGCTATGTGCGGCTCAACGCCGCGGTGGATATGCCGATTACGGGCGGCGAACAGTTCACCACCCTGCAGCGCTTTTGCCCGTACATAGAACAGCGTTTACGACATTGTGCAGCCTGATGCTGGCGTCTGCGGCATTACCGAAGCCATGCACATTGCCGCAATGGCCGATGAATATGGCATTGAGCTGGCGCCCCATAGCTGGCACAACGGGCTCATGGCTATGGCCAATGGGCATCTGGTGGCCGCCCTGCCCAAGCCGTATGCTGGAAGTCTGCATGATTCATGCGCGTGCTCGAAGTTGCATGATTCAAGGGGCCGCTGCAGTGGGGGCATCTTGGCGGAAAAGCCCGTCATTGTCCGATGGCCATTTGGTATTCCCGGATGCGCCGGGGCTGGGCGCGGTTGCCCCTGAGATTGCCTCACGTGCAAGCGTGACCGAACAGTTCCCGTACATCGAAGGCCACTACGCCGTAACCGACTGGTGGAACGGTGACATAAAAGCCGCTCCTCCCCTTGACGCACTTCGTGCGTCTTTCCACCTCTCCCACATGTGGAGAGGAGGGGGCCAGGGGAGAATCGGCCTCCAAAGTGAAAGACCCGCATGGACAAATTCGCTCCCCTCAACATGACGCCCGCCGAAATCATCGACTACACGCCCGAATGGACCGGCGAGCGCTTTGCCGATGGCCGTCCGCACGTGCCGGATGCGCTGATTGCGCGCCAAAACGTGACTATTACGGAAGCCTGGGGCATTCTGCGCGGGGATGGCTATCATCACCAATATGAAGACGGCTGGTTTTGCACCCACCCCGGCCAGGTGTTGGCGGGACGCGCTGACAGCTATGTACATGCCGCGGCGCCCGCAAATGCGCGCCATCATGGAGGAGAAGGGGGCGGCGCTGGGCTGTGTGGGCGACCAGATTTCGTGGCCCATCGACATGCTGGTGCCGGGCGATGTCTACGTGGCCGATGTCTTTGGCAAGATCGAGCAGGGGCCGGTGATTGGCGACAACCTGGCCACATCGATTTACGCCAAGTCCGGCAACGGGGTGGTGCATGACGCCGCCATTCGCGATCTGGATGGCGTGCAGGAGATTGCCGGCTTTACCAGCTTTTTCCGCGGGTTCATCCGTCCTATGCCGTTTCACCATTATGTTGGTGGGGGTCAACTGTCCGGTGCGCATCGGCAAGGTGACGGTTATGCCCGGCGATGTGGTGCTGGGGCGGCAGGATGGCGTGGTCTTTATTCCACCCCATCTGGTGGAGAAAGTGGTCAAAACATCGGAGCTGATTCAGCTTGCGCGACCGCTTTGGCAAGCAGCGGCTGGCCGAAGGCGTCTACACGTCGGGCGAGATCGACCGGCGCTGGGAGGATCACATTGAGCGGACTCTCCGGCTGGCTGGAGGATCACATGGACGAATTGCCGGTGCCCAAAGCGGCCATCCAGGAGCTGCTCAAAGAGCGCACGTGGTAATCTGCTAATGCAAGAAAACTATCATCTATGACAACCGTGTTTCACCCGCATCAAATAGCCGCTTCAACTGCATGATCTGGCCTTCTGCAGCAGCTCATCATAAAATCCCGTGCAGAATAACCAGGCGTTTTGGGCGACCAATCCAGCGCGGTCAGACCAACGGATGGGCGATGACAAAAAGGCGTCATCAAAGCTCGCCAGATCACGTTCAAGCCGCTCTGTCTGCTCGTTGAGACTTGTCTCACCGCCGCCATACTTGGCCACGCATTAGGCGCAATGGTCCACGGCTGTGAATTCCAGCCAAACAGCGGCCACCAGCCATCGGGAATCGTCGCCGGCAGTTCGTCTGACCCCACAGTGGCGGCAAAGAGACATCTTTCCAGCAGCACAAAGATATGCCCGGCGTGCCACAGGATATGATTGACTTCACCATTTGGCAGCCAACGCGCTTGCGCTTCCGAAACGTCGTGCAGAATGGCCAAAGTGGCTTGGCGCGCCTTGTGAAAGATTATCATCAACGATGCATCTGGCTTGGGGTCAGCGTTCATGCGGCCTCCCCCCCACCCAACACTTCGCTCAACTTCTGCTCCCACAACGCCTTCACCTCTCCTGATATCTCCCCCGCCGCTCGCACCTCATCCAACCACAACTCCGGCGTAATCACATCCAACTCGCCGGACCAGCAGCGGTGCGCAATGCGGTTGAGCACGCCGATGAGCTTGACGCGGTCCTCGGGCGACATGTGCTGGTAGAGATAGCTGCGCAGTTGGGGCAGGGCGGCTTCCAGCTCGGGCGTGAGGATGGAGGCGGCAAAACGGTTGAGCGCGGCGCGGAAACCGGCCGCACAGTCGACGTTGGGCGCAAAGGGGACGCCGGGATTGGCCAAATCCACGTGGGTGATGGCAAAGGCGCCATCGGCATACACGTCCAGCCGGGCCACGGTCTGGTGAAGCTGGCGCACAATGGCGTTGCCGGAGGCAATGGCGCCGGGGTTGATGACGGTGATGCCATCCTGCTGGTAAACCAACGGGATGTGCCAGTGGCCAAAGACCACCACCTTGGCGCCCGCCCGCCGCGCCCGATCTACCGAGCGGCCCAGCTTGGGGATCATCTCATCACCGAGCCGCGAATTCATCTCGTCCACGCGGTCAGCAAAGTGGCTGTGCCAGAGCAGAATGCGCAACCCGGCCACGGTAACCAACTGTTGATAGGGCAGTTCGCGCTGGGCATCGGCCGTTTCGTCGTTGCCGTGGACGGCTATTACCGGCGCGATTTGGCTGATCTGGTCCAGCACCCACAGCTCGCCCACATCGCCGGCGTGCAGGATCAGATCCACGTCGGCAAATACTTGCGCCAGCGTCTGCGGCAGCGCCAAACAGCGCTCGGGCATGTGCGTGTCGGACATCAAACCAATGCGGGCTATTATTGGACGCTCGGGTTTTGAGACGGTCATTGCAAACTCCATTCAGGCTTTGCCACAGGGCAGAAAAATAGCCACAAAAACACATAATTCACAAAAAGAGATTCCTTTGTGCTTTTTGTGTTTTTGTGGCTATCCCAACATGGACAGGTCAAAGGAAAATCGAACCGCAGGTAATGAAAAGTATTTTGTACGCAGATTTAACGGATTTACGCGGATTTTTTGGCCATTACAACGCTAAAATCTGCGAAAATCAGCGTTCATCCGCGTACAAAATCTTCTCTCCGACAGCTTGCTGGCAGAAGAAAAATCTGCGCAATCTGCGGTTAACTTCTTACACTTCCCCGGCCACCGCGTCCAGCGCGCTGCCCAGGATGTCGATGATCTTGTCCACTTCTTCCTCGGTGATCACCAGCGCTGGAGAGAAGGCAATGGTGTCGTTGATGGCGCGCGCCCACAAGCCGCGCTCCAGGCAGAGCTTCATCACTTTGGCGCCGATGCCCGCCGGTTCGCGCGACTCGCGATCTTTGACAAACTCAATGCCGTTGATCAGCCCCAGCCCGCGCACGTTGTCGGCAAATTCAAACTCGTCGCGCAGCTTGTTGAGCCCGGCGCGCAGCTGCTCGCCGCGGGCAATGGCTTTGGCGGCCAGGTTTTCGCGCTCGATGATCTCAATGTTTTTGAGCGCTACGGCGCAGGCGGTGGCATGGCCCGAATAGGTGTAGCCGTGGCTCCACGCTTCGGCGGGGTTGGCGCCCCAGATGGTCTCGCGAATCTCGTCGGAAATCTGGATGCCGCCCAGGGGCAGGTAGCCGCTGGTCACCCCTTTGGCAAAGGAGAGAATGTCGGGCTCGACGCCGTAGCGGGTCAGCGCAAACATGTCGCCCGTGCGCCCAAAGCCGGTAATCACCTCGTCGGCGATCAGCAGCACGTCATATTTGTCGCACACCTGGCGCACCAGCGGGAAGTATTCGGCGGGCGGCACAATGACGCCGCCGGCGCCCTGCACCGGTTCGGCAATAAAAGCGGCCACCTTGTCCGGCCCCAGGCGCACAATTTCCTCTTCCAACGCCCGCGCTGCGGCTTGGGCCACGCTTTCGCCGGGGCGGCGGTCGCCAGTGTAGCGATAGGCATTGGGCGCGGGGACGTGCGAAAATTCGGGCACGCGCGGCTCGAACATGGTCCAAAATTTGGCCATGCCGGTGGCGCTCATGGCGGCCAGCGTAATGCCGTGGTACGCATCCTGGCGGGCGATGACCCACACTTTGCTGGGCTGGCCTTTGCGCTTCCAATAGTAGCGGGCGGTTTTGAAGGCGCTCTCGTTGGCTTCGGCGCCGCCCGAGGCAAAAAAGGTGGTCGTCAGGCTGGGATAGGCGTAGCCCGCCAGCTTGTTGGCCAGCTCGATGGCGGGCAGGTTGCTCATGCCGGCATAGTTGGAGCAGTAGGCCACCTTGCTCATCTGCTCTTTGGCCACCTCGCCCAGCTCCTGGTTGCCATAGCCAATATTGACGTTCCACAGACCGGCCAGACCGTCGAGTATCTCGCGGCCATCCGCCGCGTGCAGCCACACGCCGTGGCCCGATTCCACAATGACCGGGTTGGCGTGCGCCGCCGGGTTCTGCATGGGGTGCAGCAGCCGCTCATCCCGCTCGAGTAATGTTGCTTGATCCATTGTTAACATTGTAATTTCTCCATTGAAAGTTGGTTGTGCAAGGTTGCAGAGTTGCAAGGTTGCAGGTTGCAGAGTTGCAATGTGGCGCTAATCGTACCTCAGATGGGGACAATTCAACAAGGGATAAGGGGTTGGGGATTAGGGATTAAGAAGTAGGGAGTAAGGAGTACGGAGCGGCTCCAAATAAGCGCCCCCCTTTCCCCTTTCTCCCCTTCCCCCCTTCAAGCCCTTTACGCCCACAATTCGCGCACATTCTCCCAAATCAAATAGATGCCGATGAGCAGTGCGCTGACGATGAGCGTTTGCCAGGCGTATTCATAAAGCAGCACCAGGGCGGCGAAAACGGCGAAAATAACCGCCGAGCTGGAGGCAAAGCCGCCCAGCCGCCCGCGAAAGCCCGCTTCAATGGCGCCCACCAAATAGACAATAAAAACGGCCGTGGTGATCTTGTAGCCCGGCGGCATGAAATAGATGCTAAACACATAGGCAATCATAATCAGCCCAATGCTGGCGGCCGACCAGATCTCGGCCAGCAGGTTGTCGTGCTGGCGGCTTTCGGGCTCGGGCGTATGGGCGCGGTGAATGTGGCTGCGCAACAGGGCAACCGGCAGTTCGGCCGCATCTTTGGCAGCGATATCGGTTAGTTGATGCGCATAATCACCGAGTGCGGCACCAGGGTTTGTTCCGTGGCCAGCTTGGCGCGCAGTTGCTGCACCTCTTTGGACAGTTCTTCCACTTGCGCTTCATAGTCGTTCATTAAGGCAAAGAGGTCTTTCTGCCACCGCAGCGCTTCCAGATCCAGGCTGACGTTGCGCAGCGTCTCTTCTTTGGCCTGAATGGTCACCGCCAATGTTTGGCAAGATTGCTGCAAGGCAGACTGCCGGGCCAGCACGGCGGCGCGTTCCTGGGCGGCCGGCAACACTTTGTCCAGCCCAGCCCAACCTGCCGGATCATACCAGGAGGTGCGGACTGAGCCATCCCGATTGTACATGGGGCCGGCTGGCGCATCTTCGCCTGAAAATGGGTCGCGCGTGTAGAGCCCCCACAGCCCGCGATAATGGGTGAGCCACGGCGTGTCGGGCGTGAGCAACTGCGGCTCATCCCACGGTTTGACCTCGCGGTCCGTAATGTGGGTGAGCTGCGCCGACGGGCCGATGATGATGCCGTCGCCGCGGGCATAGTCCACAAATGGGATCAGAAAAATGTTGGATGTTAGGACGGAATGCTGCTGCTGATTGGCATATTGGCGCAATGTTTCGCGCCAGAATTGACGTAGGCGGCTGGTCACCTCAATAGCCGGGGCCAGGAATGGAATGGCCCACTCGGTGATATAGTCGCCGCGGCGATAATAGGCGGCGTGCGAACCGGCGCCAGCATAGATCACCGGGTGCTCGCCCACTTTGTCCACGGCGGGGTCCAGCCAGTGGCGGCGCAAATCATCGCCGTGATAGTCGTGCGAGGCGTAGGCGATCCACTCGGGTTGATAGTCCATAATGGGGCTGGTTTCATCATCGCGTTGCGCCGCAATGACGCTCCCCATTTGATTTTCATAGACTTCCGGTTCTTTATAATTCGCATCCCCCGGCTCTTGCGCATTGGTGGTTTTGGCCAGATAGATCGCGATCATCTCCCAATCGGCTTCGTGATCGTTGGCCCCCGCAAAGCCGGTGCGCCAGTTGTTGTAATAGTAGAAAAACCAACATTGAGGACCAGCCACGGCCCCTGCTGCACCACGCGGCCATAATAACAATAGCGCTCATTGCGCCAGTTTTTGCTGATAGCCCAGCGCGGCGGCCGCCGAAGCATCCCCGGTACGCGCAGCGGCCAAAGAGCGAAACGGAAAAGAGCGTGCCGATCAGCCAAGTAAAAGTAGCCCACGCGCCAACCGTCCGCGGCCCGCCCGAAAGCGATATTCATGATTGTCCCGCTCCTTTTGCCGCTGCTCGCGTTGATAGCGCGCCAGATCGGTCGGCCCCAGCGGCTCGGCGTATTTCAAAAAGAAGACGTTGCGTTCATGTTCATGCATTGGCGACTCAATTGATTCGTCCGTCGCCGGGGGATGGTGCGTTTCCGCGCGATGAATTTGTCCCAACACGTTGGCCGATAGTTCGCCCGTCGGCACGAGACAGACCGGCTGCGTATCGGGCTGCTGCACCCACAGGCTGCACGACGCCAGATAGCTATCCACATCGGCGGGGAAGAAGCGTTCACCGCGCGTGAAGTGCAGCACCGGCTCGAACCGCCGCAGCAGATCTTTGGTAGTTTGGGGGTCGAAAGGATTGGGAAGATTCATGTTTTTTGAAAAACCAATTGCACGCCGGACGAATTCAAATAGAGCACCAGGAAGATGCTATAGGCCATGAGAATATGAACGGGCCACATGATGACCGCCGGGCGATTAAAAAAGATGGCCAGCGATAGAAAGAGGATCACCCCCTGGCAGAGCATGGTGAGCACCCAGCCGCCGCGCCACAAAAAGATAAAGCCAATGGCCGAGGCCACGGTCAGCAGCACCAGCGGCGTAAAAAGGATGCCGATGATCAGCGAATCCTGGACCAGCGTGGGCAGCATTTCGAAGGTATAGCCCACCAACTCTTCCAGCGACGGCATGGCGTGCGTCGAGTCGATAAGTGAGAAGTAATACCCCACCAGGTATATGATGCCCAACGCTTGCACCAACAAGAGCACGCTGGTAAAACGCACGGGCCACCGGCGCAACGTTTCGACCGGCGCGGCGGGCGGCTGGACGGCGGGTTTGGCGACAAAATGTTCTTGGCTCATGTTGGATTATTTTCATCGAATAGCGATAGTTGCGCTGGCTTTTCATTCTCGGCGCCGGCTGGCGGCCAATCATGCGGCGGCCAGGCTGGGGGCGGTATATGCTCGGCCAGGCGCGTCCATAGGCGGCGCACGCTTGCCGGGGAGTGGCCTTCGTAGGGATTGTGCATATAGCCATAAACATGAATGCCGCTATTGTGATAGTCCGCAATGCGCGCAGCCCAGCGCGCCAGCTCGGCATCGCGCGGGTTCACCAATTCGCGGTCGCCTTGGGGTCCATTGCGGTCGTCGCCGATCCAACGGATAAAGGTGAAGTCGGGCGCGTTGTCATGGTGGCGCGCCTCGTCCCAGGTTTCGAAAAGATCGGGCGTTCCTTCACGGTCCACCAACACCAGCGCCAGTCCCCGTTCGGCCAGAAAGGCGGCGAAGGCGGGCGTCATCAGATCGGCGGCGCGTACTTCCACCGCCATGCGCACGCCTTCCAGCCGTGGCGCCAGCCAGTCGAGATAGTCGGCCAGCACGCGGCCAAAGTGGCGTCGCGTAAAATCGGGCGGAAATTGCAGAAAGGCCGGTGCGGCGGCATCCCCCAGCGAGCGAATGGCGTCAAGTAGGGCCAGCGTTTCCGATTCACAGTCGCGCAGCCGCTTTTCGTGGGTAATTTGGCGGGGCGCTTTGAGCGCAAAGGTGAAGCCGGGCGGCGTACTCTCCACCCAGTTAATCAGCGTGGCCGGTTTGGGCAAGGCGTAGAAGCTGGTGTTCACTTCGACGGTGGCAAATTCACCCGCGTAAAATGAAAGATAGTCCGCGCGCGCCAACTTTTCGGGATAAAAAACGCCGCGCCAGGCGTCATAATTCCACGAGGAGACGCCGACGGCGATAGTAGGATGGGTCATTATCTATGTATGTTCGAATTGATCTATGAAACGGACCAGATTTTTGTGCAAAGTGCCGATGATTTACAGAAATGGCTCGGATATACTTAGCACTGCCCGGTAGATTGTGGGGAGATTTCCCCCTGCAATACACCCTCTTATTTTCAAGTATAACATTTACACAAATCATTACAAACATCGACGCTCATCCGTCAAATGCGCGCCCATCACATTGGCGCGCCTGGCGGGTGGCTTCAGAGAGAGCGAAAAGGAGAAATGATGGAAAACATCAATACGGGCGATACCGCCTGGGTGCTGATTTCGACAGCGCTGGTACTTATGATGACGCCGGCCCTGGCCTTCTTTTATGGCGGCATGGTGCGGCAGAAGAACATTTTGTCCACGCTTAATTTGAGCTTTATCACCATTGGGCTGATCAGCGTGCAGTGGGTGCTTTTTGGCTACAGCCTGGCTTTTGGCAACAACGTGGGCGGCTTTATTGGCAGCCTGAATTTCGCCGGTTTGGCAGGTGTGTCGGCAGAACCGGGGCCGTATGCGGCGCAACTGCCGCACTTTGCCTTTGTGGCTTTCCAGATGACCTTTGCGATTATCACCCCGGCGTTGATTACAGGCGCCTTTGTGGAGCGCATCCGCTTTAAGACATTCCTCGTCTTTACGCTGCTGTGGGCCACCATTGTGTATGACCCCATTTGCCACTGGGTGTGGGGCGATGGCGGCTTTTTCCTGAACATGGGGGCGCTGGACTTTGCGGGCGGCACCGTTGTGCATATTGCGGCGGGTATGTCGGCCTTGGCCATTGCGCTGGTGATCAAAGCGCGTGAGGGCTTTGGCGGCCATGAATTTCACGAGCCGCACAATATTCCGTATACGGTTTTGGGGGCGGGGCTGCTGTGGATGGGCTGGTTTGGCTTTAATGGCGGCAGCGCGCTGGGCGCCAATGGGCTGGCGGCCACGGCGCTGCTCAACACCAATACAGCGGCGGCGGCGGCCTGCGTCATGTGGATGCTGCTGGCCTGGCGTGAGGGCAAGCCCAGCGTATTGGGTATTGTGATTGGCGCTGTGGTGGGCTTGGTGGCGATCACGCCGGCGGCGGGCTTTGTGACGCCCATGGCGGCGCTGCTGATCGGGCTGGTGGCCGCGCCCATCAGCTATTTCACAGTGAAGATTGTCAAGGGGCGCGGCGTGGATGAATCGCTGGATGTGTTTGCATGTCACGGCATGGCGGGGATTTGGGGTGCGCTGGCCACGGGCATCTTTGCCACCACAACCATCAATAGCGGCGCCGCCGACGGGTTACTCTATGGAAACCCCGGTCAGTTTGTCACGCAGCTGATTACGGTGATTGCCGCCGGCGGTTTTGCCTTTGTGGTCACATTTGTGCTGGCCAAGATTTTGGACGCCACCATGGGGCTCAGCGTTTCGCCGGAAGAGGAAGAGATGGGGCTGGATGTGAGCGAGCATGGCGAGCGCGTATGCATAGCTAGTTTTTGTTTTGGAACGTGCGTTAATTGATAGACAGGCCCGTTATCTTAAAAGATAGCGGGCCTGTTTCATTTTTTGTGCAGCTCGTGCAATTTGTCTAAAACAGATGTGGCGGCATTACCACACGCTGCCCATAAATAGCGATTGGGCCTGTTTACACCTGAAATCGCCTCTGAATCTTCCTCATCCGCCGATAAAACACATCGATATTTTGTGCATTTTGCACATTGAAAAACGCTCTCTTCGCCGGTACAATATGTACAGCGGTTAAAAACATGCTAGTCAAGCCGCTGCCATAAGCATTTTGCCCAATTTTACAACGTTCATGGTACAAAACGAAGAGTTGTATCCATAACCAAGAAAAGAGAGGATTTCGCATGTTGGTGAAACTTCGGCGGGCTTTGCCGCTCGCGCTGGTGTTGAGTTTGCTTGCCATTCCGGTCTTCGCGCAGGATGGCGACATCTCCAATGGCGAGCTGGCCTACGCCATTGACAATGTTGTGTTGTTTATTGCAGCTATTTTGGTTATCTTTATGCAGGCTGGTTTTGCCCTAGTGGAAGCTGGGTTCAATTCGGCCAAAAATTCCGTCAACATCTTATTCAAAAATTTGCTTGATTTTGGCGTTGGCGTGTTGATCTATTGGATTCTGGGCTATAGCATTATGTATGGCTCTAGTGTCCTAGGCGGCTTTATGGGTTGGTCTGGCTTTGGCATTAGCGCTACCCCCCCCGAAGCCGTGGCAGGCAATCTAAATCCCCAGGTAGATTTCTTGTTCCAGGTGGCTTTTGCCGCTACCGCCGCCACCATTGTCTCCGGTGCGGTGGCCGGACGCATGAAATTTGAGGGGTATCTCATTTACAGCGTGGTGATTACGGCCTTCATCTACCCGGTGAGCGGTTTCTGGAAGTGGGGCGGCGGCTGGTTGGACGCCATGGGCTTCTATGACTTTGCCGGTTCGTTGATTGTGCATTCTGTCGGTGGCTTTGCCGGTTTGGCGGGCGCCATCCTGTTGGGACCCCGCATTGGGCGCTTTGCCAAGGATCGCGATGCTGCCACCTTTGCGCCTTCCAACTATGTGGTGGCCACGTTGGGCGTCTTTATCCTGTGGGTGGGCTGGTATGGCTTTAACCCCGGCAGCCAATTGGCCTTTGCCGGCGCCGCCAACACCGATGTGACCATGCTGATTGCGGTAAACACGACGCTGGCGGCCGGTGCGGGTGTGGTCGTAGCAATGATTATTTCCTGGTTCATGTTGGGCCATCCCGATTTGGGCATTACGCTGAACGGCGCGCTGGCCGGTCTAGTCGGCATCACGGCCAACTGCGATTCAGTCACCAATGGCTCGGCCATCATTATCGGCGCCATAGCAGGCGTGCTGGTGGTCGCCGGTATGCAGTTGCTGGAGCGCTTGAAGATTGACGATCCGGTGGGCGCCTGGCCGGTACATGGTCTGTGCGGCATTTGGGGCGGCATCGCCACCGGCATCTTCGGTGGTCATCCGCTGGTGGCGCAGATCGTCGGTTCGCTGGTGATTCCGCTGTGGGCTTTTGTGACGGCCTTTGCGCTTTTCTTTATCCTCAAACAGGTTAACCTGCTGCGCGTTTCGCCAGAGGATGAGCAGATTGGGCTGGACCGTTCCGAGCACGGCGCCGGCGCCTATGCCGGACTGGCAGCCTATAGTTCAGGCGACGACTAAACGAAATCCATCAACCAAAAAAGCGAGGCAACTTAGGTTGCCTCGCTTTTTTTTGTTGATGGTTCCTGCTTTCATTTACAATGGGCGCTCTCTTTTGTATAATGGTTTCTACTAAAGGGGGGGACGCACGGAAAATGGCGCACAGTTCGTATGCAACCAATACGGTTCGACAGCCAGAGAAGCCACTGAACAGCCTGGGACCATACCAGATCAGCGGTATGTTGGGACAAGGCGGGGTTTCGATAGTTTATCGCGCCCGCCGCCCCAATCAGCCAGAGGTGGCGCTCAAGGTGCTCAACATGGCGCTCTCCGGCCAGCCGGACATGCGCAAACGCTTTCTGGATGAGCACAGGCTTTTGCAGCAGCTTCGCCATCGCGGCATTGTGCAGGTGTACGACGCAGGCGAGTTGGATGGTCGCTTTTATATCGCGCTCCAATTGCTCACGGGCGATACGCTGGAGGCGCTGGTCACGCGCAACAAGACGCTGGGCGAAATTACGGCCATAGATATAGCCAAACAGGTGGGCGAAACGCTGGAATACATCCACCAACAGAGGCTGGTTCACCGCGACATCAAAACGTCCAATGTAATGATCACCCATGACCGGCGGGCGGTGCTCTTTGATTTTGGCACGGTCTTGCGGCTGAGTTCGCTGCCCGCGGAGCCCATTACGGGCGTCTTTGGCACACCCCCCTTTGTTTCGCCCGAGCAGGCGCTGGCCAGTCCGGATATTGATGGCCGGGCGGATATATACGGCCTGGGCGTTGTGCTCTATCGCATGGTGGCAGGGCGCAAGCCATTTTATGGCAGCCGTTCCGAATTGCTCCACGCCCACATTCACGACGAACCGCCGCCCCCATCACACTTTGCCCGCGTATCACCGCAGCTCGAACAGATCATCCTCAAAGCGCTGGCCAAAGACCCCGCCGACCGCTATCAGCGCGCCATCGACATGGTCCACGCCCTGGACAATGTTGAGCCTCTGCCTGAACCCGCCGGCTTGTCTGGTCGCCTACGCCAATGGTTCTCATTCCAATCGAGTTAGCTGCTTATTTGCATTTTCAATTTTTCGTTTTCAATTTTCAAGTTGCAATTGAAAACAGAAAATTGAACACAGTCTCTCACCTCATTACCAGCGGCAGGTAAACCGGCAGCGTATATTCCACTTCCAGCACCGGCGCGCGATCGGCGGCGCCGTCGTATGCGGTGGCAGCGCGCTTGCCGGACCCGGCGATGATAAAGACCATGGGATTGCCCGTGCGCCAGTTGGTTTGGCTGATGATCTCCTGCACAATGGGCGCCAAATTGGGTGTGGCGTGCGCCTCTCTGACCGCGCTCCACACGGGCACGTCGTTCCATTCCACCGCGGCATCGGTGGAGATGCGGCTGGAAATGTCGTGCGGTGCGTCGCTGAAGGTGCGCGCGTTAAAGCTGGCCTCGCCGCTAATGCGCAGCGATGTGGAGCGGTCGCCCGTCGCATCAGTCTGAAACGCAATGTAAGCATTAATTATCCGCGCATTGGGCGGCACATCGACATTCTGAAAACGCACGCCCACCACTTGCGGACGGTCCCGATTTTCGCTCAATTCCAGATCACCGCTGCGGAGGCTCACGCGGCCTTGGGCCGCGTCTTCTTCGGCATCATCCTCAGATTGCACGACGCGAATCTGCAAAATGCGAACCACCTGTTTTGGATCGAGCGCGGGCTGGTCGGTATGGGGTGTTGGCGTAGCCGTTGGCTCAGCAGACGGCCCTGCCACAGGCGTATCTGTCGGCAATGGGGTGGGCGCCACCGTAGAGACGGCCGTCGGCGCAATGGTGGGCGGCGCGGCTAGCGTGGCGGTGGGGAGCGGTTGCGTTGTGGGCGCCGAGGTCGGCTGGGGCGCGGTGGTGGGCGCGCTGGTTGGGGTGAAGGTTGGCGTTGGCTGGGGGCCAACGGGGCCGCCATTGGCCAACGTCAATGTGGCCTTGCGCACTGAAAACGAATCGTCTCCCGAGAAGACCAAATAGAGCGTTTGGCCGTCGCTGCTGGCCCATTTGGGCGGAAAGCTGGCCGTTTCGCCCGGCCCCACATCCCAATTATCGGTATGATAAACGGTAGTCCACGGTCCCCACGGCTCCGGCGCATCATACACGCCAAAGCCGCCCGCAAAGCGCGTATCTTCCGAGCTGCTGCTGGACTGCTGCCACCACAAATAGCGTTTGAGCGCCGGAATGTAGCTGATGCCCGAGCGCCGCGCCAGCCCCGGATTGGTGAAAACGCTGCCGCGCTGATTCACGTTGCTGGTCCATGCGGGGGTATTGGCGCCGTCTACGCGCACAAAATATTCATAGGCGGCCTGGTTGCGCATCTGGTCTTTGGGGACGCGCATGAGAATGAAGCGGTCGGCGGCCGTATAGGCGCTGGGGTTGTCATGGGTGACAGTGTAAACGTAGTTGTCGCGGGCGCCGGCATAGTTTTGGCCAAAATTAATAAAGGTGCAGTAGCCAAATTCATCAAATTTCCAATCGCCAAAGGTCCAGCTTTGGGCGTGGTCGGTGGACCAGGCGAGCTGACATTTATGGCCGTTATTGTCGGCGTTGCGCACCCACATATAGAGCACGCCATCCACCATGAGCATGCCGCTGGCCTTTTTGCCGGCTGAACCTTGCCCCGTCTGCTCTTGGGGCGAACGGATGTTGGCGGCGCTGATGTTGGTGGGCGGGCCATCGACGCGGGCAAAGCCCAGGCTTAACTTTTGCGGCACTTTGGGGTCAAAACCGTTGCCGTCACCATAGGCCGTGTAAAGCGCGCCATCATCGGCCCAGGTAATCGGGTAGTTGTCGCTGCCGTTGGCCATGCGCTGGATGGACGATTGGGGCGCCCATTCCAGATTGGCAATGACCGGACTGGGCGGGTATGGCGGCGTGCTATTGGATGGGCTGACGAGCCCAATGAGAAAGGGCAGAAGCATGAAAAGGAAATAATAATGCATAGTGCGCTCCCTTGATGCATGTTGAATATTGGGTCGGTGGTTGCAAGTTGCAGGTTGCAGGTGACGCTGCGACCCGCCACCTGCAACCTATCACGTGCCACGTGTAACTTAACCACGCCTGTAAAGAGTTGGCTTGACTGCCGTAAGACTGTCGAAATTTTGGGAGCGTACGGTTTGGTTTGTGTTTTGATACGGGGCCAATGGGCAAGTGGTGTGGAAGTTATACGGATGTTCTATGAATGCGCTGTGGTTGCCCATGCCCCTGCGGGGAAAATCAGGGCGGTTTCGCGAGATATGGGGAGAGTCCAAAGATAATCCCGGAATCTTCGAAGATTCCGGGATTATCTTTGGACGGCTATGCAGATTTTGTAATTGCGTGCTAATCAAGTCTAATCAGCCGGCCCTTGGTTGGCCAGGGTCAATGTGGCCTTGCGGACCGAGAACGCATCGTCGCCGGAGAAGACAAGGTAGAGCGTTTTGCCGTCCTCACTGGCCCACTTGGGTGGGAAGCTGCCGGTTTCGCCCGGCCCTACGTCCCACTTTTGCGTAAAGTAGACGGTGGTCCACGGTCCCCACGGCTCCGGCGCATCGAAAATGCCAAAGCCCCCTTCGTAGCGCGTGTCTTCGCCATTGTAATTCAACTGCTGCCACCACAAGTAGCGATGCAGCCCCGGAATATAGCTAATGCCAGAGCGGCGCGCCAAGTTGGCATGTTCAAAGACGCCGCCGCGGTCGGCCACATTTGAACTCCAGCTCGGATTATTGTTGGCATCCACACTCACAAAAAATTCGTAGGCCGCTTTGTCCTGCATCTGGTTCTTGGGCGCGCGCATCAAAATAAAGCGGTCGGCCACGTCGTATGCACTTGGGCTATCGTGGGTGACCGTGTACACATACTCATCACGCGCGCCCGCATAGTTCTGGCCGTAGTTAATAAAGGTGCAATAGCCAAATTCATCAAATTTCCAGTCGCCAAACGTCCAGGTTTCGGCGTAGTCGTCCGACCAGGCGAGCTGACATTTATTGCCATTGTTGTCGGCATTGCGCACCCACATGTAGAGCACGCTGTCCACCATGAGCATGCCGCTGGCCTTTTTGCCATCGGAACCGTGACCGGTCTGTTCGCCGTTAGAGCGGATGTTTTCGGCGCTGAAACTGGTGGGCGGGCCGTCTATGCGCGCAAAGCCCAGGCTTAGACGGTCGGCAATTTTAGGTTCAAAGCCATTGCCGTCCCCATAGGCGGTGTAGAGCGCACCGTCATCGGCCCAGGTGATGGGAAAGTTGTCGCTGCCATCGGCCATGCGCTGGATCGACGATTTGGGCGCCCAGGCAATATCGACAATCAGCGGGCTGGGTGGGTATGGTGGCGGGCCAGCAGGTGGCAGGGTCGCTACAAAAAGAATGGGCAGCAGAATGCGAAAAGCTTGCAGAAACACGATGAAAATCCCCTTACTTTTGATGGAAGGTGGGCCAATGGCAAGTTTACAATTCGCCATTGGTAGTAATTTGGGTGCTTACCTTTCATTTCGCTGTAAGCCCTATCACTTAACCACATCCACCGCGCGTCCACTTGACCACCGCTAGACTGCCGCGAGTTAAGCGTCGTATGGCCATTTTATTATTGCCATACGAATGTCATATGGGTGCTGTACGGAGATTACCACTCTCCCGTCATATAGCGCGCAATGCCCATACCGATAAAACCAATCCCCAAGGCGCCGAGGAGCGCCACGGCGACCTCTCCTGTGAATAGACCGATGGCCAGGCCAATCATCAAACAGCCGACAAAAATCAGTCCGGTGACGCCCCTTCTTTGGGTTTCGTGTTGCTCGACCTTCATTTCGAATGCCTCCTTTTCGTTAAATTCCGACCATTAGGCGCTAACGAGTGGAAACGTTGTAATTTGTGCAAGAATTTTTACCACGAAGGCACACAAAGATTACGCGAAGGAACACCAAGATCAAAGCCTTTCTTCGTGAAACTTCGTGGATGATTTAAATTTTGTCCAATCCTTATTGCAAGCTGAAGGGCGGATATTCATCCGTCACCAGCAGAAACGCATAGGCGCTCACCCGCAGCGCCCAACGCCCCACGCCGACGCTAAAATTGAAGAGCCCCTGCGGATATTGACCGCTGAACAGAATGGCAAACCAGGCCACAATGGTGGTGAAGAACACGCCTATGGCGAGAAACGCCAGGACGATGTAGTGCGGGATCGCCAGCAGCCACTTCACCAGCGGCAGCCACCGATTGAGGTCGTTCGCCACGTCGGGATAGTCGACCTCCAGATGGACCGCTTGCTCCTCAACCGTCGATGGATATTGGTCGGTGAGCAGGAGTAGGTAGGCGCCGACGCGGTAGCTAAAGCGCGTCAGTTCGCGCGCAAAGTCGAACCACCAGCGCGGATAACGCTGGCGAAAGATGATCATCAGCGCGGTGGCGGCAGCCAGGCCGCCCGCCAATCCGCCCGCCGTCTCGCGCGTGCGGTTCACAATATCCCCCATTTCATTGAGGGTAATCGTATAGGTGACGGTCTGGCCCGATCCTGAAAGCAGCCCCAGAATGATGGCAATGGGGATGACCCAGATCAAGCGGAAGAAGGTGGTCAGCCGGTCCAGTTGTTCAGGATAGTCGATCTCCAATCGGGCTGCGTATGCAGAGAGTGTATTCATTGATTATTCTCCTTAAACAGGAACTCCCATAAGCAAATAGGGTATTTCTCATACATACTTTACAAGAAATCACATCTTTGGCGCCCCGCCAAATGGGTAGGTTATGCCCCACTTGACTGGACAGTATTTTTGTCTGTTCCACCAAGTTAGGCGCAAGCCGAAGCAGGAGGAGATGGGATAGCTTCCGCGACACGTGATGGCAGGTAGTCGCGATCCTCACCACTGGCCAAATGCCTAGTTGAAAAACTGACCATTGGACGAGTGATTGACCTCGTTATGTAGCCGATATGGAATACAGGAAAATAGAATAGAGTGTAAGGCAGTTGAACTTCACATTGCTTCCACGAACTTTTCCCTATCGGCAACCGGGCTCAGCGTCCTGGTCACAACGTCGGCAGGTTGCTCCTGTTGTTGCCCCGTTGGTGCACCAGCGGCTTTGGCATCATCTGTGACCACGTTCATTTGGTACAACACACCTACACCTTATCAGCCGCACCGCGCGCTGATCCATCGATATATACGCATGTTCTGTTGATTCTACAAGGAGGTAGATGATGTCTGCGGAACTCAAAGCCATTGCTCAAAGCCTGATCGATCAGGTCTGGAATGGCGGCAATCTGGCGGCCATTGATCAATTTTACGCGCCAACCGTTGTGCGCCGCCAGCCGCCCTTTCCGCCAGTGGAGGGATTGGCCGCTTACCGCGCCTTTCTGACCACTACCTTTGCCACCTTTGCCAATCTACACATGACGGCAACGGAGATGGTCGTTGAGGGCGACACCGTCGTCCTCTACGGCACGTGGCGCGCCCAACAGATTGGGCCGCTGGCCTGGGCCGATCTGCCGGCCAGGGGCAAATCGTTTGAGGTAGCGTACTGCACCATTCTCCACTTCCAGGCTGGCAAAGTAGTCGAGGAGCTGGTCTATGTGGACCAATGGGGGCTGGTGCAGCAACTGCAAATACGGGGCTAATTTCCAGCTTTTCCACCAGCACTGCTGTCGGAATGACAGCAGCGCAACCTTTTTCAAGAATACCCAGAATACAAGGATGGAAATCATGTCTACTGAGCTGCAGGCGAAAATTGAACTCTTTATTGACGAAGTATGGAATCATGGCAAGCTGGCCGCGTTAGACGAATATTGTGCATCGAACGTTGTCCGTCAGCAACCGCCCTATCCCACCATTGAGGGATTGGCCGCCTATCGCGACTTTGTCACTAGCACACTCGCCATCTGGCCTGATATTAAGATGACCGTTGAGGAATTCATTGTCGCGGGGGATACGGTGGTGATCCGCGGCTTCTGGACCGGCACCCAAACGGGGCCGTTGCGCTGGACCAATCTGCCGCCCAGCGGCAACCAAGTGAAGGTTGCCTTTTGTGAGATCATACACATGGCAGACGGCAAAATCGCCGAGGGGTTTGGGTATCACGATAATCTGGGGATGTTGCAGCAATTAGGAATTGAATCTGCCTAACCTGGACAAGCCAGAACCCAAAAGGAACCACGAAGAGACACGCAGATCACACGAAGTTTCACGAAGAAAGGCTTCGCCCTTTGTGTTTCTTCGTGCGATCTGCGTGTCCTACGGGTCAACATGCTTGCACAAAAACAAGATTTCAACGCGTTAGGCACCACCAGATGCACGCTGAACTGGCACTTGTTGCAAATGCAGAAACTTAGTTAGTTCTTGTTGCGAAACAGCTCTTTCACCGCAAAGAGCGCGCAGATTCGCAAGGTCTTTCTCTCTGGTGTTCCTTGGCGAACCCTTCGCGTTCTTTGCGATCCTCGCGGTGGAAATCATGATTCGCATTGTTTCTAGAGCGTAACGCATACCAAGAAGCAACCCCGAAAAGCAGGAAAAAGAGGGGCATAAACCACATATCAAGCCAGCCGATAAAGACATAGGCGACGATGCTCTCTTCGTCATTGTTCAAGTGCCACGTTCCGCCGCCAAAAAGCGGGCGCAGTGGAAAAAGAAGACGGCCAGCATGACCAGCACGCGCAACCAATCGATAGCCATGCGCCGGAACCCAATTATGCCGGAGTCGGGCGCATGGTCCCGCTCATATCGATCCGTTCCGACTTAGAGTCAGTTGCCGATTGTTCGACCGCTTCTGGGTTCCAGCCCTTCACGATCAGCCACAGCGCCATCACCATCTCCTGCACGGCAATCGGCAAGACCACGACCAGCGTCATGGCCAGCGTAAATTCCATGAAGGGACCGAGCAGCGCGCCGATTAAGATCATGACAATCGCAATCCATCCCCAGGCCGAGAGCCAGCGCGGGATGAGCCTCGACTGATAGAGGAGTGTGTAGAATAGCAAGCCCCCTACGCCAAAGAGGAGAACGTACAGCAACCCTCCGGCGTCGCCCCAGTAGGTGGCGGCCTGAATGGATGTGCCGATGGCTTCAAAATAGCCAGCGTCCGCGCCCCCTTGCAGATAAGCCTTGCTGACGCCAATCAGGGAAAGCTTGTTGATTTCCGCCACCGCGATGATGACCACCGACTCCAGCGCGCGGAAAACGATGTAGCCAATCGCTAGCGCTTCGTTGTGTCTCCTCAAAACAGGAAACGCAAAGACCGGGATAAGCGGCATGGCCAGCACGATGACAAACTCCAGCAGAACGCCGATGGTCACCGTTGCCCGATTGGGGTACGTAATTTCCAGATAGTCTGGCGAGCTGAGAATTGGTTTGTACACAGCTTCGCCGATAAAGAGAAATGCCGTCGCAATGATGAATAGGACACCGACAATCACTGCGCTCTTTCTGTGGTTTGGCATGTTAATCTCTCCTTATTCGCCCTGCACGCTGTCGTGATCGACAGCTTCATCGTCACGTAGCTGGAACCGGCGTCAAGGATGCCACAAATGATGCGAACTCGTCGCTTGGCTCTGGACCGCGATATTTAAACTGCGCCACAACCTGCGCACCCTGCTGCTCCAATCTTTGCGCCATACGCCTGAGTGTTGGCCCCACGGCCAACTTGTATGTACAGAAGACCAACGCCTGCTTGCCTGTCAGGTCTCCAAGCCGGTCGATAAAGCGCATTGTCTCCTTGGTGGGGTGTTGCATGATGATAAAGATCCCTTTCACCCAACTCCCAATACAGATGAGATCAGCTTGCGACACTATATCCGGATCGGCCTGGAATACGGACTGTGTGTGACACTGATGACCATATTCTTCGAGGGTTTTGGCCATCGCGTTCGCGGCGCTGGCCGTGGCGCCGGTACTGCTGTCATAGACAATTGCAATGTTCATCTGCTCTGCTCCTCTCTGCTTTGCCTTTTGCGAACTGTTGCTATCAATCCTGCGGCAGGCCGCCGCTAACGCCGAGAATCCAGCGCATACATTTGTGGCCCACATCCGCCCCATTACCGAACATCAGGGGACAGCCACCGGCGATCACGTCGATGTTGTGTTCGCGGCAGTATGCCACTGCCGCATCGGATACGCTGCTGTTGCCTTTGCCAAAGAGCGCGTTGTAGTGCATCCACACGTGCGACACGCCGGCCTCGGCGCAATCATGCACGACCGCTTCGGTCACTTCCGGGCGGGTCACAATCACCGCCGCATCAACACCACCCGGAATCGCTTTCACACTAGGATAACAGGGTTCCCCCATCACCTCCGTGGCATTGGGATTGACCGGAAAGACTTCGTATCCTCGCCCGCGCAGGCTGGTGAAGATACCGTTACCCGTGCCCTGTTGGCGGGATACGCCAACAACGGCAATGCGTTTCTGGGCTAGAAAAGCCTCCGCTTGATCTTTGATGTTCATCTTTGTTTTCCTTTTCATGCAGGAGTTGGACGCACTCCGGTCATATCGATTCTGTCACGCATAGAGTCAACTGCCGCGGCATCAATTGCCACGGGATTGAAGCCCTTAACGATTAGCCATATCCCCAGCAGTAGTTCGCTGAAGAAGATCGGCGCATAGAGCAGCATGACCGGTTGAAAGCCGGGCGTCGGGATATACAACTCGAACAGTTCCAGCACATTGACAATGGCCAACATGGCGACGGCAAAGAGACCCCAGGCCGAGAGCCAACGCGGAACGAGTTTTGACTGATACAACAGAGAGTAGAGCAGCAGCGCGCCCAAGATAAAGAAGACCGCGTTCAGCTGACCGATCCAATGGCGCTCGGCCAGGGCTGCGGCGCCCAAAACCTGCAAAGTGGCGGCATCCAAAGCACCTGTGGCCGCATACTTCTGATCCAATGTAATGAGTGAGAGGATGCCGAATTTGCTGGCGGCAAGGGTCGCGACCTCGATAATCCTGACGCTGAGATATCCCAGTGCGATCTTCTCGCTGTGCATGCGCAAGATTTGAAACATCAAAACACCAATGCCCAGAACGGCAAGGTCATTCACGATCAACTCAACGAACATACCGCTGATCAATTGGGATCGGTTGGCCGCAATATTTGCCGGAAAATCGGGCGCCGTTAGGATTGGTTCAGCAAGGAAACCACCGCCAAACACACCCACATATCCCGCCAAGAAAAATGCGCCCACGGCGATTGCGATCTTTCTGTTTGTATTCATCTTTCTCTCCTTTGCTCCTCGAGTTAGTAGGTCTCGCTTTCGTGATTGTAGCTGGATGCGGCGGCGTACATCTCCAGCCCAGCCAGTCGCCCCAGTTCCAGCCGCGCCGACCCCACGCCGCCGGCTGCCCCTTGCACAAGGATACGCGCACCGCGGCGCACCTGGCCGTGCGGTGCAAGGTCAGGTGCGCCGTGAGGTAATGCCCCCAGGAAAAAATCTCGCTCTCTATGTTTGCAGTCAGGCTGGGCGCTGCTTGGGTGCGAAACCAACTTCCCTGTAGCGCCTGTCTGTGACCGCCGAACGTTCTTCTCCTGTTCTAACTCTTCCAATTTTCCATCGTTATGATCCGTATTACGTGGCTCATTTGGAATTGCCTCCATACAAATGGTATCAGCGGTTGTACTCTTCTTTTTTCAAAAAAGGCCCTGACAGGAATCCCCGCCAGGGCCTTAAAACTTATGATTCGCAGCATTCTCTGCTAGTCCGCCATGCCGCCATTTTTTGGCTCTGTCATGCATGACAGCCGCTAGTATAAACCTAACAGCTAGCAGATACTGCTAGACCATCCGCGGATTCCGTGGAATTCATGCGGGGCGGTAAACTGATTTGCGCTCTCATCCATAAAACTAAAGCACAACTTGCCCAAACACGGTGCGACTTCGCCTCGCAGAACCACCACCGCCCGCCTTATGGTAGCACACGGCTGTAGCGAATGACTCGGCTATCTGGGCAGCTTCTATCCTGGTCAAATGGGTAGTTTTGTTGTGAGCACAATTACTCACAGAGCCACAACGATCTTCCCCTGTGCATGGCTCGCCCTAAGATAGCTAAAATTGGCTAACCTTTCCAACGACAGCCGCCACGCGTCCGGCCAATAGCGGATTGCCTCTATGTTATTTTCGCCTGACCGCACACCGGTGCGTTAGCCACTCACTCGCACACATCGACAACATTTTGTCGATAAGCACAAAAAAGATTGTTGATGTTGCCGCCGGCCTTATTGATGGCGCCGTTCCGAGCCCCCAGCGAGGACGCAAATTCGTAGGCCCTCATATTAAAAGACTCGCGCCGCCAAGGGTATCTTGCGCACAAGATACGCAACAATGAAGCAAAGCGGCGCCGTAATCACAGCCATCAACCCGAACTTGAGCAAGGCTGGCAGCACGATCCCCTTGAGCGCGACTGCCACCAACACGATCACGGGAATATGAAACACGTAGACCCCGTAGCTTTGATGCGACAAGAACCGGCCGAAGCGGCCCTGTCCATTGCAAAAATGGCGAAAGAACGTGATCGACCCCAGGGCCATACCAACGGCAAACATGGAGTCCCAAAGCGCATAGACCGCAGACTGCCAGGTCCCGTAACCGAAGGGCGGGATTGGCGACGCTCCGGTATCGATCGCCTTTAAGAAGCTGAGAAACCCCAGCGCCCCCAAGGTGACGGTCGCCACGAACGCGATCACAAAGCCGGTTCTGCCCATCGTGCGCGGTATTTGCCGGAACCAATCATAGCGGGCAGCGATGGCGCCGATCACAAAGAAGCTGAGATACTGCGGAAGATAAGCCAGCGTGGGGAAATTGAGAAAATAAACGAAGAGGTTCACCGATTTGCCCAGCGGGACAATGATTCTGAACAAGTAACTTGCCAGCGCCAATGCCAGAATAAAGATGCCAGTGCTTAAATAGCTGGGGGGGAAAGGATCGCTGAGCGAAGACGATTCCCGCCGCGGCGTCACCATCCGCCAGCCGGCATAGACAACGCTAAAGATGAGCAATAGTGCAACAAACCAAAGCGGTCCGGTTCCAATCAAATAAGGGTATGTTTGCCAAGTGAATGGCTCGCTCAATCCGCCAAGGCTAGCCGGCATCTGCCACAGGCCGACAAAGGAGATCGGGCTGAGCACAAAGATGAACAGAAGAAGCGGGATGCCCAGACGCAGCAACCGCTCCTTTAGGAAGGCAGCCGCCCCCTTGCGGTCATAGGAACCCGGTGTAAAATAGCCTGCCAACAAGAAAAAAGCGCCCATGAACCAGGCCTGGTTGAGGAGCACAAAGGCCATTGCGCTCAGCCATGCAATTGGATCGCCCACCGGGGGTTCGTAGTAATAAAAGGGGGGAATCCCGCCATAGATGAGCGCTAGATGGTGCAGCACGACGAGGATCACCAGTGCCGCGCGCAGGTGATCGATAAAGAAAAGGCGAGATGTTGTCGCAACAGTCGTCGTTTTGGAAACCGTCTGCGTGGGAGATTCTCCCGTTGCGCGTAGACTCATTTGACTCATTGTATTCTCCTAACGCGATCATAGAACGCTGGCTATTTCACACAGCGAAAACCCAAATAGGCCGGGCCAAACCCGTTACAACTTGAGCCCTTCTTTTCTCATCTCATCTTCAAGCATCCTCTTTTTGAGAGCTGCGCCCTCGTCAAAAACAAAGACGCCCAGCGCGTGAATTGCCACGGCAATGCCCCAACCGATGAGCGGCCAAATGAACCAGTAGGTTTCGGGCGATGTTATCAAGTTGATAGCAATCAGCAGGCCATTGACAAGGATGTAGACTGCCAGATGGGTGTAGAAGCCCAACTTCTCTTCTACCCGCTTCTCGATTCTTTCATGTGCTTTCTGCTTGTTCATGTCACTTTCCCCTTTGTGTTCATCATTCTTTCCGTTCATACACACCGGACCCTTCCCCACCGGGGATGAGCGGTGGCGGACTCTTGAAATCGTAATGGCCGTATCTAAAAAGACCCTGGCAGGAATCCCCGCCAGGGTCTTTGACCATCATGCATTGGTATGCTCTATCAGTCCGCCAAGAACAGATAACAGCTAGCAGATACTGCTAGACCTGGGGTGGCTCCCATGGACGTCCCGCAGATACGAACCAATCTCGCCGATGCACAGACATCCGCCACCCTGATTCTAGCAAGAGGCGCGATAAATTGATTCCCCTACCTAGGCAGCTTCTATACTGGTCAGGTAGGTAGTATTTTCCTTGAAACGGTGCTTTTCGCAATGCTTTGGGTGAAGCGGTTGGGCCGATCAGCCCCTCAAATCATTGTCCGCGCCTTGAGTTCCAAGTAGCGATTGATCACCGAAATGCTCAGCTCATCCGCCGCCACATCCAGCGTTTCCACGCCCAACCGACGCAGGCGCTCCAGCGTGAGGGTGCGCTCATCCAGCAGTTGCTCGGCCACCGCGCGTTGATAGAGCGATTGGCTGTCCGCCACGGCGTGGCTGGCCAGCCGCTGCACCGTGGGGTCGCGCAGCGTCACCAGCAGCGCCAGGTGACGACGGCGCAGGCGGCTCATCTGCGCCACCAGCAATTCGGTGTTGATGCTGCCGGTCAAATCGGTAAAGACCAGCACCAGGCTGCGCTTGCTGTGGCGGGCGGCAAAATAGCCAAACGCGCGGCTGTAGTCCGGCTCCACAGCCTGGCTTTCCACCCCATAGAGCGCCTCCAACATGCGATGAAATTGACCCTTGCCGCCGCGCGGCGCCAACCAATGGTTCACCTCATCGGCAAAGGTGAGCAGCCCCACCTTGTCGCCCTTTTGCGCCGCCACGTACGTCAACAGCAGCACCGCGTTGACCGCGTAATCGAGCTTGGCAATCTCGCCCACCGGGCTACGCATCATGCGGCCAATGTCGAGCAGCGCCATAATGTTTTGGCTGCGTTCGGTCTCAAACTCCACGCTGATGGGTTTGCCGCGGCGGGCCGTGGCCTTCCAATTGATGCGCCGATATTCATCATCGGGCAGATAGTCGCGCAGCCGCTCGAACTCGGCGCCGCTGCCGAAGATTTTGGCGTTGCGCAGCCCTAGCTCCCACAGCCGATTTTTGCGCAGTTGCAAATCGTACTTCTTCACATCCACCAAATTGGGATAGACCTTGACCGGCTCCGCCGCCGGAAAGGCCGCCTGCCGGGTCAGCAACCCAAGCACCGATTGCCAGCGCAGATGCAAATTGCCAAATGCAAAGTCGCCGCGCCGCGGCGGCGTGACAGTGTAGCTGAATACGTGCGGCTGCCCCGCCATCACGTTGCCGGTCAAAATACGCGCGGCGTCGTCAACCACAAAAGCATGTGGCGGCTCATCGCGCAGCCAAACCATTAGCGGGCGCGGGCTCTGGCGCAGCCGCACTTCAACCTCGATCCGATTGGGCGCGGCCAGCGACAGCCGATCATCATGGCGACGGGTGAGCGTAAACGCACCGGCGGCGGGCGTCAGGCGCCAATCCGCCAGCAGCAGCGCCAATACGATGATTAGCCACAGCCCGGCCAGCCATAGTGCGCCTAAACCCAGCGGGATCGCGGTGAGTAAAAATAAAATGAGGGAACGAATGGTTAATTGCATAGGTGCATAACATTATATTGCAGTATGCGTTCGATAACAGGACATTTCCTCGCTGCGCCGCCAGCTCAATCAAATCGTCGGTAAACCCACGCTTGCTGTAAAGCGCATAGAACAATTTCCAGCCGCTCTGCTCCCCCAGCCAGGAGGCGGCTTTGTTTTCCAATTCGCCGAAATACCGCATTCCGACTTTTTCTTCACGCCAACGCGCTTCGCCCAAGAGCGCCAGCCGTTCCGCATAATTCACCCCGACTAGATCAATTTGCACTTTAGCCGACCACCACGAGCCGATCTCCTCCGGCCAAAAAGGAATCTCTTGCGCTACGCTAAGCATGGGCAGATGCTGGCGGGCAATATCCTCCCAAACTACGCCTACAAATTGCGCCCACGTCGGACGAATCAATTCATAAAGCAGCGCATCAGCTTCGTCATATTCTAACCGCCGCACATGCGGCAGCACATAGCGCGCCCAAAAACGTATATAGGCGTCAATGAGATGCCAAGTTCCCCAGCGCTGGCCGGTCTGACGGGCTGAACCGAGTGGCGTCCGATGTTCTACCCAGCGCAGAGTTCTCAGCAAATCCAGATAACTGCTCACACTATTTGATGACTCAATGCCGGCCGCATCTGCAATATTCTTAAGCTGATGATTGCCAGCGGCAATGGCCCGCAGGATCGCGTTATGGCAAACGCGGCTCGCGCAATTCATCACGCAATAAAAGATCGGGCTCATTATACAGCATACTCCCGCGGTTCAGGACTGAAAGCCGAATATTATCCCAAATATCCCTCTGATCGGATAATTGCCGCAGATAGGCTGGCGTGCCGAAACAGCAGCATAGGCATCCACCATTTCCAGCGGTGTATAATTAGGCATAAACTCAGCCGCTTGCCAGACAGTCAATGGTTGCACAAAGAGCTGGCCCGTACGTCGACCGGTGCAACGGCGCATCACGCGCCAGCGATCCCGCCTCCATCACAGAAATATACGAACCGCAAATGACCAAATAAATTTGTGTATGCTGCAGCAGTTCGTCCCACACCTTTTGCAATTGAGACGCAAGCTGCTGACTGCTGCCAACCAGATAAGGGGTACTCATCAATAATCACCACAAGTCGCCGGTTCTGCGCCATCCGGCCAATGGCCTGAAATAGACCCAGCCAACTCCCATAAGTAAATGCATCATCCGCTTTCGTATCAGGGTTTTCACTTTGATATACAATCTGAGAAAATTGGCGCAATAGTGATTCTTCTGAATCTAAATAACCCAAAAAATAGATTCCCTGATGTTGGCGCGCAATTGAGCCAAGACAGAGGTTTTCCCTACACGCCGTCGTCCGGTAACCACCAGAAATTCAGCTTTGCCTGATCCATAGCGGTCATCCAGAATACGGAGTTCTTTTTGACGATTGACAAATGATTCCATGATGTCACTTCCTACAACTAGAAACTGTCACTCAAAACACTAATCATAAAAAGTATAATCTAAATTAGTGTTTTTAACAACTCATGTAAATCTGCCCAGCCCCTTACTCCTTGCTAGCAGCAACGCTCTAAATCAGTTACAATTCCTTTGCTCCAAGCTATCAATCCACTGACAGATGGACTTGACATAAAAGGACCACCAAACCGAAAGCAGACCACCCATGCAAATTACCCAAATCGAACCGATTGTCGTGCAGGTGAACCACCGCGGCGACTGGATTTTCGTACTCGTCCACACCGATGCCGGCATCACCGGCGTGGGCGAGGCCAGCCACAGCTCCAACGACGCGCTGCTGCTGGCCATGCTGGCCCATTTTGAACGCCAGCTCATCGGCCAGGATTCGCGGCAGATTGAAGCGCTGTGGAACCAGATGGCGCGGCTCAACGGCGGGCGCATTGCGCACACGGCCATCAGCGCCATCGAGCAGGCGCTATGGGATGTGCTGGGCCAGCACTTGGGCGCCCCCATCCACACGCTCTTTGGCGGCGCGCTGCACAAGCGGCTGCGCCTCTACGCCAACATCAACCGCCACGTGCAGGAGCGCACGCCGGCCGGTTTTGCCCTGGCCGCCAAGCAGGCCGTGGACGAAGGCTACACCGCCATCAAGCTGGCCCCTTTTGACGAACTGCGCGGCCCCAACCACGTGCGCACCGGCCCCAACGCGGCCTGGCTGCCCGGCGTAGAGCGAGTGCGCGCCGTGCGCCGCGCCATTGGTGATACGGTCGAGCTGGCCGTAGATTGCCACAGCCGCATGGAGGAGTCCGAAGCAATTATTGTGGGGCGGGCACTAGCCGATTGCAACCTCTTCTGGTACGAAGAGCCCGTCCACCATTCGCAAATTGAGAGCCTGGCCCGCATTACGCAAGCCGTCCCCATGGCCACCGCTTCCGCCGAGAGCGTCTTTGGCGTAGAAGGGTTTGCGCCTTTCCTCACCCAGCGCGTGGTGGATGTAATCATGCCCGACGTGAAACATGACGGCGGTCTGGCCGAAACCAAAAAGGTGGCGGCGGCGGCGCGCATGAATCAGATCCTGGTGGCGCCGCACTCGCCGTCCGGCCCGGTGGCCACGGCGGCCACGGCGCAGGTGATCAGCACGGCGGCCAATTTCTACATTTTGGAACACGCCTGGGGCGAAGTGGACTGGCGCGACGACCTGCTTTGGCCGCCCGAAAAAGTCGAAGACGGCCACCTGATCCTCTCATCGGAACCGGGGCTTGGCCACCGCCTCAACATGGATGTGGTCAACGCCCACCGCCGTATCACTGCCAGTTCCAACGACTCATCGAAAGTAAACGCGGGAAAATAAGCCGCAGATTTCGCAGATGCACGCGGATTTTTTGGCTCAATGGGATCGAATACAGCCGACAAGCAGAGCGGCGGTTGAGTAGCCACGGCAGTTTTGGGGCGTATCGAAACCAAAGCGGGTCTAACACGTGAGATACGGTTAAACCGGATTTCTCGCAAAATAATCTGCGCGAATCTGCGTAATCTGTGGTTCAACCTCCCGCACATCAATCTAGTACACAGCGGCCTAAATAAGCCAATGGTCTGAGAAACCGAGTTTCTGATAGAAACTCGGTTTCTATGCCGCTCAACGATTGGTCAATTTGCGGCGTTATGGACTAGCTACAACAACCAAGCGTAGAACCATTTTGTCAACCAGTTCACGCAACACTCAATACTCAATACTTACTATGCAATCCTTATCCGATCTAACCGTTCTCGACCTCTCCCGCGTCCTGGCCGGCCCCTACGCCACCATGATTTTGGGCGACTATGGCGCGCGCGTCATCAAAGTGGAGCAGCCCGGGCGCGGCGATGACACGCGCCAGTGGGGTCCCCCTTTTGCGCAGAATGGCGAAAGCGCCTACTTTTTCTGCGCCAACCGCAACAAACAGAGCATCACGCTCAACCTCAAAAGCGCAGCCGGGCGTGACGTGCTGCGCGACCTAGTGCGCAAGGCCGATGTGCTGGTGGAGAATTTTAAGACCGGCATGATGGACGGGCTGGGCATTGGTTACCCATCACTACGCGAACTCAACCCGCAGCTGATCTATTGCGCCATCACCGGCTATGGCCAGACCGGCCCCTATCGCCACCGCCCCGGCTATGACATTGCCATTGAGGCCCAGGGCGGCATTATGAGCATTACGGGCCAGGCCGACGGCGAACCGTCCAAAGTGGGCGTGGCCATTGTGGACATTACCAGCGGCATGCACGCGGTGATGGCCATTTTGGCGGCGTTGCACCACCGGGCGCGCACGGGCGAGGGCCAATTTATCGACATAGCGCTCTTCGACACGCAGCTGAGCTGGCTGGCCAACGTGGCCAGTTCGTATCTGGTTTCGGGCCAGCCGCCGCAGCGTTTCGGCAACGGCCACGCCGCCATTGTGCCCTACCAAACCTTCCCCACGGCCAGCGGACTGCTCATGCTGGCCGTGGGCAATGACGGCCAGTTTGCCACGCTGTGCCAGGCCATCGGCAAGCCGGAGTGGAGCGTCGATTCTCGATTTGCGCTCAACCGGGACCGCGTGAAAAACCGGGAGATTCTCGTGCCGCTGTTGGAGCAAGTGTTTCAGCAGCGCAGCGCCGCCGCCTGGTACGAACTGCTGGTGGAGGCAGGCGTCACGTGCAGCCCGGTCAACGACATCCCCACCGCCCTGGCCGACCCGCAAGCCGCCGCCCGCCACATGGTGCAACACGTGGATCACCCGCTTACCGGCGCAATCCCACAACTTGGTCCGGTGGCCAAAATGAGCGCCACCCCGCCGCAGATCAGCGCGCCGCCGCCGCTGCTGGGTGAGCATACCGATGCGATTTTGCGCGACTTTTTGGGGTATGATGATCCGCGCGTATCCAGGCTGCACGAATCATACGCCGTCTAGGAGGATGTTGCCGAGAAGAATTTTGTATGCAGATGCCGCTTCGCTAACGCGGATTGACGCAGATTTTGGGCCGTTTTGACGCTCAAATCTGCGAAAATCAGCGTCAATCCGTGTACAAAATTTGCTTTTGTCGTTCTCTCTGACAAATCGTTAGGCAAAAACCCAAAACTGGCAGCAAATGGCACTACTTTTCGTAGACTTGGCAGCCGCCCAACCGCTATGCTCCTCCGGGGAATATTCCCAAATCAAGATAAATCTGTTCAATTTGATTCCCACGGAGGCAAGATATGAGTACACTTTCCCAAACGCTGGCGGACCAGTTCACGCAGGTCAATGACGAGATTATGGCCTTTGTTGACCAATGTTCCAGCCGACTTGTGGCAGTCACCGTGCTATGATGATGGGCGCACGGTGGGCGTGGTGGCGCACCACATTGCCAGCAGCCCGCGCTGATTGCACCGCTCGTAACTATGGTGGCCACCCAGGCGCCCATTCCCGATTGGAATATGGAGATGCTTCATGCGGGCAACGCGCAGCACGCCGCCGCACACAGCGCCTGCACCCAAGCAGAGGTGCTGGCGCTCCTGCGCACCAATGAAGCGGAGGCGGCCAGCACAGTGCGCAATCTCAGCGCCGAAGAATTGAGCGCGCTGCGCATCAGCCTCTTTGGCGCACACCATGAGCGCACAACAGGTGGTGGAAAATGTGCTGATCGGCCATGCGCAGAGCCATTTTGCGGCCATCCAATCGACAAAGAGAAAAATAGGAATCGTTTATCGATCAAAAAAGCGTCCGGGTTCTCCGGCGCGTTTTTGATCCATGAACATAAACTTTAAAAAGCTCACGCCACTCGCCACCCGCCACTCGCCACCCCGCGACTCGCCACCCGCCACTCGCCACTCGCCATACTCTGCACCCTCTCACCCCGTCGCATCCTGCAACTGCCGCAGCTTCCAGATAAAACGAATCGGTGGGCAGTTCCACCATGTCAGTACGTAATGGCCTGGCCGGCGGCCACATCCTGTTTGAGCCGGCGCCCACGCTGAGCCCCAGGGGAAGCAGCCGTTCGGTGCAGGCCACGCTGGCCTTTTCGCAATGACCCAGCACGGTGTAACCGCCGCCGCCGTCCAGCACTTCGCCCTCTTCCACATGGCGCTTGGCCACGGTGACGCACTCCGCCGTGGGCGTGGGCCGGCAGGAGCCCGTGGGCTGGCCATAAAAGACGGCATTCATAATGGAGATGGGCGCTTCCACCGCCACCAGGTGATAGGGCCGCCACAGCACGTAATTATTGTTGTGGCCACCCGGCGCCACATTGTAATTTTGCAGATCTTCCTGGATAAAGGGGTGGTCGGTGCGGATGACGCAGAAGACGCCCATTTTGAGCGGATTGGGCAGCAGCGATTGGCCGTCGGCGGCCACGCTGTTGGCCAGCTCCACTACGCCGTGCTGGGAGAGCAGACCACCCTCTTCTTGCAGGCTAAAGGCTTGCGCGATTTCTTCAATATTCACCCGCGGCTCGTGCATGCCGCGCACGTCGGGGACCAGCCCAGCGGCGTTGGCCAGAGCGGTCATTTCCACGTTGGCCTTGGTGCCGTCGCGGAATGAATTGAACATTTTGAAGTTGATGGTGCGCCGCTCGATCAGCTCTGCGCTAAAGCCAAAGCGCTGCGGCACCGTATCCGGCGTGCCCTGCGGATCGTCATCAAAAAGGATGGTGCCGCGGCCCGCCGCCACAATCTCAAAGCCGAGCGCGCGCGCCCAGTCGATCATGTTCATGGTGCAGCCGGGCTGGTCGCCATCCACCATGGTGTAGACCACGCCGGCGCTGTCGGCCAGCCGGCGCAAAATGGGGCCAATGGTAATGTCCGCCTCCACGTTGACCATGATCACATGCTTGCGGTTGAGGATGGCGTGATAGGCCATGCGGGCGCCCACATCGGGGATGCCGGTGGCTTCCACCACCACATCGACCAGATCGCACTGTACCAGCAACATGCCGTCTTCCACAATCGCGCGCTGGCCGTTGCGGATCACATCGTGCAGCTCGCCCGCGTTATTGGCTACGCGCAAGGCATCGTCGGGCAGCCGCCCGGCCACCGTATAGGCGTGGCGGGCCCGCTCAACGCTTAGTTCGGCAATGACGGACACTTCCATGCCGCGCATCTGCGAAAGTTGCGCCACCACGCCGCCGCCAAATTTGCCAGTACCGACAATGCCGACGCGAATGGGTCGATTTTCGGCGGCCCGTTGGGCCAATAGTGGATGATACATGTAAGGCCTCCGTTGAATTTGAAGGGGTTGTTGGTTGATGTTAATTTGCTGGCAGTATAACAGGTTGACAGAGCGAACAACAAAAGCCGTAATCAGATTGTGATGGCCCATTGGTTGTGGTACACTGCCGTAAGCAACATATACTCAGGCTCCGCATAAAGTAACATTTTTCCTATCGAGTAGCGGTGTTACTTAATCACGACCGCCAGTATATCAATCCACATCACATTCTGCTCTGCATGAAAACCGCAGTTTTTTTGACTGAATCTCTAACAGAAAACTCCAGTTTTCATCACAACGGCAATATAGAAAGCAAACCCAATCATGCCAGAAAAAGCTACCCAGCCCAAGCGCGTATTGGTCACGGGCTCCACGGGCGCCATTGGCGCGCCGCTCTGTCAACATCTAGTGAGCCGCGGTCACTATGTGCGCGGCTTTGCGCGTCGCCCCACGCCCGACCTAGCCGATTATGTCGAGGGCGATCTCAACGATCGCGACAAGGTGCGCCAGGCCGTCGAAGGCATGGACACGGTGGTCCATCTGGGCGCATATCCGAATCCGGCCGATTTTATTGATGTACTGTGCAGCCAATCTTGGTCGGCCTCCATAACATTTGCGAAGCTGCCACCAGTTTGGCGTGCAGCGGCTGGTGTTTGTGCTTACGCTGCAAGCCGTCACCGGCCACGGCGCGACGGCGATCCCGCGTGGAGGATGGCCCGGCGCCGGTCCAGCGCTTTATCGCTAAGGCAAAGTGTGGGCCGAGCAGATGGGCGATATGTACGCCCGCTGCCACAACATGTCTGTGATCAGCGTGCGCATTGGCTGGCTGCCCCGCAACCCCGCCGAAGCCAAGCGGCTCAAAGGCGGCATGGGCTTCAGCGTTTTCGCTTTAGCATGACGATTCCAACCGCTTCCATGACGCTTTCGTCGATCATGGCTTCACCACCGGCCAATCGGTGATCCTCTTTGCCACCAGCAAACCGCTCACCTTCGAAGCTGCTTGCCTCGATCTGGAGCCGGCGCGCCGCGCGGCTACGAGCCGCAGGATGTGTGGCGCCGGAGGGTTGCCGTTTTCCGTGGAGGAGTGAAGCGGTAGAGGGTGGAGGGTAGAGGAGTAGAGGATTTCGATCTCCTCCACTCCTCTGCTCCTCACTAAATAGGGAGGTTCAGATGTCTCAAAAAGCAAGTGGCGTACTAGAACGGCTAGCGCGGCGGTCGTTTTAGCGATGCGGAGTGGTCGTTTCAGGCAGAACCGGATGATGTGTTGTGCGGGAGAAATTGATCCGCCAGCACGGGCTGGTGGAGAATTGCCTGAATCAGCGGGCTGCGGCGCGGGCGGAACCAAAGAGAATAGAACTGACCGAGGTGGAGTCGGTCGCGGCAGCGGCAGATTTCATACGCCGCCGTTTGATCAGCTGATCGCCGTGCAGCCCGCGCTTTCAGGTGGGCGATACCGGTAACGCAACCATGCGCGTGGTGGAGCTGATCGCGCCCGTGGTAACCGAGAATGTACGCGCGGGCTGATTGTGGCGCCGCCCAAGGCGGGCAAAACGCGCATTCTGGAAGAGCTGGCCGTGGCCATTCACCAAAGCACGCCGGACACACGCATTGTGGTTGTGCTGATCGACGAGCGGCCCGAAGAGGTGACCCACTTCCGCCGTTTGGCGCCCGCCGAAGTGCTGGCCAGCTCCAACGACCAATCGACGGCCACCCACATTGCGCTGGCCGAGCTGACCATGGCCCACATCCGCTGCGAGTTGGAGTGCGGGCGCGATGTGGTTGTGCTGATCGACAGCATTACGCGGCTGTCGCGGGCCTTCAACCTGCACAGCGCCGGCGCCCGCCGCACCATGTCCGGCGGCATCGACGCCAAAGCGCTGGAGATTCCGCGGCGCTTCTTTGGCCTGGCCCGCAACATCGAAAAGGGCGGCTCGGTCACCGTCATGGCCACGGCGCTGATCGAGACCGGCTCGCGCATGGATGACTATATTTTTGAGGAGTTCAAGAGCACGGGCAACAGCGAAATCGTGCTGGATCGGGCGCTGGCCGAGGCGCGCATTTACCCCGCGATCAACGTGTTGGCCAGCAGCACGCGCAAAGAAGAGCTGCTCTACAGTGAGGAAGAGATGGCGCGTCTGGTCAAGCTGCGCCGCTGGCTGGCCGGCGGCAAGCCGGATGCCGCCATGCGCGGGCTGTTGCAGCTGATCGAGAAGACGGAGTCGAACGCTGAGCTTTTGCAGCGAATCCGCATCGGCTAAAGCTGCAAGTGACTGCTCCGACCTGTGCCCATTACCGATCGCGTTACATCCAATCAATTTAACGAAGGGTATTCGACAAAAAGCCCCTTTTCATTTCACAAGTGGCGTCTTACACTTCTCATCAGAGGATTCTGTCATTTTCGTTATATCAAGACAAAATACAACCATGAGAGGTGCTAAATGAATTATCCACTTAAACTTCAGGGCTTCGAGAATCAGGTGATTGAGGTGCAATCAGGGGGAGCGTTCTCCGGTGCAAAGTTGCTCCTAAATGGATCCCCCGCCCCCAAAGGGCCTAAGTGGGGTCAAATGCTTTTACGTCGCGACAATGGGCAAGAAGTAACCGCAACGTGGAAACAGCGATTGGGGAGTTTTGACATACCCCAGTTAGTGGTCGATGGGCAGGCTATCCACATAGTTGAACCACTGAAATGGTACGCGTTGATTTGGTGCGGGCTGCCTATGGCGCTTGTATTCGCTGGCGGCGCGTTGGGGGGGATCGCTGGAGCAATTGGGTTTTCTGTAAATTCAAAGATATTTCGCTCTAACATTAACGGTTTTGCCAAGTATTTATTAGCCGGCGGTGTTTCTATCCTTTCCGCGGTGGTGTACCTTATCGTTGCTGCATTGTTCCTAAGCCTTATCAGCGGCTAGTCACAAATTACCATAGCTTTAGAATACCTTTCTGAAATAAAACAGCCTCGCGTCGGAATTGCGAGGCTGTTTTTATTTTCAATTGTTATCGCTGAGAGGAGCAGCCGAGGATTATTATACCGATTCGCCCGAACTCTCTTGGCGCGCAATCGGAATCTCGGAAACGGGCTTGTTTTCCGCTTGGGCGCTGGTATCGGTCTTGGTTTCGGTGCGCACGACTTCGATTTTGAACTCGGCCACCAGAGCGGCGATGGCGGTCAGCGCCAGCAGCCACGGCATGGCCAGCATCATAAAGCCGCCCACCGCCACGCCTGCATTCAACGGAATCTCCAGCAATTTAGCGCCGCTGGGCTTGCGGATGATCATGCGGCGCACGTTGCCCTCGGCAATCAGTTCTTTCACGCGTGAGACCAGTTGGCTACCTACTACTTCAAACTCCTCGGTCCAAGTGCGTTCGTTTGTATTGCTATTTTCGGTCTTATTTTCTGCGTTCATTATTTTCTCCTGAATTCTGTATCAGATTTCGATTTTATCTGACTTGTATAGCAGTACGCAGGGGGTAGAGAAAAGTTTCGGGGGATTGGGGATTAAGAATTAGGGAGTAGGGATTAGGCGGGTGCATGTATCCCTACTCCCTAATCCCTACTCCTTACTCCCACGTTACGGCGTGGGCGTCGGTGCAATGTAGTCGAACAGGGCCGAGGCGCGCAGGCTGAAGTCGCCGGTGGCCACCAGAACGACCATCTTGCCGGTTTCCAGCGGCGTGCCGTCCGGCCAGGTGGCAGGCACCTGGAACGACATGGCATAGTTGCCATTCCCATCGGTCACAGTCGAGGTATAGCCGGTGGGGAACTGGGCCGGATCGATGCTGCCGGTGAAGGCGCCTAAGTAGGCTGCCACCGGCACATTGGCCGGGAAGCCGCCACCGCTGACGCTGATCTGCGTACCTGGTCCACCAGCGCTGGGCGCGATGGCCGCAAAGGGCTGCGGAACCGGCGTATCGGTCGGCGCGGGCAGCGGTGTATCCGTGGGCGGCGGCGCGGGCGTGTCGGTCGGCGGGACCGGTGTGTCCGTGGGTGGCGCCGGTGTTGGTGTTGGGCCAGGCGTATTGGTCGGCGGCACCGGCGTCTCCGTCGGCGTCTCTGTAGGCGGCGGCGCGGGTGTATCGGTCGGCGGGACCGGCGTGTCCGTGGGCAGCGGCGTAGCCGTCGGCGCCACGGCAAAGGTCAGCACTGCCGTGGACTGATAGCTCAAGTCCGCCGTAGCCACCAGAATCAACAATTGGCCGTCGCCAATGGGCCGGCCATCTTTCCAGGTGGCCGGCATGGCAAAGGTGACGCTGTAATTGCCGTTGCCGTCCGTTTGCGGGTCGAGGCATAGACCGGCAAGTCCACCGCGGCGGCGCTGACACTCAGCAACGCGTTTCCAAATGCACACCGCCGCATTAGCGGATAGCCGCCGCCGCTCACCGTAATCATGGTGCCGACGGTAGCGTTACCGGGCTGCACATTGGCGGAAGGGGCCGGTGTATAAGTCGGCGTTGGCGGAATAAAGGTGGGCGTCGGTGTGGCCGCTGGTGGTGGAGTATTGGTGGGCCCCACTACAATCGTCGAAGTCGGTGTCGGCGTGTTCGTTGGCGCCACGGGCGTACTGGTGGGGGTCGTGGTCGGATGAATGCGCTCCCACCAGAAATCGATCAGCGCGCCGCCTTCGCGCTCATAGTATTCGACGCGCACATCCTCGCGGCCGTCCAGTTCCCGGTCCGCGATGTAGGTTTCATCGGCCAAATTGTCGTGCCATTCGTCAATAATGCGCTCGCCATCCACCCAGACGCGTACGCCATCATCAGCGCGCACGTAGAAGCGGTAGAGGCCATCGTCAAAGCGCACGCGGCGCGTCCAGCGGGCCGAGAAATTATTGCGGGGAATAGCGCCATCGGGCGAGCCGTTGCCCCAATTAAAATCAATATCACGGTCATTGCGCACAATGCGCGGGTTGCCGTCCAAATGGCGGTTGGTCCAATATTCACCCTTCCAATCTGGATAGCTGCCAGAACCGGTATCAATGCGCTCCCACCAGACCACAATGCGCGAGTCGCCGTTGTGTTCATAATACTCCACGCGCACGTCATGGTTGCCGCTGCCCAGCCCGATGTCGCCGGTCACCTCGCGCTCGCTGTTGTCCCACCACTGGTCAATGACCAGATTGTTGTCCACCCACAGGCGCACGCCATCGTCCACAACGGCGTGGAAGCGGTACGCGGCGCCGTCAAAGTAGAGGTTGCGGGTCCAGCGTACCGAGAAGTTGTCGCTGCCAATATTAGAGGCGGGCGAACCGCTGCCCCAGTTAAAGTCGATATTGGCATCGTTGCGCGTCAGCACCGGCGCGCCGGCCAGATCGCGGTTCGGGAAATATTCACCGCGCCATTCGGTGATTGTGGTGGCCGAGGTGCTGGTTGGGGTGGGTGACCGATAGGGTGTCGCCGTCGGGCTAGGCTGCGGTTGCGGCGTCACCACCGGGCCGGTATAGCCATAGGTGGTATACGTGCTGGCCACCCAGCCTTCGACGCCATTCGGCAGGCGCACCAAAATCCAGGAGCCGTCGCTGTTTTGGCCAATTACGGTCAACACGTCGCCTTGCGTCACTACGGCAATCGATGCGTAACCGCCGCCAGGACCGCTGCGCACATTCAACCCAGGCGACAAGACGGTGACCGTATTGCCAGAAACGACGCGGGGGGTTGGTGTACGCGTAGCAGTCGGCGCAGCGGTTGCTGTCGCCGTGGATGGGGCAGAAGTGGCTGTGGCGACGGCAACGCCCGCTTCCACCTGGAACGGGGCGGTGACGCGTTGCCCGGTGCCGGTGGATAGCGCCACCACCAATACAGCCGTTTCATCTTGCCACTGCACTTCCAGCGGAAAAGGGAA
>JAWKON010000050.1:0-66909 GCA_041391125.1 Caldilineaceae bacterium
AGAGTTAGAGGATGAAGGCGGCGAATATGTGCCGGCCGGTCCCTATCAGATGACCAGCGACGGCAAATGGCTCGGCGTTCCCATTGGGCAACACAACTGGTTTATCAACTATCGCCAGGATTGGTTCCAGGAAGAGGGCTACGACGTCTTCCCCGACACTTGGGAAGAGGCGCTGGTGGTGGGCAAGCTGCTCAAAGACAAAGGCCGCCCCTATGGCATGACCTTCTCGGACCAGGCCGGCGGTGACGGCAATGGCGTGCCGCGACTGGTGCTGTGGGCCTTTGGCGGCAAAGAGTTTAACGAGGATGGCTCGCTGGCGCTGGATAGCGAAGAGACGCTGGCCGCACTGGAATTTGCCATTCAGTTGCACAACGATGCCGGCGATCCGGGTGAGGTCGGTTATGCCGATGGGGATAACAACGCGGCCTTCCTGGCCAGCGAAATTTCTATGACGGCCAATGTCAACACCATCTATCTACCGGCCAAAGAGACCAATCCCGAACTGGCCGAGGCCATGAATCACGCCTTGCCGCCCCAGGGGCCGGGTGGGCGCTTTGGCTATGGGCAGCTTCCTTGGTGGGGTGTTTTGAATAACACAACCGGGGCTGAACTGGATGCCACCACGGACTATATGCGGGCATTCCTATCCATGGCGAACTTTGGCGAATTCTATAAAGCCGGTCAAGGCTACATCCTGCCGCTGCTGCCCAACTATGCCGACGCACCCGTCTGGCCGGAAGACCCCAAGCTGGCCATTGCGCGCGATATGTTCCGCATTGCCCTGCCGGCTGGCTATGCCCTGCCCAGCCAGAGCAAATTGGCAGCGCTGATTCAGGACAAAGTGCTGATTGGCAAGCTCTTCTCGCAGGCCTGCTCAACCGGCGACGCCCGCAGCGCGCTGGACACGGTGCTGAAGGATATTGAAGACCTGGAGTTGCTGGCGTAAAACTGCGATTGCATGTAAACACGGATAGGGGGAACACGGATGTTTTATGAAAAGAATCCATGTTTTCCCCATCCGTGTTTACAATTAGTCGGGTTTTGACCTAGTAGCCTCTACAGAACGTTTCAGACATCCAATGGCTTCCATCCGTCCTACACAACCAAATTCATGGCGGTCTCTTCTCGCGCGCCTGCTGCACCAGGAAAGTTCGCTGGGCTACATTATGTTGGGGCCCGGCTTGCTCTTTTTGCTGATCATGATGGCGTATCCCTTTGGCTATGCCGTCTATCTGGGCTTTACCGACAAACAGATTGGTGCGCCCGCCCACTTTGTCGGGCTGGAAAACTATACGCGGCTCTTGCAGACCAACCTCTTTGCCAGTACGGTCACCAACTCACTGGTGTACACGGCGCTGGCCCTGCTCTTTAAATTTGGCGGCGGGCTGATCCTAGCCGTGATGCTCAACCGCCCGTTTTATGGCCAACGCGTGGTGCGGGCGCTCATGCTGCTGCCGTGGATTATGCCCACCGTTTTCAGCACCATGATTTGGTCGTGGATTCTGCACCCAACCTTTAGCATCTTCAACGAAGTGCTGGTGGCCAAGTTGGGGCTGCTGGCCGAGCCGCTGCCCTTTTTACTCAGCGAACGTTGGGCCATGGGCTCGCTGATCCTGGTCAACGTGTGGCGCGGCGTACCCTTTTTTGGCATCACCTTTTTGGCCGCCATTCAGTCTGTGCCCACTGAAATCATTGAAGCCAGCCGCATTGATGGCGCCAGCGCGTGGGGCTCCTTTTGGCGCATTATCTTCCCCATGATTTCGCCGGTTGTGATCATTGTGGTGCTCATCTCCACCATCGGCACGCTCGGTGACTTTGACCTGCCCTTTCTGCTCACCAAAGGCGGTCCCAACAACGCCACCACCATCTTTTCGCTCACCGCCTATACCCTAACGCTCAATGCGGGTCGCGTGGGTCTGGGCGCCGCGGTGACGATGACCATGTTCCCCCTGCTGGTGGTGCTGGTTATCGTCTCGCTCTATAGCGTGCGTCGTCAGCAAACGTGAGTTCTGTTTGCTACCGCGCTAAATAATCGATTGGGATAGACGATATGCCGATTTAACATGACGATAGGACAGGATGACGATAGGACAGGATGACAAGATGACAGGATGACAAGATGACAGGATGACAGGATGAAATCGCCGTGGTCATCTTGTCATCCCTTCCTCTTGTCACACGCGAGCAAAATAAATCGGAATACGCTCTAATATGTTGACGGCCACACCTGCCCGGTCTCGGAGACCTGACAGGTGTAATTCTACAAGGTGTTTCTGCATGTTCACTAAAGGGGTATAGCCACTATGAACCGGTCGCGACTTCTGCACGTTGTGCGCCGCGAAATCCCGTTCTACATTTTCGTGGGCGTGGTCTGCTTCTTTCTGCTCTTCCCCTTTTATTGGGGGCTGATCACGTCGTTCAAGTTTGAGATCGAAATCTATGATTTTACGGGCAATTTTCTGGTCGTGCGCAACCCGACGCTGGCCAATTATGCCGAATTGTTCCGCACGCCCCTCTATGCCACCTGGTTTGGCAACACGCTATTGGTTTCGGCGGTGACTACCCTCATCTCGGTCACCATCTCGGTGATGGCCGGTTACGCCATTGCGCGGCTGCGCTTCCGCGGGGCGGCGCTGGCGGGCACGCTGGTCTTTGTCACCTATCTGGCGCCGCGCAGCTTCCTTTTTGTGCCGCTGGCCCAAATTCTAAACAACTGGGGGCTGCTGGGCGGTTTACCGGCGCTGATGATCACCTATCCGACCAACCTGATTCCCTTTTGCGCCTGGCTCTTGAGCGGCTACTTTGCCAATCTGCCGCACGAGCCCGAAGAGTGCGCCATGGTAGACGGCGCCAGCCGCATCGGCGCCATTTGGCGCATTACGCTGCCCATGTCGTGGCCGGGGATCATAACGGCGGCCATCTTCTCGTTCACCGCCTCATGGAATGAGCTGCTCTATTCCATTGTCTTTGTGAATGGCGACCAGAATAAGATGCTCACCAACGGTGTGGTGGGCGCCTTTGCCGGCGGCGACTGGTTTTCCTGGGGGCCGCTGATGGCGGCGGCCACACTCTCGTCAATTCCGGTGGCCATCCTCTATTTCTTCTTTACGGACCGCTTTGTGAGCGGGATTGCGGCGGGGGCGACGAAGGGGTGAGGATTTACGAATTACGATGTACGATTTACGATTGGTTTGTTCGTGGACAGGCCGGTGTGCCGGCCTGGGTAATAGTTGATGGCGATAAATTTTGTACGCGGATGCACGCGGATTTGCGCAGATTTGAAACTTCTTCATCTGCGTTTATGCGCGTGCATCCGCGTACAATTTTCAGAATCGAAAGAAACCATGTACAAGATTATCCGTTTGACCGCCCCCATCTTTCATCCCAGCGCCAAGGAAATTGCGGCCTACGCCGCGGCCGGTCTGCCGCTGACGGTGGTCGACGCCGAAGCGCCGGCGGAGATGATTCCGCTGGTGCAGGATGCCGACATTGTGGTGCTGATTGGCACTTCGCTGCCGGCGGCGGTCATCGACGCCATGCCGCGCTGCCGGGCCATTTCGCGCCAAGGCACCGGTACGGACAAGATCGCCGTAGCACGCGCCACCGAATTGGGCATTGTGGTGACCAACACACCCTACTTTTGCATTGAAGAGCAGGCCGACCACACCATGGCCATGCTCCTCAGCCTGGCGCGCAAGCTGACGGTGGCCCAAAACGCCATGGCCGCGGGGGATATGGTCCGCGCGCGGCGGGCCGTGGCCACCAATCAGCGCCTCAGCACGACGACGCTGGGGCTGGTCGGCTTTGGGCGCAGCGCCATCCACACGGCGCAGCGGGCGCGCGGCTTTGGTATGAAAGTGCTGGCTACGCGCAACAACAAAAACGCTCCCACCGATGACGCCGACGCCCTGGGCGTCACCATGACCGACCTGGACACAGTTTTGCGCGAATCAGATTTCGTATCGCTGCACCTGCCCCTCAACGCCGCCACCTACCACATGATCGACGCCGCCGCCTTGGCCAAAATGAAGCCCACGGCCATTCTCATCAACACCACGCGCGGCGCGTTGGTAGACGAAGCCGCCCTCATCGACGCCCTCCAACAAGGCCGCCTGGCCGGCGCCGGCATCGACACCTACGAGATGATCGACGTCTTTGCCGAACAGCTCCCCCCGCGCCTGCACCCCCTCACCGGCATGGAAAACGTGATCCTGACGCCCCACGTGGCGGCGGGTTCGGTGCAGGCAGGGGAGGAGATCTATTTGACCGGGATTCAGAATGCACAGGATATTTTGGCCGGCTATTGGCCGCTGGCGGAGAATGTTGTGAATCCGACGGTGGCGCCGCGGTTTCCTTTAATGCAGCGATCATAAAAAGCCTCTCCTGCTTTAATCACCCTCAAAATGAACGTTCGGCGCCTTCACAGGAATGTGATATAATTTCGGCATGGCGCAAAGAGACGCAATTCACGATGCAGTTAAGGAAGCCCTGGTCAAAGATGGCTGGGAAATCACAGATGATCCGTATGTGATTGCTTATGGTGAACGTTTTCTGTTTGTCGATTTAGGCGCCGAAGAAAGCCAAGGAATTGTCGGCAATTTTATTGGCGCCACGCGCCAATCTGCGGATTGCAGTGGAGATTAAAGAATTGCGTGGTCAATCGGTCATCGTTGAACTGGAACAAGCGATTGGTCAGTATGTGCTATACCGGCTCCTGCTCAATCAGGTTGACCCTGAACGTCACGTCTATTTGGCAATTCCTGATAAAGCATACCGTGAATTATTTACAGAGCCGATTGGCGAACTGGTAATCAACGATCTGCCTCTGCAATTGCTAGTGGTTGATATAGAACAATGTGAGGTGAAAAAGTGGATACCACACGCCCTATCGAGAAATTGTAAAAGATGTGATCAACAAATATCGCGGTTGCGCCCTTCGCATGGCGCCATCCGCCTGGATACTGTATTCGATGAGCAGCAGGATCATTATGCCCTCATGCAGTCAGGCTGGGATCGGGGTGCGCGTGCGGGGCAACCTGATCTACATTACGTTGCATAACGATAAAGTCTACATCGAATATGACGGCATTGAGCAAGGAATTGTCCACGAGCTAATCAAACGCGGCGTGCCGGAAGAGAAGATCGTTCTTGCGTTTCTAGAACCAAGAGGTGAAGCCGATCTTGTTGCTGCTTAAGCATTTCGAGACAATTGCGGAGGAAATCAAGAATGTCTGAGCGAGATATCGGCATGGAAATACTGGAGGGCCTACAAGAGGTCAAAGCTTTCAAAGCCGGCAAGGGAATGCTGCGCATGGGGGAACTGAGTAAGCCCTCCCCGCGCAAGTTAAAGCCATCCCAATCCGCTTTTGCAGGTATGATGGGTGTAAGCTTGCGCACAGTGCAAGATTGGGAGCAGGGGCGGCGTGAGCCAAGTGGGCCGGCAAAGTCTCTCTTGCGCATTGCCGAACAGCACCCCAAGGTGTTTCTGGAGGTTGCGTAATCATATTTCCTCCGCCATCACCGATGTGTGATTCGTTCGAAGATAAGGAATCAAATCCGATGGAAATGACTCAAATATTGCCGGAACTGCGGAAACTCAAGCGTGGCGAAAAATTGTTCATCATGCAGTTTTTGGTTTCAGAATTGGCTCAAGAGGAAGGCGCGCTTATTCAACCCGGCGTTTCGTATCCAATTTAGTCCCCTTATGATGCTTTTGATGCTGCTGCTACCATGCTAAAAGTATTGCAAGAATCGAAAGCAGAAGATTATGCGTAACGCGAAACAATATCCCTATATTGCCGCTGACAGTGAATTGGGGGAAGCAAGCCTGCGTCCATTCTTACCACTTACCTTGATCCACCAAGGAAACTCTATCGAAGTCGTGAGCTTGCTGGACACAGGCGCCATGATCAACGTATTGCCCCCGCTCACCGGCATGGAAAACGTGATCCTGACGCCCCACGTGGCCGCCGGTTCAGTGCAGGCGGGTGAGGAGATTTACTTGACGGGGATTCAGAATGCACTGGATATTCTGGCTGGGTATTGGCCGCTGGCGGAGAATGTGGTGAATTCGAGGGTGGCGCCGCGGTTTCTGCTGATGGAGAGATCGTAAAACATCCCCAAAAAGAATAATCCTCGAAATGAGCGAAATGAACCAACCATTCCAACCATTGCTAGGTAGCGTTTGCCTAGCATTTTTGCTATACTGCTCCCATGACTTTGACAATAATTTTTCAATGGAAGGCTTTCAACATTGCTTAGTTCTAATGTAGACGAGGGTTATAAATTTATTGATCTATTTTGTGGAGCGGGAGGGCTTTCCCAGGGTTTTATTAATGCTGGATTTAAGTGTGTACAGGCAATCGACCATGATGAATCAGCTATAGAAACTCATAAGTCTAACTTCTGTGATAATGCTTCTGCGTTGGAAATATCAGAGGCTATTGATTTAGAAGAGGCTGACGTAATTATAGGGGGCCCTCCTTGCCAGGGCTTTTCATCTGCTGGGATGCGTAGAACAGGCGACACAAGAAATACCCTTGTTAGGATATTTGCAGAATTAATTGTTCAGCAGAAACCGAAAGCTTTCGTATTTGAGAACGTCGAGGGGTTTTTGACTGCTGATAACGGAAATCGAGTTTTTGATTTACTAGAACCACTTATTGATGCAGGTTATCGAATACATTTACGAAAAATTAATGCGGCGAATTATGGTGTCCCTCAGCACAGAAAACGGGTTCTCGCAATAGGTGGTCTGGGTTGGGAACCAACCTTTCCTCAATCTCAATTCATGGCTTACGGGGCTCCAGGTGCTTCGAATACATCACGCCACTTGCCACTCTGCCCTACCCTATCTGATGCCCTAGCTGGCTTACCAGAACCACAACAGTATCCGCCTGCAACTCCATCTGGTCATTTCGTTCGTGATGTGTCTCAGCTTGATTTAGAGCGGATTCAGTTGTTGAAACCCGGGCAGACAATGAAAAATCTCCCACAAAATTTGTGGCATGATAGCTATAAGCGTCGTGCAAATAGACGAGTTAAAGACGGTACTCCATCAGAACGTCGAGGAGGTGCGCCAGCAGGCTTACGGAGATTGATTTTTGACCAGCCTTCTAAAGCTGTGACAAGTGGCGCAATCTCAGAATTTGTTCATCCGATAAGTGATAGATTTTTGACTCTCAGAGAATGTGCCCGAATCCAAACCTTTCCAGATGATTTCTGTTTTGCGGGAACACTTAACCAAGTAATTGTCCAAATCGGAAACGCTGTGCCGCCCTTATTAGCACGTGCAATAGCTGATAATTTGGTGAAAGATCTGCAGAATTGTGAAGTCTCTAATACCTATTCGCGTGGGGCATTGCTTTCATTCATTCCAACAACTTCTACAGGTATGAGTCCTGCTTTGCGAAAGTTGTCAGAGCGTGTTTATGATCAGTATCTGAATCAGAATATTCAGATGGAGCAACTTTCATTATGGCCTTAACGCAAGCTCAAAAAACATTAGTTGAACGGGCACAGGCAGCAGGTGGTGGAATACTAGGAGCTGGTTTGAGCGATGAAGCATGTGCGTTTCTTGTTTTTGTCATTGCTTACGATTTAGGCATTGAGGGAATACTTACGACTGCTATTCCACAAGTCGGATTTTTCGATGAGCGTAACCCTGAAAAAATGGTACTTTCTGATGTTGAATTCTATCCCCTTATTGAACGACTTTTTCAGACATTGCCTGACACAGATACGTACTTTGCATGTCTAGCTGCTCTACAAAAAAGCCGTCTAAAATACGCCAGAATTTTACAACATCAGCCAATTCCAACTATGGAACAGGTTGGCCCAAGAGCGCTGCTTCAATATGGGCAAATGAGTCCAGAAGCTTTGGCAGGTTTCCTTTTTTGGCGAAAATGGTTGTTTGACATAGACAATCGTGCTGGTCAAGAAACTGGATACTTATTTGAGCCAATCATTGCCCATGCTATCGGCGGTGTGCCATTCAGCGCAAGCAAAAGCCCTGTGAGGCGACATACGGAGCCGACAAAGGGCCGTCAGGTCGATTGTATACGCCAAAAACATGCGTATGAAATTAAAATTCGCGTTACAATCGCTGCTTCTGGCCAAGGTCGTTGGCGTGAAGAATTAGATTTCCCGATTGATTGTCGAGAAAGTGGCTATGTTCCTGTGTTAATCGTACTTGATTCAACACCGAACGCGAAGCTTGATGAACTTGTATCAGCATTTGAAGCAGCAGGAGGTAAGACTTACATAGGAAGTGCAGCATGGGAACATTTGGAAGATGCTGCCGGAGATACGATGAGCTTGTTCATCGAGAAGTATGTACGCATACCCATTTCCCGTGTGTTGGAATCCTCACCTGAAGAGCTTCCAGACATTGCGTTTAAGATGGATGGCGATAAATTCTCAGTGATAGTGGGTGCGGAGACGAACGAGTTCCCACGAGAATTGTAGCAAATCGCTCTTGAGCCACCCAACATCTATTCCACAATGTCAAAACTATAACCCACCTCACCATGCGCTTCTTTAACACCACCGACCCCTGCAACCCGACCGACTACTATGGCTGGTTGACAAACTCCTCCCCAAAACGCGCCCAATTCTCCACAACAATCTTCTCCAACGCCGCCGGATAATCCACATCATAGCGCTCGGCCAACACCCGCCCCACACGGGCCACTTCTTGCTGTAATTGCGCCTGCGCGGCCCACAGCTCACGCCGGTTGCGCATGGGCGGCCCCATCAATAGACCAAGCTCATCTCCAAGCGCTTCACCGAGCACGGCGGCGGCGGCCTTCAGACCATGAATCGAGGGGCGGGTCAAATCGCCACAGTCGGCGCCGGTCTGCTCAATGAAGAGCAGCCGGGTCAGCATCTGCCGAAACAGGTGGAGACCGGTGTAACTTGTCAGATCTTGGCCACGATAGAGCACCTTGCGCCCTTTATCGGCATTCATCCAAAAGCCGACGAGCTGCGGTCGAATGGTGGCGGGGTCCAGCGCTTGCGGGGCAAAAATGGGGTTACCCGTTTCGGGCGCGTCGGGGACGGCGGCCAATAGTGCTGCACGATAGGCGTCGTCGCGGCACGCCAGCATGAGCCGTTGGGACGTGGGCAACTTGCGCGACCGCGGCTGAATATGGAGATCATAGATCACACCGGCGGCCAGATAGACGTGATAAACGATGAGCTCTTCGCCAAACTCCGAAAAGTGATGCGCTGCATATTGCTCCCCAAAGAGAGCTGCCACATCGAGCGCACGCCAATCATCAAATACGTGGTTCACTACGCCCACATAAAGGTCAATATCGCTATAGAGATCGGCATTGCCCCGTCCTAAACTCCCCTCTAGCCAAAGCCCTTCCACATCAGATCGCTGCCACAAAATCGGTAAGAGTTGGTGCAAAGTAGCTGTCTGTGGTAAGTCTGCTGGAAACGCAAAGTTGATCATATCAGCCATCATTTCCTCCTGAAAACATTCACTGCGGCGCCAAGAAATCAGTATTCACATTGGTCGTGGTTTGGTTCAAAAACGCTGGGGCTCTCTTCATCTAGTTGCGGTTGAGGAAGATATTGTAAATTATTTCACAATCTGCTGCAAATTGTAAAATAGTACATAAAAGCGCTGGCGCCGCTGCACAGTCTCAATTGCCATCCATAAGCCCACAAACACTTTTCCCTAATAATCGCCTCCCAATGTATAATCCACCCTACCATGCGCTTCTTCAACACCACCGGCCCCTGCAACCCAACCGACCATTACATGCTGCCCGCCACCGAACGGCTGGCCCCTTTTGATTTGGACCGGCTCTTTGCGCAAAAAGCCTATTTTGTGCTGCACGCCCCGCGCCAGACGGGCAAGACCACGGCCATGTTAGCACTGGCGCGCCAATTGACGGCGGCGGGCCAGTACATTGGCGTGACGGTTTCGATGGAAGTGGGCGCCGGTTTTCCCGACAACATCGATCTGGCTGAACGCGCCATTCTGGGCGCCTGGCGGCGCGCCATCCGCTTTCAGTTGCCTGCAAACTATCATCCGCCGGTCTGGCAGCCGGATGCGCCCGCCGGCCAGCGGATCAGCGAATTTTTAGGCGAGTGGGCCGTACACGCCCTGCTGCCTCTGGTGGTGCTCATCGACGAAATCGACGCCCTCCAGGATCACGTGCTGATCTCGGTGCTGCGCCAGTTGCGCGATGGCTTTCCTCTGCGCCCCACGGCTTTTCCCAGTTCGGTAGCGCTTATCGGGCTGCGCGACGTGCGCGACTACAAAGTCAAGTCGGGCGGCTCGCCTCAACTCAACACACCCAGCCCCTTTAACATTGCCGTGCGCTCCTTTACGCTGCGCAACTTTACCCAAGCCGAAGTGCATACGCTGCTAGGTCAACATACATCTGAAACGGGGCAGGTGTTTACCGCAGACGCCCTGGCGCGCATCTTTGAATTGACGCAGGGTCAACCGTGGCTGGTCAACGCGCTGGCCAAAGTCTGTGTGGAAGAGTTGGTACCGGATATCATGCAGCCGGTTGAGATTGAACACGTGAATGCGGCCAAAGAGCTTTTGATTCTGCGCCAGCAAACGCATTTGGGCCAGCTTGTAGATAAATTGCGCGAGGCGCGCGTCCGTAGCGTGATTGAACCAATCTTGGCGGGTGGAACTCTTGACTTTGTCCCCCTCGATGATCGGGAATATGTGATCGATTTGGGACTAGTGCGTCGTACCAATGGCAGCAGCTTAGCTATCGCCAATCCTATTTACGGCGAAGTCATTCCCCGTGTTCTGGCCAGCAGCGCCCAAGACTCGTTACCTACCATTCAACCAATCTGGTTAAACAGAGATGGTTCGCTCCACCCGCAGAAACTGCTGGATGCCTTTCTCGACTTTTGGCGGCAGCATGGCCAACCGCTCTTGCGCAGTGCGCCATATCACGAAATTGCGCCTCATTTGGTGATGATGGCCTTTTTACACCGGGTGGTCAATGGCAACGGACGCATTGAACGTGAGTACGCCATCGGCTCACGCCGGCTGGACCTCTGCCTTTTTTATGGTGACGTGCGCATGGCAATGGAACTAAAAGTCTGGCGCGATGGCGACCTCGATCCGCTCGGACCGGGGCTGGTCCAATTAGACAACTATCTGAGTGGCCTGGGGCTGCAGACGGGTTGGCTGGTCATCTTTGACCAACGGAGCGGATTGCCCGACATCAGTCAGCGCACTACGGCTGATACCGCAACCTCGCCAGCGGGCAAAAGCATCACCGTGATTCGAGCGTAGTCTCAGTACAATCATACCTTCGCGGAGCCCCTTCATGGCTGATCAAGACCCCACCCTCATCACCGACGAACTGGCCCTGCACTACCACCTGATGCACCCCGGCGGCGACAGCGCGCCCGGCGACCCCAATGCGGCCTTTTATCTGGACGGGCTCTATCATCTGCACTATATCCTGCGCCATCCGTGGCGGGGTGGCACGTCGTTCTCTTTTGTCCACGTCACCAGCCCGGATATGTTGCACTGGACGTGGCAGCTCACCAAGCTACAGCCGGCCTTTACCGGCCACGGCATGTTTAGCGGCACCGGCTTTCTGACCAAAGAGGGCCGTCCGGCGGTCATCTATCACGGCCAGGCTTCCGGGCGCAATCAAATCGCCATTGCCAAAGACAACATGCTATCGGCGTGGGCAAAGCCCTATCCGGTCGAACCCAAAACCGCGGCCGGGGCGGAGCCGGAGATATACCACTGGGACCCCGACTGTTTTCGGATTGGCGATGTCTATTATGCCATCTCCGGCGGTCCCAACCCGCCTCTGATCAAATCGCCCGATCTGCAAAATTGGACGCTGGTCGGCGACTTTCTGCGCCACGAAATGACCGACGTAGCCATTGGCGAAGACATCTCCTGCCCCAACTTCTTTCCGCTGGGGGATAAGTGGATGCTGCTCTGCATCAGCCACCCCTTTGGCTGCCGCTACTATTTGGGTGATTGGGATGCCGCGGCCGAACAGTTTGTGCCCGAGCACCACGGCCGCATGAACTGGCGCCGCCCCACCCAGTCCATTTACGAGACCAACTATCGCGACTTCTTTGCGCCGGAGAGCGTGCTCACACCCGACGGTCGGCGCGTCATGTGGGCCTGGCTCACCACGCTGCACGCGGATATCAACCTCAAATCGATCCAGTCGCTGCCGCGCGAGCTGAGGTTGGCCGCCGACGGCAGCCTGCGCATCCGCCCATTGCGCGAGCTATCAACGCTCTACAACGGCGAGCCAACCATCTTGCGCAACATCACGGTGACGCCGCCGGTGCAGCCCCACAGCAGCGCCGCCATCCAGCAGATCGCTACATTGGAAAGTGACGCACTAGAAATTCGCATCACCGTAGCGCATGAGCAGGCGCAGCGCAAACGCTTTGGTTTCCAGCTTTTTGCCGACGAACAGCACGCCGGGCTGCCCATTCTGCTGCACCCGGAGACGCGCACGCTGCGCGTCGGCGAGACCGAAGCCCCTTTTGCCGCCGCCGATCTGGCGCCGGATGAAGATCTGGAATTGTGCATCTTTATCGACAAATATCTGGTGGAAGTCTTTGCCAATGAGCGCCAGGCATTGGTGACCGCCCACATGGATTATCAAGCGGCGCGCGGGCTCAACATGTACACGTACGGCGGCCCCACCACCATCAAGTCCATCGAAATGCGGCGCATGCGGCCGACCAATCAAGGCTTTTTTGAGGCGCGCCAAAGCCGCATCTGGCAGCCACAGACAACATGAAAATAATTTCGCAAAAACAGTGGGTTAAACGTAATACTTTTCAAATAAGAACGCTACGGCTGCAACGCACGGCTGATTACTCGACTGTAAAAGCGGAGTTTTCTGAAGCCGTGCCTCGCAGTCTCCGCTATTTGAATGATCTGGGGGTTAAACGGGTTCGGTCGGCAGGGCCAAGGTAAATGTGCTGCCGGCGCCGGGGGTACTCTCGACGGTGATGATCCCGCCCTGGGCTTCCACAATGGATTTGGCAATGGCCAGGCCCAGACCGGATTCACCGCTGTTTTGGCGCGCTTTATCGCCGCGATAGAAGCGGTCAAAAATGTAGGGGAGATCGGTGGGGTCGATGCCGGCGCCGCTGTCCTGCACTTGCAGCCGCACCGTGTTGCCCTGCGTCGCGGCCCGCAGGCGGATAGCGCCGCCTGGCTCGGTATAGCGGATAGCATTGTTAATCAGGTTGCCCAACACTTGGGCCAGCCGCTCCGGGTCAGCAATGATGGCAGGCAAGCCAGGGGGCGCATCTACTTCCAGCGCCACGCCGGCCTGCTGGGCGCGCATCTGGTGGGCGGCGGCCGCGCGTTGCAGAACCTCGGCGGGCTCGATTTCGTCCAGGTTGAGCGGCAGCTCTTTGGCGTCTGCCAATGAAAGCAGCCGCAGGTCGTCGATCAGGTGGTTCAGGTGTTGAGCCTCGCTGTGCAGCGTCTCGTAGATTTCAGAATCGCCCGCCAGCTTGCCGTCGTTGAGCGCTTCGGTGTAGCCCAAAATCACGCTGAGCGGCGTGCGCAGATCGTGGGCAATGTCGGCCGTCATCTGGCGGCGCAATTGGGTGGCGCGGGCCAGATCGCAGCTCATCTGGTTAAAAGAGGCGGCCAATTGCCCAATTTCATCATGGGAACGAATGGTGACTTGATGCCCCAATTGGCCCTGCGCCACCGCCTGCGTGGCCAGCGTCAATTCGCGCACCGGTTTGGAGATGGCGCGGGCGAGCAGCCAGCCCAACAAAACCGCCAGTAAGCTGGCCGCCACAACGCTCAAAATAGTGGCGATCCGCACGCGATTCAAAAACGCCAGCTCGGGTGAACCGGCGATCAGCGCCCGATTCGCGGGCGGCAGGTCGAGACGCAGCCAGCCCACAGTTTGGTTGTTCACTTGCAAAGCCACATCGTGATAGGCGCCATTGGGCAGGGGCGCGCCGTTGACGTCGCCAGGCAGGTTGCTGAATACGACCTTTTTGTTGGCATCCAACAGAATAATGCCGGCCATATCGGGACGGGTGCGCAAAAAACGCGGTCCGGGGCCGCGGCGCCGCTCATCTAGCAGACCGCGCCAGCTTCCGTTATTGGCGTAATAGTCGGTGAGCTGCTCCACCAGCGTATGTTGGAAACGGTCGCCGACAAATTGATTGAACTCAGTCATGGTGCGTTGGCCGATCAAGATGGCGACCAGCGCCACGCTCAGGATAGCGACGATGAGAAACGCCAGCGTCAGTTTTAGCCCTAAAGAACGCAACATGATTCGACTCTTTACTTGGTCGCAAAACGATAGCCCACGCCGTAGACGGTCTCAATATAGCGCGGGTCGCGGGTGTTTGGTTCAATCTTGGCGCGCAGATTGCGAATATGCACGTCAATGGTGCGTTCGTACCCTTCGTAAGCATCGCCTTGCAGCTGCTCCAGCAGGTCCATGCGTGAAAAGACGCGGCCGGGTGAAGCCATAAAAACTGCCAGCATCTCAAATTCCGAAGGGGTCAGCGTCACTTCCTGCTCGCCCACCATCACCGAATGGGCGTCCTTGTCCATGACAATATCGGCCGCCCGCAAAATGCTGCTGCTCCCATTGGCGGCATTTTCCTTGCTCAGCCGCCGCAGCACGGCCCGCACCCGCGCCGTTAATTCGCGCGGGCTGAACGGCTTGGTCACATAGTCATCCGCACCCAGTTCCAGCCCCAATACCTTTTCATGCTCTTCCACCTTGGCCGTCAAAATAATGATGGGCGTATCTTTATCGCGGCTGTAAGCGCGCATAAATTCATAGCCGCCCATCTCGGGCATCATCAGATCTAGGATGATCAGATCGGGCTTTTCCTCACGCGCCACATAGAGCGCTTCCTGCCCGTTGGTGGCGGTCACCACCCGAAAGCCCTCCTGCGTCAAATAACTGCTGACCAGCGTACGCAGGCTCTTTGTATCGTCTACCACAAGGATTGTTTTGGCCATGGCTTCTTGGATCGCGGTTGGGGAAATGGTATCTGGCTTTGGAAGCTGTCTCGTTACCGTGACAAGATGACAAGATGACAAGATGACAAGATGACAAGATGACCGGGTGAATTCACCGTGTCACCCGGTCACCTTGTCAATTAGCCTAATCTCTGTACTCTCGACTACAGCTCACTATTCTGCCCCGGGGTGGAGTCGGGCGCAACGGGGAAGGTGCTCTGGCCGTTGTTTTGCTGCTGCTGCTGTTGCTGCTGGGTGCCGGGGCCAAAGCCGGGCTGGCCGCCAAAGCCATTTCGCATGCCGGGGCCTTGTTGCATACCCGGTCCCTGCTGCATGCCGGGGCCAAAGTTGCCGCCCATACCGGGCATGCCCTGCATTCCGCGCCCGCGACCGCCAAAACCGGGGCCGCCAAAGTCACCGCCAAAGCCGGGGCCGCCCAAACCGCGCTCCTGTTCCAACATGCGATCCGCCTGGGCCTGCGTCAACAGACCCTGTTCGACCGCCTGTTTCAGCGCATCTTCGCGGGCCTTGGTCACCGCATCGCGAATCATCTTCTGCACCAGCAGATCATTGGCTTGCGCCTGGGTCAACAGGCCAGCCTCTACGGCCATGGGAATGGCATTGTCGCGGGCGGTGGCCAGCGCTTCTGGTGTAATGCCTAGCGCTTCGGCCAGCAACGCATCCTGGTCCAGGTCGACATTCAGCCCCATCAACCCCCGCATACCGCGGCCCTGCGCCATCTGGTCGGCCTGCTCTTGGGTAATGTCGCCATTCGCCACCGCCTTGGCAATAGCCAGTTCGGGAATCTTGTGCATGGCGGTTTGCAATTCAGCCTGCGTAATGCCCAGCGCATTGGCCAGAATTTCGCCCCCCACTACGCCGCGGGCGCCAAAGCCAGGACCACGCGGGGCCAGGTCATTGGCGACAAGGGTGTTTTCACCCACCGCTGCTTGCGCCGGTGAAGTGGTGATGTCTGTGCTCTGCGCAAAGGCGGTGGTGGCGCCAACCGTAATGCCCAGGGCCGCCACGCCGCCTAAAATCAAACCGGTTACTTTGTTACGAGTTAACATTTCCGTCTCCTTAGAACGTAAGGCGCAACCATCTGCGCCAAATTTGAACCTATTTCGTCATTTGCGAAAAATGGAACACTGATCGAACTGATTGATTGGATTCAGACTGATGCTTTGATCAAAATAGTCTGCGTAAATCTCTTAAACCTGTGTTCCATTTCGTCTGTGCTCAGGATACCGGAAACTTATTCAGGAAATGTGAAGAAGTTCGGGTTTGATTGTTAAGATGCGATCTCAGCCATTATTGTACCACGTCGGTAGATGGGTGGGGAAAGCATATGTACATTCCGCCGCGGTTGACTCTGCTTTGTTCGCCAAGACATGGTTTATAATTGGGTCGAGTTCTTGATGAATTTTCTTCTGTTTTCGTGGTTTTTCAATCTTCTTTATTGGGAAGGATCTCGGCATGACCCAGCCAATGTATGACCGCTTATTTTCCACCCACGCCCCCGACCCCAGGCCCATGTGGGACAGCAACCGGGCCAAGTATGATTTTGCCATTGCCTACCCCGACCCGGCCTCTATACCCTGGCCCGAGCTGCGCGATGTGATGGCCGACGCCCTGGCCGCCGAAGGGACCGATCTGGCCTATTATCACGGCATCCAAGGCTATGCGCCGCTCTGCCAATTTATTGCCGCCAAGCTGCAGCGCGACCGCAATATGCGCGTGGACGGCAGCGATGTTTTCCTGACGGCAGGAGCTGGACAGGGCATTTCGCTGACGCTGGAGATATTGATCAATCCCGGCGATGTGGTGCTGACCGATGACTTTGCCTATGCCGGCGGGCTGGGGCAGATGTACCGCTATCGCGCCGACGTGCGCGGCGTGCCCACCGATGGCGAGGGCATGGCCCCCGATGCGCTGGAAGCGGCCATTTTGCAGGCCCAGCGCGAGGGCAAACCCATCAAGCTCATCTACGTGGTGCCCTCCTTTCAAAACCCGCAGGGCTGGTGCATCAGCCTGGAACGGCGGCGCGCCATTGTGGAGCTGGCGCAGCGTTACGACATCTTGATTTTGGAAGACGACAGCTATGCCGATCTGCGCTATGACGGCGTATCGCTGCCGCCGCTCTACACGCTGGATGAGAGTCAGCGCGTGATCTACATTTCCACCTTTTCCAAAACCATTGCGCCCAGCATGCGCATGGGCTACATGACCGGCCCGCGCCCGCTGCTGGAGCGCGCCATGCTCAGCAAGAGCGGCGGTCCCGTGCCGCTCTTTGTGTCGCTGGCCGTCCATCGTTTTTGCCTGGAGCATCTGAGCAGCCACATCGAGCAGATCAACGACATTCAGCGCGCTCGCCGCAACGCCATGGACCAGGCGCTGCACGCAAACTTTGGCGATGACGCCGCCTGGGTGCGGCCCGACGGCGGGCTCTCTATGTGGGTGAAGTTTGCCGATCACGTCAATGTGGTTCCAGCGCGCGCCCAGATATTCGCCCAGGACAATGTGAGCTACTCGCCCGGCACAAGTTACGCGGCCGATCGCCGCTCCGGTCAGAACTACATGCGCTTGAGCTATGGCTATAACACACCGGACGAAATCGGGGAGGGGATTGCCGCGTTGGCTGCCGGTTTCCGCACCCCGAGAAAGGGGTGATAATCGGTAGATCGCAACGGCAGAGAAATGGAGCCGGATTCACCAAGCGAGACTGACGCCTATATCGTCAACACCGTTGCGGTGTCCTGATAATAGAGAAGGCAAATAAAAGTGGCGTGATAATAGGGGCATGGATGGCGGCTGAACCATTTTTGCCAAACAGGGATAGTTCCGCGCCCGTCATAAGCGGACCGGTTGGAAATCACTAAGCAGACGGCGGGCTTCTGGCGCGGCAAGGGCGACGGCGGCGAAGGGCAGATTTTGCCAGTCGCTCAAATGTACGGTGGGTTGACCCAGCAAATAAATGGGAAGCAGGTGAGGCCGGCCGACGAGGGCAATCGTCTCCTCAGCATGTGCATTTAGGAGGGCGTCGATTCCGGTCAAAAAGCGCTGTAGGGCGGCGGCTGCGCTTTCCCATTCGCCGGCTGGTTTGTGCGGTTCGGCAAAGGCTTGCGCCACTTGCGCCGTGTAATCATCGGTCCAGCCGCCGCGACTCAGCTCATCGAAACGGCTATCGGTGTAGGGGCCGATTGTATTGCGCCAACACGGGTTCAATGGTCAGGCGCGTCTTGGCTTCGCGGCTGAGCGCAACGCGATCCACCTGTGGCCAAAACGGGGCCTGCGCTAAGGCCTCTGCCTGCTGTTGGCCCTGCGCTGAAAGCGCCCAGGCGGTGGCATTGGAAAATCACCAGAGCGCGCCTGAGTGTGAGCGTGGCGGATGAGATAAAGCGGCATGTGAACTCGTGCTTTTAAAGATGGGGAACTTTGAGATAGAGGTAGTATAAACGCAAAAGAAAGCGCAAGGGACGCAAAAAGACGCAATTGAAATTCTCTTGCGTCCCTTGCGCCTTTTGCGCCTTTTGCGTTAAATTGGAAAATTTTGTACCGTGTGGTCTAGCGCGCCGCGATGGGCAAATATTGCTGTTTGTTAAACGCGCTCTCCTGACCCAACAGAATAATCGTGGGGCGGTTGTCACGGTCCAGCGTGGAATTACGCGTGAGAATAGTGGGCGCGTTTTGCGCCTCTATGCGCCCCTGCATTTCCAGCGATGTTACACCGTCCGGGATGTTCGCCGCCAGCAGCATTTGAAACATAACCAGGTATTCCTGACCGGCGCCGATGCTGCCCGCCGGAATAGGAAAATCGGTGCGGTTGAGCTGCTCATCGCGCAATTCACCGCCTTCAAAAATGCGCACCGTACCGGGGACGAGAGTCATGTGGTCGTCATATGTTTCAGCGAGCGAAACGGCTACAGCGGGAACCGGGCCAATGTTGACGATGGTGGTTTGCACAAGCAACGTGTCGCCCGGCGAGACAACGCCATCGCGCAACGTCGTTGAGAAGCAGATAGGTCTGAATGGCGTCCAACGCCGTATTGCCAGTGGGCTGTGGTTCTGGCGTATCGGATGGCGTGGGCGTGTTCGCGCCACCTGCGGTTGGTGATGGCGACAAGGTGGGCGTAGCTTCACCTGGCGTGGCCGTGGCCGATGGTACAGTTGGTGTGGCCGCCAGGGTCGGGGGTGTCGGCGAATTGTGGGCAGCGCCGGTGGCAAGCGCGCCCGATGACCGGCACACTGGCGACAGGTGTAGCAGGAGAGGCGCGGATGTGGATGTGGCTGTGGGCGTAGCGGTGGGTGGGGCTGGCGGGATGAAGGTGATGACCAGATGCGGCGCCGAGAACCAACCGCGGTCATAGCTGCCGGCGGTACGCGTTCCGCTGCCTAGGAAAATGAAGGAGATGTTGTTGCCGCTCAGCCAGCCCGGGCGCGTGATAATTTCCTGCACAATCGTCTTGACGCCAGGCGTGCGATACTTTTGCTCGGCGGTCCAGGGCGCCACATTGGGCCACTCTACCTTGCTTGTGCGCGCGCGGGTGGAAATATTGCCCGTGATTTGCCGGAAGCGCGCTGAATCATCAATGGCGTGGCCATAGATTTCCAGCGAAGCAGCGCCCGCAGATGCAGCCGCGGCCACAAATTCAATATAGGCATCCACAATGGTGGCGCCCTGTGGGATGGCCAGGCTGCGGAAGCGTACGCCCACGGCTTGCATCTGGCTTTGCGAAACGCCCAGGTCAAGCGCCTGGCTATTTAGCGTAACGCTGCCATTGGCCAGAAGTTCTTCGGCATCATCACTGCTGCTGATGACCTGCACATCAACCACCTGGGCGCCGGGCGGTGCGGTGGGCGTGGACGTGGCTGTGGGTGCTGGCGTATTGGTGGCCGTCGGTGTAGAAGTAGATGTGGCCGATGGGGTGGCTGTCGGCGGCGCCGTCACTGCCTTTAGCAGACGCGCGTTGGCCCAATCGCCGTGATCATAATTATTGTTGTCGCCCCCAGTGGTCACGATCAGCCGCAATTCATTGACGCCGCTGACGGCTACATCCACATATTGGGTGGCGCTGCTGCCGGACACAGTCCCGCTGCTATAGAACAGCGCATTGTCCAAATAAACATAGAAATTGATCGAGCCATTATTCCCAACTTCGTCATCCACGCCAATATCAGCCAAGAACCGATCATATTGGCCGTTAAGCGCATAGCGCAGTTCGGAAAAAGCGTGAACACCCAGCCCACGTTCATATTGGACGCCATTGAGCATGATTGTCTTGCCGTCACCGGCGGCATTTTCACCATTGCTGGTGTCGCGTTCATACGGACCCCAGCCATTGGTCGCCGATGTTGGGTTTAGATCGCTCAAATATGTGACGTTATAGGTATTGTTGGCTGAATATGCATACAGATATTGCTCATGGATCACTTGCTGGACCAGATCGGGGCCTGACCAGGCTGCCGACACATAATCAGTGCCGGTCTCCTCTTTGTGCAGCGCCTCGATGTAATAGAGCTTGCCCGCCTCCAGATAGATGGATGCCGACTGCTGTTCAGGGTATTTGTCCCACTGTTCGATACCGGTGGCGCCCTTGACCCAGGCGATTTTTTGGGCCAGCGCCGGGTTTAGCGAGTCGCTGCTTACGGTGGTGAGCCACAGTTCGCTGTTGTCGTCGCTGGCAATCCAAAATGTGTATGAACCGGTGTGGGGCGGCGTCACGTAGCCGCGGATGCGCACGCCGTAATTATCCGCCACGTTTGAAGGGGATTGAAAATTGGGGATTGTGCCGCTGCCGGAGGGGCTGAGTGGATAGTTGCTATTGGAGGTGAGACTGCTAACCGTAATACCTGGGATATTGAGCCAATATTCGCGCAACAGTCCTTTTTGGACGGCCACCTCCAAATGTGGGGCGAGATTGTCCATGCTGGCGGATGTAATCAAGCCAGACGCCATGCACCATACGGTGGCCAAAATCAACACTGCTAATCTTTGCATTTGCAGATTGTGCATATTACCCCGATTGGTCCTCTCTTCCGACGCTTGCATACTCCTTCATCTCCGTCGAAACGGCCGTATGAGAAGTCTGTAGTATAGTCGAGAATTACAAACCAAGGAGTGACAAAACGCCATCAGTTCTTGGGAATTTGGCAAGGTTTTCGCAAGGGGAAACGAAGCAGCGGGTGGCGGGTGACGGGTGGCGGGTAGTATGCCACTCGCCACTCGCCCCCGCTACTCGCTACACAACCACCGACGGCACGGCTGCATCACGCATCAAATCATTGAAGGCGGCCAGATCGTCGCCGATGAGCCCGTCGAGCAGCGCGACTTGCTCGTCCACCTGGCTGGCCAGGCTGCCGTAGACTTCGCGGCTCTGTTTGGTGGGGGCAGCGTCGCAGCTCGCCACCACGCTGATCAGCGTGACCAGCTTGTCGCTGAGCTTGGCCGGCATGCGCAAGCGGTCGCGCGGATTGGTGGCTTTGGTTTGGAAGATGGCTTCTTCAACGGTAGTCAGCTTTTCAATGAGTTGGCTGGCCGCCTGATGCACTGCCGAGTCGGCGCCGTCGTTCATGGATTGATGGCGTTTGTCGGCCTGTTCCACCTGGGTGCGAATGCGGCGCACCGTATCCACCGTCTGGTGGGCGTCGGTTAGCTTGGCGTTGATCGATGCCCACAACGCGAACTGCGCATCCAAATCGGCCTGGCTGGCGCCAATGCCGGGGTCGACGCAAATCTCAAACGGCTGCGTCTGCGCCTGTTCGCCCACCTGGAGCCGCGCTTGATAGCGCCCCGGTTTGGCCACAGGGCCGGTGGTGACCGATTCCAACATCTTTTCGCCGGCGGGTTTGAAGCAGTCGGGATAGCGCATGTTCCACACAAAGCGGTTGAGACCCGGATTGGTCGTGAGATAGGCAGCGTTGTTGTGCTGCGCCTTGTCGGCCTCGCTCATCTTTTCAATGGTTTCAGGCGACGGCTTGGGGCCATACGTGCGAATTTCATTGCCCTCTGCGTCCAAAATGGTGAGCGACACCGCTTCGTTCAGTTCGGCGGGCAGCGTGTAATAGAGGATGACGCCAAACGGCGGGTTTTCACCGGCGTCCAGCATATTGCGCATCACTTCGCCATATTCGTTCTTCTCTTCGGTAAAAGTCATGGCCATGCCCAGCGACATCATATAGTTTTTGCCCGGTCCGCGGAAAGTGCTGACATACCAGCCCAGCCACTGGCGATAGGTGGACCGCGGCGCGCACAGGTGGGCGCTATCCCCTTTGAGCAATTGGGCGGCTATTTCGCGCAGCGGCGTAATATCGTCCAGGATCCAGAAGGAGCGCCCGTGGGTGCCGATGACCAGATCGTCGTCTTTAATCACCAGATCGTAGACCGGCGCCACGGGCAGATTGTTCTGCAGCCGCTGCCAACTGCCGCCATTATCCGGCGAAAAGAAGACGCCCGTCTCCGTACCCACAAAGAGCAGCCCCGGCTGTTTGGGATCCACGCGGATGCAGCGCGTAATCTCACCGGCGGGGAAGTTGCGCAGTTTGGTCCAGCTTGCGCCATAATCATCGGTGCGGAAAAGATAGGGCTGATAGTCGTCGAGCTTGTAGCGGGTGGCGGACAGGTAAGCCGTACCGGCGCTGTGCGGCGAAGCGTCGATCATGCTGACCAGCGTCCACTCGGGCAGCTCGGCGGGCGTGATCGCCTGCCAATCCTCGCCGCCGTTGCGCGAAATATGCACCAGCCCGTCATCGGTGCCGGCCCACAGCACGCCTTGCTCCAGCGGCGATTCAGCCAGCGCAAAGACGGTGGCATAGGTCTCGGCGCCGCTGGTGTCCAGCGTCAATTCGCCGCCGGGCGGCTGCAATTTGCTCTCATCATTGCGGCTCAGGTCTGGGCTGATGGCATCCCAACTGGAGCCTTCATCGGTGGTGCGGAAAACGTGATTGCCGCCCACATAGAGCACGTTAGCGTCGTGCGGGCTGAACATAATGGGATAGGTCCAGGCAAAGCGATATTTGTGATCCTTGGCGCCCATGCCAAAATAGGCTTCGGGCCAGACGGTCACCAGACGGATCTGCTTGGTGCGGTGGTCATAGCGCTGCAGCGCGTTGCCGCCGCCGGGTGAGCTGCCGATGGCGCCCACATACACAATGTTGGGGTCTTCAGGATGGACGGCAATGTAGCCGCTTTCGCCCGTACCGGCGGCATAGCAATCCCCCCAGGTGATGCCGCCCTTTTCGCTGGCGCTGGGCACCGCCAGGCTGGAGTTATCCTGCTGCGTGCCGTAGACGTGATACGGGTAGCGGTTGTCCACGGCCACGTGATAAAACTGGGCGGTCTTCTGGTTGTAAATGGAGGACCAGCTGGCGCCGCCGTTGAACGAAACGCAAGCGCCGCCATCATTGCCCTGCACCATGCGCTGCGGATTGGCCGGATCGATCCAGAGGTCGTGGTTATCGCCGTGGGGCGTGGTGATCTCGGTGTAGGTAGCGCCGCCGTCGGTGGACTTCCACATTTTCAGATTGTTGACGTAGAGCAGATTGGCGTCCTGCGGATCGGCAAAAACGTGGCAATAGTACCAGGGCCGGTGGATCAGATCGCGGTTGTCCGAGACCTGCTTCCAGGTGTCGCCGCCGTCGTCGGAGCGATACATGCCGGTCTTTTTGTCTTTGGCTTCGATGAGGGCCCACACGCGGTTGGGGCTGGCGGGCGAAATGGTCACGCCGATTTTGCCCAGCGGACCGGCGGGCAGCCCCTTGTTTTGGGTGATTTCCACCCACGTATCGCCGCCGTCGGTCGATTTCCACAGACCGCTTTCAGGGCCGCCGCTCTCCAAATTCCAAAAGCTGCGGCGCACCTGATAGATGGACGCAATCAGAATACGCGGATTGGTGGGGTCCATGGTCAGGTCCACGGCGCCGGCGTTTGCGCTCTTGTGCAGAATCAGCTCCCACGTTTTGCCGCCGTCGGACGAGCGATAGACGCCGCGTTCAGCATTGGGGCCAAAGGCGTGGCCAATGGCGGCCACGTAGACCAGATCCGGGTTGCGCGGATGGACGCGGATTTTGGCAATGTGTTTGGTCTCGGCCAGCCCCATGTGGCGCCAGCTTTTGCCGCCGTCGGTCGATTTATAGACGCCGTCGCCAAACGAAACGTCCAGCCGGAAAGTGGCCTCGCCCATGCCGGCGTAGATCACGTTGGGGTCCGCTTCGGAGACGGTCAGCGCGCCCACGGCAGAGCTCTTGAGAAAGCCATCGGAAATGTTTTCCCAATAGACGCCGCCATCCACGGTCTTCCAGATGCCGCCGGCGCAGCCGCCAAAATAGAAGGTCATGGGCTGCGTGGGGTGGCCGGCCACGGCCAATACGCGGCCGCCGCGCGGAGGTCCGATGCAGCGGAATTTCATGGCTTGCAACAAAGCTTGCCGGGTGGCAGATTCGCTCATGGTGTGTCAGCTCCTTGGTGCTTGTTGAGGGCCGCATTGCAATCGGGCGGGATGCGTTGTGGGCGTGCGGCCTAATGGATTGAAGTTCGTCAATGATGATCGGGGTGTGACTGGTTAAACAAACAAGAATTTCGCCGTTATTGTATCATAACTGCGAACTTGATCGCATTTGAAATCAGGTTCAAGTTCTGTTCGATTATTTGCAAACAGACAGTTCCTTGAGAGGCGAATACATGTTTTATTATGCGGATTGGCCATGATATAATATGGCCTACGAATCAGATATTATCCTTGGAGAGGACATATTGAGCGATTTGCGCCAACTCAAGAAGTGGAAGAACAGGAATTTGATGATACAGGGTCATTCAATCATTCGACGGTACAGGCGAATTTGAGCTACCTCCTCAAGCGTATCGGCAAATATACCATCTCGGTTGAGTTGAGTCTGGATAGCAGTTCACTCGATAAAAGTGAGTTTGCTGTGAAGGATGAACTGATTCCCGATTTGTGCGTCTATCCCAAACGGCAGCTTGTCAAGTCCGACGATATTCTCAAAATGACTGAAATGCCGCTCATTGCGATTGAAGTACTCTCCTTTCGGCAGTTTCCTTCCACACTGATAGAGAAATTCCGGGCGTACTTTGCGTTGGGCATCCAGTCGTGCTGGCTGGTGGATCCGCTGACGCAAAGCATCCACGTGTACGCGTCTATGGATCAGTGGCGTACATTTGGCATTGATGATGATCTTGCGCTGGCGGAGTTCGGAATCGCATTTCCGGTGGCGGAGGTTTTTGAGGCGTAATTCACCGTTCACAATTCATCAGGAGAAACCCCATGCAATCACCCCACGGACATCGTTCAGCCGCCTTTCGCCCGCCGGTTATGGGGCGCAACGGTATGGTGACAGCGGGCCACGCGCTGGCCTCGCAGGCCGGCATCCAAGCGCTGATGGCGGGCGGCAACGCCATTGACGCCGCCATTGCCACCGCCGCCGCCCTCGGCGTGGTCGAACTGCAAGGCTCGGGCGTGGGCGGCGATGGTTTCATTCTGATTTATGACGCAGCCACCCGCCGCGTCACCGCGGTCAACGCCACCGGACCGGCGCCCGCCGCCGCCACGCGCGAGCGCTACGTGGCCGACGGCGGCATTCCCATGAAGGGCATGCGCAGCGTCTCCGTCCCCGGCGTGGTGGATGGTTGGCTGCTGGCTCACGCGCGCTGTGGCAAGCTGTCGCTGGCCCAGGTCTTAGCCCCGGCCATTGGGCTGTGCGAAGATGGCTTTCCCATTAGCCACCGGCTGGCGGCCGGGCTGCGCGATGAATTGCCCCGCTTTGCCGATGACCCGTACACGCGCGCCATCTTCACCAATAACGGCGCGGCGCTCGAACCGGGCGATCTGCTGGTGCAGAAAAATCTGGGCGCCACCTACCGCAAAATTGCCGCAGGTGGGCGCGCCGTTTTCTACGAAGGCGAAATTGCCGATGCCATCATCGAATTCAGCGAGCGCTACGGCGGTCTGCTCAGCGCGCCAGATCTGGCCAATTTTCACGCCCATTGGGATGAGCCCATTCAGACCAATTATCGCGGCTACGAAGTCTACGAAATGCCGCCCAATTCCAGCGGCCACATTCTGCTGCAAGAGCTGAACATGGTGGAACTATACGATTTGCAGGCGCTGGGCTGCAACACGGCTGAGAGCATTCACCTCATGGTGGAGGCCAAAAAGCTGGCCTTTGCCGACCGCGAAAAATATGTGGCCGACCCCAAATGGGTGGATGCCCCGATTGACGGCCTGCTCTCCAAGGCGTACGCGGCCGAGCGCGCCCAGCACATCAACCCGGCGCGGGCCGCCACCGACGTGCCGCCCGGTCTGCCCGAGTCGCACGAAGACACCACCTGCTTCTGCACCGCCGACCGCTGGGGCAACGCGGTCTGCATTTTGCAGAGCATCCAGTCCGGCTTTGGCGCCAGCCTGATTGCCGGCGACACGGGCATTCTGCTCAACAACCGCATGACCTATTGGCACCTGGAGCCGAACCACCCCAACTGCCTCATGCCCGGCAAGCGCGTGCGTCACACCATGAACCCGGTCATCGTGACCAAAGACGACCGCCCCTTTCTTATCTGCGGCACGCCCGGCGCCGACACACAGGTGCAGACCAATCTACAACTGGTCACCCACATCATCGATTTTGGCATGAATCCGCAAGAAGCGGTGGAAGCGCCGCGCTGGCGCAGTTTGCAAAACCCCATGGAATCCACCATCCCCCACACCTGCGCCGACCGGTTGCAGCTAGAGGGGCGTTTTGGCGCGGAAGTGCGCAATGGGCTGGCGCAGCGCGGTCACGAATTGGAGATTTTAGAAGATTGGGGCGGCGCCGGCAGTGCGCAAGCCATCATGATGCGGCCCGACAGTGGCGTGCTTATCGGCGGCAGCGATCCGCGGCGCGATGGGTATGCGGTGGGGTGGTGATTAGTTAAACATTTTCAATTTTCAGTTTGCGATTTTCAATTGAAAATCGCAAACTGAAAATTGAAAATAACCAAATCATATCAGGAAAAGAGCCTCTCCCATGACTTCAACCATCTACGACACCCTCAACGTTCGCCCCGTCATCAACGCCATTGGCACCTTTACGCGCCTGAGCGGTTCGCTCATGGCGCCGGAGGTGGTGCAGGCCATGGCGGAGGCATCGCGCCACTTTGTGCTCATGGAGGATCTGCAATTTCAGGCGAGCAAAGTGATCGCCGAGCTGACCGGCGCTGAGGCGGGCTACGTGACTTCGGGCGCGCAGGCTGGGCTGGTGCTCTCGATGGCGGCCTGCATCACCGGGCTGGACCCGCACAAGATGGACAAGCTGCCCCACACCGAAGAGATGCCCAACCAGGTCATCATGGCCAAAGCGCACCGCAACCATTACGACCACGCCGTGGAGGCCGCCGGCGGCCGCCTGGTGGAAGTGGGCAGCGATGAGCTTTGCCGGCCCGCCGATATTGAAGCGGCCATCAACGCGCAAACCGTGGCCGTGCTGCATCTGCCCTGGCCCCAAGGCCAAATCACGCTGGCGGAGACCGCCGCAGTTGCCCATCGCCACCACATCCCCGTGGTGGTGGATGGCGCCGGCAAGCTGGACGACCCAGCCAATCTGCGCAATCTGATTGCGCAGGGCGCGGATCTGGTGGTCTTCAGCGGCGGCAAATATATCCGCGGCCCGCAGGCGTCGGGCTTTGTGGCCGGCCGTCGCGACTTGATTGCGGCCATTGCCTGGCAGCATCTCGACATGGACGCCGTGCAGGAGGTGTGGACCGCGCCGCGTGAATTGCTAGGCGTGGAGCGCATGCCCTTTATGCCGCGCCAGGGCATTGGCCGCGGCTACAAGGCAGGCAAAGAGGAGATCGTGGGGCTGATCACGGCGCTGCGTCTCTTTGTGCAGCGCGATCATGCGGCTGAAAAAGCGCGCTGCGCCCGGCAGGTGCAGAATATTGTAGATGGGCTGGCCGATGTGACCCACATCCACGCCGAGGTGATGCCGCCCGAACTGGGACGGGCGCTGCCGCTGGCGCGCGTGCGCATCGATCAGCAAGCGCTAGGCATGAGCGGCAACGACTTTATCTTGGCGCTCAAAACCGGCGAGCCGTCCATTCATCCGCTGGAGCGCGAATTGGCACAGGGCGCGGTGGTCGTGCATCCGTTCGGCTTGCAGGCGGGGGATGATCTGAAAATTGTGCGCCGCATTCGGGAGATTGTGGGGGCGTGAAACTACTTGTCTGCACTGTGATTTTTGTGATTCTATGAGGGCTATGATTGCGCGTGGAGAACCCTACCCGTTTCCCCACAATCCAGAATCATAGCCCATCCCCTAATCATCCAAATCATGGTTACACTGTTACGAAAATGATGAGGGATTCCAGAAGTCCGACTTCTCGGAGAAGTCGGACTTCTAAACCGTCATAATCTCGGTAACACTGTACTAGGTTCAAATCTGTGAAATCTGTTGATCAAAAATGAATCTGTTATTTTGTCGATTCTCTAATGCGATGTAGAGAGGAGCTTACCCGATGACCAGCCTGACCATTCTGGGCGGCGGCAACACCGCCTTTGCCGTGGCGGCCAATCTGGCCCTGCGCGGCTTTGAGATCACCCTTTGCGAACTGCCCGCTTTTGCGGGGATGCTGGAGCCCATCGCGGCCAGCCAAACCATTACGCTGACCGGCACGGCCGAGACCGGCGCCGCGCCCATAACCAAAATAACGACCGATGCCAGCGAAGCGCTGCAGAACGATCTGCTGTTGCTCATTGTGCCGGCCTATGCCCACCGCGCCTTTGCTGAATTCTGCGCGCCGCACCTGCGCGATGGCCACATAGTTGTGATCACGCCCGGCACGCTGGGCGCGCTGGAGTTTGCCCAAGTTGTGCGCGCCACGGGCAATCAGCACGACATCATCTTTGCCGAGACCGACACGGCGCCGTACGTCTGCCGCAAGTCGTCGGCCACCTCCGCCGTCATCTGGGGCGTGGTCAGCGCGCTGGGCCTAGGCGTCTATCCGGCCCACCGCACGGAAGAGGTGGCCGACGCCCTGGCGGAGGTCTTCACGGTGGATGGCCGCAGCGGCAGCGCCTCGGCCATTGCACCCTATGCCAACGTGCTGGCCTGCGGGCTGTCGGCCATGAATCCGGTGGTGCATCCGGCGGGCGTGCTGATGAATGCGGGGCGCATTGAGCGGGCGCGCGGGGAGTTCTATTTCTACGAGGAGGGCGTCACCCCCACCGTGGTAGACGTGATCTACGCCGTGGATGCCGAGCGCCGGGCCATTGGCCGCGCCCTGGGCTTCGATTTGACGCCAGTGGATGCCGCCTTTCACGCCGCCGGTTTTGGACCCCAGGGCGATCTGTGGGCCGCCATCAACGGCAGCCGCATGTTGACCCAGTTGCGGGCGCCCGGCGCCATCGACACGCGCTGGCTCACCGAAGACATCCCCTATGGCATCGCCGCTTGGAGCCTGCTGGGCGCCCAGCTCGGCGTGCAGACCCCGCTCATGCGCGCCCTGGTGACGCTGGCCAATGCGGCGCTCGGGCGCGATTTCTGGGCGCTAGCCAGGACGCCGGAAGATTTGGGGATTGGGCAATTGGATGGGCCGTCGATGCTGCAACGCCTGGCGTGAGCTTATTTCTCTACTGCGTATAAGATGAAAACCCGACTTTTCTTGGAGAACTGGGGATTCGGGATCAGGGCTCATGAAGATGGCCCTGATCCCGAATCCCCAGTTCCTTTTCCCAAACTTCGGTTTTGAACTTGAACTGAGCCTAACACCGTAGATTTTGCAGATTGCAAAGATTTTGTCTCTCAAGCAAATAAGAAGGATGTCCCGCTGGCTGGGGCTAGATTACCTGCAAACCGCTTGACAAACCACCCCTAACTGAGTAAACTCTAATCAAAAATATGGCCGAACAGGTGCTGCAACCCCTTTTCGGCTCCCCATCTGCGGGGGTGACAGCAGCGAAACAATTTCAATTCTACATAACACTTCGATAATTTTCACCTTCGGCAGAATCTAGCTGGAGGTGTTTTATTTACCAGCACAATTTTTTGAACGGATGAATTGATTATGGCATTGCGTGGAAATCAAATCAAGGCCATTCAAGAAGCTCTATTGAATGGATTTGATGACGAACATCTTGAAATGATGGTGCGTCTTGAACTCGACGAACAACTATCTGCTATAGCCGGTGGCAAGACTCTCACATTAAGAATATATAATTTAATTCTATGGGCTGACAGAACAGGATGCGTCGAAACCCTTGTGCGGGCGGCGCATGCATCCAATCCTAACAATAAACAACTGAAGGAACTTGTTGATTTGCTGGAAGGCTGGTTTGAATCTGATTCTCTGCAAAACATCCCTACGCTGCCTGAATCTCATCGCCAACCATTTGAATCTGAAGTGTTTTTGATGCCACCAAGCAATATCTGGAACATGGTACGTGATTTGCAAGGACAAACGATTGAGACAAAGCGAGGGGCAAAATTTCGCATTACCAAAGTCACTGATGATGCAGTCTACTATGATCCAGAAAACACAAATCATGCTGGCTCTCATTCGTCTTCACGCTCCGCCATTGAGCATGTTGCTAACCGACACAACGAAATTGGACAAAAAGCACCCATTAAAGACGTAGAAAAAGTGCTAAAGGGCACTGAGTATGAAACCATAGAAATGATGTGCCACTCGTATATTTATGGAATTCTGAAGAAAATTGGCGCGGTTAGATGAGAATATAGGGTATGTACAATACGGGGATGGGTATCACATTCTGCGGCGCGCCCCACAAAATCTTGGAGAACCGAAAAATTTTGTACGCAGATTTGGCGGATTTACGCGGATATTTGATTGCGCTCAGGCTAAATTCTGCGTGTACCAGCGCAAATCCGCCTACGAATCGAAAATGCCCAAGCATTGAGATTGAGCTATAAAAAAGAGCCAACACTACTACCTGCCGCACGGATTTTAGGCAGCATAGCGCGCCCGATCGGCCTCCGCAACAATTTCCGCACTCATGGAAACATCCAAACGCGCGGCCCACTCTTGAAGCTGGCTGACAATCGATGCCGGCACTTCGATGCCGTTGGCCAACCGCTCCCGGCGGGTGCGCCATTCAAAGTCGCCGGGAGCCAGCACTTCGGCAAAGCCGGCGGCGGGCGGCGTGCTTTTCATGCCGTTGAGAAAAGCGCGCACGTTCTGGCGATAGGCGGCAATGTCGGTAAAAGCGCTGATGTTGAGCACCTGCATATAGGCGCCGCTCATGGCGGCCCGTTCGGGGTTGAAGCCACCGGCCAGCCCGCCCAGCAGCGCCACAAAGAGCGAGAGCGCATAGCCTTTGTGGTTGGCAAAGGTGAGCAGGTGGCCACCATCATAAAAATCTTCGGGGTTGACGCTGGGCTGGCCATTTTTATCCACAATGCAGCCAGGCAGCAGATCGGCATGGCGGCTGCGCGCCACCATGATTTTGCCGTGGGCCACCACGCTGGTGGCGAAGTCGAGCACAAAGGGAATCTCGTCACCGGTGGGGGCGCCGATGGCAATGGGGTTGGTGCCCAGCGCCGGGTGGGCGCCGCCAAAGGGGGCCACCGAGCCCTGCCCCGTGCCGCCGCCACCCACGGTGATCATGCCCAGGCAGTCGGCGCGGGCCGCGGCTTCGGCATATTCCCCCACGCGGCCAATGTGATTGAGATTGGCAAAGGTGACGCAGCAGACCGTCTCCCGCTGCGCCTTTTCAATGGCCCACTGCATGGCCTTGTGCGCCGCATAATGACCAAAGCCGTTCTGCCCATCCACATGCAGCAGATTGGGTTCGTTGCGCACAATCTGCGGCTCCACGGCGGGCGTCATTTTGCCGTCGGCGATTTGCTGCAAATAGACCGAATCCGCAGCACGCCATGCGAATCGTGACCGGCCAGGTTGGCGTTGATGAGAATGGCGGATACATCGTCGGCAATGGGTGCGGGTGTTCCTGCCGCTGTAAAGAGCCAGTCGGGACAACGAATGGAGAAAGGAGCTTGAAGATAATGGAAGGCACTCATGGGTTCTCCTTTGGTGGATGTGGGAATATTTAACGCAAGCGACGCTAAAGACGCAAGGGCGCAAAGCATTTCTTTTCCCCCTTTGCGCCCCTCGCGTCGTTTGCGTCGCTTGCGTTTATTTGCAGCCATACAAAATAGTTAGATGCATCTGCCTCCATCCACTTCCATGCAAACACCGGTGATAAATTCGGCTTCATCCGAAACCAGGAAGAGGGCGGCGCGGGCAATGTCCAGCGGCTGGCTTAGGCGGCCCAGCGGGATGGTGTCTACAAACTTCTGACGCATGGCGGGCGTGTCTTCGCCGGGCAAAAATTGTTTGAGCAGCGGCGTATCGCCGGCCACCGGAGTTGATGGCGTTGGCGCGAATCTTGTCCGGCAGCCAGCTCCACGGCCATAGATTTGGTGATGGTGATCACGGGCGCCTTTGGTGCCGTTGTACCAGGTCAAGCCGGGAAGCGCAGGCGCACGCCAGCAGTGGAGGCAATGTTGAGAAAGACGCCGCCGCCCTGCTTGCGAATTGGGGTACAACGTGGACGGCGCTCAGATAGATACTCTTCACGTTGACGGCAAGACGCGGTCAAAAGTGGCCTCGTCCACATCCACCAGGGAGCCGTTTTTATGAGTGGTGCCGGCGTTATTTACAAATATGTCCAGTCGCTCTGTGGTTTGCACAGTTTGGGCTGCCAGCGCCGCCATCGAGTCGCTCTGGCTGACGTCGGCGTACACGGCAAAGGCGCTGCCACCGGCGGGCTCAATCTCAGCGGCCACACGTTGGGCGTTCTCCAAATTGATGTCGGCCAGCGCCACGGTGGCGCTGTGCTGGGCAAAATATTTGGCAATGCCCTCACCAAAGCCGCTGCCCGCGCCGGTGACAACGGCTGTCTTGTTGGATAGATTCATGGTTGGTTCTCCTGTGAGCTTTGATTGTGCGATCGGGGATGAAGAGTATTTATTGCTGTATTTCGGTATTGCTGTATTTGGGCTCCATGGCGGTTCACCATTGCAACACACGATACAGCAATAAGTAATACAGCAATAAGCAATACAGCAATAAGCAATACAGCAATAAGCAATACAGCAATTCTGTTTTCCACTTATCTCTGCATATAATACACAAAGTCGCAATCAAATCCAAGGAGGGAAAATATGCAGCGCTATGCACAGGTAATCGGCGTTCGGCCGGAACGGTTTAAGGAATATGCGGAAGTTCACGCCAACGTGTGGCCAGAGGTGCTGGCCATGATCGCAGGGTGCAATATCCGCAACTATTCGATTTATCATTACAACAATCTGCTATTTGCCTATTTTGAGTATCATGGCGATGACTTTGCGGCCGACATGGCCAAGATGGCCGCCGACCCCAAAACGCAGGAGTGGTGGGGGGTATGTATGCCCATGCAGGCCCCTGTGGCGGAGCGCCAGGAGGGCGAGTGGTGGCACTCGATTGCCGAGGTCTTTCACACGGATTGAGGACGTGGAAGGTGGAAGGTTCTCATCCACTTTCCCCCTTCCCCCTTCCACTTTCCACCTACCAACTTTAGACATACGGCTGGAGGATTTGGCCGTTGAGAACGGCGGCCACAGTTTCGATCAGCGAAGGCGGATGGAATGGTTTTTGGATAAAGAGTGTGGAACCAATCTCGTCGGGCGATTGGCTAAATTGTGATTCGCTATAACCCGAAAAGACGATCACATTGAGGTCGGGGCGAATTTTGCGCATTTCGGTCAACGCCTCGCGCCCGCCCATGATGGGCATTTGCAAATCCAGCAGCACCATGTCGACTTCGGCGATATGCTGCGCTAAGCAGGAAATGCCTTCGCGACCATTTTCGGCCGTCAACACCGTCAAACCCGAAAGCTCCAGCAGCTCCTGCAATACCGAGCGGACCGGCTCTTCGTCTTCCACAAGGAGCACCGTGCCGCTCAAGTCGTGCAGCAGATCCTGCTGATTGGATGCAATGGGCAGATGGGGCTCCGGCAGGGGCTCTTCCAATGGCGGGAAAACCACAGTAAAGGTCGAGCCTTTGCCCGGCGCCGTGCGTACATGCAGCCCACCACCGTGCGAACGGATTACGCCCAGCAAGGCGGACAACCCCAGCCCGCGCCCATCGGTCTTGGTGGTAAAGAAGGGATCAAAGATACGCGCCATTGTGTCGGGTGAAATCCCCACACCCGAATCGCGCACCCGTACAAAAACAAAGGGGCCAGGGTGCAGGGCTTCATGTCCCACATAAGACAGCAGGTCGGCGGCGGACAGCTGACACACACCGGTCTGAATTTCGATCTCTCCAATCCCTGTCTCAATCGCTTCCGCCGCGTTGATCACCAGATTCATAATGACTTGCTGCAGTTGACCACGATCCGCCTTGATCAGCGGCAACCCTTCATCCAGGGTTAAAATGAGGTGGATGCTCTTGGAGACTGCCGTTTCGATCAGCGCGTCATTTTCACGAATCAGTTCATTCACATCTATCTCTTGAATTTGGAACTGCCCTTTGCCCGCATAGGCCAATAGCTGGCGCGTCAGGTCGGCAGCGCGCTCGGCGGATTTGACCGACTTTAAGATGTGTTGCGTGGCGCGTCCGTTCTGTTCCAAATGAGCCAAGGCCAACGAATTTTGGGCCAAAATGCTGGTGAGCAGATTGTTGAAGTCGTGGGCCACACCGCCGGCCAGCACGCCAATCCCCTCCATGCGCTGGGCTTGCCGAATGGTCTCCTCGGCGCGCAGACGCTCGGAAATATCTCTGACAATACTCAGAAAACCAGCCGCCTTATCATTATCGTAAAGCAAGGACGAGTTAATTTCGACTTCGACCGAAGAGCCGTCATGGCGCATCAGCGTATAGGTGGCCTCTACAGAGCTTTGCTTTTGCAAAATATGCTGCATATTCGAGAGCAGCCGGGAACGATGCTCGGCCTTGATCATATCCAGCCCGCGCTGGCCAACCAGCTCACTATGGCTGGAGACCCCGTAAAGTGTAACCGCGCTCTGGTTGCAGACCGTAATCACCGTCTCCATATTGGTGACAACGATGGCATCTGGCGAAAGGTCAATCAAATTGCGGTAGCGCGCCTCGCTTTCGCGCAGAGCCTGCTCCACACGCTTCAAGCGCGAAACGTTGCGCATCACCAGCAATTGGCCAATATGTCGGTTGCGCCGATCGTGCAAGCTGGAGACCGACAGATCCACATAGCGAAAACCGGAAGTGGAGCGAGACAACGCCAGCACAGTATTTTTGGGCGAAATGCCGGGCTGGCTGGTCAAATAGCCGTCAATAATGTCCTGGCTGCCGGGGAGCAGATCATCAATTAATTGATCCAGCGCTTTATCTTCGGTCGTATTAAGCCAGCGGGCAGCGGTGGGGTTGAGATTGGCGATTCTATGGTTAAAATCCAGCATGATCACGCCATCGTTCATGCTTTCAAAAAGGGCCCGGTGCAAAATAGGCAGCACGTCGCGCAATTCAAAGTAGAAGATAAACCAGCCAGCCGTGGCCCCGGTGGTGGTCAAAGCTAGCGGCGTCAGATCCAGCAGCGGAATGGGGCTCAAGTCGAAAACATAAATCACGTTGATGATAAAGGGACCCACAATACCCAGCACTAGCAGCACCATCTGCGACAACCGTATGGAAGGCACGCGAAAAACGCGGCTGCCATATAGGATGCTGCCAATCGTCAACAAAACATAGGAGTAGAGCGAATGGTATACAAAGCCCTGGTGCCGATCAAAAGCCAGCACGAGCTGACCGCCAAAGGGCTGCAAGTGGAAATTGTCCCACAGCAGGACATGCCATTCGCTGTGCCAGCCCAATACATTCACAATAATGGGTTCGATGAACAGCAACGGCATAAGCCTGGGCAGCCACCGATTATAGGGGAACGTCAGACGGAGATTAAAGTAAAACCAGGTCGCGGGGACGGTGGTGATCCCCAAATAGGCCGCGCGATGCCAGATAAATTTAGCGTCTAAGGAAGTGTTGAGGAGTTCAATGCAATAAGAGGCCGACCAGACCGTGAGCCCGGTCATGAGCGCCATAAATGCATAGGCGCCCCGCTGCTGGCGACGCTGCCACACCATCACCCAAAAGCGCCGTCTGAACGATCCCGCCCAACAAAGCGACAATTACAATCGCAAATTGCCAATTCATTTTTATTCTTCATTACCATAGCCCAATTGCTTGAAAAGCTTGCACTTTTAGCCATCCAATCATACAAATTGCAAACTGAGCCTATTTTGGGTACATCGGATCGATTCAGTCAATCATGGGTTGATATTCAACTGAATTCACTTCAAAGACCATTGTGCCAAGACTGTTCAAATCAAAATGTCTATAAAAGCAACACCGTTGCGGTGTACTGATTATAGTATAGTTTAACAAAAACTTGAGATATCGTCACGTATGAACGACCAAGAATTGTTATACCAATATAACGCACACGCCATTCTTGACGAATTATAAGTAGATTGATTACGATAAATCACGTGTCCACTGAATTCAAATTCGAAAGATAGGAATTGCTATGAGCCCATATCCGCCTCGGCTGCAAGAAATTATTGCAGAATTTCAGGAAGCCGACCCCCGCGACCGCATGGAATATCTGCTGGAATACGCCATGGAGTTACCCGACCTGCCCGCCCGCTTTGCCGCCCAGCGCGACCAAATGGAGCAGGTGCATGAATGCCAGACGCAGTCTTTCTAATCACCGAAATCAACGACGGCAAAGTGGAATTTTTCCTCGACATCCCGCGGAATCGCCCACCGTGCGCGGCTATGCCGGCGCCCTGCTTGACGGTTCGGCCGAGGCCACGCAAGCAGAAGTGCTGGCCACGCCGGACGATGTCTACATGCAGTTCAAGCTCCAAGATGTCATTACGCCGCAACGCATTCGTTGGTCTGCACTTTCTGCTCCACTACATGAAACGTCAGGTCAGCAGGTTGATTGCTTAATTTAACGGTAACTATTCACCCCTCCCCGCCCTGCCCTGGCCGCTGCGCTAGGAGGGAACTGCGCCGCCTCCGATTCTGCGTAAAGCTCCTCCCCTCAAGGGGAGGTTGAGAGGGGTCCATGCCTGAATAGTAGTCACTTACATTTATCGAAGACGCCATGAGTACCATCACCCGCGTTGAAATACACGCTTTACATTTGAAGTGAGAATCTTGGGTTGGGCGTCCATTCTGCGGCTGGCGTGGGCAACATGATCTATCAGGCCGGTTCCCGACTCAAGAGCAGCCGCTTTGCCGTGCGCATCATCTGTGATGACGGTGCGCAGGGCGAATACGTTACGCACTGGGTGGGGACGCCCGCCACATTGGGCCAGGTGCAGATGCTGGCGCCCAACCTGCTGGGGCGCAACCCCGAACAGCGGGCGCTGATCTACGACGACCTCAAGCGCGAGGTACGCGCCTATGACCACATGGGCCACGGCGCGCTGGACATTGCGCTGTGGGATCTGGCGGGCAAGAAGCACAATATGTCGGTGGCGGCCATGCTGGGCGGCTTCCGCACGCGGCTGCCCACCTATGCCAGCACCTATCACGGCCAACTGGAAGCGGGCGGGTTAGACACGCCCGAAGCCTTCGCTGACTATGCGCAACAGTGCCAGGCGCAGGGTTTCACCGGCTTTAAAATCCACGGCTGGCACGATGGTGACGCCCGCAAAGAGGCGCGTAATGTGCTGCTAGTGCGCGAGCGCGTGGGCGAGCAGATGCAGCTCATGCTCGACCCCGCCTGCCAACTGCGCACCTATTTGGATGCGCTTTACGTGGGCCGCGCCTGCGACGAGGCCAATTATCTTTGGTACGAAGACCCCTATCGCGACAGCGGCGTCTCCGCCATCGGGCACCAGCGGCTACGCGAAAAGCTGCAAACGCCCATTCTGGTCAGCGAACACGTGCGCGGGCTGGAGCAAAAGGCCAACTTCCTCCTCGCCGGCGGCTGCGACATGATCCACGCCGACCCTGAGTACGACATGGGCATTACCGGCGCCATGAAGATTGCGCATCTATGCGAGGCGCTGGGGCTGGATGTGCAGATGCACGCCTGCGGACCGGCGCATCGCGCCGTCATCGCGGCCATTCGCAACACCCACTTTTACGAAATGGCGCTCATGGGGCCGGGCATGCCTAACTGCGTGCCGCCCGTCTATACGTGTGGCTATTCCGATCAGCCTGAAGACTTAGGTGACGACGGCTGCGTCCCCGTGCCGGATGGTCCGGGCCTGGGCGTGCAATATGATTGGGACTTTATCGAGCGCAATCGCAGCGCGCTATTTGTGTATGAACGGTAAAGGATCAACAGATTACACAAATTTCAAAGATTTTTAGTCTCAAGAATCTGTGTAATCTGTTGATCCCAAGATTGAGCAGGGATTTGAACGAAGTTTTGATGCGCGTCCGTCCGCCGAACAAAAATAGCCACAAAAAACGCAAAACCACAAAAGTCTGCGTCAAAGCCCTTTTTGTGAATTTTGTGTTCTGGTAGTTGGCGGTGTGCGGAGCAAGAGCCACACACCGTGGCTATTAAGCTATGTATATCGAAGATGTAGGGCTATGGACGCCAAAATATGGGGGCGGCATTTACGGCTTCGAACGCGCATTGCGCCCCGTTTAATGCAAACTGCGTAGGGTGGGCGCTGCCCGCATCGGCCTGAAAAGCAATGATGGTTGTCTGGCCCGTGCGCAAAGTGCGATTCCAGGCGCCATTGTTCACGGTCACCACCGCTTCGTTTTGCGCATATTCGCCATTGGCAAGCTGACGAATCGTCTGGCCGCCGGGGAAGACCCAACTCAGCGTCCAGCCATTCGTTGGCGCAGTCAAATTGGTCAGCGCAATTTGGGCGGCAAATTTCCCGCTCCACTGGCCGGTAATTTTATAGGCAACGGCGCAGGGCGTGCGCTGGCGGCGCGCCATCTTGCGCCCACAGTTGCGGCGCAGTACATGCTGGCAATGCTCACCAGCAAGATTAGCCCGATTGTAAAGATCCCCTGAAACGAAGCGTTTTGTTACTTTCATGGTCGCAATGATATTGTAGAAGCGCAAATTGACATGAGGACCATTGTGCTATAATCATTATGATTCAGCCACTGAGGGCTGAGCTAGTCGAAGTTCAGGTCCCCGACTAGCTCAGGGGACGGCTGAATAGTCACCTAAAGTCAAAGCATTGTTAACCCATTTACACGTTATTTACACTCTACCTGTAAAAGATATTTTTATCAAATCTAAACTTCGCTATGCCGACCAATCGCACGCAACACGCCTATTGCTCCTATTGTGGCGCCCCCTTTGCGCCCAACCAACCGTGGCCGCGCCTTTGCGCCCATTGTCAAAACATGAGCTTTATCAACCCACTGCCGGTGGCTGTGGTGGTGCAGCCGGTGGATGATGGCGTGCTGCTCATCCAGCGCGCCATTGAGCCGCAGCTTGGCAAATGGGCGCTGCCCGGCGGTTATATCGATATGGGGGAAAACTGGCAGACCGCGGCTGCCCGCGAATTGTGGGAAGAGACGGGGTTGCGCACAGCGCCGGACGCGCTGGAACTACTGGGCGTCCACAGTGGCTATGGCGGACGCACGCTGATTGTGGTCGGACGCAGCACGCCCCTGGTCGGTACCGATCTGCCGCCGTTTACACCCCTGCCCGAAGTGAGCCAGCGTCGCATTGTCCGACCGCTTGAGCTGGCCAGTATTGACATTGCTTTCCCGTTGCACCGTCAAATGGTAGAACAGCACTTTGCCTCGCCCGACTAAACCGCAGAGGGTGGCATTTATAACTTGCCTTCAAAAAACAATGAACCAAGAAAATAGTAGAGTAGTGGGAATCTGAGATATTTTGAATCTACTCCAAACTCTGATTGATTTTCTCTATCAGTTGCGACAACGAATTTGTGATTATCACGAATGTATTCATATGCGTAAAATGCTAATTCACCGAAACTCAGATACTCTATTATTGTGCTAAATCCATCGACAGTTCGCGTCAAAATTTCTGCCGTCGCTTGCTGCTTTTTGTCATTTTCTTCCTTGGAATAATTCGCAGAATTTATTGCCATAAATGAAATATGCCATCCAGCATATAACCGCTTCAAATCTTCCATGCTAAAATCGCTTAAGTCGTCGCCAAGGAAACTCCAAGTTATAGGTCCTGTCATGCCGACGCTGCTAAAACCATCTTTCATTATGTAGCGATGAAAGGAAAGGCTCACTTGCTCATCAATAAGGAGCCACGACGTTTCTTCTTGATGAATTTCATTTACTTCTAGAGGCGGTTCACCAAATTCAAGTGGATGAGCCAGCCAATTTGCCAACTCTTGTTCGGATTTTTTCATATACAGCCTTCCTAATCCTTTGCTTCGTTAAGGGAATTTGCTTCGACAGCAGCGTATGGGCCATGCCTCCAATTTCAGGGGGTCTTATATCGCAGTCTGCGCCAGCAATTATCAAATCCCTTTCACCGTACCGCCGCGGGCGCTCACACGCTGGAACGGCGGATGGGCCGCGATCTCATCTTCGTTGATCACCAGCCCCAGCCCCGGCGCGTCGGGCAGCGTGACGTAACCATCCTGCTGACGCGGGAAGCCGTTGAAGACGGTGAAGTAGTGGTCAGTGTAAAATTCAGCGTGGTATTCCTGAATTTCAAAGTTGATGATCGACATACACAGATGCATTTCGGCCTGCGCGCCCACAGGGGAACAAACGTTGTGCGGCGCCATCATGATGTGCTTGGCTTCTGCAATGGCGGCAATCTTTTTCAGTTCGGTAATGCCGCCAGCGTTGGCAATATCGGGTTGTAGAAAGTCGGCGGCGTGCGCTTCTACAATTTGCGCAAAGGGGAATTTGGTATAGAGCCGCTCGCCGGTAGCAATGGGAATGTTGACCTTGCGCCGCACCTCCAGCAGTTCGCTGATGTTCTCCTCGGAGACAGGCTCTTCATACCAGAGGGGACGATACGCTTCCAGCCGCAGCCCCAACTGAATGGCCGTCATCACGTTCCACTTAGCGTGGGCCTCGACCAAAATATCCACATTGGGCCCCACGGCCCGGCGCACCGCCGCCACCCGATCTTCGGCCAGTTGCGCTTCCTCTAGCGAAATGCGATAGTAGTTGCCCTGGCCAAACGGGTCAAACTTAAGTGCCGTATAGCCCATGTCCACCACGCGCCTGGCTTCCTCGGCGTTCTGCTCAGGCGTACCGGGGTTGGTGTACCAGCCGTTGGCGTAGACGCGAATTCGCTGGCGTTGCGCGCCGCCCAGCAATTTATAGACCGGTTGGCCCAGCAATTTGCCTTTGATGTCCCACAGCGCAATATCCAGGCCCGAAAGCGCCGTGGTGGCCAGCCGACCGCCACGCGCCTGGGCGTCGTGATACATGGTGGTCCAATGCACTTCGCTCTCCAGCGGGTCTTTGCCCACCAGATAGCGCTCCACAAAGGTGCTGATCAGCCCCTTGACCTGCTCATCGTCGCGCATGGGGCTGGCGTCACCCAGGCCAAACAGATTGGGATCATCGGTGTTGAGCTTGACGCAAAGCCAGTTGCGCTGGGCATTGTGATGTTTGGCGGAAAACTGGCGGAATTCAACATTGGTGATGGCGGGCATGGGTTTCCTCCTGGAAAATAAGTGGTTACACTTTATTATCACTTTTGGCGGCTGCTGCTTCAAGCAAGGCAGCCAACCGACTGGCTTTCTCAGCCGAAAGTGCAAACAGCAAAGTGCGGGTGCTTAATCCGGTAGTAAATATTTCAATCCCCACTGCCTTGTCAGGTGTATTGCCATCAAGTTTGCTGATCCGAATCGAAGTTGTGTGCATCTTTGCACTGCGCACCAAGACCTCTCCAATTGTATCTTGGATATAGGCGTCGAAAAGTGCAGCCTTAAATCCGCCATACTTAATCGTTTTAACCAGCAGTGGAACAGCGATAGATAGAACTACAATCAAGATTCCCAAAAAGCAAAATAACGGCGCCACATTTTCGAAACTCACCATACCTCCTATTACAGAGCACGCAGTGGGGGTTTAACACCATCCATCATAAACCCACAAACCACAGCAACAAAATGAGGAGGATGCGCTGCAAGGGTGGCAGTTCGCCTGTTAGCTCGACCGGCGCATCGGCGTAAAGCGCGGCTTGTTGGGCATCTTCAGCGACAACGTCAACCGGATAGGTTAACATCACGAACCGGTCGGCGCGGATGTCGGTGAATGATTGGTGCTTACCATCGGGCCAATAGATTTCCAACTGGGTAATGTCGGCGTGGCGGCCCAGGCCAAAATGGAGCGCCAGGTCATTGCCCGCACCCAGGCTGCCCCCACAAATGACTTCCTGCATGAGCGTCAGTCCATCGGCGGTGGTCACATAGACGCGGCTGCCGATGGCGTCGCGGTTGACCGGACCGTCGCCCACCAATTCCAGCGTGAACCAGTGATTTGCCAGCGCAGCGGCACTTTGATTACGATAGAGCAAGTAGCCCGTGTCGATATTGCCCACGAGCAAATCGACGCGGCCGTCGCGGTCATAATCGGCGGTGGCCACGCCCAGCGTGGCGCCCGATGCGCTGGCCCCGCTTATTTCAGACACGTTGGTGAATGAGCCATCCTGATTGTTGTGATAGAGCTGATTGAGCGGGCTGGGCGCATCGTCATTGCTGCTGGCCGCGCCTTCTTCGCCGCCCGCCACGTCGGACACGGCCAGATAGAGGTCTTGCCAGCCGTCGTTGTCGTAATCCACAAAGACGGCGCCCCAGCCGGTGCTGTTGGCTGAATCCACGCCCGCCGCCTCGGCCACATTGACAAACGCGCCGTCGCCCTGGTTTTGCAGCAGCATCATAGGCCCGGCGTTGGAAAAGAAGAAGTCCTGGTCGCCGTCGTTGTCATAGTCGCCGGTAGCCAGCCCCATGCCCATGAGCTTAGTATCGGCGCCCGCCTCTTTGGACACATCGCTAAAACACCAGCCGTCGCAGCCCGGACCGTCATTGCGCCACAGCCCGTTGCCCACAGGATTAATGAATTCATCGTTGACCAGATAAATGTCGAGGTCGCCGTCGTTGTCATAATCGGTCCACGACGCCACAAAGCCCGAACCGGCAATCTTGCCGCCCAGCAGATTAGTCACATTGCTAAACGTACCGTCGCCATTGTTGTGATAGAGCCGGTCAATATCACCCGTATCGGGCCGCCCGCACTTGGGATAGCAGGCCCAGTTGGCCACATAGAGGTCCACAAAGCCATCCTGATCGTAGTCGCCCCAGGCCGCGGTTTTGCCATTGCCCCCATCACCCACGCCGGCGGCCGCGGTCACATCCTCAAAGGCGACGCCATTCACGTTGCGGAAGAGCACGTTTGCGCCCCAATTCACCACATAGAGATCGCGCCAGCCATCGTTGTCGAAATCCACGAAAACCGCGCCCGCACTATAATCATCGGCCAGCGCCACAACCTTGTTGAGCGGCGACACTGTAAACGTCCCATCGCCCTCATTGTGATAGAGCGTGTTGGGTCCGGCGTGGTCGGTCGCATAAAAATCGGGCCTGCCGTCGTTGTCAAAATCACCCCACGCCTGGCCGATTACTTTGTCGCTGCCCTGCCGATTGGCGCCAAGGCCCGCCGCGGTGCTCACATCGACAAAAATCGGCGCGTCGCTCTGCGCCGCGCCGATAAAAAGTGGCCCTGTGCGATCAGCAACAGCGCCACTATAATTAAAGAATTCAAAATCTGTTTGTCAGTGAAATGCACTTTCATGCTCCTACAATTCGAATCTTCATCTGGGCCTCTACTCGTTGACCCGCTTTGGTTTCGATACGACTGCAAACTGCCGCAGTCTACTCAACCGCCGCTAGCATTCGTAGCATTCGTAGGTCACTCTTGCAGAGTGACATGCTTCGGGCCACGCACAATGTCACTCTGCAAGAGTGACCTACAAGTTACCGGCTCGCCCAATCGGCGGCTACCCTTTGACTGCGCCCTGGGTGAGGCCGCCCACAATATAATCTTGCAGCACCAGATAGACAATCATAATCGGCAGCGCGCCCATGAGGGCGCCGGCGGCAAATGGCCCCCACTTTTGCGAAAATTGACCGCTGGTAAAGATAAAGAGGCCCACCATGAGCGGGTATTGATCGGTGCTTTTGAGCAGGATGCGCGCCAGCACAAAGTCGCCATAGGTGCCGATAAAAGTCAAAATAGCAATGACGATCAAAATGGGCTGCATGAGCGGGAAGAGCAGCCGCGTAAATATTTGCCAATGGGTGGCGCCCTCCACCATGCCCGATTCATCAATGGCGCGCGGAATCGTGTCGAAAAATCCCTTCATCAGCCAGATGTTGACGCCCATAGCGCCGCCCAAATAGACCAGAATCAGCCCGGCGTGCGTGTCCAGCCCGATGGCCGGTACTATCGATTCGAACTGGGTCATCAGCGTAAAGATGGCGATCATAGCCAGCAGGCCGGGGAAAACCTGGATCAGCAGAATGGCTTTGAGCATGTTGACGCGGCCAGTAAAGCGGAAGCGCGAAAAAGCAAAGGCCGCCAGCGTGGTAATTGAAACGGAGAGGATCGTAGTAATCGACGAAATCTTGATCGAATTCCACACCCAGGTCAGAAAAGGCGTTTCCGGCGTGGTGAAGAGCTGGCGATAGTTGTCAAGGCCGATGTTTTGCGGAATCAAGCTGGCCGAGGCCAGCGTGTTAGCCGGGTTCAGCGACGACGATAAAATCCACAGCACCGGAAAGATGGAAAAAACGATGAGCACCAGCGCAATCAGCCAGCGTATGGCGTATGAAAGATAGCGCTGCTGCGTCATGGTCAAATTAGACATTTTCACCAACCTCCTCCCACATTTTGGTAAAGCGGAACTGGAAGAGCGTAATAATCGCCACAATAAAAAAGATCACAATGGTGATGGCCGAGCCCAAACCGAACTCCTTGCCACGCCCGGCAGCAAAGGCCAAATTATAGACATAGCTGATCAGAATATCGGTGTGGCCTGCCCGCGTGGGTGAACCGGCAATGGGGGGTCCGCCTTCGATAAAGAGAAAAATGAGGTTGAAATTATTAAAATTATAGGTAAACGAGGCCACCAGCAGCGGTCCCACCGCCACCAGCAGCAGCGGCAGCGTAATCTTGCGGAAGCGCTGCCACGCATTGGCGCCATCCACGCGCGCCGCCTCGAAGAGATCCTTGGGAATCGATTGCAGAGCGCCGCTGCAAATCAGCATAAAGTAGGGATAGCCCAGCCACAGATTGACAATCAAAATGGCCAGCTTGGCCAGCCACGGATCCACGGTCCACGCCGGCGCAATGCCAAAGAGGCTGGTCAGCGTGCGGTTGATTACGCCCACCTGGTTGTTGAACATGCCGCGCCAGATGAGGATGGTGATCAAGCTGGGGATGGTGTAGGGGATGAGCAGCAGCGACTGGATGAGCTTGCGACCGGGCAGCGTGGGGTCGTTAAAAATATATGCAATGGCCAGGCCCAGGGCAAAGGTGAGAAAGACGCTGAGAAAGGCGAAAACAAAATTCCAGATAATTATGCGCACCAGCGGCCCGCGAAAGGCGGAACTTTGAAAAAAGCGCGTAAAATTGGCCAGCCCCACATTTTCGCGAAAACCCGCCGTCAATTCGCTGCCGTCGGCAGCGGTCCAGCGCCCCACCACCGGCAAATATTCGGTTCCCGTTTGCGCATCGATTAACTTATCCGCCGTCTCATCATACAAATAGCGCGGCTGCAACTGTGCGGCCTCGCGTGGCGAGCGAATCTGCACGCCGTCCACGTCGGAGCCAAATTGAATCTGCTGGATGTCCTGATTGGTGGCCACCTGAATGGCATTGAGCCGCGTGTAGCCCGCAATGGTCTCGGGGATACCGTTGGCGTCCAGATTGCCGATGCCTTGCGCCGCACTGGCCGGAATGAGCGCTTCGCCCGGCCGCGCCAAAAAACTTTCCCCGGCGCCATTCTGCAACCAAAGCACATAGTCGCCCTCGGCGCTGACATAGCCGGTCCAAGCATACGCCGCGCCCCTTCCGGCACAAAACGCTCGTTGGTAATCTGCTCGATGGATTGCTGTTTGGTAAGCAGATGCCCATCGCCGTAATTGGTAAAGGCCACCAAAATGGTCAGCACAATGGGGTAGATGGAGAACATGATCATAAAGATCAGCCCCACCAGCATCCAGCGCAGCGGATACATATCGCGCGCCAGAATAATATAGTTGACGCCGGCGGTGATTAGAATCGCCACCATTGCCAGGGAGACAAAGCCCTCGCCAAAAGCCCGCGTGGCGAACCAAAAGACAAACGCGTCGATGGTCAGCAGCAGAACCATTCGCAAAAGCACATTCGACAAAGTTGCGCTTTGCCCATCACCGGGCATTTTTTCCAGCACTTGCGCAGTTGTGGTCATGGCGTTGATTCCTAGTAGGACAAGCTGACAGCTTGTCCTACAGCTTCATTTTAGATAAAAAAAGTGGCTCAGAAGTAGAACCCTCTGAGCCACTTTGCCAACAAAATTTACTGCCCGCCTGCAATCAAATCGCGAATCTGCGTGGCGGCATTGGTCAGCGCCTCTTCCGGGGTCTGCTCGCCATTGATGATCAGCGTAAAGGCATCGGACCAACTGCCCCAGACCGAGCCCATTTCGGGGATGGCCGGCATGGGCATGGCATTTTCACCCACTTCACCAAAGATGACCAGATCGGGATCATCAATGGCCACCGATTTATAGGCCGAAGCGCGGTTGCTGGCGGCCTGCAACTGCGTCATAATATCCTGCGTGGCAATGAATTCGGTCAGGAAGGTTTGCGCCAGCAGCACGTTATCGCTCAGCGCGTTGACCGAAAAGCCCTGCACGCCCAAGAATGGCTCACCTGGCTGCGTGGCGGCGGGGAATGGCGCAATGGCGTACGAAACGCCCGAGGTGCGGATGCGATCCAGCGCCCACGGACCGGCCATGAGGAAGGCCACTTCGCCCGTCTCAAATTGCAGATGCGCCGTGTCCCAGTCAGTGCTGTTGCTAATGTAGCCCGCCTCGACATTCTGCTGCAGCCAATCACCGGCGGCGATCATGCCGGGGCTGTCGATACCCACATCCTCGGGATTGTAGCCCGTGCCGTCGTTGCCAAAGACGTAGCCGCCGAACGCCGTCTGCAGCGGGAACATGTCGTACGTGGTGCCGGTCAGCGCCAGCGCATACGTCGCATCGCCGCTCTCCATCAACCCCTTGCCCACCTCAATCAGCTCATCCCAAGTGGCAGGAGCGGCATCCACTTTGTCGGGGTTGTAGAAAAAGGCCATATTCTCAATGGCATAGGGCAACCCTACCAGTTGGCCCTCATAAGTAAACGCTTCCAAAGCGGCGGGCTGGAACTCCTCATCCCGGCCCCCCAGATCGATGGGGGCCAACAGACCGCTGGCATAAAAACCGCCAATGCGGTCATGCGCCAACATAATAATATCGGGACCTTCGCCGGCCGGGGCGGCGACGGGGAACTGGTCATAGCGGTCGGCCACAGACTCGACCACCAGGCTGACGCCATATTCAGCCTGAAACTGCTCGCCCAGGTCGTTTAAAATTGGCGTTAACAGATCGTCCGCCCAGATGGTGATGGAAGCCCCGGTATCCGCCGCGGCGTCCGCGGCAGGTGCTTCCGCCGCCGGTTCTTCGGCGGGCGCTTCGGTCGGGGCGGCCTCGGCAGCCGGCTCTTCGGCAGGCGCCGCCGGCGCCGCGGGGGCGGCACATGCGGCCAGCATCAACCCCAAAACGAGCCACAAGCTCAAAATGCTAAGATATTTGCTATTTTTCATGCTGCAATTCCTCTCAAGTGATTAAAGATTGAAAGTTTGTAAAATACGTCGAAATATGGTGCGCTCAACATGTTGCTTGTTCGCAGACACGCTTAAAGTGCAACCGCTTGCACTGCGGCTAGAGACCAGCGCACAACGCATTGTTGGCCTTGGCGACCATTTTCAGTATACTTGCTCTATCAAATGGGGAAACGAATTACGGTGCAAACGCTTGCACCGTTGCCGTATCGTACTTGCTATTTACAAAGTTGTCAATAAAAAAGGAGCCTTCTTATGCACAATTTGCCACAGGATGAATGGATTCTGGACAATCCCCCACTGCGCCGCTTTATTGAGGCGATCAATGAGATTCGCTGGCGCGCCACGGACCCCCGCGCTGCCGTAGCGGAAATCCGTCCGCACTTTACCGAACTGTTGCACAATCAGGATTGGCTGCCCACCCAATACCAAGAGCCGGCCGCGGAGAGCGGCATGGGCCGCAAGACCGGCATGTGGCTGCTCTATCGGGCGGGCGACGGCGGGCTGGCCTTTTCGGCGCTGGTGCTGCCGCCCGGCGCGCAGACACCGGTGCATGATCACCTGGCCTGGGGATTGGTGGGGCTCTATCGCGGCGAGCAGGAGGAGGTGGTCTTTCAACGCCAAGATGACGGCGAGCGTGAGGATTTTGCCGACTTGGCCATCGCCGAAACCAATCTGCTGCGTCCCGGCGATTTCTACGAACTGCTGCCCGAAAATGACATCCACCGCGTGCGCACCACTTCAGACGTCACCTCGGTCTCGCTACACCTGTTGGGCAACGACAACGGCTGCATCTGGCGCCATCGCTTCGAGCCGGAGGAGCAACGCGTGCTGCCGTTTAAGTCGGGGTGGATTAATGTGGCGTGTCGGGAAGAGGGATGACTGTTGCGTATTGCGTTTTGCGTGAACTGATCGACGATCTGGTTGGGTGGCTTGCCTCCATAGGGGTCAACAATCTTTGCCCAATAAAGCTACACGCTACCCAACCACCTTCTCAACCGGTACACGCAATACGCAATACGCAATAACCTGCACTTATACAGCAAATTTACACGGATCCCAAAACTTCCTCCGCGTGATCCTTAAACTGCACATTCTCCCACAGTTTTTCCACAATACCCTCTTCATTTACCAGCATAGTGGTGCGGAGCGCGCCCATAAAGGTTTTGCCGTCGCGCTCGCGCTGCACCCAGAGGCCCATGGCGGTCAGCACGCTTTGGTCGGCGTCGGCCAGCAGCGGGAAATTGAGATCATACTTCTCGGCAAAGGCGTTGTGCGATTCGATGTCATCGGGGCTCAGCCCGTACACGGCCACGTTTTTGGCGTCAAATTGAGGAATTCGATCACGGAATTCCGTTGCTTCCACCGTTCAGCCAAAGGTGTCGTCTTTGGGATAAACATAGAGCACATAGCGCGTCCCCAGCAAGCCTTGGCTGGAAATCTGCCCGGCGCTGTGCGACGGCAGATCGAACGGAACAATGGGTTGACCTTCTTTTAACATTTGGTTTTCCTTTGGTGTGAATTTTGGATTGGATTGTGCAAACGGGGGCCTCTCCTCCTCCCTTCCCCTTTCTCTCCGCAAGTGGAGAGGAAGGGGAAAGATGCATAGAGTGCATCAAGGGGGAGGAGAGGCCCCCGTTTATTCCGGCGCCACCTCATACAGCCCGGCGCCCTGGCGGCGACCGGCGGGTAGGCCGGTGTCGTTGGCGGCTTGATCGGTGACGGCCATTTGGGCCAGGGCGTCTGCATCAAAGACAATGCCCAAGCCGGGTGTATCGCCCAGGATGATCCAGCCGTCTTCGATGCGCGTGTCCACGGTCATGCCGGCGGTGCGGCCGGCGTTGAAGACTTCCATCCAGATGTGATTGGGTAAGGCGGCGGCAAAGTGGGCCATAAAACTGCCGGGGCAGTTCATCACCGACACCGGGATTTCGAAGGCATAGGCCAAGTCCGCCACCTGCAAACCGCCCGTTATGCCCGAACAGTTGCGCCCAATTTCGATGACGTCGACGGCGCGGTTGTCCACCAGCGGCATGAACTCGCTCACGTGGTCCAGATTTTCACCGGTGGCCACAGCGGCGCGGACGCCCTGCGACACTTGCGCCAGCCCGCGATAGTCCCAGCGCCGCGCCGGTTCCTCGGCCCAGAAAATGTCGTAGGCTTCCTCAAAACGCGCAATATGGCGGATGGCCTACTTGGGCGACCAGTACTCGTTAGAATCGATCATGATGGCCGGCGTTTTGCCCGAGGTTTGCAGCGCGTCGTACATAATGCCAATGCGGCGCAGATCGGCCTCCGGGTCCAGCCCCACTTTGAGCTTGCCGCCGCGCATGCCTTTGGCCGCCATGTCGGTGTAATAGGCGCGCAGCTCGTCGTCATTTAGCGGCATGTCCAGCCCGCTGGCGTATGCCTGCACCCGATTCGATGACGCACCCAGCGTTTTCCAGAGCGGCTCGCCGTTGATCTTGGCCTTCAAATCCCACAGCGCCACATCAATGGCCGACAGCGCCTCGTTAACAATGCCGCGGTTGTTGACTTTGAAAACCCTATCCACCATGCGCTGCCACAGCCCGCGCACCCCGCGCGGATCTTCGCCCAGCAGCATCTGGTTGACAAACTCGTGGATGTGCCGCCGGGCGCTGCCGCCCGCAATGGTCACGCCGGTGACGCCTTCGTCCGTGTCTATAAAGACGGCCAAATGGCTCATTTTTTGCCAGCCGCGCGGGCTGTTAGCGTCACCCAAATAGCGGGTCGCTTCAAATTGGTAAAGCAGGGTGCGCACCCCGGTTATTTTCATGCTTCCTCCTTGGGTTAATGTAGCAAAAAACTATGGACAGCCACAAAAAACACATAACCCACAAGAAATTTTGCGCTGAGCCTTTTGTGTATTTTGTGCTTTTTGTGGCTATTCTGCCCTTTTTGCCGTGAACTCAAATCAAAGACGACAAATGAAAAACGAGAGGCGACGTTCTGCCACACTATCAAGTATATGCCGTTTTGTGGAATCGCCAAACTATCAAGAGGCTAAGGAAATAAAACAGTCCCGCCGCGCCCAGCACCGCGCGATAGCCCAGCAACATGGCCAGCGTCACGGCCAGCAGCGAACCGGCCACGCTCATCACGCCGTTGACCGCCCATGCCAGCGCGATCTGGCGGGCGCCCCAGCGCCCCACCAGCCGCAGCCCCAGCGGAAACGGCATGCCCAAACAGAGCGCCAACGGCAGCAGCGCGCCGATTACAATGACCATGCGCGTCATTCTCTCCGCCGCCAAGAATGTTTGATTGAGAGCGGGCCAGCTTAACGGCCAGAGCAATAGCCATAGGAGAACAATCGTCAACGGCCAGCGCAGCAAGGAGAGTTCCGACTGCCGCCACCGTCCGGCGATAGCGCTGCCCAGCCCGCCCCCCACCAACAGCGTGACCAACACCAACGTAATCGCCACTGTCGGATGCCCCAAAAAGAGCCGGGTCTGCTGCATCAGCCCGACTTCGGCCAGCATAAAGCCAGCGCCCAACACGGCAAAATAGAGTGAAAAGATGGACAACGAATTCGGCGGCGCGGAATCCACGCTAGAAATCGACGCCCACTGTACCCGCTGTACGCGCCACAGCCACGCACCCCCTCCAACCAACAGCAGCGCCATACCGGCCCACAGCGGCGTCAACGCCGCCGGGATGCCCCGCTCAAATTGGAAGAAAAATGGTCGGTCATCGGTGGTGGGCGACAGATCATTTTCGGCTTGGGCAATCAGGTCGGCCAAGGAATCGCGGCCGTCGACAATGCGGTCCAGCGGCGGCTCGGCCCACGCATCGGGCAAATAGAGCGGACGGAAGCCCACCTGATCGGCCACGGCGCCAATGGAGAGCGCATCGTCGCGCGTGTAGGGGGCGTTGCGCACCAGCAGCAGCGGAATCGGCGGCTCGCTCTGCGGGTCCAGCAGCACGATGATGTGGCGCAGGGCCTCGGTTTCCGCGAGGCCGCGGCGGCGCAAGGCTTCCATGGCGGTGACCAGCGCCCGCGTCAACGTCGGTTCATCATAAAGCTTGAGCGCGATCTGGCCAGTTGGCAAGAGATGCGCCAGGTAATCCGCAAACGCCTCTACCGTATAAGTGCTGTTTTCCACCAGCGCATAGCCGCTGCGTTCGGCCGCCAACGTCACCACCTGCGACAGAAAGATCAGATCATAGTGCCGCGCCTCGCGCCGCAACACGCTGCGCCCCTCATCCAACAGCACGCACGGCAGGCTGTCCATACAGATCGCCATTGTACGCCGCATATTCGCGCACCAGCGCCACGCTGGCTGGATTCACCTCTACCGCCACAATTTCGCGCCGCTCTGCAAGCCAAACCAAACATCCAGTCCCCCTCCCGGACCAATAATGAAAGCGCTCTGCGGCTGTTCGGTGGCAAAGGGGAAAAAGCCAATGTCGCGCAGCAGCGCGCGGTGTCCCCCCACTGGCGGCATGACCGAACCGGCCGCGCCGTCCATGTAAAGTTCATAGGGCCGCCCGCCGCCGGGATCGATCAGTTCGGTGCGCGCAAAGGCGTCCCATCGAGTATCTAGCAACTGGCTGCCACTGGCTAGCTTTTCGCTCACCGGTTTAGGGATGGGCAGTCTGCCCATGTCTATGCGAAACCAGCCGGTCGTGGAATTGATTGGGATTAGCAACAAACAGAGCAACATTGCGACGGCGGCGATAAAGCGGGGATACTTTTGCCCATTTGCAGGGTGGTGGGAAAGTTGGGAACCTTGCCCCACAAAAATGCCGGCGCTGGCCATCAGGGCGGCAGCGCAGAGCAAACCGTTGATGCCGCCGAGCCGGTTATAGAGCAACACGGCCAGCAGCGCCCCCGCGCCCGCCCCCAACAGGTCGGCCATGTAGAGGCGAGAACTCTGTTCCGGGTGTTGGCTAAAAAGGGTCGCCAGCGCCAATCCAGCGCAGGCAAAGGGGACAATGGTTAGCGCAAAAAAGAGGGGATACAGCGGCGAAGATAGTCCGGCGGTTGCCAGCGTCAATATGGCCACCAGAGAAATGGCGCCGCCAACTGCATAAGATGGAACCCGTCCGACCGCCCGCAAATCGCCGCGCAGAGCGGCTAACGCGGCGCCCACGCCAATCCCCAACACGGCCAGCGCCAAAATAGCAAAAGCCAACGGCGGATAATAGAGTACCGACACCAAGCGGGTCAACCCAATTTCAATAATCAGCACGCTGGCGGAAAGGAGGGCGATTCCGGCATAGGGAAAGTATTTCGTCATACTCGGTGTTTGGTGGGAAGGGAATTGAGCAGTGGGACAGTGAGTCAGTTGCTGGTTTACTGTCCCACTGCCCTACTGTCCCACTGATTTATTGTCCTACTGCTTCATCCGCGGGTCCAGCACGTCGCGCAGGCCGTCGCCCAGGAAGTTGAAGCCCATGACGGTCAGCATGATGGCCAGGCCGGGAAAGATGCCCATCCAGATGGATTGGCGAAAATAGGCGCGGCCTTCGGACAACATGCGCCCCCAGCTTGGGTCGGGCGGTTGCGTACCCAGGCCGAAGAAGCTGAGCGCGGCCTCGGCCAAAATAGCAAAGGCCAGGCTGAGCGACGCCTCCACAATCAGCGGGGCCAGCGAATTGGGGAAGATGTGGCGAAAGAGAATGCGCAGCCGTCCGGCGCCAATGGCCAGCGCGGCCTCCACAAATTCCTGGCGGCGCACGGTCAGCACGGCGCCGCGCGCAATGCGGGCAAAGATGGGCGTGTAGACCACGCCGATGGCGATCATGGCGTTGGCAATGCCTTTGCCCAGCGCGGCCAAAATGGCAATGGCCAGCAGTATGGCGGGGAAGGCAAATAGCACGTCCATGGAGCGCATGATGATCTCATCCAGCACGCGGTTGGAATAGCCCGCGGCCAGCCCCAGCAGCGTCCCCGCCACGCCGGCAATGCCCACGGCGATCAGCCCCACTTGGAGCGACACGCGCGCGCCCACCATAATGCGGCTCAGAATGTCGCGGCCAAAATCATCGGCCCCCAGCGGATGGGCCAGGCTGGGTGGGGCAAAGCGCACGTTAAAATCCATGACATTGGGATCATGCGGCGCCAACAGCGGCCCCAGCACGCCCAGCAAAACCAGCGCGGCCACAATACCCGCGCCGATCATGCCGATGCGGTGGCGGCGCAGGCGATAGAGCACGTCGCGCCACAAGCCGGTGGGGGCGCGTTTTTTGGCTATCATTTATACTCAGGCTCCGCATAAATTAACATTTTTTTCTGTCTGGTAGCGGTGTTAATTTATCACGACCGCCGGTGTGATTGAAGAGAAGAGGCCATTGCTTTGGCTTTGCTTATAAGATGTGTAGTGAATTGTAAATGGTAAATGGTGAACGGTGAATTGTGAACGAGGCCGGCTACGCGCGTCCCTCATTCACAATTCACCATTTACCGTTCACCGTTTACCATTATATTCGTTTCCGGCTAAGCATATTCAATGCGCGGATCCAGCGCAAAATAGAGCAGATCAACGCCCAGGTTGACCAACGTCAGCAACGCCGCCATGGTCAGGACCGTGCCTTGCAGCACCGGATAGTCACGATCCAGCACCGCATCCAGCGCCAAGCGTCCCAGCCCCGGCCAGGCAAAGACGACCTCCACCACCACCACCGAGCTGATGAGGGCGGTGATTTGCAAACCGATAATGGTCACAATGGGGATCAGCGCGTTTTTGAGGGCGTGGCGCAGCACGACGGTAGTGGGCGCCAGCCCTTTGGCGCGGCCCGTGCGCACGTAATCCTGGTTGAGCACTTCCAGCATGGCGCTGCGGATAAAGCGGGTTTGGATGGCGGCGCTGATAATGCCGGCGGTGAGCGCGGGCAAAATTATGTGGGCCAGCCAGTCGCCAAAATCTTCGCCGATGGGTGTGTAGCCGCTGGGCGGCAGCCAGCCCAGCCCCAGCGAAAAGAAGAGCGCCAGCAAAATGCCCAGCCAAAAGTCGGGGATGGTCACGCCCACCTGGCTGATAAGCGAGGTGATCACATCGGTTTTGGCGCCGGGACGCAGCGCCGAGATGATGCCCGCCGGAAAAGCAATGGCCATGCCGATGAGCAACGCCAGCCCGCTTAATTGCAGCGTGGCGGGCAGCCGCTGCCACAGTTGTGGCGCCACGGGCTGGCCCGTAATCAGGCTTTTGCCCAGGTCACCATGCGCGGCGTTCCAGAGCCACGAGCCGTATTGGGTCCAAAAGGGCCGGTCCAGCCCCAGCCGTTGGCGCAGGGCGGCCACGTTTTCATCGTTGGCCTGCACACCCAAAATCACGCGCGCCGGGTCGCCCGGCACGAGTTGGATGATGAGAAATACGACAAAGGTGACGCCGATGAGCACGGCCAGCGTGGTCAACAGGCGCTGCAGGATATATTGGGTGTTCACTCAGCGGCCCCGCAATAACAGTTATGCCAGACCGGACAGGTTTTGAAAACCTGTCCGGTCTATGAGATGAGAAACTTACTCAGAGAGCCAGACCGTCCAGAAGTTGTTGGCCTGATCCGGGCGCACGGTGAAGCCGTGTACGTTGGGGGCGTAGGCGCGGATCTCTTTTTTGTTGTACATGTAGATGTAGGGCGCTTCATCGACCAGGATCTGATTGGCCTGCTCGTAAATGGAATAACGCTGCTCAAAGTCGCTGATGGAGCGGCCTTCGTCGACCAAAGCGTCAAATTCGGGGTTGCTGTAGCCGGTGAAGTTGAAGACCAGCCCAGTGCGGTGCTGCAAGTAGTAATATTGATCGGCGTCGATCAGGCCGTTCCAGTTGCAGATGTAGGCGTCGTAATTGAAGTTGCCTTCCAGTTCCAGCCACTCGCTCCACTCGGGGGCGTTGATGGAGGCCGTAATGCCGATGGCGGCCAACTGCTGCTGCAGGACCTGGGCCGCGCGCACGGTTTCGCCATATTGGACCGTGGGCAGCAGTTCCATTTCAAAACCGTCGGCGTAACCCGCTTCGGCCAGCAGTGCTTTGGCCTGCTCGATATCCTGGCCATAGGGCGCATAGTCAAAGTACCAGGGGCTGCCTGTGCCGATGGGGCCCTGGATGGTTTCACAAATGCCAAAGAAGCCGGCCGCGCAAAGCTGGTCGCGATCCAGCGCCAGAGCGATGGCCTGGCGTACGCGCACGTCGGTAAACGGTTCACGGGTCAGGTTGATGCCGATGTAGTCATAGGAGAGCTGGGGCGCGGTGGCCACCACGACATTGTCGTCTGCCTGCATGGCTTCGTAGCTTTGGGGCGCAATGGCCAGAACCCAGTCCACTTCGCCGCCGGCCAAGGCGGTTTCGCGCACCGTGTCGTCGGGGATGGGCGTGATCTCAATGGCGTCCAGATAGGGCAGCCCCTCTTGCCAATAGTTCTCATTTTTGGTCAACAGCAGGCGCGTTGTGCCTTCAACTTCAGAGATCTGGAAGGGGCCGGTGCCGATGGGTATGTTGATGGCGCCGTCCTCTTCCAGGCTTTCCTGGGCCACAATGCCGGTTGACTTGTCGAAACCCACCGACTGCGGGAAGATGCCAAAGGGTTCGGGATGCGTAATGGCCACGGTGTAATCGTCGATGACTTCGATCTGCGTTTCGGGCGGGCCGACGCGGGCGGCGTTGCCGGCGCCCGTTTCGGGGTTGATCAGCCGCTCGTAGCTCCACTTGACATCCTCGGCGGTCATCTCGCGACCGTTGCTAAAGAGCACGCCCTGGCGCAGATGAAAGGTCCAGGTTAAGCCGTCCTCAGACTGTTCCCACGATTCAGCCAGCCAGGGGACCAGATTCATTTCATCATCGTAAAAAGTGAGCCCCTCCAAGACATTGTTGAGGATTTGATAGCTGGAATAGGAGCTGGCCACGTGCGGGTCCAGCCCAGCCCACTCGTTCTGAAAGGCGGCGCGCAGCGCGCCTGACGCAGTCGCCGCTTATGCAGGTGGCGGGTGCGGCTTCGCTCGTATCTGCTTCAGGCGCCTTCCGCCGTATGCAGGTGCAGGCAGAATCAACGCGATGAGCAAGATGAGGCTCACGCTGAGATAATATTTACGCATGGGATTCTCCATTCTGTAGTAGGCAATACCCAATGTCTCAGTCACTGAAGACGCATCAAGAACGGCCTTCTCAGCGGACGCAACAAGGTCATCTGCCACAAAGAGGGCGGCGAAATACAAAAGCGGCGGGTATTGACCAAAGGCGTTGAGCGTTTGATGGTTGAATTGTTAACTTGCGCTCAAACCGTACCGCATTTTGAGAGATTGTCAAAAGAAGTGAAGAATCATTTTCGTACGGCGGACAGTTCCAGCCTTGCCATTAGTTGGCTATGGTTGTGCGGTGTTAGTCAATCAAAAAGTAAAAAAATCGGGCGAAAGCTTCGTTATCATCATGGACTTGCGCCAGAATCATGTTGCTCTCAAGATCGTGTTTGTAGATTTAGTGACGCTGCACCAGGGTTGGATCGCGGAATTCCTGCTCTGGGACGACAAAGGGTAGTTGGCGCGCAAACTGATAACCGTTGAAACATGTGTTGAAATCTAAGCGATGCGTCCCGATGTATAATCCTGTTTATCGCGAACTGATAGATTAACTCATAGATCCGGCATGTAGATCTCCTGCTTTATCAAAACCTGGTTTCACGCACGATGAAACCATCTAGACATTCAAAATCATCAAGCCATGCTTGCACCAATAGGCCCGGATCTGGTAGGTTATAGACTCTGCCCCGCTCAATCCCTAATGGCGACCGTTTGAGTGATGCCATGGGCCGCCACGCGAGTATCAATTCATGAAATCACTACCCCGTGATTGCAGCATCAAACGGTGCCTACGATTGTCGTTGCATTAGCCGTTGTTGCATCTCATCAGCACAGATCTCACACTGGAAAATACCATATCCGGCAGCAATGTTCCGCAATGCTACGTGGATTTCATCATCGTCAACATAGACGCTTATCCATTGATATAATGCACAATGTTTTTGAGTTAACATTATACCATTATTTGTCATCGGTGTTAGAATGGCATTCCTAACAGCATGCGCACGAAGCGAAAGCTGCATTCATATCAACCCTACGCGCTCGGCTCGCTGTTCACACATCTGCTCTCCACATTCCGGTTGAAACTCACCCGCGGCCTGGGTGGGCTGGGCCTTGGCCGTGGGCGCCTCGCTCGCCTTTAGCATTGCGCCGCCGGTGGCGCGCTATGCCATTGTGGGCGGCATGGACCCCACGGCGCTGCTGGTGTTGCGCTTCGTTGTGGCCGTCTTTTTCTTTGTGGTCACCACCTGGCTCACCGATGCCCGCCAACTGCGCATTGATGGACGCGGGCTGCTTTTCACGGCTGCCGCTGGGCTGGCCAATGGCATCGCCATGACCTGCTTCTTCTGGGCGCTGACCCGGCTGGAAGCGTCTATGACGTCGATGATCCTGTCGACGCTGCCGCTGGTGGTGCTGGGGCTGCTGGCGCTGCGTGGCGAAAAGCTGACGCGCCGCCACGCCGTGCGCGTGACGCTGGCGCTGGCGGGCGTCTATCTGCTGATTGGACCGGGTGGGCAAGTAGATGCCGTGGGCGTGGGGCTGTCGCTCATTGCGGTCTTTCTCTTTGCTTTCCAACTGGTGATTATCCAGTGGTATTTGCAGGAATATGACACGCGCACGGTGGCGCTCTACATTGCGGTGGCCATGCTGGTGGTGATTTCGGCCTTTTGGTTGTTTCAGGGGGCGGTGTGGCAAACGCCAGATGCGGGAGGCTGGCTGGCGGCCTTTGCTCTGGGTTTTGTTTCGACCTACGTGGCGCGCATGCTCTTCTATAGCGCCATTCACTATATGGGCAGCGGGCAGACCGTGTTGCTCATGCCGTTGGAACTGTTGTTGACCATCCTGTGGTCGGTGCTCTTCCTGAAGGAACGCTTTTCACCGCTGCAAATGGTGGGCGGGGTTTTGATCATTATCAGCGCGCTACTGGCCATCAAGCGGCTGCGGCAGGCGCGTTGGCGGCCACGCTGGCGCATGTTGGTGCGCGCGTGAATCAGTTTTCATGCATCAAATCCCCAATGGCGCGGCGCAGCTTGTCCGGCGTATATGGTTTGTGGATAAAGTGCGTATGCGCATCACTCTCTTGCTTGCCATTTTGAATGGCTTCTGAATAGCCCGACATAAGCAGAATCGGCATCTGTGGATTGCGCACGCGTAGATGCCGGTAAGTTTCCGGGCCATCCATCACCGGCATGGACATATCGAGCATGACGAGATCAAAGGCGCCGTTGCGATCATCATAACAGCGCAGTCCTTGGCGCCCGTCCGCAGCCATCTGCACTTGCAACCCAAAGGTCGTCAATAAATCGCCCAAGGCTTCGCGCACGGCATCCTCATCATCGATCACCAAGACGGCGCCATTTAAGCACGGCGCTGCCACAGAATCCGCCGCTGCTTTTTTGAGCGTAACATAAGAGAGCTTATTTTCGATCACGGGCAGAATAATCTCAAAAATCGCGCCACGGCCCGGTTCGCTGCGCACGCGCATAGAGCCATTATGCGAACGCACAATGCCCAAGGTTGTGGACAGCCCCAACCCGCGCCCCCCCGATTTGGTGGAGAAGAAGGGGTCAAAGATCAGATTCATGGTCTCCACATCCATGCCGCGGCCGCTATCCTGCACTGTCAGACAAACGTAGCGCCCCGGCGCCAATTGCTCATATTGCACAAACGCTTCAAGCGCGGCCCGCGATATATGTTCCACCGCGGTTTTGACGATAATTTCGCCCGCAGCATCCCCAATCGCCTCGACAGCATTGAGCACCAGATTCATCACGATTGACTGAATGTGTCCGCGGTCGGCTTGAATCGTCGGCAGGCTAGAGGCCAGATTGAGCTTCAAATCGACCTTCTTAGGCACAGCGCTTTCCATCAACGCCACATTTTCCTGAATCGCCTCGTTAAGAGCGAGCGGCTCGACGACAAGCTGCCCCTTACCGGCATAGGCCAAAAGCTGGCGGGTTAAATCGGCGGCCCGCTCCGCCGACAGGATCGACTTTTCGATATTGCGGCGGGCCGGTGAATCCGGCGGCAAATGGTGCAGCGCCAGCGCGTTTTGCCCCATGATGCTGGTGAGCAGATTGTTAAAATCGTGGGCAATGCCCCCCGCCAGCAGCCCCACCCCTTCCATGCGATGGGCGTGACGCAGCGCCTCTTCCATCTGCTGCCGCTCGGTCACATCGCGCAACACCACCAATTCGCCCTGAAGGCGGCTACGCTGGTTATAGAGCGGCGTCACCGTCAATTCAACATGCTGGCTCGCCCCGTTGGAGGTCAGCTCACAGTGCCGCCCCGACGAGGGCGGTTGATTCGCCCGTTCGTTCTGCGGCGGGCTTGGCAATTGTTCAAAAGTCTTTGGCCCAGGGCAGCACCGTGGACACCGGTCGATTAACCAGCTCCACCTCGGTGCGGGCGAGAAGTTCCAAAGCCGCCGGATTCAGATTGCGCACAATGCGCTCCAAATCTAGCACCAGCACACCGTCTTCCATCTGTTGAAAGACAATAGGCCCCACCACAAAGAGCAGGTCGCTAACGCGAAAACGAAAGACAAACCAGCCCGCACCGACCCCCAATGTGGTCAACGCCACTGGCGTCAAGTTGATCGGTCCCAGCAGCGGCATTTCCAACACGTTTAGGATATTGGCCGTAAAGGGCAACAGCACGCCCAACAACAGAATGCCAAGCTGGGCGACCGATATTTTGGGCGACCGCAACAGGTAGATGCCGTAGAATACAAAGCCGATAATGAGTAAAATGTACGCGTAAGCCGTGTGAATCAAAAAACCCACCGCGCGATCCACCATCAAAAAAGGCTGGCCATACCAGTTCCAAATCCAGAAACGGCTCCAGAGCAACCCGTGCCAATCGTTGGTATAGTTGAGGATAATGAGCAGGATCGATTCTACAAAAAGCAGCGGGATTAAAAAGCGGGGCAGCCGCTGTGCGTAGCCGCTAATTTGCAGCATAAAACCGAGCCACGTCGGCGCAATCAGCGCAATGCCCAAATAGGAGAAGTCATACCAAATACGCTTGCTGGCAATCGTATTGGCAAATAGCTCCATCCCGTAGCCAAATGACCAGACGCCACAGGCAAACATCAGCACAATAAAAAGCGGCGCGCCAATCTCGTTGCGCCGCCGCCAGGCCATCCAGCCCAACAGAAGACAGAGACTGCTGCCAAGAAACAACCATAATACAATCAATAGAACGGTAGTATGCATACCCAAATAACCACATGCCCGACTGATAAAGGAAACTATACTCGCGGTTGGCATAGATGAAAAGGACGGCGCATGATTTTAGGCGAGTAGTCGATTTTCATCTATGCCAGGGCCAAGTATAGCTGGACAGCCACAATGGGGGAACGCGCAGCGAAGATTTCCAGTTAAGAATTAGTAAAGTATAACAGAATGTCTTATTGTTTACCACTTCCCCCCGCAGCAATTGACATTCCCTACCGTGCGCGCTAAAATCCGTAGTATGGCGTCCACCCAACATGACCAAGTTTTCCCACCCCAATACAGCTCTCTGCACATTTTCATGAGCGATGCCGCCGGTAATCGCCACGCGGGCGTACGCGTTATGGAGCCGGCGGCCGACTCGGCGCAAGCTGTGCGCGGCAACCTCTATGCAACCGTTGAGCTGTTTGGGCCAGATGGGGCAGAGATGGGGGCTGAATCAAGCCGCATGGCTGAACACATGTTGGGGACCATCCAGTCCGCCTACTATTCGGCCAAAGGTTCCCAATCGCAAGTGCTCACCGCGGCATTACAAAATGCACACCAGCTTTTGCAGCAAGCCAATCACAACCGGCCGACCGAAAGCGCGCTGCGCGCCGGCGCCATATGCGTCTCGTTTCTCGACGGTCGGCTCATGGTTGCGGCCAGCGGACCGACACTGGCGCTGCTGGTCACCGCCCAGGCGGTCGAGCAGTTTCCCTCACATGGGCAGCAGGAACCGGCTCAATTGGGCGCTGAAGCTGCCCCGCCCGTCCAGATCATCCAGCGCGACGCCCCCCAAGGCGGCGTTTTTTATATTGGCAGCAGCAACCTGCTCAACCACATACCCATTCGGACGCTGCTCGGCTCACTCACGCGCACCAACGCCAACAACCTGAAGGATGTGGCCGACTTTTTGAGTCAAGCCAGCCTCTATGCTCCCATTCCGGGCATTTTACTGGTGATTGAACCCGCCGCCGCGACGGCCCATGATTTTGAATCCCCATTGCCCCCATCATTGCAACCCGCATTGGGTGAGCCGCCGTCCGCTTCATCTGCACCGCCGCCCAGGCGCAGCCCGGCTAGTGGGCTGCCCACATCCGTCTTTGCATCGCCGCCTGTCCATGCCGCTCCGCCCCCTGACGATACACCCACCGCTCAGGACTCGGGTTGGACCGCGCCGAATGCACGCCCCCGCGCAACGCAACAAGCAGCCAGCCGCCCGCCGGCAAACGCAGCGTCGTACCCCGAAAATATCGAAAATCAGCCGCCGCCTTTGCCCCCCGCCACCGAGGCGCAATCCACCCACTCAGCGCAGCCAACCTCGACGCCGGCGGGTGCACAGATGCGCCGCCACTTGCAGCGGGCGCGCGCCGCCGTGAGCGAAACGTTGGGCCATGTTTTGCCAGGCGGCGCGGCTTCGCAGGGGGTGTCGCAAAGTGCTAGCGAAGGCGGCGGTCGGCTGGTACATCCGCCAGCGCCGGCTGCCGAAACCAATAGCCGGTTGGAAGCCGTGACCCATGCCGCCAGCAGCAGCGCCGAGCGGCTGGCGCAGGCTTCATCGAATATGACCAAGGCGGCGGTTAGCGGCGCCGCCGAAACCGTCCACCAATTTCGCCCACCGGCGCCGGCCAGCGGCAGCCGCGCCCGCCTGTTTGCGTCCATCGCCGTGGTGATTGCACTGCTGGCGCCGATTGTGGTGGCGGCGGTGGTTTGGCAGCGCGGCGCCTCTTCGCGGGCCGAGGGTGAGCAGCGTTATGAAGAAGCACGCGCGCGTTTTTTGGGCGCCAGCGCCGCGCTGGATGCAGGTGACAAAGCCAGCGCCCGCTCTGAACTGACCGAAGCGCAAAACAGCCTGCAAATGGCGCAGATGTTGCTGGGCAATCAGCCCAAAATCTCGGCGCTGGCCCAAGAAATTCAGCGCGAACTGCAAGATGTGTTGCAAGTGTGGCCGCTTTATAAATTGGTGGAACCGCTGGTGCGCTTCCCCGCCGATGCGCAGCCGTGGCGCATTCTGGTGGTGGACCAGGATATCTATGTTCTGGACACCGGACGCGATCTCATTCTGCGTTTTCGCATGGACGCCGAGAGCGGACAAATCGTCGATGATGCAGGTGAAATTGTGCTGCGGCGGGGCGATGCCATTGCGGGACAGACGGTGACGGACCTCATCGATGTGGCCTGGCAAGAGCCCATTCCGGGCATTGAGGACAAGGCCAATCTACTGGTATTGGACAGCAGCAATCACGTTTTCCGCTACAACCAACGCGTCGAAGGGGCGGGTCTGCTGCCTTTTGCCGGGCAGGAAAGTTGGCAATCGCCCAGCCAGATTGAGGTCTATTTAGGGCGCGTCTATGTGGCCGACGGCGTGAGCGGTCAGATCTATCGCTATGACCCCGTGGAGCCCAATGGCTATTTGCAGGAACCACAGCCGTGGCTATTGACGCCCATCCCCAACGGGCTCACCGGTGTGCAATCCATGGCGATTGATGGCGATATTTGGCTGCTCTTTAGCGACAGCAAATTGCTGCGCTACAATCAAGGCCAACAGTCGGCCTTTGCGCTCGACAATGCCGTGGGGCTGATTACCAATCCGGTGGACATGTTTGTGGGCCGCCAGGAGAATTCGGCCGTCTATATTGCGGATGCTGGCCAGGAGCGCATCCTGGTGTATGATAAAGAAGGCGCCTATAAACGCCAGATGCAGGCAGCCGAGGGCAATCCGCTGCGCGATCTAAGCGGCGTCTTTGTCGATGACGCCACCCAGACCATCTATATTCTGACCCAAACGGCGCTCTATGCACATCCGCTGCCTGAATAGCCGTGGCGGTGGATTGCCGTCGCGTTTCGCCACGGGGTCGTTGGCTGTGTAGCATAATGGTCCGAAAAAGGACGTGAAAACATCTGTTTTGATTATGATATACTCTTAACTGGTAGTTTCACGCTTTATTCGTACCTATGTCGTGTTCTAGAATTATGTCATATTCTAGAATATAGACCAGACCAAAAAACTTTTCGAACGATTATGCAACAATTGGATCCTGAACTGTTCAACGAATATTCACCCAATCTACATTCGACCGCCCACATCACACGTTCCCAGCAACGTCGGGCATTGCTGATTGGCATCACCTATACTTGTCTTATGATCTTCGTGGTGGGCCTGGGCAGCAACCTTCTTTATAACTGGGCGCGTCAGCGCATTATCCAATCTTCCCCTTTGAGCGCTATCCAAGAAGTCACCCTGGCCGATAGCCCAGTGGTTACGGCGGATGGTGAACCGGCCGTAGTGGTCGATGTGGCCGGCCAACCCGCGGCCGTGGAAGAACCCAGCCGCGCGACGGTGGCCGGGCAGCGCCCCGTTAACGTGCTGCTGCTGGGTACTGACGCCCGCCCGGAAGACACCGAGGCCGCGCGCACAGACACCATCATCCTGCTGACGCTCGATCCGCAATCCAAAACCGGCGGCATGTTGTCGCTGCCGCGCGATCTTTGGCTGCCCATTCCCAATCAGAACGTGACCACCAAAATCAACATGGCGTACGTCATTGGCGAAAACCGCAACTATGCGGGCGGCGGCGCGCAACTGGCCATGGATACGGTCAGCAGCTTTATTGGGCATCCGGTTGACTATTATGTACGCGTCAATTTCCACGGCTTTACCCAAATCGTGGACCTGATTGGCGGCATCGACATTATGGTGCCGCACACGATTCACGACGACCATTACCCGACGCCAGATTATGGCACCGAGGTCTTTCACGTGGATGCCGGTTTACAACATATGGATGGTGAGACGGCGCTCAAATATGTACGCACGCGCAACACCGATGATGACTATGGGCGGGCGCGTCGTCAGCAGTTGGTGATTCAGGCCATTGCGGATAAAGTGCTGCGCGCCGACATGATTCCGGCGCTGCTGCCCAAAATTCCTACACTTTTTTACACCATGCGCAGCAGCATCGACACCAATATCCCTATGGCCACCCAAATTGAGATGGCCCAATATCTGCGCACGGCCACGCCGCAAAATATGCGCACGCTGGTGCTAGACAGCGATTATGGTGAGGAAACGTACAGCGAGGAAGGCGCCTGGATTTTGCTGCCGGATCGGGACCGGGTGCGGGCGGCGCTGGAGCGCTTTTTTGCGCCGGCGCCGGATGTGGCCGCCGGCAATGCCGACCCCAGTTGGGTGCGCGTGGAGGTGCTGAATGGCACCGGTCAACCGGGTGTGGCGGCGCGCACGCGCACGCTGCTGCAATCCTACGGCTGGCAAGTCGTGTCCATTGATGATGCTGACCGCAGCGACTATACCAATACGCTCATCATCAACTATCGCGCCCCCGATGAACTGGTGGAAAAGCTGAGCCAGGAGCTAGATGTAACGCCCGGTTCAGCGGAGTTATCGGCCGACAAAGTCAACGCCATCGGCACATCACCGGTCGATCTGCGCATTGTATTGGGCCGTGACATCCTGCCAAAGTTGCGCGAATAGAAAGAATGCTTTATAGATACAAATGTAAAGTACAGAAGGGTATTAAGCGACTTCTTAACATAAACCATGCATTATGTTCTCGAATAAGCAAATGATGCGCTTCTTTGGCAATTTATTTACTCACAAGGGCAACAAGCACAGAATCGGCTCCGATTCTGTGCTTTTGTTTGATTGAGGATGCTTTACGAGAGGTCTGCGCAAAAACAGCGACAAACTCATCATCGACGCAAGGAAAGCCAATATGCAGTGGACTAGCTCTGATATTCTGTGGACCATCATTACGGTTCAGGCAGTGTGGCTATTCTATTTATTGCTTTTCCGCAAAGTTAAACCGCTCCAATCATTTCACGTTGCGCGCCCCACCACATCTTTCGCTACTGCTATGGACCGCGCACATTTATTGCGCGTGCGCGATGATGCCAAGTGGCGCAAAATCGAAAAGCGCGAGGCGCTCAACCCGATTTGCTGCACCGGTCTGCTTACCCACGGCAAGCGCACCGAATGCTCCATTGTCTTCTTTCACGGGCTCACCAATTGCCCCTATCAATTCCACAAAATGGCCCAAATATTTCACAAAATGGGCTACAACGTACTCACGCCGCGGCTGCCCCATCATGGCCACGCCAATCCGCTTACCGAGCGCCTGGCCCACATTACGGCGGAAGAGCTGTTCGATCTAAGCGGTGACGCCGTCGATGCGGCCTGCGGACTGGGCGAACGCGTCACGGTAGTGGGCTTTTCATTGGGTGGCGTGCTGGCCAGTTGGATTGCGCAGACACGCACCGACGTGGAGCGCGTCATCATCATTTCACCGGCGCTGGCTACCAAAGCTATTCCCATTTGGCTCAATGACGCCGCCTCGCGCACATTGCCGGTGTTGCCCAATCGCTTTATGTGGTGGGATTCTGATACTCAAAACCGCCCGCCCAGCCAAACCCACGCCTACCCGCGTTATTCTACACGCGCCGTGGGCCATCTGCTGCGCGCCAGCCAGATTGTCTATCAAGTGGCTAACACCGCACGTCCCAAAGCCAAGTCAATCCTCATGAGCCTAAATCCATGCGACGAAGCCGTGGATAACCGCGGCGCCATCCGCCTGGCGGAAACCTGGAAACGGCATGGCGTCAACGTTTACATGCATCAATTTGACCAATCCTGGAACCTGGCTCACGACATTATTGACCCCACCAGCCCGCAACAGCAGGTCGACCGCGTCTATCCCATTCTGCTGCGCCTCATCACCAACGCAACGCCAAACGACAACGCACAGCCTGACACAGCGGGTGAGGTCGTGGCGCCAGCTTTTTGATGTACGATTTATGAATGATCCTGTCGACGAGTAGATT
>JAWKON010000051.1:0-65993 GCA_041391125.1 Caldilineaceae bacterium
ACGCGCGGATGCGTGACCAGATCATAAATGCCGGCGCAGCGCGTCTGCCAGCCGTTGATCGAATAGCTGTTCCAGCCGGCGGCCGCGGCTTTGGCCATCAGCGCCTCAAAATAGGCGCGGTGATGCGCCACCTCGTCGGGCGTCAACACGTCCAGCGGGAAGATGTAGCCTTTGTCGTTGTACTGCTGAATCTGTTGGGGCGTGAGCCACCGGGGATAGGCGTTTTCAACCGGGTAAAATTGCAGCGTACGTTGCAGGTCGGGAAAGGCGGTTGTGCTCATGGTGATTCCTGGGCGGCGATGAAAATGGGTATGTGCGGATGAGGGGGCTTTGGGGCCAACGGGAATGTTCGTTGACGCTGGCCAATAGTATACTTGGATTCCCGTGAATCGGGCAATTTGCAGACCGTCGCAGTATCAGTCAGGGCGTAGAAAATAGCGACGATATAATGAAAAAACATCGGCCTATTCTCTATCGGGTGGCGAACTGGATCTGGGATTCGGCCACCATCCCAACGGTTTTCAGTATTTTCTGTCGCGCAACTGATTTGTGTGCGCGCCATATCTTTTGTATGATGTGGGATTGGGATATGATGCCTCAACGGGAATGCATCACCCGAATGTGTATGTAAATTCCACCTCTTTTCAGCGAAAGGCCGTTGTTTTCACCATGCTCTCTATGCAGGAATGGATACTTGTTGTCTTTATTGTCGTCACCCTCGTCATTATCGTTTTCGACCTGTTGCGTCCCGATCTTACGGCTATTTTGGTCCTCGCCATTCTGCCGCTCACGGGTCTGATTACGTTTCAAGAAGCGCTCTCTGGTTTTAGTCGTTCCGTCGTTATCACCATTATCGGCCTCTTTATTATTACCCAGGCGCTGGAAGATGTGGGCGCCGTGCAGTGGATTGCCGAGCAGTTGAAGAGGGTGGGCAAAGGCTCCGAAATGCGGCTGATCCTGCTCTTTATGGGTACCGGCGCCGTGCTGTCTCTGATTATGAACAACATTGCGGCCGGCGCGGTTTTGCTGCCCGCCGCCGTGCAGGTGGGGCGCGAATCGGACGTGCCTCCCTCCAAGCTGCTGATTCCCCTCTCGTTTGGCACCCTGGTGGGCGGCATGGCCACCTATTTCACCACCGCCAACATCATCCTCAGCAGCATCCTGCGCGACCAGCAGCAGGCCGGGCTGAGCATGATCGATTTTCTACCCACGGGCGGTTTGATCGTGCTGGCGGGGCTGGCCTTTATGGCGCTCTTTGGCCGCAGGATGTTGCCCACACGGGAGTCGGTGGGTCAAAGCGCCAGCCCCTATCTCCTGGCGCGTAATCTCACCGAAATGTATCAACTGCCCGAGCAGATGTGGGAAGTCCACGTACTGCCCAGCTCCCAGCTAGTGGGCGTTTCGCTGGCTGAAAGCAAGATTGGCGAAGAGCTAGGGTTGACCGTGATCGCCATTTGGCGCGGGCGCCAGGCCATCCTGACATTGAAACCGACCGAGACCATCCAGGCGGATGATTTTCTGGTGGTGCTGGGACGAGAGGACATGATCGCCGAGCTGACCTCCTGGGGCATGGAACTCGGACGTCAACAAAATCACATTGGAAACGGCGCCGACTATTTTGTGGATTTGGCCGAAGTGATCATTCCGCCCCGCTCCGGCGTGCTGGGCAAGTCTCTGGCCGAACTTAACTTTCGCAGCAAGTATCATCTGACAGGGGTGGCGCTGTGGCGCGAGGGACTCAGCTTTCGCAACGATGTGGGGGTCATGCCGCTGGAGCCGGGCGATGCCCTGCTGATGGTGGGGACGCCGGAAAACTTTCAAGCATTGGCCAATGATCGAGACTTTCTGCTGTTGCAAAGTACGCACACGGCGCGCCCGCCGCTGCCGCAGAAAGCCGGCTGGGCGCTGGGCATCACCGGCCTGGTGCTGCTGATCTCCATTTTTGATATTATCCCCTCTTCGGATGCCATGATGATGGGCGTGGCGGCCATGGCGCTGACCGGCTGTATCAATTTGGATGATGCGTACCGCGGGATTAGCTGGCGCGTCATCTTCCTGATTGCGGGCATGTTGCCCTTAAGCCTGGCCATGATTAATACTCACCTGGCCGATCACATCGGGCAGATCATCGTGGGGAGCATTACCCCGTATGGCCCATTGGCCTTGGTGGCCGGGCTTTTTCTGCTTACGATGCTGGTGACGCAAGTGATCGGCGGACAGGTGGCAGCGCTCATTGTGGGCCCCATTGCCGTGACTACAGCGCTGCAAAGCCAGGTCAACCCGCAGGCCATGGCCGTGGCGGTGGCCATCGCCTGCTCGGCGGCCTTTCTCACGCCCATTGCCCACCCGGTTAACGTGTTGATGATGGGGCCGGGCAACTATACGCCGCGGGATTTCCTCAAGGTGGGAGCGGGCATGTTGGTTGTCTCGCTGCTAACGCTGCTGGTGGGGATGCGTATTTTTTGGCGCGTCTAACGAAAGTTTTGTGCAATCAGAGCCGCTAGTGCGCCTGGCCGCGCCCGCCAATCTGTTGATTCTGGGCGGCGAAGAGGACGATCGATGGAGCGCCGATATTGCAGAGATGGTTCAATACGCCAGACCCGCCTTTGTGAATGGCGTGCTTGAATATGGCGTCAATCCAGGCGGTCACCATTTCAGCGCAGAGATGTGTGCTCGCGCATATGCCTTTTTACATGAACATTTGGTATGATACACATATCGCGCTTTTCAACTGCAACCCCAACGCGCATTGACGCCCATTAGAATTATGCGCGCGGTTGTCATAGATGAAAAGGATTACGCCTATTTTTAGCCGAGTGGCCGATTTTCATCTATGCCAGAGCCAAGTATAGGAGGACGCTCAATGGCCACAAACGAATCCATTCAACAAGCGCTTGATAGAGACGAAACCATCGACATCACCACTACCGGGCGCAACAGCGGCCAGCCGCGGCGGATTGAAATCTGGTTTCGGCGCGTCGATGGGCGCACCTACATTACCGGCACGCCCGGACCGCGCGACTGGTTTGCCAACTTACAGGCCAATCCGCGCTTTGTGTTTCACTTGAAGCAATCGATGCAGGCCGATCTGCCGGCCACCGCGCGCGTCATCACCGACCCGGCTGAACGGCGGCGCATTTTGGCCGACCCGGTTATGCGCTGGTATCATCAGCAGGTGGGCTCGCTGGATGAACTGGTGGCGGGCAGTCCGCTGGTCGAAGTGATATTTGCTGAAATTTGAAGGTAATATGAAACCAATTCAATTAGGCGTCATCGGTCTGGGGCTCATTTGGCAGCGCGCGCACCAGCCCGTGCTGCAGGAACTGCCAGAGCTGATCCAGCCGGTGGCGTTTTGCGATTTGAGCGAAGCGCGGCGCACAGCCACGGGTGAACAATTCCCCCATGCACCGGTGGTGGATTCGGTGGATGCATTGCTGGCGTTGGATGGGCTGGATGCGGTGCTGGTGCTGACGCCCATTGCGCTCAACGCGCCCACGGCGCTCAAGTGTATCCAGGCGGGCAAACATGTTTTTATGGAGAAACCGATTGCACGGTCGCTGGCGGAAGGACGCACGCTGATCGCGGCGGCGCGGCAGGCGGATCGGCAGCTGTATGTGCTGGAGCAAATGGGGTATCGTCCCCTGGAAACGGCGCTGCACGCAACGCTGGCGGCGGGCGAAATTGGTGATCTGCTGCTGTGGGAGCGGGTGCAGCACCTGGAAGCGGATACCGCCCAAGGCGCGCTGCGCTACGATTCGACGCCGTGGCGCAAGCAGGCCGACTATCCACTGGGTACGCTCTTCGACGGCGGCATCCATCTCATCGCCGGGTTGAGCCGCGTCTTTGGCCAACCCCAAAGCGTAGAAGCCACCGGCCGTCGGCTACGCGAAGAATACGGTGATTATGATCAGGTGACCATGACCTTTCGCTATGCCGCCGGCGCCACCGGCTTGCTGAGCCACTCGGCATACTTACCGCCGGTACACAACTTTTTCTACATCCACGGTACAGAGGGCGCGATCACCGTCGAGCGCAATCAGTTCACCATTGAAAAGCCCGCTCAGCCCGCCCGCGTTGTCGAATTTCCCGCTGAAAATCCGTACACCGGCATGTGGCGCCAAATATTACGCGCCTACGCCGACGGCACAGAGGCATCCTACAGCACCGAAGATGCGCTACGCGATGTGGCCACCCTATTGGGCGTCGAACGCTCCATAAAGTCCGGCGAACGGGTGGCGTTAAGTTAGCAGTTATCAGTTTGCAGTGCTCAGTTCCCAGCGTGAACTTTCAGTTTGGACACTGCTAACTGCGCACTGATAACTGTTCACTCAATGTCATAAAGTTTTCAGTGCGCAGTATTCAGTGTGAATTCCGAACTGATTACTGCTAACTGCGCACTGAAAACTGTTTACGATGAATTCGTCCTTGAGCGCCGCCTCTTCCAGATTTTTGGCAATTTCCAGCAGGGGATCATCGATGCCCAACGTAGTTAAAACTTCATGCGCGGTGCGCTTGAGGATCGTGCGTACAGGTCAAAATTCTCGTACACGCGGTGACCAAAGCCCATCCGCCGGAATGTGGAGGCCCGCCTCTCCCCTCACTACCCACGACGTTCTTGCAGCATACTGTAATCTCCAAGCGAAAGGTGAAGCAAGTGAAGAACCACAATATGAATAAGACTATCCGCGTGGGTGTTGTCGGCTGCGGCGGCATTGCCCAAAGCCAACATATTCCTGGCTATGTGCGCACAGAAAATGTGGAAGTCGCCGCCCTGTGCGACGAACGAGACGCTGCTCAACCAGGTGGGCGACCAGTACAATGTGGCCTTCCGCACCGCCGATTACGAAGAGCTGGCAGCGCAGCCCGAGCTGGACGCCGTGGACATCTGCACCGCGCCCGATTCGCATTTTGCCATCGCCATGGCCGCCATCGAGCAGGGCAAGCATGTCTTTTGCGAAAAGCCGCTGGCTTTGAGTTATGCCGAAGCGCGCCGGCTTTATGAAGCCGCCCAAGCCGCCGGGCTGGTCACCGGCGTGGGCTTTGTGCATCGGGTCACGCCCGCCGCCCGCTTGGCCCACCAGGTTATTGCGGAAGGCGCGCTGGGCGAAATCTACAGCATGATGGCCATTTTTTCCGCCGGCGGCGCCAACTATGCCGCCCAGCCCATGCGCTGGCGCAACCAAAAAGCGGTGGCCGGTTCGGGAGCGCTCTTTGACCTGGGTTCACACATGGTGGACATGACGCGCTGGTGGTTGGGCCAGGAGATCACGGCGGTCTGCGCGCAGACGCGTATCTTTGTGCCGCAGCGGCGGTGGCCCAATGGCGCTGCGGCCACGGTGGATGTGGATGACGCGTCGACCATGCTGGCCAATTTTGAGGGTGGCGCCATGGCCACTTTTATGAACAGCTTTGCCGCCACCGGCCGCGGTTTTGACCAGCGCGTGGAGGTCTATGGCAGCCACGGCGCGCTGATTTACGACCAAGCCACACCCACGGAACTGGCCGTCTGCATTGGCGAAGAGATGCTCAAGCTGAGCGCCGCCGCCGGCGTGGATCGGCGCAAAAAAGAGCCGTATCCCATCATGTCCGTACCCCAAAACCTGCGCGACCGCTGGTGGACCGGCGGCGGCGCCACCCGCTCGCTGACGCCCGATTTTATCCGCGCCATCCGCGGCGAGAGTAATGTATTTTTGCCCACATTTTATGAAGGGATGAAGGTGCAGGAAGTGCTAGAGGCGGGGCTGCGCTCGGCGGAGCAGGAGAGGTGGGTGAGGTTGCCGCTGTGAAATCTGCGCCATCGTGTTCCACGTATACGAAGGGCTGAAAGCAGAACTGTGGCGACCGGCGCCGGTGATCTGATGCGGCGCATTTGCTGTTCAATACAACAAGCCAGACAGCTTGTGCAGAACATGCGCCGCGTCTGTGCTGCGATCCACATTGATTTGATCTAGAAAGCGGAAGGCGCCTAGCCGCTCCTCCATGCGCTTGGCCATTTGTGCAATCTGTTGATGCATCTTCTGTTGATCGAACTGCTGCAACACATCCGCAATCACTGGCCACAATTTGCGATTGTGCGCACAATTTGGATACGGATAGATGCAGAGCGCGGCCGTGTAGAGTTCGAACGCGGTCTCAGTTTTACCCTGCATACAGTGTACCTCCCCTCTCAAGCGCAGGGCGTCGGCAATGCCGCGCGTGCTTTTACGGTCGGTCCAGCTCTCCAACAGTTCCTCAGCCTTGTGCAGCGCCTTCTTCTCTTCGGCATTCTTTAATGCAATCTGCGCCTCTTCGAGATCAATACTGAGGTGATAATAAACATCGGCGCCAAAAAGATGGCGCGCCCGTGCGCGTAATTTTTTGGCATCATCAAAGCGTCTTTGCAATTGGCGCACTTGGGCTTTTCTAAACAGATCGTACCCGTTGTCGCTGTCATCGCCATAGGCCAAATGAATGCGGTAGGCTTCATCCAGATGCATCGCGGCGCGTTGAAACCAATGCGCCGCCGTCCTTATGCTGCGGCTTTCCGCACCCCACTCGCGATAGATGCAGCCCAGAAAATGATGGGCGTGCTTTGGCCAAATGCTCGGTCCCGCTCGGCGGCCAACCGCAGCGATTCGCTATACCAGGACTCGGCCTGGTGCAGATTCCCCAAGCTAAAATCGATCCAGCCGTTGATGTGCTGCATCTCTATGCGAATCTCCGGGTCGGCAATAGACTCATAGGTGGATTGGGCCGCCGTGATCTTTTCTTTGGCGCTACGCAGATCGCCCAACTTCTATATACATTTGGGCGGTGCTGGTAGGCGCCTTTGGCCGCCAGATTGCGGCGGTTCCCAGCAGCTGCTCGGCGCGCCGAAAGATCGGAATGGCTTCGGTGCAGTGCCAATCGCGATAGTAGTGGATTGGCCAGTAGGATTTCGCGGATGCCAATTTCAAAGGGGTCGGCGGTAATCCGGCGCAAGTCGCCGGACCTGGTCTGGAGTCAGGAGTAACGATACGGACTTGGTCTCGTAAGCTGGCCATCCATCCCATTGGCTGGATGATGTGGAGATGATGACCACATCATATTGATCACCTGGGCGACGGTACTTCCAGCGCGGCCAAATACTGTTTGCCGCAGACCATTAACCCAGTTCTAGGCGAAAAATGGGCGTCCCAAAGACCGCTATCGCGCAGAAACTGAATCGTGCGTTTAACATATGTTTCGACCGTTAGCAACGGGTAGCCAAGCGCACGGGCAATGGCCTGATTCGCATAGCCTTCCACCTTCATGCGGAGAACCGGCAGTAAATACGCAGGCAGCAGCGGCATGATTCTCTCCGCGTCCTGCTAGCAGGACTAGAACGGCGCACGGCGGGTGTGTTATAGTGAGGCTGTAAACACAGAGAAAGGCAAACGAGGCAATACTTCCGATAAATTCGTTGGTATGTAATTTCCCGGCCCGCCTATTATACATAGATGCCGCAAAGAAATAAAATATCGGTGGATCGCAACGGTGATTAGGCCGGATTCACCAATCGAGACCGACTCCTATATCGCCAACACCATTGCGGTGTACTGAATATGTATGTTAGCAGTTGCTACAGCATGAACAATTAACCAATGAGAATTCAATATGTTCACGCGCATGAAGGCACTATTCCTAATCACCTTACCTCTATTCATTGGCAAGCAGCCTAAACTCCACAGAAGCGGCGCTTATTTGGCAAAGGCTCCTGAAAAACAACAGGTTGCAAAACAAAATCTTGGCTCACGCTTGATCGTAGAAAATGTGGTGCCGAGGTGGCGCCGTTCTCAGCTCACTCCGCCGCCCAATTTGAACCGGCAGCCGCCATCATGCAGGAAGATTTTGAGGGCAATTGGCCCAACGCAGCTGGCATGATGAAGATAGGGGTACTGGTGACAATGGTGAATTCTTCTGGGGAAAACGCGACTGTCATCCCCGCGCCGGCGCTTTTGCCGGCTGGGCCGCCGGCGCCGGCGCGCAAGGCAGCGGGCGCGCCTGTGCAGATAATTATCCCAACAATCTCAATTCCTGGGCCATCTATGGTCCATTCGACCTAACCGGGGCCACGAGCGCCAGTTTGAGCTTTCACTTTTGGGGGGTTACGAAATTGCCGAAAACTGCGCAGCGGATCAATTGTATGCCGCCAGCTCAACTGATGGCCAAAAGTTCTCCGGTAACTATTTTTGCGGCGACTGGCGCCAGGAGATGCTGGCAATGGGTATTATCAATATACGCTTGACTTAAGCAAACATTTGGGTAAAAACCAGGCAGATTTTGCTGGCCTCAAAAGCAATGCGAGCATCACCGGCATCGGCATGAGCATTGATGATGTTACGCTGGATGTTACCAGCCCTACAACCTGACGCCACACATACTCAATTTCGGGCCGCATCACCAAGATTGACGGCGAGGGTGCATCGGGTGTCACAATCACTGCGGCGGGCCCCACCATAAAAAATCATCAGTGGTCAGTGACAGCAACGGCAATTATGTGATCACTCCACTCTGGCGGCGGGGCCGCCATGAATTGACACTGTCGGGAAGGTTACACCTTCACGCCGGGGTTGATTCCCAGAAGAAGTACCTTAATGCAGTCGAACAGAACTTTTCTCGTCGTGCCGCCCAACAATACGTTTCTCATTTCTGGCCGGATAAGTGATACCAACAATATCCCGCTGGCTGGTGTTCTTGTTACACTCAGTAATGGCCGTACATTCTTGACTACTGAACAGGGCGGATATGGCTTTACGGAACTTACACCGGGAAATACATACGAATTACCCCCAGCAAAGAGGGATACACTTTCTCACCGCCATCGCACTGTCCATGCCGCCACTACAGCCAGGCATGCATTTTATCGGCATGTCCCTTACCCCTATGCCTCACGCCAACCAATACGTCCACACCGATGCCGATAGGTATGCCGCAATGTGGGGCGGCAGTGTGCAAGTATGTGCAGATGGCTTTACGAATACCGCTGATGGTTGGACAACAAGCGGGGTGGTGCAGATCGGCAATTACACAACTGTTGAAAATGGTAGTGATTGCCAGCGGCAATCAATTAGCCGGTAGTGGCTTGGTGAGTATGAAGGGTGGTGAAACCGGCAATCAAATGACGCCGCTGTTTCAAGACAGTTTCGATATTGCAACCGATAGCGGAATTTTACGCCCAAAGCCGTCATGGGTATGAATTTCGGTTAAAGGATTTGGCCGGTTTCCAAAATCCAACAAGTATCCTCGGCAACCAGCTTGACACTCAAAGGTCAACTGAGTGGTGAATTAAACTTGGAACTGGTGATACCGGGTAATCGCGCGGTTGAGTAGCCGCAGTTTTTCTTTGATCACACAGGCGCAGTTAGCGGCGCCGTGGAGAATGTGAATTTTAGTCTCGGTCGCGCCATGCTGCGTGTAAAGAGCGCGAGCCTCAGTTTAGATGGGTTTACGATAAAAGCAGCCGAACTTCAATTGCCCAAGGCTCGCGGCGCGAGCGAGCTTCAGAAATCGGCTCGTATTACGAACAATGGCCAAATTACTTTGGCAAGCGGCAGTGCGAGTTTTAAATTTCCTAATATTAACGTCGGTGGCGCCAATGGGTTTTCCATCGAAGGAGCCGCTGTCACTTTAACTGTTAATGGCGCCGAGTACCTCTTTAGCGGTAGCGGTACTTTTTTGGAATGCCAGGATTGGTTCCTGGAAATAGTAATTGCAAAATAGGCACTAATTTCACTGTTGCCAGCCAACCACCACCTGTCCGCAAAGTCTCGCTGGCAATTGATGGCTGCGTCAAGGTTCCAATTGGTTCGACAGGATTTTTTCTTACCGGCGTCAATGACGACAGAGATTTACGAAGACAGGTTGTCCATTGAGTTAGGAATAAAAATCTGAGGGTGGCCCTGAGATTTCCGGGCCGGGTATTGGCCATTACGCCGAGCCGCTTCCATTGGGATAACAGTTGGGCGGTGGGACTCAAGGGAGATGTCAATGTCTTTAAGTGGAAGGCACTCAATGCGCAATTAACATTGAGCCCGAAGAATGGCCTCATAGGCACGCTTAACATCTCGGTAGCTGGTGTCATTGATGGGAATGGCCGCTTGCACGTGTGGAAAGAGTCCAAGAAATTCAACACTTTGTTTGGTCATGCCGACATGGATGTACAAATCGCGGAGGGTGCAATAATTAGGCAGTGCCCACTTGGCGTATGTGTAATTGTGCCATCACCAGCCATTAAAATCGCAAACGCCAGCAGCGAATTTGGGGAATTTCATGGGACGATCGAAGACTCAATATGGCATGTAAAGGGCAAAGTCAAGGTATATGGTTATGAATCAGCGTTCTTCCTCAACACCAGCGGGGAGCTTCGCTTTGATCTTGGAGGCATGAAACAGTATAAGTTGGTTGATCAGCCACCATTACCGGCGCAGCAGCCCTTCAGCCCCTTGCAGATGCAGTCTATCTCGTCGCCGTGGAAGACACGCCCGCTCTTATTGTGGCCATGGGTCGCGATGGTGGAAATCTAAGCTTGAGCTTAACGGATCCTGTTGGTCGCATAATTACATCTGCAACCAGCGATCCAACCATATTTTACACGAGCACCGTTACCCAAACTCTATACACTGTATCCAATCCTCAGCCCGGAAGCGGCTGTTACGGTTGGCAATCGTGTCGGAACCGAACATTACATCTTAAGCGTACTTGAGCCCCTGCCCCTGCCGAGATTGTATTGCCGCCAACCCTTACACCTAACGCCAATGGCTAGCGAAATATCACTCGCAAAGCCACAGGCGCTCCAACAGCCACTTACTCATTGTTCTATGATGATGATAATCAGGGCAACGATGGCGTTTCCATTGTTACTGAAGTACCAATTAGTCAGACAAGAGTAAACTGGGATACAAGTGCGGCCCCTGCAAGGAAGCTATTACGTTTATGCTTCTTTACTGGATGACCTGTTTAATGCGCCCGTCGCGGCCTACAGCAGTACGCCGGTAACTCTTGTTGATAACATAGCGCCAGACGCACCAACCGATCTAAGCGCAAGCAGTATCGGATCCACGGCGACGATAGTTTGGCAGCCAAGAATCGCCGGACGCGTAGCGGGCTATCACATCTATTATCGAGAACCAGATGGGAGGCCCAACCTTGTGAAAGATGTACCCGATGGTCAACAGAGCCGTTATGACCAGCGCGGCCTCTATCTCAATGGGAGATTTCCATCAGCGCCTACGACATTAACGATAACGGAAGCGCTCGCAGTGCTGCCATAATAACTCGCGATCCTCCTGAATGACACCTACCTACCCTTGATTCTTCCCAAAGCAGCCCAGTTGTTACGCCGCAAAGCGCAATCGCCTTCGCATCCGGTGACCGTAGTTCGGGCCGGCGTCTACCTGATAAACCCAGACGGCAGCAATTCCAGAAAGATCGCCGCGCTTTGATCGATATTACTTTCCACCAACGAATGCCCAATCCTGGTCACCAGACGGCGCGATGAAGTCGCCTTCTTCGCCACCACCCGCTCCGGAAGTGGGCGATATTCATTGTCCAAAGCGACGGCTCGAATGTTCGCAATTCAACCAATGCCACGACTGGTATGGCAACCCAGCCTGGTCTCCAGCTGACAATGTACTCGCTTTTTAGCACCCACTCTTTGCGCCATTGCAACTCATCCCGATTGATAGTTCCAATTCTACACGCATGGGGACATCCATCCATGATGCGGCCGGATTGGTCACCCAATGGGCAGCAGATCGTTTATGCTTCAACAATGCCACAAGATTGCGACAATTGCGCATTCGATATTTTTGTCATCAATCGAGACGGTACAGGGCTAACCCAATTGACCAACGACGAATGGATGAATTGGGACCCAGCCTGGTCGCCCAACGGCGCCACCATTGCCTTTTCATCGGATCGCACGGCAACCGGGAAATCTATCTGATGGATAGCAATGGCGGCAACATGCGCCGGCTCACCAATAACGCGGCCAATGATGATAGCCCAACTTGGTCGCCCGATAGCCAACAGATCGCCTTTACTTCGGACCGCGGCGGCAATTCCGATATCTTCATCATCAATGTTGATGGCTCCAATGAACACAACATCACGAATAGCCCCGCAGATGATTTGTGTCCCGCCTGGCATATCATGGCATCATCTGCGCCATAAATATGTAGCTGCGCTATCGGCGGCCTTTTATTGCGACCGCCGCCGATACCGCAACCACGTCGCCGTCGGCTTGTTGGCGCCCATCCCGCGCGCAATCCGCGGATTCGGCGTAATCAGCGCCACCTCAAATTGCTGGAAGAGCAGCGCCACAATGACGCTGATCTCCATATTGGCAAAGTTCATGCCGGTGCATTTGTGCATGCCGCCGCCAAAGCCGATCATGGCGAAGCGGTGCTGTTTGTCCTCGGCCCGCTCAGGGCTAAAGCGCAGCGGATCAAAGCGCTCCGGCTCATCCCACAGGGCGGGCAGTTTGTGGCTCACCTCGGCGGCCACCTGCACCAACCAGCCCGCCGGAATGGTGTAATCGCCTACCGCAATCGGCTCATCCACCACGCGCATGGCCGTATCCGCCGAGGGCCTCATGCGCTCAATCTCTTTAGTCACCCACTGAATGTGCTCTAATTGGGCATAGACGCGGTGATCAAAAAGCTGGCCGGGCGTCAAATACGCGTCAATTTCGGCGCGCACCAACTGCAAATAATCAGGATTTTGCAGCAGGTGAATGATGCTCCATGCGCCCTGACCGGTGGTCGTTTCGTGGCCGGCCCACATGAGCGCAATGAGCAGATTCATGATCATCGTGTCGTCAAAGTCGCCATAGATTTCCAGCGCTTTGTTGATGATGTCCTGAAAGAGGTCGTCATATTGGGCGGCGTGCTGCTTGCGCTCCTGAATAATCGGCTGCAGGATGGCCAACATGCGCGCTTTGGCGCGGTCGCGGCGGCGGAATTTGGGCAGCGGCCAGTGCGGCGGCAGCAGTACGTCCAGGCCGCCATTCACATCTTCGTACAATTCCCAGAACTCGCCGCCAATCTGTTCATTGACGGCGCGCCCCAAAAATGAATTGCCCGCCACCCGTTTGACCAGCCGGTTGGTGACGCCGGTCAGTTCAATCTCGCCGGCATTGCCCCAGCTATCCAGTTCCGCCTGCACCTCCTCCTGCGTCACCTGCAAATATTGGGCCATCTTTTGGCGGCGGAACATCTCCTGCACAATCTGCCGCTGCTGCAGATATTCCTCATGCGGCCCCAGAAAGAGCGCTTCGCCAAACATGGCCCTGAGAAAGCGATAGGGCTTGCTGATGTTGAGCGCCTTGTCGGTCTCGGTGTAGAAGATTTGACTGAATTCCGGCCCGATGACCACCGCCACCGGCTGCTGCACCAGCTTGATCGCAAAGACCGCGCCATGCTCAGCGTAACCGCGCTGGAAAATTGCCAACCGGTCGCGTTGAAAGGCCAGCGCGTGGCCCAAGAACGGCAGCGCGCCGGCAAGCATGGGTGGCTGCGCTTTGGCAGCCAAATGGACGGGTTGATGAATGTTAAGCGTTTCTTGCATGTAAAATTTCCTTGAACCCATTAACATTAAATTAATGGGGGCATTCTGCCTCATCTTTAACGCATTGGCAAAATGAAACACACTTCCCGCTGCCCAATCTTGCGCGTTGCTTCCGGGCGACGTAAACTAGCGCGGCGCCTTTGCACCGAGTTTCAGGATGACCGTTCAATTTAACAATCAATAAAGGAGTTTCAACCATGCGTCGTTATGTTTTCCCACCCCACTTACGACTGCTCAACCTGCTACCCATCCTGCTGCTCACGAGTCTCTATTTCCCCACTGCACCCATTTACGCCGCGCGTTCCCCCTCCGTCATCACCGCTCCGCACATGGCCTGCGACCCCGAAGGCGAGCTAAACAGCGGCGCCCGCTATGTCATTTGTATGCCGGTATTTGGGCCCAATGGCGAAAGCCTTGATGATCTCGCTGCACCAATATATTGCCCCAAGAGCCGCTGGCCCCGCAAACCACGCTGCCCGACGGCACGTCGATTCCAGACACGGTGGGGCTGCTGGGCTACACCTTTGCCGCCACCAGCATGCGCACCAACGGGCTCAATGTGAAAGATGGCATTCAAGACATTGTGGATCTGATCAATGAATATGTAGCGCAAAAGGGCCAGCCGGACCGCATCTATCTGCTGGGCGTATCGCAAGGCGCCCTCACCGCCACGCTGGTGGCCGAGCAGCACCCGGAGCTGATCAGCGGCGCGCTGGCCGCTTGCGGACCGTATGGTGATTTTCAGCGCGAGGCGGACTATTTGACCGACTTCCGCGTGCTTTTCGACTACTTCTTCCCCGACGCTATTGCTGCCCAGCCCTATCGAGATTCCGCAAGTGATTAACGATTGGGATAACCGCTTTGCCACTAAGATCAAACCAGTCATCGATGATGCGGCCAACGCCACCCTGCTCGACGAACTGTTCGCCGTCAGCGGCGCCGCCTTTGATGCCAATACGGCCGGCTCCCAGCAGCAGGTGGTCGAAGATGTGCTTTGGTACAACGTGGTCGGCACCAACGACTCGATTGCCAAACTGGGCGGCCAACCCTACGACAACCGCAACACCAACTACAGCGGCTCCAGCGATGATGCAGCGCTCAACGCCGGCGTTGAGCGTTTTGATGGCGAAATCGCCGCCCGTGAAGAGATCACCAGCTTTTACCAGACCACCGGCCGGTGTTGAAACCCGTGGTCACCATGCACAACACTGCCGACCCCGTGGCGCCTTACTGGCACGCCGGGCTGCTGGCCAAAAAATCGCCACTGCCGGCAGCGAAGCTCTCTATGATCACGTGGCGGTCGATAGTTTTGGCCACTGCAACTTTAACCAATTGGAACTGATCGGCGCTTTCAATCGTCTGGTGGAATTGGCGGACTGGCCGCCGCCGCCAAGTCGATGAATTATTTGCCGATTGTGCATAAGTAGGGATTGGGGGAAGGGGATTGGGGATTGGGACGAAAGCGCCCCTTCCCCTTCTGGCAACGTTTTCGCGCAAGACGTTCAAATAACTAGGAGGCAACTACATGTTATCGACAGTTGAAGGGATTTATCGAGACGGGGCCATTGTGTTGCTCGAAATCCCGAAGAACATTGTTGAAGAAACTCCAGTAATCGTTACATTTCTCCAGTCTGGCCATGTTGATCTAGCTCAACGTGGTATTGATGCTGCTCAGGCTGCCGAACTACGAGCACGCCTGGCTACCTTCAGCGCAGATTGGGATCAGCCAGAAATGGATATTTACGATCACTATGAATCAGCCAAATCGACATTATAAACGCGGTGACGTTATCCTTGTGCTTTTTCCAAACTCTGATTTAATCAGTGCAAAACGTCGTCCGGCCCTCGTTGTTCAGAATGATAATCTTCACACCGGGATTCAGCAGGTCATAGTTGCCATGATCACAAGCCAAATGTTTCGCGCCAATCATCCGAGCCGAATTACGGTCCGATTGAACACAGACGAAGGCAAGCGGTCTGGCTTACTGACCGATTCAGTTGTGATGACTGATAATTTGGCGACTACTCTTGAATCGGCAATAGATCGTAGCATCGGTGACATGAAAATAGACGCGATTGATATAGCGTTGAAGCATACACTTGGAATTCGCTAGCCCGTGGATCAATTTGAACTCATACCAAAAAACAGACGCGCGCCGCGCGCTTCACAGCCCTTGACGCGCGGCGGCACATTTGGCCGCGGCGTGATCAGCGGTCTCTTTGCTTTTATTGCGCTGGCCGCCTTTGGGCTGGGCATGTTGCTCATTGGCTATGTGTATGTCGTCAACCTGGGCGAAGGGCTGCCCACGCCCGACCAGTTGGCCAAGCGCGCCACCCAGTTCCAAAGCATCCGCATTTTCGACCGCGACGGCGGGCTGCTCAACGAGCGGCTGGGCGCCGACGAAGGCGGGCGCGAAGGACGGCGCACCGCCGTGCCGCTGTCGCGCATTGCCCTCTTTCTGCAGCAGGCAACCATTGCCACCGAAGACGCCAACTTCCGCAACCACCAGGGCGTGGACCCGGTGGCGCTGCTGCGCGCGCTCTACTATGCCGTGACCGAACGCGCCATTGTCTCCGGCGCCTCCACCATTCCGCAGCAATTGGTCAAAATGGTGCTGCTGTCGCCCGAACAGACCATGACGCGCAAGATTCGCGAAGCCATTCTGGCCACCGAAGTCAGCCGTCTTTATAACAAAGAAGAGATTCTGACTTTCTATCTCAATGAACTCTATTACGGCAACCTGGCCTATGGCGCCGAGGCCGCCGCCCAAACCTATTTCAACAAAGACGTGGCCGATCTCACGCTGGGCGAGGCCGCGCTGCTGGCCGGTCTGCCCCAGTTGCCCGCTGTTTATGACCCCTACACCGCCCCCGACCGCGCCAAAAAGCGCCAGGGCGTGGTGCTCAGCCTCATGGTGGAGCAAGGCTATATCTCGCAGCCGCAGGCCGATGCAGCCTGGCTGGAGCCGCTCCAATACACGCCCATCAGCTTTGATCTCAAGTCCCCCCACTTTACGCTGACCGTGCGTCAAGAATTGGAAGTGCTGCTGCCCCAACTGCTGGGCGCCGAATCGGGCGACATCAACAAGCTGGGGCTGGAAGTCGTCACCACGCTGGACCCGCGCAAGCAAGAAGAAGCCGAGCGCACGGTGGCCCAAGTGGTCGGTGGACTGGCCGCCAACAACGCCTCCAATGGCGCATTGGTTTCCATCGACCCACGCACGGGCGAAGTGCTGGCGTTGGTGGGCAGCGCCGACTTTAATAATGTGGAGATCTCCGGCCAGGTCAACATGGCGCTGGCCCCGCGCCAGCCCGGCAGTTCCATCAAGCCGCTAGTCTATCTCAGCACTTTTGAACAGCCCGACGTACCGGTCGAGCAGCGCTGGACGCCCGGCTCGCTGGTGGCCGACATCGAGGAAGATTTCCCCGACGGCGCCAACCCGCCCTATCGCCCCACCAATTACGATGGCCGCGAACACGGCGTGATCACCGTGCGCGACGCCCTGGCCAGCAGCTTCAACATTCCCGCCGTGCGCGCGCTGCAAAAGACCGGCCTGCCCAACTTCATCAATCTGGCCCAGCGCCTGGGCATCACCACGCTGACCCGACCCGACTACGGTCTGAGCCTGAGCCTGGGCGCCGGTGAAATCCCGCTCATCGAGATGACCGGCGCTTTTGCCGCCCTGGCCAACCAGGGGCGCTATCTGCCGCCCGTCACCATTCGTGAGATTCGCTACAGCAACCCGCCCGCCGGCGTCGACCCGATCATTTGTCAGATCGGTTCCGAAAAACCGTGTGGCCCGCAACTGCCGCCCGAAGGCGTGCAGGTCGTCAGCCCGGTGGATGCCTATTTGATCACCAGCATCCTCAGCGACAACGAGGCGCGCACGCCCGTCTTTGGCGCCAATTCGGCGCTGCGGCTGGTCGCCCCCAATGGACAGGAGCGTCCCGCCGCCGTCAAAACCGGCACCACCAACGACGTGCGCGATGCGTTGACCATTGGCTACACGCCGCAACTGGCCACCGGCGTTTGGGTGGGCAACAGCGACAACTCGCCCATGATCAACCTCTCCGGCGTGGGCGGCGCCGCTCCCATCTGGAACCGCTACATGACCGCCGCACTGGCCGCTGAAGCACCGCAGCCCTTTGTCATGCCCCCGGCGTGCGCGAAGTGGAAGTCTGCGCCGACACGGGGACGCAGCCCAGTTCGGCCTGCCCGCGCATCGCCGCCTGCCCTTTGCCGAAGACCGGCTGCCGCTGCCGCCCGAAAAAGATATGTATCAAAAAGTGCGGCTGGACAAAAATTCGGGCCAACTGGCCACCGATCTGACGCCGCAGGATGCTATTGAGGAAAAGGTCTTCAAAATCTATCCCGAGCCCTATCGCAAATGGGCCGCAGAGCACGGCATTGCCCAACCGCCCAGCAACGGCGGCCAAGCCTCCACCTCCCAGCCCGAACTCTTTATCCGCCAACCGGTGGAGGGCGAAACGGTGTGGGGCGTGCTGGCCGTCATCGGCACGGCTAACGTACCCAACTTTGCCAGCTATGAGCTGCAATATGGCGTCAGCCATGACCCGGGCGCCTTTAGCCCGCCCATTGCGCCACCCTCCGGCGCGCCGGTCATCGATGGCGTGCTGGGCCAGTGGGATGTGACCGGATTGGGCGACGGTCCGCACACGCTACGTCTGCTGGTGCGCGACCAGGCCGGCGCCCAATTTGAAAGTCGCGTGCGCGTCTTCATCGCCCGCCCCACGGCCACCGTGGAGCCATCTCCCACCTGGACGCCGCCCGCCACGCTGACGCCGACGGAAACGCCGCTGCTGCCCACGGAAACACCCACGCTGCCCCCCGCCGAGTTGCCAACGGCGACCCCCACGGCTGTGATTGCCGCGCCGACCGATACGCCCGTCGTCGTCCCAACGGAGACGCCCACTGCCGCGCCCGTCGAGCTGCCGACCGACACACCGACGCCACCGCCCGTTGAAATCGCGCCGACCGACACGCCGGACCCGTTTGGCCCCACACCCACCTGGACGCCGGAAGTGCAGTCATCCGAATTGGAAACCGAGCCGCCCATTACCGGCACCGAATCGATTACGCAGCCGCTGGGGCTGACGGTGACCGATGTGGTTACGCAATAGCACTATTGTTGACAACGTTAGCGCCCGTTGCGTCTTTTGCGCCTCTTGCGTTAAAAATCCCTCCAACTTGCATTCCTGATAGGGGTGAAATATACTGATCGCGAGGCGTTTTAGAGATAGCAATACGGGTTAAATTGGGAGTGCGATATGAGTAATACAATACAACAAGAAATTGTCGGGAATGAAATTTATGCATACTACCCTTTGGGTAAATATGTTGTGCGGGCGCCCGGCATATGTGGTGGTCGTCCAACCTTCAAATATACCCGAATTGAAGTTGGCTTTATTCTGAATCGGCTCATGCAGGGCAAGTCAATTGATTATATCGTGGAGGCTTACGCAGACTCGAATCTGTCTCACGCGGCCATTCAAGAGGCGCTTTTTCTGGCCAATGCCGCCTTTATGGCGCTGCCTGAAGTGTCGCAACCGCTTGCAGCCTGATTATGATTGTGCTGGACGAGCAACTAAAGGATCAGTATTTGATTGCTGAGATCGCAGCCTGGTATCCAGGCACGGTGACACACATCCAAGCCTTGCGTCCAAACACGGTCATAAAGGATGACAATATTGCGACTGTGTTGTTTAGTGCTCGGACTCCTACCTTTGTTACCATCAATGTCAATGACTTTTGGCAGAAGATGCACCCTCATTCTGGTTATGCCATCATTGCTATTGATCTTGCCCAAAACGCCGTAGAAAGTTTACCCAATCAATTGCGCGAGCTTTTATCCCATCCCGCCCTGCGAACTCACAATCTTCGCATGGGCAAAGTTATCCGTGTCCAGCCCAATCAGGTGCGATATTATACCCGTGACCGGCGCGTACGATTCCTAAACGTGGACTAATACTCCGGCGCGCGTTCAGCGAGAGTCGCCTTATTCCGCGGCTATTGTACTGCTTGCGTTAAAAATAAGCTCTGAACTTGCGCTCCCAATATGGCTGGGCTATACTTTGGGCATAGGCAACTTAAATCAAAAATCATCCAAAACAAAACGAGCAGAAGGTTCAAAATAATGGAGCAAAACAGATTAATCCGCATTGGCGGACCCGTGCTGGCAGCAATTATTCTCATCTACTTTCTCAACGGCGCCATCCAGAAATTTAACCAGGATCGGGCGACGATGGCCGAAGAATTTGCCATTGAGTTGGAAGAATCGGGCGGCGAAGCCGGCGCCACAGCCGAAATGACGGGGACGGCGGAGATTACCGGCACATCTGAAATTACGGGCGACGCCGCCATCACAGCCACCGCCGACGTGACCACCACCGAAGCAAACACCGATACCGAAACGGCTGGTGATGCAGCAGCCACCACAGAAATGACCGGCACGGCTGAGATCACGGCCACCACCGAAATCACCGGCGCCACTGAAATTACGGCTACCGAAGAGATCACCAGTTCCACCACCGTAACCGAATAGTCGATATGCAATAACGTGCCGGGCATGGTGTAAGGTCGTCTACCGACCCAAGCGGTCCAAAGTAGTATAATCATAAATAGAAATTTCATGGAAGGCGGTTTGAGCAAAAATCAGACCGCCTTTTTGTTCATATAAACTTTCCCATGCCGTTCAATGCGCGCTGCGTACTCTTGACAAGGTGAATCGGATGTCACCTTGTCATCCTGTCACCTTGTCATCCTGTCACCTTGTCATCCTGTCACCTTGTCATCCTGTCACCTTGTCATTCACAATAGGGGAAATCACATGCTACCCACCGAATCAATCCACAAGATCATCACCGCTGCCTTGCAAAACGGCGGTGATCTGGCCGAGGTCTATCTCGAAAATGTGGAGCGGCTGAGTTTGGGGCTGGACGACGGCCGCCTGGAGGACGCCACCCAGGGCAACGACATTGGCGGCGGCGTGCGCGTCTTTTATGGCGACACCGCCGCCTCTGCCTACACTGACGATTTGAGCGAAGCCGCCCTGCTGGATGCGGCCCGCGCCGCCGCGTCCGCCGCCCGCGGCACGAATGAACCGCGCGTCAGCATCGACCTGACCCGCCGCCAAAGTCCGCTGATCTTCCCGGTAGCGCGGCCATTTGAGCAGATGCCGATTGTGGAAAAGGCCGCCCTGCTGCGCAAAATGGACCAGGCCGCCCGCGGCGCTGACCCGCACATTAGCCAGGTGCAGGCCAATTACACCGAAACCAACCGCCGAGTTTGGATCTACAATTCAGACGGCGTGTGGGCCGAAGATGAACGCATCATTTTGGAAGTGGCCGCCACGGTGGCCGCCCAACGCGGCGACGTGCGCCAGAGTTCGCGCACCGGCATTGGCGGCCAGGGCGGACTGGAAGTGCTGGACAAAGATCCCATCGAGATGGCGCGCGGCGCCGCCGAATCGGCCGTACTCATGCTGGACGCCAAACCGGCCCCGGCGGGCGAGATGACCGTGGTCATCAACAACGGCTGGGGCGGCGTGCTCTTTCACGAAGCGTGCGGCCACTGCATGGAGGCCGACTTTATCACCAAGGGCGCCTCGGCCTATGCCGGGCTGGTGGGCCAGCGCGTGGGGCCAGATTTCCTCACCGCCATTGATGATGGGACGATTGCGGGCCGCCGCGGCTCGCTGCGCTTTGACGACGAAGGCACGCCCAGCCAGCGCACCGTGCTCATCGAAAACGGCATTCTCAAAGAGTACATGTGGGACCTGACCGAGGCCCGCCGCGCCGGTCACCACTCGACGGGCAACGGGCGGCGGCAGGACTTCCGCTCCATGCCCATGCCGCGCATGACCAACACCTTTATCGACGCCGGCCCCCACGACCCCGAGGAGATCATCCGCTCGGTCAAAAAGGGGCTCTACGCCAAACGCATGGGCGGCGGCCAGGTCGAAATTGGCCGCGGCGACTATGTCTTCACCGTCACCGAAGGCTGGCTCATCGAAGACGGCAAGCTGACCGTCCCCGTGCGCGGCGCCACTTTGGTGGGCAACGGCATCGACACCCTGCGCCAGATCGACATGATCGGCAACGACCTGGCCCTGGACCCCGGCCGCGGCATGTGCGGCAAAGGTCAATGGGCCCGCGTCAGCGTGGGCCAACCGACGGTGCGCGTCCCCAAGCTCACGGTGGGCGGGACGGAACGCGAGTTGAAGGGGGCCATGTAGAAAGTATCGAGTATTGAGTATTTTGTGGACTCGTGGAGCATCTCGCATCGAAACAAGTATCTGAACCCCAATACTCAATACGTAATACTCAATATGCAATATTTTAGGAGACCACAACCATGAACTACTCCCAAATTGCCCAAAGCGTGCTCGACCAGGCCCGCGCCGCTCACGCCGAGGCTGAAGCCTATATTGCCACCGGCAGCCAAACCGAGATTTCGGTGGATCGCGGCCAGGTGGAGAAGCTCTCCAAGGCGGGCAGCAAGGGGCTGGGCGTGCGCGTCATTCAGAACGGGCAGATGGGTTATGCGTACACGTCCGATTTTTCGCCCGCAAGCGTGGCCAAAACCACCCAGGCCGCGCTCATGCTGGCCCAGGTGTCCGACGCCGATGAGTATCGCACGTTGCCCGAGCCACAGCCCATTGCCGATGCGGATTTGCAGATTTACGACCCGGAGATCGAGGCCCAATCCACCGACGCCAAGGTGGCCTTTGCCAAAGCGGTGGAAGCCGCCGCCCTGGCCGCCGACCCGCGCGTCGCCATGACCAACCGCGCCACTTACGTCGATGGGGTAGCGCACGTCCACCTGGCCAACACCAAGGGCTTTAGCGGCGGTTATGCCGCCACCTTTGCCGGCAGCTTTGTGATGGCCATTGCGGCCGATGGTGACGAGCGCGCCACCGCCTTTGGCCTGGGCGTCTCCACGGCCTGGCGCGATCTGGACGCTGAAAAGATTGGCCGCGAAGCCGGTGAGCGCGCCGCCAAACTGCTGGGCGGCAAGCCGGTCAAAACCCAGGAGGCCACGGTGGTCTATTCGCCCTTTGCCGCCGCCGGGCTGGTGGGGGCGCTGTCGCGGGCGCTGACCGCCGAATCTATGCAGCGCAATCGCTCGTTTTTGCAGGGCAAAATGGGCCAAGAGGTGGGTTCTGACGTGCTGACCATTCTGGACAACGGGCGGCTGCCCGGCGGCATGGCCACCCGCCCCTTTGACGACGAAGGCGTCCCCACCAATGCCACCCGCCTCATCGATGAAGGTGTACTGCAAGCGGTGCTGCAAGACACCTACACGGCCAACCGCGAAAACGCCCAAAGCACCGGCAACGCCTCCCGCGGATCGCACCGCGGCGCGCCGTCGCTTGCGCCCAGCAATTTCTACATCCAGCCCGGCCCGCAGACGCCTGATGAGCTGATCGGCGACGTGGCCAACGGCTTCTACGTGGTCAACGTCATGAATACCGCCGCCATCAACCCGGTCAGCGGCGACTATTCGGTTTCGGCGCAGGGCTTCTGGATCGAAAATGGCGCGCTCACCCACCCGGTCAACAACGTGACCATTGCTCTGCCGCTGGACAAGCTGCTCAAGAACGTCAAAGCCGTGGCCAACGATCTGATCTTTCTACCCTTTGGCGGCTCGATTGGTGCGCCCACGCTTCGAGTGGATGGGATGATGATTGGGGGGATTTGAGTGTTGCGTATCGAGTATTGAGTATTGAGTATCGAGTAAACTGGTTGACGATCAAAATGGCCTGCGTGCAACTGTCCAAACGAGAGCTCCACGTCATCCGACCAGACCGTCTACGAAAATACTCAATACTCAATACTCAATATTTACATCCGATACGCCGGCTCTTCCGCATCCAAAATCTCTTTGAGCGCGTTGAAGTGCAGTTCGGAAAATTGGGGATATTCGATCCACTGTTCGCAGGCTTTGGCGGCCACATCATCGGGGATGATGGCTAGCTTTTGCTGGGTGGAGAGCGCCAGCACCTGGAGTTGGGCGGCTTTCTCCAAATAATAAAGCTCATCAAACGCCTCGGCCACCGATGGCCCCACCACGATGACGCCGTGGTTGCCCATAAAGAGGACGCTTTTGTTTTCACCCAACAGCCCGGCCACGCGCGCCCCTTCATCATCATCCAGCGCCATGCCATTATAATCGCGGTCATAGGCAATGCGCCCATAAAAGCGGCAGGCGTTTTGATCCAGCATTTGGAATTCATAGCCATGCAGGCAGCAGAGCGTGGTGGCATAGGGCATGTGCGTATGCAGGATGCAGCGCGCCTGCGGCAAATGCTGGTGCAAATGGGCGTGCAGATACCAGGCTGTGGGGTCGGGTGCGTTGGCCGCCGTCATGGCGTGCGGGTTGTCGGCATCCAGCAGCAGCAGTTCGCTGGCGCGCACGCGGGAAAAGTGACGCCCCTTGGGATTGAGCAGAAAGTGCTTGCCCTCCTCCGTCACCGCCACGCTAAAATGGTTGGCCGCCGCCTCATGCATATTTAAGCGCGCCGCCCAGCGAAACGCGGCAGCAAGATCGATACGGGCTTGGGTCTCTGTTGGGGATGTCATGGTTCTCTCCGTTATGTGTACGATTTACGATGTACGATTTACGAGTTGATCTCGTCGACGAAGTGACCTCGTAAATCGTACATCGTAATTCGTAAATCTCAAAGGGTTTCCGGAAATCCTGACGCGCGCAAATCTGTTCCTAACGCGTCTTCCAGCAGTTTGACTACTTGGGATGACCAGGCGCTGCCGCCATATTGCTGGCGGGCGCGGATGAAAGTTTGATCGACCAGGCCAGCCACTTCCAGCGGCACGCCGAAATCGCGGCCCAACTGCATGGCAAAGCCCAGGTCTTTGCAGGCCAGGTCCATGGTAAAGCCGATGTTGTAGCTGCCGTTGAGGATGACCTGGCTCTCAGTTTCGTGGACAAAGCTGTTGCCGGAGCTGGCTTTGATAGCCTCGAACGCCTGCGCCAGATCCAGGCCGCCGCGCTTGGCCAGCATAAGCGCTTCGCCCGCCGCCACCAGATGAATAAAGGCCAGCATGTTGGTGATCACCTTGATGATGGCAGCGCTGCCCAGCGACCCCATATAGAGCACCGGGTCGCCCATGGCTTGCAGCGCGGGCAAATGTGCGCGATAAACCGCTTCCTCACCGCCCACCAACACAGTGATCTCACCCGCCGCGGCTTTGTGTACGCCACCGGTGACCGGCGCCTCCAGCGCGCGACCGCCAACCTGCTCTACCAATGCACTCAGTCGCAGCGTTTCATTGCGCTCATTGGTACTCATGTCGATCCAGGTCGCGCCCGGTCGCAGCCCATGTAAAATGCCCTGCTCACCCTGCACAGCGGCCACGGCTTTGACGATGGTGCAGGCAGGTGAAGACGCAGTCCACTTGTGCGGCCACATCGAGTGCGGAATCCGCCCACCGCCCCCGCCGCCAGCAAAGGAGCCGCCACTTCTTTGTGCAAATCATGCACCGTGAGCGGAAAACCGGCGCGCAGCAGGCTGCTGGCGAGATGAAAGCCCAAGTTGCCAAGACCGATAAAACCGTATGATTGCGTCATACTCGTAACTCCATATGGGTTCTTAACCGCAGATTGCACAGATTACACGGATGTTTGACCTTTGTTCGGACCATAAGACAAATGCGTAGCGCGCCAGTGTTCATTGGTAGAGCTGAATCGCCCGCAGCGCTTCCAATGTTACATGCACATCGCGCCCATCGCGCCGTCGCTGAGCCAGCGTCCATCCGCTTGTTGAGATCGCGCAGGCGCTGGTGCATCGGCCAACAGAGGTTGATTTGCCGATATGCCCGCGGTGCGCAGCGCCACAATCATCCACGTTAGGTTGTTGGCCGAGAGTTTCGTCAGATGCGTATGCAAATAGGACAGCGTTTGATCAGTTTTCAGAGCATGACCGGTCAGATGCCACAGGCCGGCGGCAAGCCAGTGGGCGTGTAAAAATGCGGGCATCGCGCCGGCGTCATCGGTCTGCACCGCCAGCCGATTGGCGGCTCGGCGGTCGCTTCTGATGGACCATGCAGCACCCCCAGCCAGAATCCACACCAGCGTCAAATAGAGACGGGCGGCTTCATCACCGGGCATGGCCCACGGCGGCGCTACATCTGCCACTGCGTTCGCTTCTTCCCACCAGCCGTCAGCCAGCTGGCGCCCCGCCAGGAATTGAATCGCAGCCGCCACACACGGCGTTGAACTATTTAGCCCGAGCTGTTCTGCCTGCGCCAGCCGAAAGCAGGTGGCGTCCAACGAACTATAGTCGCTAGCCCAAAAGGGCGTCCACCCGCCATCATTGCGTTGACCAGCCGCCAGTTGAGATATGATTTCTGGCATGGGCACAGCACCTTGCAGGATGAATTCAAGACGGGCGCGTTCAACAGCATTGCCTTCTTGCACAATAAAATTGATGGCCGCTTGAGAATTCGATCTAGACATATCTTCGCAGAACTCCAACAGTTTTACCCAGGAGGATGCCAGGGACGCCAGGAACTGTGACTAATCTCGCCAGTACCAGATAGCCGGGCTATCCGGCATCTGCCGCTGCTTAACCAGCCGCTCGTGCTCCACCATATCATACGGCACTTGATATTGGCGCACGGTGAGCTGGCCATTGGCGCAATCGAGCATGGTCATTGCAGCAAGGCCATGCCACCCCAGGCCCACGCTGGCCACGTTGATCAACAGCTTCTCGTCCATTTGCCGCACGTGGTGGGCATGGTAATGGCCATAGGCAATGGCCTGCGCTTCGATGGCGCCAAACGTGCGGCGCAGTTCATCCACCGGTGTATCGGCGCGGCAGCAGTTGGCCCAGGCATTATCGGGCGCGGCGTGGCAGAGAAAGAGCGTGTGCTGCGGCGACAGGGTGACCGTGTGCGACAGCGGCAAATCGGCCAGCAGCTTTTGATACGCAGAAGAGAGCCGACTTGACGACCATTCATACATTCTCAGCACATCAGCATGATGTTCAACCGGGAGGTGGGCCAGATGCGCATCCAGATCGACAAAAACTTCGTCCCAATTGCCGCGCGCCATCTGCACGTTGTGTTCCAGGAGCAGATCCAGCACGTCATCCAAGCCAGGTCCACCGCCAATCATGTCGCCCAGACAGTAGACCGCATCCGCGCCGCCCAGCCATTTGAGCCGCGCCAGCACGGCTTTTAAGCCGGTAATGTGGCCGTGGATGTCGGAAAAGAGGGCGACACGCATGGGAACAGCAGCGCCTAATCAAAAAACGGAAAGAGCGTGCGCAGATTATCCTGCGTCAGCGGCGCACCATATTCGCACGCCTCAAATGCCTCGGCATATTGCACGGCAGCCCCGCGTTCCGCGCCATAGAGCTCGATCAGCTTGTCGCGGTGCTGATCGGCGGCGCGGCGGAAGCGGGCGTCGCGGAAGGTGCGCAGCCAGGCGCGCTGTTCGGCCTCGCCCGCCGGCACCTGGTCCAAATAGCCGCCGTTGTAGGGCAGCCATTCGTACATTTGCGACGTGTGCTGGTGCAGCGCATCCACTTTTGCTCGATGACGTCATCGATGGAGACCACCACATCCGCCTGGAATGGGTAGGGCTTCTGGAAGTGATCCCAGGTGTAAACAATCACCGGCATCCGCTCCAAATGCGGTACGTGCGACACCACGTTGGGCACCGTCAACATGTATGACGAGTCCTGCACCAGTTGCGAGGTGTAGCGGTGGTCCGGGTGATAATCATTGGGGCGATGCACCGTCACCAAATCTGGCTTAAATTCACGGGTCAGCGCGGATGACGGTGTTGCGATTTTCCAGCGTGGGCATAAGCTGGCCGTCGTGGATGTCCAGCGTAATATACCAACGCCCAGTTGCGCGCCTGATGCCGCCGCTTCCGCCCGTCGGCGCTAGGCCAGCGGCGCGCCGCCCTGTTCATGGTGTCCGGCGTCGCCGTTGGTCAAGCTCACCATTTTGACGGTGTGACCCAGCCGGGCATAGAGCGCCGCCGTCCCCCCGCCGCAAAGTCGGGGTCATCGGGATGGGCGCCAAAGATGAGGATGCGCAGTGATTGGTTTGACATGAAAAGCCCCTTTGGGATTTACGATTTGGGATTTACGATTTACGAGTCTGCTCGTTGACAAACTGGCCTCGTAGCTTGTTACCGTGACGATGGCCTAGCAGCTTGTCGGAGAGAACGATAAAAACCCATTTTGTACGCGGATGAACGCTGATTTTCGCGGATTTAAGCGTCATAATGGCCAAAAATCCTCGTAAATCCGCCAAATCCGCGTACAAATTCTTCTCTCCGACAGCCTGCTAGAAAAACTAAAAATCAAACACAGATTGCAGATTTTACAGATTGCTTCCCGAAAGCCGAAAAATCTGTGTACATCTGTGTAATCTGTAGTTGAAAAAAGTGCGTTGTTGGATCGACATCGTTACGATTTACGAATCAACATCGGAAACAGGCAATTCTAAACCGTAAATCTGACTTCGTAAATTCTTATGGTGTTTGCACGCCGACCGTCTCCACATAAACGCGTAGAGCGATTGACCGGCCCGTCATAAAGAGCCGATTCTTTTTGAGGCCGCCGAAGCAGAGATTGGAGCAGGGCTCGGGCAGGTGGATTTTTGCCGAGCAGCGTCCCATCGGGCGCAAAGCAGTGGACGCCGTCCACGCCTGCGCTCGCCCAACCGGCGCTGGACCAGAGGTTACCCTCGACGTCGCAGCGGATGCCGTCGGCAAAGCCGGGTTTCATATCAGCAAAGACGCGGCCATTGCTCAGCGTGCGCCCGTCCACCACGTCAAAAACGCGGATGTGCGCCGGACCGTTGGGGTTGTGCGAAATGCCGGTGTCGGCAATGTAAAGCTTGCTTTCATCCGGTGCAAAGCAGAGGCCGTTGGGCCGATCAAAATCGCCCGCCACCACGGTGGCTTCACCGGTCTGCGGGTCATAGCGATAGACGTTGCGCGGCAGCTCAAAGGTGTCGCGGTGGCCCTCGTAATTCATCAAAATGCCGTAACCCGGATCGGTGAACCAAACCGTGCCGTCGGACTTGACCACCACATCATTGGGCGCGTTGAGCGGTTTGCCCTCGAACGAATCCATCAACACCGTAATCCGCCCATCGTGTTCGGTGCGGGTGACGCGGCGCGTGTCGTGCTCGCAGCTCACCAGCCGGCCCTGACGATCGCGCGTGTGGCCGTTGCTGTAGTTGGAGGGCGAGCGAAAGACGGTTACGGCGTTGGTCTCCTCGCTCCAGCGCATGATGCGGTTGTTGGGAATATCGCTAAAGAGCAGATAGCGCCCATCGCCAAACCAGACCGGCCCCTCGGCCCAGCGGGCGCCGGTCCACAGCAACTCCAACGCCGCGTTGCCAATGCGATAGCGGGCAAAGCGCGGGTCAATGATCTCAATGGCGGGGTCGGGGTAGCGTACTATGGTCATGGGAGTTCCTCCTGGGATTAGGGATACGGGATTAGGATCGTCTGTCGAAGCCTAATCCCGTATTCCGTATTCCGTATTCCGTATTCCTGCCCTACACCGTCTTCTTCTCCGCCGCGTAGCTGTGGCCGCCGAAGATGGCGCGCAGCTCCTGGGCGGATTTGGCTTTTTGCAGGCGGCTCATGCGCTCTTCTTCTTCGACGCGCAGCTTGCGCACGTTGGTGAGCACGGCTTCGATTTTGTCGGCTGGGAATTTGCAGGCGCCGTTTTCATCCATGTGGATGATCTCGCCGGGGGCCACATCCATGCCGGCCACCGTCACCGGCGTGTTGACCGCCTGCACGGCCTGCGCACCGTGGCCGGGCGTAATGCCGCTGAGCACGTATTGGAACTCCATGGGGCGCACTTCATCAATATCGCGCGAAGGGCCGTTGGAGATGAGCCCCACGCAGCCAATGGCCTTCATGGCCGAAACCATGTTGCCGCCGGCCAAGCCCACCTTGCCCGCAATCTCCGGCGGGAACTTCTGCTGCAACACCAGAATGGTCGGCTTGGGCATGGCGTCCAGCGCATCCAGCACGTCCATAAAGGTGAGCCGGTTGAAGTTGGGGTCGGGCAGCCCATAGACGCAGGTCACCGCATAGCCCACCAGCGGCCCCAGACCTGGATACATGCAGCGGATGGTTTGGTCGGTGTACCAATTCTCGGTCCACGGGTTGTAGAGCCCCAAACAGAGCGGGCTGGTCGGGTACGTCGCCACCACATTGGTGATAGAGGGGGTGTCAAAGTCGCGCAGTTCCTGCAACATTTCCTCAGTTGTCAATGCTTTTTCCTTCTTTGCTTTCTTAGCCACAAGTTCCTCCTATACATTGAATGTTTATTTGATCAACAGATTACACAGATTATAAAGATTAAACCGCTGGCTCGTGTAATTACGATTTGTCGTTGGATCAAGTTTGGCCATTGTCTAGAATTTTCAATGACCTTTCGGAGAATACCAAATCGAAGAGGGAAAAAATCTTTGAAATCTGTGTAATCTGTTGATCAAAAAATCAACTTTGTTGTCTCCACATGTTGCGGATGTTTTGGCCCAGGTTGGGCAGCAGCACGGAGAGGATGAGCAGCGCGCCGATGACGCCGGTTTGCGTGTTGCCGGAAAAGTTGGCCAGCGACATGCCGTTACGCAGGTTAAGAATGAGCAAAATCGAAAGCCCCACGCCGGTCAGCGTGCCGGAGCCGCCAAAGATGTTGACGCCACCCATGAGCACCATGGTGATAATGTCGAGCTCGAAGCCATCCGCGGTGTTGCCGCGCACGGCGCCCAGCCGCGCCGCCAGCAGCACGCCCGCCAGCGCCGAAATCAAGCCCGACATGGCAAAGAGCGCCATCTTCACCCGCCGCACCTTGACGCCCGAATAGCGCGCCACATCCAGGCTGTTGCCGATTACGTAAATGCGTCGACCAAAGGCCGAATATTGGAGCACAATGGCCGCCACTATCAACAGGATGAAAAAGAGTACAATGGCCAGCGGCACCGGCCCAATCAAGCCCTGCTGCCCCAGCGCGTTGAACCAAGCCGGAAAGTTGCCAATCGAGCGGTCCTCCAGCAATATGCGCGCTGCGCCGCGAAAGCCGATCAGCCCGGCCAGCGTCACCGCCAGCGACGGCAGCCCCACGTACGCAATCCAAAAGCCGTTGAACGCGCCGCAGAGCAGCCCGGTCAGCAGCGCAGCCAGCACGCCCACCGCCACCGGTGCGCCCACTTCATGCAGCGCCGCCACCACGCAGGCCGCCAGCCCCATCACCGAGGCCACCGACAAATCGATCTCGGCGTTGATGATGATCAGTGTCATCACCAGGGCCACAATGATTTTCTCAATGGAAAGCTGGAAGAGGTTGATCTGGTTGCGCCACTGCAAAAAATAGGGCGTCTGGATCACGTTGATCACCATGACGGCCAGCAGCAGGAGCAACAGTAGGCCTTCCCAGCTTCGGATTCTGTCGAAAACACGGGTCATAGATTTTCTTTCATTTTGGATCAAAAGATTACACAGATTTGAAAGATTTTTTATCTCTTCAATCTGTGTAATCCCTGTAATCTGTTGATCTCTATTCCTGTCTAAAATTCATGATTCGTTCGTATTTTAAGGATTTCTCGCCCAAATTCAGGAGCAGACCTACTTTCAATTTTGTCGCTTTAAGATAATTGAGGACTTGGGCTTTCTCGACGCCGGACAGAGCCGATAATGCTTTGATCTCAACGATAATCGAATCAAAACAGATGAAGTCGGCTCGATAGTACGTATTGAGTCGCTGTCCAGAGTAATAGATTGGCAACTCTGGTTCCGAACAAAATGGAATCGACCGCCTCGCCAATTCGATTATCAGCGCTTCGTGATAAACTGCCTCTAAAAATCCAGGTCCCAATCCCCGATGCACGGCCATTGCTGCACCGATTATCGCATAAGTCAACGGATCATCTTGCTGCAATGTCATCATGATCTCCTAACTCTTTAATCACTATCAAAATACATTTTCGAGTTGGGTTGATCACAAGAATGGGAATGAAAGTTGATCAACAGATTGCACAGATTAGAAATCTTTTAAATCTGTGTAATCTGTTGATCCAATCTTGACAAATCTAGCTGGTCACAAAAATAGGCGTGAAAGTCGATCAACAGAATTCGCCGCTTTCAAGGATTAAAAATCTTTAAAATCTGTGTAATCTGTTGATCCAATCCTAAACAATCTCCTGTTCCCGGTGGCTCCACCAGTTGCGCAGGCGGTTGATGATGACGGCGTCGGAGGCCACGGCCAGCAGGATGAGCAGCCCGAGGACGGCGTCGCGCCAGAATTCGGAGATCTGCTCCCAGCGCAGCAGGCTCTGCTCCAGCGTGGCGATCATGACGGTGCCTAGCAGCGCGCCGACCATAGTGCCGGAGCCGCCAAAGATGTTGACGCCGCCCACCACCACGGCGGCCACCACTTGCAGCTCCAACCCTTGCCCGGCCACCACGGTGATGTTGCCAAAGCGGGCCAGAAACATAAAGCCGCCAATGCCGCAGAGCGCGCCGCACAACACGTACGCCGCCAGCACCGTGCGCTGCACCGGCAGCCCGGCCATGCGCGCCGCATCCGGGTTGGAGCCAATGGCGTAGAGGCGGCGGCCAAAGGGCAAATAGGTGACGGCAAGCTGGAAGATCAGCACCACGGCCAGGGCCAGCACCACAACCAGCCGAAAATCGAGACCGCCCAGCGAAAAGAGATTGGTGCTCGGCAGATCCAGCACCCACTGCGGCAGCGAACTGGTGATCACCGTTTGCGAGCCCGAATAGATGACCAGCATGGCCCGATAAATAGCCAGCGTACCCAGCGTGGTGATAATGGCCGGCACCCGCCCATACGCGATCACCACTCCATTGGCCAACCCCATGAGTGCGCCCACCAGCATAGCCAGGATAATAGCGATGACCGGCGGCATTCCGCCATAAATAGCCAGTTGCGAACCCACAAAATAGGCCGTAAAGCCCACAATCGACCCCACCGACAGATCGATATTGCGCGTCAACACCACCAGCGTCTGTCCAATGGCCACTACCACTAAAATGGCCACGCTGGTGGTGATGCGCGTAAAGGTGCGCGGGTTGTAATAGTTGTCGATCTGCGAGCCGAAAAAGAGTACCGCCAGCAAAATCAGCAGCACCAGACTCAGCTCGCGCAACTGCTCAGGCCGCAACGATTTGCGAAGTACATCCATAGGGTTTGTCTACCTGTTTTTTGAACGAAAATATTAGGGCTTGGTTGGGTGTCTATGGGGCGGGAAACTGCGAATTGTAAATGGTAAATGGTGAACGGTGAATGCTAAATGGGTATTGCGAATGAGAGGGATGCTAGTAGCCGCCTCGTTCACAATTAGCAATTCACCATTTACCATTTACAATTCCCTGCCCTGCTTCCCCAATGCCTTCACCGCTCAACCGCCACGGCCGCGCCACGCGGGACGGCAATGCGCCGTCGCCACACAATGCCTTCCAGCGTATAGAGCAGCAGCGCGCACCAAATAAATGCAAAGCCGATCAGCCGCTGCATCGTAAATGGCTCGTTGTACACAAACACACCCAGGATAAATTGCAGCGACGGCGCCACATATTGCAGCACGCCCACCATGTAAAGCGGAATGCGCCGCGCGCCGGCGGCAAAAAAGAGCAGCGGCAGCGCCGTGGCCGCCCCCGCACAAGAGAGCAGCAGGCTGGTCCGCACGTCATGCAGACCAAACGAGTTTTGACCCGTTGCGCTCAGGTAAAGTAGATAGCCAAAGGTGGGGACGAAAAGGATAACCGTCTCCAGCGAAAGCCCCTCCAGCGCATTGAGCGAAGTCGTCTTTTTAATCAGCCCATATGCGCCAAAGGTGAGCGCCAGCGTCAATGCGATCAGCGGCGGCGAGCCATAGCTGATGGTCAAATAGAGCACACCGGCGGCGGCAATGCCAATGGCCAGCCACTGCCCGTTGCGCATCCGCTCACCCAAAGAGCACGCCCAGCGCCACGCTGACCAGCGGATTGATAAAATAGCCCAGGCTCGTCTCCAAAATAAAGTTGTTGTTGACCGCCCAAATATAGACCAGCCAATTGGTGGCCACCAGCAGCGACACAATTACAAATGTGCCCAGCAGGCGCGGGTTGCGCAGCGTCGGTCCGATCAATCCCAACGCCGGGCCACGGTCAGCAGCACAATGATTAGCAGCAGAGACCACGCAATCCGATGGCTAAAAATCTCCACCGGCGGCACGTGGACCAGCGTTTTCCAATAAATGGGCAACAATCCCCACAGCAGATAGGCCATGAAGGCGTAGAAAATTCCTTGCTTGTTCATATTTTGCATGTACGATTTACGATGTACGATTTACGAATCTACTCGTCGACGAGATCATCTCGTAAATCGTACATCTGAGATCGTAAATCATCGTCCTTTTGAATTGGGTAATAACACGTAAACCGCACCATCATCTTGGGTCACCGGAAAATGGTGCAGGCGCTTGCGGCGGTCCACCAGACATTCACCGCTGCGCAGGTTGAATTCCCAGCCGTGCCAGGGGCAGGCCAGAATTTCGCCTTCGTGGCCCCAGTTGTATTGACCGGGTTCCGATGGCAGCGTGGTGCCGCTGACGCGGCCCACGCAGAGCGGCGCCAATTCGTGCGGGCAGAGGTTGAGCACCGCAATGTATTCACCGTTCACGTTGAAAAGGCCGATGGAGCGCCCGGCCACGTCCACCACTTTGCGCTGCCCCGGCGCGACCTCGTCCACTTCGGCCACTTTCCAGCGCTGGAGATTTCTCGACTCAGGCATATTGCGCCTCGCGCTCGGCTGGTTTGGTTTGGCCATTGGCGGGCAGATCGAGCTTGTAGAGCTTGCAGGCGTTTTCATACATGATGGCGTTGCGCATCGCCTTGGGGAAGGCGCGGGCGGCAAAATCGGGCGTGTCGCCGTCCCAATGCGGATAGTCGGTGGAGAACATGAGCATCTTGGCGGCATCGAACATCTCCAAAATGGCGTGGAAATGTTCGGGGTTCTCGGGCTCTTCCAGCGGCTGCGTGGTGAGCAACACGTGCTCGGTCACATATTCGCTGGGCAGCCGCTCCAGCCACGGGGTGGTCATGCGCAGCGCTTTCCAATTTTTATCAAAGCGCCACAGCAGCGGCGGCACCCAGGAGACGCCGCCTTCGATCAGCACAAATTTGAGCGTGGGGAACTTGATAAAGACGCCCTCCATCACCATGCTGACCATGTGGGCAATATAGCTGGAAACCAGATTGGTGTGCCATTCAAAATAGTTGCTGGGATAGCCCACATTCATGGGCGCACCGGAGATGCCCACGCCTTCCGTGCCGGGGTGAATGGCAATGGGCAGATCATATTCCGCCGCCGCCGCGTAAATGGGATGAAAGAAGCGCTGGCCATAGGGCATGCGCGCGGCGCTGGGCATGATCACCTGCACCACGCCTGGATGGGCGCCCCAGCGGTGAATCTCCTGCACGGCCAGCTCGGGGTCGTTTGGATAAACCGCCAGCGAGGCGCGGTAGCGGGCGTCCACCGGCAGCCACTCCTCGATGAGCACGCCGTTCATGGCGTGGATCACAGCGGCGGCGAAGTCGACCTCGGGCGAAAGGCCCAGGTGCAGCACCGAGCCGGTGTTGAGAATGCCGCAGTCGATATCGAACGGATCCATAAAATAGCGGGCCAGGTGGTGTGGATCGCCCTCGATGCGCTCGCCATCGGGCGTCACCGCATCGGCGCGGTTGACGCCGTTGGGGTTCCAATAGCCCATGGTGCCGGAGCCGCGGTTGCCGCTGAGAAAGCGCGTGCGCCACGGTTCGGGCAGGCGGGCCGCCACCGGATCGCGCGGCATGTTGGGGTGAATGTCGGTATCGACAATTTGGTACGCGCTGGCCATGATGGATTCCTTTCGGGCTTGATCAGAGGGGTGTGATCAAAGTTGGCTGCCAGGTTGGCTTCATGTATTATCATCGTAGCGTATTGTATAGCCAAGTGTCAAAGAAACCCAGTGAATAACACTTTTTATGCAATACCTCTTTTATTAACACCAACTTGGTCTTTGACTACCGGCGGCAATTCTTTATTTTCTTCAATCTCCATCGTCCAAATGACTGCGCTGCTCACAAAGCAAATCTTGACAGCAGTACCAATAGTGGTACCATTAACTTATGGCTCAAATGGCTGAAATTGTTGTAACGATGCGCCGAAATCCAAAAGGCATACGATTCCGCGACTATGCAAAGTATGTGATTTTTACTTCGGTGCAGCGCGCCAAGTAGGCACAAGTCATCGAATCTACAAAACACCGTGGATAGGCGATCCGAGAGTCAACATCCAAAATGATAAAGGTATGGCAAAAGCGTATCAGGTTCGCCAAGTTTTAAAAGCTATTGAGCGATTGGGAGGTGAAGATGCTTCTTGAAAATGACAAATACACATATCGAGTCACTTGGTCCGAAGAAGATGGAGAATATTTAGGATTAGTTGCTGAATTTCCAAGTTTAAGCTGGTTGGCCGCGACCCAAGAGGAAGCGCTTGCGGGGATCCGCGCTAGCGTAGCCGATGTGGTTGCAGATTTAAAGGCAAATGGCGAGCCCATTCCTGAGCCTCTCTCCACCAAAGCGTTTAGTGGCCGCTTCATGGTACGCATTCCGCCTCACATTCATCGACAACTGGCGTTGGAAGCGGCGGAAGCAGGCATCAGCCTGAACCGTTTAGCCAGCGCCCGATTGAGCCAGTGAATCAGCGTAGTCTGCGCAACTGGCTGGCCCTGGCTCTGCTTAACCAGCGCCGGCCCCACCTCTCCAAAAGCATAACGCCCACCAGGATGAGCCCCACAAGTCCCAGCGCAAACGCCTGCTGCTTGAGCCACTCCAAGGGGTTGCGGATGTGATGATTGCGCGTGCGGTTGGGCAGGCGCACTGTCCGCGGCGCCTCCGCACTATAGGCTAGTTCCACCGTCATCCCCTTTTCCAGCGAACCATCAATGGAATCGACGGCATCCACGCCTAAAATTGATTCGCTGTAGCTCTGTGGCGTGTAGCGCACCACTACAATGTCATAAAGCTGCGCCACGTCAATCTCGGTCTCCCAACGGTCGCCGCCGCCGCCGTAGTCGCTGGGCAGCGGGTCGATGGTAGTGACGTGGTGAATTTCCTCCACTACGCCGCGGGCATGCAAGGGGGTGCGGCTGTCGTCCTGGCTGGTGCGCCACTCCTGATATTTGAGGCCAAAGGGGATGCACGCCAGCAGAGCCAGCAGCGCCACCATGGCCAGACAGCCCGTTTTGGACTTGAGCGACTTCCAGCCCAGATAAATGAGCGCCAGCGCGCCCAACCCATATCCCATCCAGCGCCAGTTGATCCAATCCCACGTGGTCTGGTCGGCCAGACGCGTCAAATCAAACCACCCGTTGATCGAGACGGTGCGCAGCTCCACCGGCTCTCCTTCGTGCAGCGCGTCAAAGAGCTTTTCGGTTGTGTTAAAGTGAGACAAGGCTTCATCCCCGCTATCCGCTTGATAGGTGATGTTCACCCCGTAATTGTGGGACCAGTCGCCCTCTTTGCGAAATTCAATCGTCTCGGTCTTAGCGCCGATCACGCCTTGCCGCACCTGGCCAACGCTATCCAGATAAAGCGAAAAGCCCATTAGCCCACCCACATAGATAACCAGCATCGCCACCAACCCAAACCATTCGTTCCGTATGCGGGCAACGCGCTGAATGAGCCCCACCAGCGCCATCACCACGCCCAAAGATACGAGCAAACCAAACCCCAAAAGAATCACATATAAAATAGAATCCGGCGTTGTGCCCAATGACATAGTTTGACTTCCTACACCCTTGTTCGTAGAATTTGAATCGGTGTTGCTATTCACTTGTCTGGACTGTGATTTTTATGATGATATGAGTACTATGATTCGGTTTGATCACACAAGTTCATTACCAGACCCTTCACCCACCATACAAATCATAGTCCATCACCGAATCATAAAAATCACAGTTTAGACCCCATTGCCGTTCACTTGTCTGGACTGTGATTTTTATGATGATATGAGTACTATGATTCGGTTTGATCACACAAGTTCATTACCAGACCCTTCGCCCACCATACAAATCATAGTCCATCACCGAATCATAAAAATCACAGTTTAGACCCCATTGCCGCCTCACAGCAGAATCACACGCTTATTCACCAAAGGGAACGAAATGACCGCCACCAGTCAACAACAGCAAGCCATCGCGTTTCTAAACCAAGACCCCTTACGCAACATCGTCCCCCTGAAAATGCTGACCGCCCACCCGGCGGATATCCAAGCCCATTATGCTGAAGGCGTGGATGGGGCCGCCGCCCTGCTGCTCTTTCCCACCAGCGCCTTTGCCTATGATCGGGCCACCTACGCCGATCTCGATCTGGTGGTGATCCTGTCCGCCACCGCGCTGGATGCCGCGCGGCAACTCCTGAAATACATCCCGCGCGACCGCAAGTTGATCTTCAAATTGATGGACCCCACCGTGCAGGCGCTGCTGGCGCAACAGTGGCCGATGCAGCGGGTCACGGCCTTTGTCTCATACACAGCAGATGCCGTTGCAGACTTTGCGCCCGACGCCGCCGTGGTGACGGCGGCTGCCGTGGATGAACGACTGCTGCCCCACTTTGCCGCCCAGGGTCATGATGAGGCCGAGATCGCGCACTACTTTGCCACTGGCCAGGCGCGTTCTTTGACATTATATCAGCACAGCGAACCAGTAGCCGCTTGTTTCACCTATCAGAATTTCGAATTGATCCACGAAATCGGCGGCGTCTTCACCCTGCCCACGGAGCGGCGCAAAGGCTATGCGCGCCGCGTCGTGCAAAGCGCGGTCCACGCCCTGCTGGCGCGCGGCTGCCGCCCGCGCTACCAAGTCCACGAAGCCAATCGCCCCTCCATCGCCCTGGCCGAGCAGATAGGTTTAAAGCTGTTTGTCACGGTTGAACATTGGAGAGCAGCGGGTGGCGGGTAGCGGGTGGCGGGTTGCCTCCGACTCGCCACTTCGCAACTCGCCACCCGCCACCCGCTCACTCCGTCCGAATCACGCGGATGGGGATTTTGCTTTGCAATGTGTAGAGATCGGGGCGGCGGTCGTAAAGGGGGCGGACGCTGCCCAGGTCGCGCTGCTGGGCCAGGCTGGAGAGGTCCAGTTCGGAGATGGCCACGGTTTCCACATTGGGGTCGGCCTCGGCCAGGATGCCCTGGGGCGCAAAGGCAAAATCGCTGGGCGTAAAGATGGCGGCCTGACCATAATTGGTGAGGTATGATTTGACGGTGTGCATGTTGCCCACGTTGCCCGCGATCACCGTATAAACATAATTCTCCACGGCGCGGGCATGGGCCGTAATGCGCACCCGGTTAAAGGCCTTTTTGTCGTCGGTGCTGAAGGGCACAAAAATGGTCTCCACGCCAGACAGCGCCAACAGCCGCGCTACTTCGGGAAATTCAATGTCATAGCAAATAAGAATAGAAAGACGGGCCAGCGGCGTATCGAAAATGTGAATGGCCTGCCCCGGTCGAATGTTCCAACGGTCGCGCTCCCAGGGGGTGACGTGCAGTTTGTCCTGCGTATAAATGTGGCCGCTGGGCGTAAAGAGATGGGCCACATTGTAGAGTTCCCCATCGCGCTCCACCGGGTGCGAACCGCCCACAATGTAAATGCGATATTTTTGCGCCAGCCCACAAAAGAGGTCCCGATATTGGTCGGTCATGGCGGCCAGGCGGCGCACGGCTTCCGCCGGGGAGAGCGTGCGCGGCATGGTGCTGAAGAGCTGCACGGTAAAGAGTTCGGGCAGCACCAGAAAATGACAATGGTAATTGTCAGCCGTGTCCACAAAAAACTCGACGCTCTGCCGGAATTCATCCCAACTGCTGATGGTGCGCAACTGATATTGGGCGGCGCAGACGCGCACGCGGCGCACCGGCCGCGCCAGCGCGGCGGCGGCAATCTGGCGCTTTTCCAATTTGAAATCGGGGTTGGGCATCTCCAGCACGGTGGCGTAATTGAGGCTCGAATCATCCCAAAAGAGATCGAGCAGCACGCCCTTGATGCGGTAGCCCGCCTTCAAGTGCGTGTTGATGGCCGGGTCGCTCAATTCACCGGCGATCACTTTGTCCACATATTCCTGGGCGGTCAGCCGGCCGGCATAGTTGATATAGCCCGGCACGCGGCCATAGGCCAACATGCGGCGCAGGTTGTAGCGCTTGAGCAGCTTGCGCCGCTGTTCATAAAGCGCTTTGGATACGCCGCGCTGGCGATAAGCGGGATGGACGGCAATATCGGAGCCGTAAAGCGTGTCGCCGCCGGGGTTGTGGGTGCTAAACGAGCCTGAGCCGGTAATTTCGCCATAGGTGTAGAGTTGATTGTCGTCATCCAGTTGCACAATAATCGCAGTGGCATAACCGACAATCTGGCCATCGATCTCGGCCAAAAACTGCCCTTCGCGAAAAGCCGCCAACTGCATGGTGAAAGTTCTTTCCGAATAGTGACCGCCATCCTCTGGATAATCATTGTAAGCCGCTTTGTGACAGGCCACGAGAGCGGGAATGTCCTCGGCGCGCCAGTTGCGTACGCGGATTTTGGTTCGTTTGGCCATTGTATCGTAATCCTTTCTGGTTCGTGTTATGGTTTGTTTCAACTCATTATACACAATGGATTCACGACTTGGCCCATCACGCGCACAGGCCCGGCAGCAACGCTGATGCCGGGCCTGTGTGGTTTGGTTGAAGCTTACCGCAGCACAATTGGCAGCAAAACTGTCTGGTCGAGCACGACCGTGCGGATCTGCGTGGCCACTTGCGTCCCGTCGGCAGCCGTATAGCTGTTGACCAGGGCGGTGGCGCCCACAACGAGGTCGCCATCCACTTCCTTCAGGTTGGTGGCCGCGTTCACGGTGTAATTGACGCCAGCGATCTTCCACGCCGCGTTGGCCGTCAAGCTAGCTGCCGCCACGCTGGAGCCAATGCTTTCGATTTCGCCCACGCGGTCGTCGCTGCCCGCTCCAGGCGGTACGTGCGATTCGATTTCGTGGACCACATTCACGTCATTCTGCACCGAATATTCCACGGCGACGTAGGCGCCCAGGCCCAAAATGCCGTGTTCCTCTTCAAACTTGGCGCCGGCGCCGGCCTCAAAATCCGTATTGTTGATCACCCATGTACCCATAAAGCTGCCGGCGGGCATTTGCTCTACAAAGCCAAAGACCTTGAAGTGGTCCGGGCTGCTCGAATCACCGATGCTGTCGGTGGTTTCGATCTCGTGGGCAATCCGGTTGCCATTGGCGTCCAGATAATATTCGACTTTCACCCGTGCATCTACGGCGAACGCCCCATTTTTCTCTTTCAGCTCGGTGCTGGCGTTGACATTATACTCGACGCCGCTCACTTTCCACACGCCGATCTTGTCCGCCGGGAAGCTTTCCAGCAGCCCGTAGGCATGACCTTCGGCGCCATCCACCGAGCCGTTGCCGTCATCATCGTGGCCATCTCCTTCGCGGGCAAACTTGGTTTCGATTTCGCGGGCGTGGTTCACGCCGTTTGCATCGACCCTAAAGTGCACTTTCACCGTCACGCCGACCTCAAAGGGGCCATGTTCCGCATCCAGCTCGGTGCTGGCGTCTACTTCAACCGTGACGCCGCCCACGTTCCACGGGCCGATAAAGCCATCGGGGAAACTTTGCAGCACGCCATACAGCTCATTTTCATCATCATCGCCACCGCTGCCGCCAGCGCCGTCACAGCGGAAATCGTGCTCAGTCTCAATCTCGCGCATGACAAATGGCGTGGAGGTGGCGTCGTAATGAATTTTCACGCAGACATTGTCGCCAAATGCACCGTGCTCTTCCTTAAATTCGGTGGCATTGGTGGCCGAATAGGTCACGCCGTTGACCACCCAATCGCCCACCAAGTTGGCTGGGAAGCTATCCACACGGCCGCGCACCTCGGCTTCTGTAGTCGGCGTGCCGGTCGGGCTTGGCGTCCCGTTGCCGCCACCCGAACACTCTTCCTGATCTTCCGTCTTAATCTCTACGGCAGTGCGCGGCGTAGTTGATGACAGATATTCAACCTGGACACACGCTCCCACCACCAACGGGCCATCATTCTGCTCAAAATGGGTGGCGGCGGTAGCGTTATATTCCACACCGCCAATCTTCCAGATGCCCACCAGACCGGGGCTGGGCATAGTCTCCACAATGCCCTTCACATCTTCATCCCCACCGGGCGTTTCGCTGGCTTCTGGAGTGCGGCTGCTCTCCGGCGTCTGGCTGGCCTCCGGTGTGCGGCTGGCCTCGGGTGTCTCACTGGCTTCGGGTGTCGTGGCGCCGCCACCGCCATTGCAGTCGCTAGCTATCTCGGTCTGCATTTTGAGCGCCGTAAATGGCGTCGTGGCCTCCGAATATTCGACCTTGACGCAGGCGCCGGTCACAAACGGCCCCATATTCGCCTCGAATTCGGTAATCGCGGTGGCCTCATAGGTCACGCCGCCGATCACCCACAACCCAATCACGCCGCCTTCTGGCGCCGATTCTAGAATGCCATATGCCTTAGGATCCCCGGCAGCACTGTTAGCTAACGCAGCCCGACCGCCAAATAGCCCTGTCCACACCAAGATGGCCAAAAAGGCCAACGCAATTCCAGACAGTAAGTGAATTTGCTTTTTTGTGTGCATACTTCAATCTCCTGTATTTACCATGAATTTGTAACGTAGCAATTGCCAATTATACGGTAAGGTACCACCGGCAATTCGTCGCTTTAAACAACAGTACAGCCCGGAAAGCCGTACGTTACCATAGATATGCAGCCAGGTCGCGTCGAAAATACACCAAATTTGCTTTTGTTGCCATGACAAGATGACAAGGCGGCCGGATGACAAAGTGAATGTTGTTCATCTTGTCATCCGGTCACCTTGTCATCTTGTCCCCTTACCGCTATATGTTATCATAGAACCCGTCATCGATGCCCACGTTACACTCTCTTCCATCCTAACCATTTCCTCTCAGCGAAAGGAGTCCCTTTTGACCTCATTCCGCCCGTTGAAGGTTGCCCTGCTGGTCAACCTCTTGCTCTGCATGACGCTCGTCATGAATGCCGTGGCCTCGATGACCTACGACACCGCACCCCCCCCATGCGCCACATCGGCAGCGTCCATCACTTTTGCAGAAGTCGCCTTTGCATCTGCCGCTTTTGAAGATGCCGCCGGCGACGACCCGCTCACCTGTATTGATGGCTTTACCGTGACCTATGTGGCCGCCACCGCCGTGGCCATGCTGCCCATCAAAAACATCTCCGTAGCCGCCGATCTGGTGGCGCACATTGCCAACGTCGCGCTCAAACATTGCCGCCCCGTTTTCAATGCGCCGGACGACATTGTGCTGCGGCCCGATGGCTGCACCGCCACCCTGCGCATTCCCATTTCGCGCGAATCGCTGGACAAGCTCTTTCTGGATAAGCAGATCATCGACCTGATCGTCAACGATCCCACGCTTGAACTGCCCATTGCCATGCGCAACGATCTGCGCAATGCGCTGGAGCAGCAATATGGCCATCTCTCCAACCAATTGACCGGCGACTATTCCAACGTCTTCTTTATGGTGCTGCCCTTCCTATCGCCGGCCTCCCAGCCCGGCTATTGGGGCGACCTGGGCGCGCCCGATATTTATCACTTCAATTCTGATGTGGAGATCAAGCTGTCGCATGGCGGCCAGCGGCTGGACGAAAACAGGGTGCAGTTCCGCGCCGGGTCGTACACCTTTTTTTGGACGGCCGACACGCTGCTAGCCGGCGCCGACCTGGTCTGGATTCCCGATTTTTCCAACATTGGCCCGTGGGAAAAAGCCGCCGAGAAAAAGACCCTAAAAGAGACCATCAAAGGCTGGATCAAAGCCGCCGTCAAAGCCGCCAAGGATACATACACCGACATCGCCAAAAACCAGGCCAAGAAGACCAAAGCCAAAATCATCAAGGCGGGCAAAAGTTATCTGGCCAAAAAGGCGGTCACAGATTCGGTGGGCTACGTACTCGACTCCTATTTTCTGGACGGCGCGCCCACCGGCGCTGCCACCACCGCCACCCAGCACCTCTTTGTGATCGACGCCAACCCGCCGCAGATCAGCGGCAACGGACCGATCACCGTGGAAGCGCTGGAGCCGGGCGGCGTCTCCTCCGGCAACCACATCAACGCACTCAAACAGAAGCTCACCGTCACCGATGATTGTGACCAGTCGCCCACGCTGACCTATAACACGCCCAGCTTTTGGCCGCTCAGCCTGCAAGAGGATGGCAGCACCATTCCGTCCGCAATCACCTGGACGGCCAGCGACAATGGCGCGGCCACGGACACCGGCGGCGTCAACAGCACCAGCGTCACCCAGCAGGTCACCGTGGTGGACACCAAGCCGCCCATCCTGGTGGCGCCGCCGCCCGTCATCATGGAAGCCACGGCCAGCGCCGTGATGACCGTGGCGCTGGGCAGCCCGCAGGTCTTCGACGTGGCCGATCTGCGCAGCACGGTTACAAATGACGCGCCGGCGACCTTTACACAGGGCGTCTATCATATCAACTGGCAAGCCACCGACCATTCGGGCAACGTCTCGGCGGCCACCAAAGACACAGTGCAGATCGTCAATCTGAAAGAGCCCGGAACCAATGTGCTGCCCACCGCCTTTGGCCAGACCGGCGCCAATGCAGTCAACGCCATTTCCTACGAGCCGGTCAAAATCACCGTGCGCGGGCAGGATGGTGATCCCCAGCCCGACCCGCTCTGGTTTTCCATTGAAAATCAGCCGCAGCACGGCTTCTTCATTGCGCCGCTCTATCCCTACTTTATCAAAGACTACCGCATGACCGCCCGCTACAGCCCGTGGATTGCCGCGCGCGACGGCGAAGAGGTGGCCTGGCAGGTGGCGCAAAGCGCGCAAGCCATGCGCGACTATATCATTGCGCTCTGCCAGGAAGACATTAACCGCACCGACTTGCCCAAAGACTTTGTCAGCGGTATGGACTATTTTGCCGTCGATGAGGCCGGCTACACCTATATCTACGACGAGTTTTACGACCGCTGCTCGGCTGGCGGCAGCACCATTGCCCCGCAAACCAGCCCGCGTATCTCGGTGTGGGATCAAGAAGGCGACTTTGTGGGTCAACAGACGCGCAACGATAGCTCTTATCCGCTGCGCAGCCTCAAAATAAATATTGCGCGCGGCACCATCATCGCCACGCAGAGTGACGGGAGCACTACCGGCACCAGCATTGTCGACATCTCCCGCATTCAACCCGAAAATGCCGCGCAGCCCGTGGTGAGCACCCAATTCTACGGTCTCCACAACTATGTAAACAGCATCACCGTGGGGGCCTCGCAGACGGCGCGCACGCCCGAATTCAAAAACGCGCGCGCGGCCGCGCTGGATGACGACCGCGGCATTCTCTACCTGATTGGCGACCATAATCTAACGGGTCTGGCCGCCTTTCAACCGGCACCCTGTGACGGCCGCCCCGAGGATGGCCCCGAAGCCTGTCTCGATCTGGTGGGCGTGCAGATATATTCCCTGCCAATTATCCAAAGCACAAAGTGGACCGATTTTCCCGGCATTGGCGTGGACGCCATGCGACTGGAACAGATCAACGACATTGCGCTGGACAGCCAGGGCGCCGTCTATATCAGCGTCAACAACGGGCATGGCTGGAGCCGCGTTTACAAATTTGCCGCCCCCACCGTCCACCCAGACGGCGCGATTACGCTAGGCGAGCTGGTCGGCTGGATGGGCCGCCGCGATAGCGGCCCCAATTGCGATTATGTGCACGGGCGCAGCATCGGCTTTAGTTGCAGCGACGCCACCTGCTTTCTGGACGATCCGCTCCAAGAAACGGGCGACCGGCCGGGCCAATTTGACGGCATCGGTTCGCTGGCCTTTGACCGCAACGACGTGCTCTATGTGGGCGACGGCGGCAACAAGCGCATTCAGCGCTTTAGCCGCGACGGTTACTTTGCCGGCGAAGCGCGCTCGACCGGCGACGGCAGCAGCTTTGTGCAGGGCGACTTTGGCGGCGTGAGCAACATCGCCGTCAACGGCCACAGCTTCTATATCATCGACACCTTCCGCGAGATTGTTCACGTCTTCGACGCCGCCGTCATCCACGGCATCGACGAAGCGTCGGCCTGGGTCGAGTATCAGTCCGAGAATAATTTTGTGGGGACGGACGCCTTCACCTTTAGCGCCACCGACGGCTTCCGCAACGCCGCCGGCGAAACGCTCACCAGCCAGCCCGCCACCGTGCAGATCAACGTGACGCGCAACTTCCGCCCGCCCGAGGCCACCGCCGGTCTGGCCATCAGCGTCACCGAAGACACACCCACGCCGCTGCTTTTGGAAGGCTACGACATTGACGGCGATCTCGACACGCTCACCTTTCAGGTCACTACCCAGCCCGGCGATGGCAAACTGAGCGGCGCGCCGCCCAACTTGATCTACGCGCCCAACCCCAACTTTGCCGATCAGGATCGCTTCAGCTTTACAGTCAGCGATGGCCGCTTCACCTCGCAGCCTGAGGAATTTGTGTTGGACGTGGTGCCGGTCAATGACCCGCCTGTGCTCACGCTGGACGCAGCCAATCTGCGCGCCGGCGCCGGCTACCCCTTTACGCTGGCGGGGACCATCCTGGACCCGGAAGTGGAAGACGATCTGACCGTGCAGGTCAACTGGGGCGACGGCGTGATCGAAAATGAGGGCGCGCCCCAAAGCGACGGCACGCTGAACGGCCCTGTGCTGGACGCCAGCGGCGACATCACGCGCACGCTGCGCGCCTATCACACCTACGCCAGCCCCGGCGCCTATGCGCTGGCCGTCACCATCACCGACCCGGCCGGCGCCACCGCCACCGTGCAGCGCACCGTCACTGTCGAAGCTATGGCCGATTTGGCGCTGCGCCGGCGCGGCGGCACAGCGGCCGCGCCCAGCCGCCCCACGCTGACCTATGAACTGGCGGTGGTCAACCTGCCGCCCAGCAGCGGCGGCGTGACGGCCAGCGGCATCAACGTGCAAGAGACGCTGGGCGCTGGCTTCAGCTATCGCACGGCCTCCACCAGCGGCGGAAGCTGCCAGGCCGCTGGCCAAAACCTGAGCTGCACGCTGGACAGCCTGGCGCCCGGTGCCGAAGCGGTGATCCGCGTGGTGGTGGATGCGGCGGCCTCCACGGTGGTGGGTGATGAGGTGGCGGCGCAAGCCACGGTCAGCGCCACGCAGCCCGACCCGCTGACCGAAAACAACCGCGCCGACGCCCGCCTCGCCATGTTGCCCGACGCCGATTTCCTGGTCGACACGCACAAAGAGGGCAGCGACACGAATCCGGGCGATGGTCTGTGCCAAACCGCCAATGGCGAATGCACCGTGCGCCGCCGTGCAGGAAGCCAACGCCCTGCCCGGCAAACAGTCCATTGCGCTGGGGCGGCTGGTCCACCTGCTCAACCTGGACGCCGCAGCGGTGCGCACGGCCGCACTGGGAACCACTGTCCCCAACGAAGACGGCGCGCTCACCGGTGATCTGGACGTGACCGATGATCTGGAGATCATCGGTCTGGGCGCCGACGATTCGATCCTCAACGCCAACCAGCAGGACCGCGTCATCGAGGTGCTCAACGGCGCGGTGCTCACGCTGCGCAACGTGGGCTTGACCGGCGGCATGGCCATCGACAACGGGTACGGCGGCGGGCTGCACAATGTGGATGGCGCGGTGGCGCTCTTCAACGTGGCCATCAGCAGCAGCCACGGCGGCGGCGGCGGCGGCATTGCCAACGACGGCGGCTCCATGCGCATTGTGGCCTCGTCCATCACCGGCAACCGCGTGATTGAAGACGGCAGCGGCGGCGGCATTCTCAACTCTGCCGCGCTGACGCTGGAAAATGTGACCATCAGCGGCAACCGCGCCGGCACGGGCGGCGGCTTGCAAGCGCTGGGCGGCACCGCCACGCTGCGCAACGTGACGCTGGTGAGCAACGTGGCCACCGGCGCCGGCGGCGGCATCAACAACGGCGGCGCCACCGATGTGCGCCTGTCCAACACCATTGTGGCCAACAACAGCGCTGAATTTGGCCCGGTTTGCGGCTATATCTTCACCTCCGACGGCCACAACCTCTTCGACGATTTGGCCGATTGCACCGTGCTGGGCGACACTAGCAGCAATGTTATCAACGGCGAGTTTGGCCTGGAAGGCATGTCGCTCAACGCGGCCAGCACCTACACTCACGTTCCGTTAGCCAACAGCCCCATCATCGATGCCGGAAGCTGCGATCTGGCCGTTGACCAGCGCGGCGTGACCCGCCCGCAAGGCAACGGCTGCGACATCGGCGCCGTCGAGTGGGTGGATGGCGAAGGGGAAGTGGGCGGTCCGCCGCCGGTGGGCCGCACGGTAAAAATGTTTTTGCCGCTAGCAGCGCGATAGCAAAGGCAAGCCTCTCCTCACCCTGACCCCCTCCTCTCCAAATTTGGAGAGGAGGGGGAAAGACGCACAAAGTGCGTCAAGGGGGAGGAGCGGCCCTGTACAATTTCAATTACACAAAGGAGATCCCAATGACCCAACCACTCGAACTCCGCCACCGTCACGTTGGCCCCTGGCCCATGAACACCTACGCGCTCATCTGCCCCAACACGGGCCAAAGCGTGCTCTTTGACCCCGGCGCCGACCCCGATACGCTGGCCGAAATGCTGGCGGGCAGCACGCCCATTGCCATCCTGCTCACCCACACGCATGGTGATCACGTGGGCGCGCTGGACGAGATGCGGCAGCGGTTGGGTGTGCCGGTGGTCGCGCACGCCAATGCGCTAGCCAAAGGCTTTGCCATTGACCAGACTTTGGCGGCGGGCGACACGTTGACGGTGGGTGACCACACGTTGCGCGTCTCCTATGCGCCGGGACACATCGACGACCAGATCTGTTTTGCAATTGTGGGAGATCAGCGCGTGGTGGTGGGTGATACCATCTTTGCGGGCGGGCCGGGCCGAACCTGGTCCGCTGACGGTTTCAGCACCACGTTAGAGACGCTGCGCAACGTGGTGCTGCCCTGGCCGGACGACACGGTCTGCTATCCGGGTCACGGTCCCAGCTTTCGCTTAGGTGACATTCGGGCGCAGGTGGAGGCATTTGTGGCGAAAGATCATGGGGCGTTTTTCGGCGATGCGGAGTGGGGGATGTAAAGAGTATTGAGTATCGAGTATTACTCGATACTCAATACTCAATAGTTTCTAAACCTCCAAATAAATCTTCCACGAAGTCGGCATATCGCCCGCCGCCACCAGATAATCGACGCGCGGGGTTTTGGGCTCCCACAGAAGCGGCATGCCCGCTTCATGCGGCATACGATTGCCTTTGCGCTGGTTGCAGGAGTGGCAGGCGGCGGCGGTATTGCCCCAGGTGTTCTTGCCATCGCGGCTGCGCGGAATAATGTGATCGATGGTGAAATCGCTGCGCACCAGCACCTGGCCTTTGTGCATCTCACCGGCGCGAATGCCGCAGTAGATGCAGCGGTAGCCGTCGCGGCGCAACACGCTCCGGCGGCTCCAGGCCACGCCGCGACGCGGCACATTTACATAGCGCTGCAAGCGAATAATGGTGGGGATGCGTAGTGCATCGGCCGCACCCGTCAGCGCGATGTAATCGTCGGAGACAGCATCCACCCGACCGCGCAGCAGTAGGCTCAACGCCCGACGCACGGGGAGAATGGTCAGGGGTTCATATGTAGCGTTTAGTAAAAGTACATTACCCATATTCAGGGCCTCGACATAAAAGGTGGTTCACAACCAAAGTTGGCTCTGTTTGAAGCTCATTCTTTTGATAGCTCAAAATATGAGTTTTCAAAACAACCGCACTATACGCAAAACCAGCCAAACGTCTCAAACCATCCATTGCAGTGTAAAGCATCCCGATAGTTGTGACAAATTTACCGATTTTCCAGTTGGTTAATGAAAAAAAACGAGGCGAACCTGCTGGCTCGCCTCGTTATACCGTACCTACATTGTGCTGATGTTAGCGTTCAGTTATCGCTGCTTTAACAGTCGAATCCGTACTAATCATCGTCTAAGGCGAGTATGAGCCATCAAGAAAGAATTGGCGCAACATGCATCCGATTGCGCGGCCGCGAACAAGGCAACGCATGGCAACCGATGCATCTGGATCGATATTCGGGTTGGCATTGCGCAATGCGCTCGGCTGGTTTGGATGGCCATATTGTATACGCTCTCTGTAAAACAAAAGCTATCTGTGAAAATTTGAACTAAAAATAACGTAACGACTAAGCCTCGAGAGGCTTAGTCGTTACAAAATAACACAAAAAAACTTTAGTGTCAACTTAAACTTTGTGCAATTGTGTATTTTGTGGATTTATTGTGCAGAAGCAGCCGTTGGTTGTCGAGTCAATTTTGTCCCACAATAGGGGCAATTCGCTGTGGTCTGGCTTACCCACTTTACGCTCTGCGCATCCACCGGGCTGCCGCAGCTTGGGCACTGCTCGGGCAGAGAGGAAGTCCGTTGCTGCTCAAGCGCCTTTGACTCTTCACCATGCGCCGTATAGTTGCGGATAATCCCCTCCGTGATTCCACTTATTGCCACCAAAATCAATATACCTGGCCACCACCAGCCCTGCCACGCCAGAATGGCCAATCCAATCAGCCAAACCGCCCCTTGCACCTGCCCCCACGGGATCAGATTTTTGCGCCCCATCTTGTCTCTCCTTGTCGGTCTTTTTATCGTTCAATGACAAGGTGACCGGGTGACAAGGTGACCTGAGCGCGCACAATTCTCAACCTGTCACCCGGTCACCTTGTCACCCCTTCACCTTGTCATCTTCCATCCCCATCCGGCACATTCCGTCGCAGTTCCTCCAGCCAGAGCGTGGCCGCCGAATCGCTGGGCGCCCGCCAGTCGCCACGCGGGGAAAGCGAGCCGCCCGAGCCCACTTTGGGGCCATTGGGAATGGCCGTGCGCTTGAACTGGCTGATCTGGAAAAAGCGGAAGAGAAACACTTCCAGCCACTTTTTTATAATTGCCAAATCGTATTCATTGCGCTTTTCCACCGGCAACAGTTCGGGCCAGTTGCCGAGCGTGCGGTCGCGCCAGGTGTGGTGGCTCAAAAAGACCACTTTGCTGGGCTTGAAGCCAAAGCGCGAAATGTAATAAAGATTGAAATCCTGCAATTCATACGGCCCAATTTTGGCCTCAGTGCTTTGCGCAGGCTGACTAGATTCCCCTTCTTTGTGTGGCACCAGCTCTGGCGAAATCTCTGTATTCAAAATGGAGATCAGCGTGTCGTGCGCATCCGGCCCCAGTTGATTGGTGTTGGCCGCCCAGCGGATCAGATATTGGATCAGCGTTTTGGGCACCGAGGCGTTGACGTTGTAGTGCGACATCTGGTCGCCCACGCCATAGGTGGCCCAGCCCAGCGCCAGTTCGCTGAGGTCGCCGGTGCCAAGCACAAGGGCGTTGTTGTAATTGGCCAGCCGGAACAGATGCGACGTGCGCTCGCCGGCCTGCACGTTTTCAAAGGTAATGTCGTACTGCTCTTCCTCATTGATAAATGGGTGACCCAGATCGCGCAGCATTTGCAGCGACGACGGGCGGATGTCGATTTCCTGAGCCGTGGCGCCCACCACTTCCATCAAATGGTGTGCGTTGCCGCGGGTGAGCTTGCTGGTGGCAAAGCCGGGCATGGTGTAGGCCAGGATGTTGGTGCGCGGCAGCTTCAGATAGTCCATGGCGCGCGCTGCCACAATCAGCGCCTGCGTTGAATCAAGCCCGCCCGAAACGCCGATTACAATTTTCTTGATACCAGTGGCCTGCAAGCGCTTGACCAGCCCCTGCACCTGAATATTGTATACTTCGGCACAACGCTCGTTGAGGCGGGCCGGGTCGCTGGGTACATAGGGAAAGCGGCCTACGTGGCGCTGTAAACGCACTTCATGCTGCGGCACGGCCAGTTCAAATTCAACATGGCGCATCTGCTGCAACTGCGGCGCATAATTGGCCACGGAATCGGTAAAGCTGGTCAGCCGCATGCGCTCCTGCTCCAGCCGCTCCAGATCGATGTCGGCCATAATGATCTGCTCGTCAATCTGGAAGCGCTGCGATTCGGCCAGCAGGCTGCCGTTTTCGTAGATCAGCGCATGACCGTCCCAGGCCAGATCGTTGGTCGATTCGCCCAGCCCGGCCCCTGCATATAAATAAGCCGCAATACATTTGGCCGACTGCGTCCCACAGATTTCGCGGCGATAGTCGGCCTTGCCAATGGTGATGGGGCTACCCGAAAGATTGGTCAGCACGGTGGCGCCAGCCAGCGCGGCATAGGTGCTGGGCGGAATGGGCGACCACAAATCTTCACAGATTTCGGCGTGCAGTTTAAAGCCTTCCACATTGGCGGCGCTAAAAATCAGATCGATCCCAAAAGGCACAACCTGCCCCAATAGCGAAACTTCGGTGCGCGTGGCGCCGCGGCTGGAGGTGAACTGCCGCTTTTCGTAAAATTCGCGATAGTTGGGCAAATAGGTTTTAGGGACCGCGCCCAAAATGCGCCCATTGTGAATGGCCACGGCGCAATTGAAAAGCCGCCCATCCAAACGCAGCGGCGCCCCCACCAGCAGCAGCGGCATGAGCTGCCGGCTGGCCTCGACGATTTGGGCCAAACCCTCGCGCACGGCGGCCAGCAGCGCGTCTTGGTGAAAGAGATCGTCGCTGGTGTAGCCGGCCAGCCCCAATTCAGGAAAGACGGCCACCGCGGCATAATTGGCGTCGGCCTGTCGGGCCAATGCAATGGTGCGCTCGGTGTTGAAAGCGGGCTCGGCCACGCGCACGGATGGAACACACGCCGCCACACGCACAAAGCCGTGGCGATAGATGGAGTGAAACGGAAGCGTCATAGAGTGAAGAATTTGGAATGGAACACAGATTTCAGGGATTTTACGGATTTACACAGATTTTTTGAGGAAAAATCAGTGTCGATCCATCAAATCCGTTCAATCAGTGTTCGATTTATTGCTTTGAAAATTGCTTTGGAAAATGGGTGATGAGCAGGATTGCCACGGCGGCCATGATGGCCATGTCGGCCACGTTGAAGATGCCCGTGCGCAGCGGGCCGATGCCCACGTTCATGAAGTCGACCACCACGCCGTCGTTAAAGAAGCGGTCGATCAGGTTGCCCATGCCGCCGCCAATGTAGAGCGCCAGCGCGACCAGGGTGGCCATGCGCAAATCATGCATATGGAAAAGCGCAAAAAGCAACAGGCCACTCAGGATCAGCGTGACCATAATGGTGAAAATCCAGTGTTGCGCATCCTCCGACAGCCCGGCGCCCAAGCTGAGAAAGGCGCCCGGATTTTCGGCATATTCGAGGCGGACCGTGTTGTTTAGATACGAAATCGGCGCAGCCGCGCGCAGGTGCGTTTCGGCCACGCTTTTGGCAGCCTGGTCGCAGCCCACGCAGGTGAAGATGACCAAGAGGAGGATGAGAATTCTGGATAGTTTGTGCATAGTGTCCAATCTACAGATGTGAGCTACGTAGGTCACTCTTGCAGAGTGACAATGTTGGTCAAACACAGACGCCTGCGTATGACCGGGTTTGTCACACAATATGTGTGACCTACGAAATATCACCAAATCTCTAAAACACCAACTCAACCGGTGCGAGCCGTTCGTGCTTTTCCCGCTTAAAGTGCGTCCACGGCTGCCAGTCTTGCGCCCGCCACGGGCCACCTTTAACTGCCGGGATGGGCCGCTCTGCATTGCTGCCGTAGCGAAAGGCCCACGCGGGATCGCACGATTGGCAGCTCAGGCAGCCGGCTGAGTCGGGCGGGCAGCTCAGGCCGGTTTCGTCGCGGGCGGCCAGCTTGAGTTCGTAGTGAAAGTAATTTTCGCTGACGCCGCTCTGCACCACGTCCCAGGGCAGCGGCGCGCCGATTTGCCATTTGCCAATGTACTGTTCGCGATCCAAACCCAGCCGCGCCATTGTGTCAAAAAAGAGGCGCGTGGTGAGCTGCCCTGACGGGATCTCCAGCAGCACCTGCGCCAGCGCCCGATCCCCCCGTGAGAGCACGGCCTGCACCTCGGCCCAATCGGGTGCGTCGGCGCGCACCTGCACACCGTGGCGCGACAGCGCCTGGAAAATGGTGCGCTGGCGCTGGCGAATGGTGGCGACGGACGTCATGCCTTCCCACTGGAACGGCGTGTGCGCCTTGGGGACAAAGGGCGTGGCGTTGATGGCAATGCGGCGCTTGAAATGGCGGCGCGCCTCCTGCGTAAAATCGACGATGGCCTGGATGTCGTCGTCGGTTTCGGTGGGGTGGCCCACCATAAAATAGAGCTTGAGCTGCGGGAAGTTATACTCCTGGGCCAGCGCCACCGCCGCCATCATCTGCGCTTCGGTTTGCGTCTTGTTAATCACGTTGCGCAGGCGCTGGCTGCCTGCTTCGGGGGCCACGGTGAGCGTCTGGGCGCCGGTCTCGGCCAGGGCGCGGATCAGCGGCTGGCTGATGGGGTCCATACGCATGGAGCTGGCGCTGATCGACGCCCCCATGCGCTGCAATTCGACGGCCAGCTCGTCGATCTGCGTGTGATCGCTAACGGCGGCGCTGACCAGCCCTACTTTGGTTTGCCCTTGCGCAATCGCATTTTCCGCCGAGCGCAGCAGCGCCTCCAGCGGCTGTTCGCGCGGCGGGCGATAGACATAGCCGGCCAGGCAGAAACGGCAGCCGCGCCCGCAGCCGCGCGCAATCTCCATCATGTGCATGTTGCTGAATTCGGTGTCGGGCGTGTAGAGCGTGCTGCTGGTGTTGTGGGCGGGCAGGTTGCGCACCCACAGCCGCTCCACCGGGCGGAAATCGACGTGCTGCCGATTGGAGGGACGCAACGAGGGTACATACCAGCCGGGCGTGCGGTCCAGCGCTTTTAGGAGCGACCGCCGATCTTCGTACAGCGCATCGCGGCACAATTCAACAAATTGAGGGACCGCCTCTTCGCCTTCACCAATCAAGATGGCGTCAAAAAAGGGCGCCACCGGCTCCGGATTCATGGTGACGCCGGGGCCGCCGGCGATCAGCAGCGGCCAGTCGCGGCCATCCCACTGTTTGGAGGCATGGCGCTCGGCGGCCAGCGGCGGAATACCCGCCTGCCGCAGCAGCTCCACCACATTGAAATAGTCCATCTCCCACGAAATGGTAAATGCCCACACGTCAAAATCGGCCGCCGGGCGCGCGCTTTCCAGCGAGTGCAGCGGTGCGCCAGATTGAGCCGCGCCCTTTTCCCAAAAGATGCGCTCGCAGACCAGATCGTCCTCACGGTTGAACCAGCTATAGAGCAATTGAAGCGCCAGGCTGCTCATGCCCACATAATAGGTGTTGGGCATGGTGAGCGCCACCGGAATTTTGCCGCCCCAGTCTTTGTGGATGGCGCCGATTTCGGTGTGGGCGGGCAGAGCGCCATGAGCCAATGCGCCTGTATGCGATTTTGAGCGCCGCGGCGGACGACGACCGTTTTTGGATTTTGACATGGGGATATTGTACCACAGGCAAGCAGAGGTATAGCATCTGCGAATGTGTTTTGTTGGACACAATCGGTCTTTATAGGGACAGCCTGGTGCTTATTCTAAAGGACTGCGCCCCCACATGGGTCCCCATCGGACCATTATTGAGAACATACATATAGATCGACGTGGTCTTTATGTCATTGTGACCAAGTAGTTCCGTAACTATCCAGGTGTTCCCTGAGGTTGTCGAAGGGAACACGGGCTTCGACAAGCTCAGCCCTCGAATACCTCAATCGTTGCGTAGTTCCTACGTATTTGCGCCTTTGCTGCAGGCTCAGGACGACGGCACAAATCAAGGTTGCGGCATCAACATCGACAGTTTTTTTGTCGACACATGCGCTCTTAGCGCCTACATGTTCAACTCAAGCAGCGCCCACGGGTTATCAAAAATAAAACGCCTCGTTCGTTTGAACGAGGCGTTTTATTTGAAGTTACTCAACGTCGTTAAGTTAGTAGTGCTCAGTGTTCAGTTTTCAATGTCCGGTCGGGAAGTTCGCCCTGGGTACTGAGCACGGTTTGCTTTGACACGAAAATCCTTAACGTAATGACATTGTGAAGCCACCTACTTCGTCGGCTCCAAATTAATAAACGTCTTCAACAGCTCCCACTGCCACGAATGCGGAAAGCCGTACGGGTTGTCCTGATTGGGCCAGCCGGTCCAATATTCGGTGGACATATCCGCTCAAAGTTGATCCCCCACAAGCCGAAAATGCTCCCGCATGGCGTTCGGATCAAGGTCAAATTGCTGCGCACGTCGAATCGCGGTCGCCATAATTTGCTCGAGCTGCTCAAATTGGATCAACCCCTGGCGCAGCAAAAAGAGGTGGCCCACCAGATGGGCGCCGGTTCGCCGGTAGGGCGATAGTATTGGGAGGTGTAGATGGAGAGCATAAAGTTGGGGTCCATGCCCAACACGCCGCTGGGGCCTTTGCAGCCCAAAGAGAGCGCTTGCTCACCGGTCTGCACCAGGCTGCCCAGACCGTCGGAGAAGTCGATGGTCACGTTAAAACCGGCGTCCACAAGTTGCTGCTGCAGCGGCGGCCCCCACGCCTTGAGCCAGCCCGGCACATAGATGTTCATGTCGAAGGTGGCGCCGTCGGCGTCGGCCCAGAAGCCGTCATCATTGAGCGTGTAGCCGGCGCCTCCATCAGCTCGGTCACCTTTTCGGGGTGGGCGGCGGTGTCGTAATCGTACTTGGCAAAGACATCCTTCAAGGCTTCGTCAAAAGGCTTGAACCAGCCATACGGTGTGAACATGTGCAGCGCAGTCACACCAGCGCCCGACTCAGCCAGGTCAACCAGTCCCTGGCGGTCCAGCGCATAGGAGATGGCCCAGCGAATGTCCTTGTTGTCATACGGCGCCATGCCGGCATTCAGATTCAGGTCAATGGGGCACCAGTCCAGATAGCCATAGGGCGGCTCGGCGCCGGTGTAGGTGGTGATTTTGTCGTTCTGCGCCAGCATGGTCTTAAGCGTAGAGACCTGCACAATGGGCGACATGTCGATCTGATTCTGGATCAGCAGCTGGGCGGCCTGGCTTTCGTCCTGCGCCGGAATGTAGATAATGCGCTCCACTTTGGGCTGCCGCTTGAAACCGGTGCTGACGGCCCACCAGTCATCGCGCAGATCATAGACTTTCTGCTGGGGCGAAGCAAAGACCATCTTGTACGGGCCGGTACCAACGGGGCCAACCGGCGGCAATGTCAAAATTGGTGAATTCCAGCGGATTCTGGCCTTCCCAAATGTGCTTGGGCAGCACGTGAATACCGTGGTTGGTGGTCAGCGTGGTGGCCCAGAAGGCCGGGTTGGGCTTACTGAGCTTGAGGATAATGGTCTTGTCATCCACAATTTCCGACGACTCATAATATTCGGGCAGGTCAGCCAGATGCACCATGCCGCCCGCATTCTCCAGCGCCATGTCGAAGGTGAACTTGATATCCTCAGTGGTGAACGGCTCGCCGTCGTTCCAGGTGACGCCATCGCGCACGGTCAGCGAAATCTCGGTGTCGCTCAGATATTCCCAATCCTCCAGCAGCCAGTTCTCATATTCGCCGGTCAGCACGTCGAACATGATCAGCGGCTCAAACACGGCGGGCAGCGTGCCCGAGTGGAAGCCGTTGTTGGAGCCGGGGATGTACGGGTTCTGATTATCAAAGAGCGTGTACTGATTCATCTCGCCCGCCATGATGATCAGCGTGCGCTCGCGCGGCACTTCGGGTAGTTCAGCGGCGTCGGCAGCCGGGGCCGCTTCTTCGGCAGCCGCGCCTTCAGCCGCTGGTTCCGCGGCAGCAGCGTCGCCACCGCCTTCCGCGGCCGGTGCGGCATCTTCAATCACCTGGCCGCCACAGGCCGCCAGCACCAACATAACAATCACCAGCAAACACAACCAACGCATCTGTCTATACATTGTACTCATGGGATTTTCTCCGTTTTGAATCAGGGGACGATGAAAAGAGTTGGGATCAACAGATTTTAAAGATTTGGAAGATTTTTTTGTCTCTCCTCCGGCCGTTCTCCGCTGGCAACAATTTGATTGAGGAAAGGGGAGTTTAAAATTTTGCTCGCCTCTGCCCACAGAATGACAAAAAGGAAAACCAAAAAATCTTTAAAATCTGTGTAATCTGTTGATCAGAAAAAATCACTGACTCTGCACTGAACGCGTGACAAAGAGCTGCGTCACATCCTGATTGGGCAGGGCGGGCGCAGCGTCGTGCAGGAAGCAGGCGGCGGCGCGGCGCGGCGCGGTTTGGTAAAGCGGGGGGACTGCGCTGCGACAACGCTCCATCACCTGCGGACAGCGGTCGGCAAACTTGCAGCCCTGCCCCCGGCTGCCGTTGAGACCGGCCTCGCGCGCCTGGATCGGCGTTTCGTTCCAGCGCCGGTTTAGGTCCGCCCACGGAATCGAATTGACCAGCAGTTGCGTGTATGGGTGCTGCGGCTGCTTGATCACCAGCTCCACATTGCCCGCCTCGGCCAGCGAACCTTGATAGAGCACCAGAATGTCGTCGCCCACGTGGTAGGCCGTGGTCAGGTCGTGCGTAATGTAGATAATCGAAATGCCAAAGTCGCGGTTGAGCCGGCTCAGGCTCTCCAAAATGGTGGCGCGCAGCGACGCATCCACCATAGAGACCGGCTCGTCGGCAATGATCAGCTTGGGCCGGGTCAGCAGTGCCCGCGCCACCATAACGCGCTGGCGCTGGCCGCCGCTCAGTTCGTGTGGATAGCGGCCCAGTGTCTCCTCGGGCCGCAGCCCCACGCCAGTCAGCGCCTCCTCAATGAGCGCTTTGGCCGCGGCGTCCGAATCGGCCAGCTTGAACTTGGCAATGGGTACGTTGAGAACGTGGTCCACTTTGTAAAACGGGTTGTAGACCGAGAAGGGATCCTGAAAGACGGCCTGAATCTCCTGGCGGAAGCTGCGCTGCTGGGCGCCACTCAAGCGCGTAATGTCCTGGCCGCGATAGAGCACCTGGCCACTGGTCGGCTTGACAAAGCCCATCAAGATTAACCCCAACGTCGATTTGCCGCTGCCGCTCTCGCCCGCCACAGCATGAATGGCCGGCTCGTCCACCTCGATGGAAAAGGAGATGTCATCCACCGCCACCGTGCGCTTTTTGCGCAAGAGACCGCCGCCGAATATTTTGGTTACGTTGCGAAATTCTAAAAATGGCGCCATTATGTCATGAAAGTGCGAACTGGTATACTTTGTCCGAAATATAAAGTACTTTATGTTTACAGTATATAATTAAATGAGGATTTCATGAATAAAGTCATGCCCACAGCCCCATTGAGCGATGTACACCTCAAGCAAAAAGAATTGCTGGAACGCGTGTCAGAGCAACCCGTGGTTCTCATGTCGCGTTCGCAACCGGCGGCCGTTTTGGTCAGTGTGGAAGAGTGGAATCAAATGGCCACTGCCATTGAGGTCATGCTCGAACTGGTCCAAAAAGATCGACCTTGGTTCACACTGCCCGTACACACGCTGGATGACATCAAAGCCGACATCACGGCCCAATCCGAAACGTCGGTAAATGCATGAGCTCATTTTCCCAATCAAGGCCCTGGCGATGGATTATCAACGCTCAATACCGACTGGTCATACAGCAATCACTTCAATTTGGCACAGCCTTGTTTGATGCACTAGACCACATAGAGCAAACCACGGATGGCTATCCCCGAGAGGGCGAATACTCCATCGAAGACGATGACGGCAACATTGTGCGCTGGCATGTTGCCCAATTTGAAATCCTCTATGAACGCCTGACCCGCAACAGATACCTGCTCATGGCCGCCATCCGCCACGATTAACCATATAAATGACACGCCGCTTCCTGCCCCGAATCCATCTTCTCCAATTGTGGTGTGCGTTGCTGACACAGTGCAAACGCCTGCGGGCAGCGCGGGTGGAAAAGGCAGCCGGCCGGCGCGTTGAGCAACGACGGTGCAATGCCCGGAATGCCCCGGAAAACGCCTTTGGTCTCCAGCGTGGGCAGGCTGGAAATGAGCATCTGCGTGTATGGATGCTTGGGCGCCGTGAAAATTTCCTCGATCGTGCCAATGTCGGCAATCTTGCCCGCGTACATAATAATCAGCCGGTCCACAAATTGGACCATGAGCCCAATGTCGTGGCCGATCAAAATCACCGCGGCGTCCAGCTCCTGCTGCACGTTGGCAATGGTTTCCATGACCTGGCGCTGAATCACCACGTCCAGCGCGCTGGTGGGCTCATCGGCAATGATCACCTTGGGGCCGAGCGAAATGGCAATGGCAATGCAGACGCGCTGCTTCATGCCGCCGCTCAGCTCGTGGGGATACATGCGCATCACCGCCGGGTCCAGGTCCACCCGTTGCAGCACGTCGATGGCCCGTTCCTGCAGCGCCTGATTGGTGAGCAGCGCGTTGTGGGCGCGCATGCCGTCGATGAGCTGCCGTCCAATGCGCATAACCGGGTTGAGCGAATTCATGGCGCCCTGCGGAATCATGCTGAGCTGGTCCAGCCGGGTGCGCCGCATCTGCTCTTCGGAAAGCCGGGCCAGGTCCAAGTCATCCAGCAGCATCTGCCCACCGGCGATTTGGCCCACTTCGGGCAACATGCGCATGAGCGCCAGCGCCATGGTCGACTTGCCCGAGCCCGACTCGCCCACAATACCCAAGCGCTCGCCCGCCGCCAGGTCGAAGCTGATGCCGTCCACCGCCTTGACCGGGCCGCGCGGCGTGCGATAGTGTACCTGCAAATCCTTGATTTCTAAGACGCGCCGACTCACGCAGCCCTCCGCAGCTTGGGATTGGCAATCTGGTCCAGCCCCATGGTGATGAGAAAAAGGCCCACAAAAGTGAGCACAATCACCGCAATGGGCGGCGCCCACCACCACCACATGCCACGCAATACGGATGTGTAGTAGAGCGCCCAATAAATGGTCATGCCCAGCGTGGGCTCATTTTGCGGCCCCAGCCCCAGCGCCTCCAGCCCGATGGAGGCCAGAATGGCCGAAGCCACGGCGCTGACAAAGCTGGCGGCCAGATAGGGCAGCAAGTTGGGCATCAGCTCGCGCACAATGATCTCAAAGCCATTCATGCCGGACAGGCGCGAGACCATGACAAACTGGCGCTCGCGTAGCGTCAAAACCTGGGCGCGGATGGTGCGCGTGGGCCACATCCAGGCCAGCGCCGCCACCACCAGCGCCATCATGTTGACGCTAATGGCGCCGCGGATGGTGGTGGCCAGCACCACCAGAAAGAGCAGCCCCGGCACGGTGATCAGTACGTCGGCCGCGCCCTTGATGAGCGTGTCCACAATGCCGCCAAAATAGCCAGCCGTGAAGCCCAAAATAATGCCAATGCCCAGCCCAATGGCGCCGGCAAAGAGACCGATGCGCAGCGTCAACGGCGTGCCCGACACCAGCACGGCGATTAGATCGCGGCCCACCGTGTCGGTCCCCAGTCGGTAAGCGGGTGAGGGCGGCTGGTCGGGAATGGCCGAGCCCACTTTATAGCCGTCGGCGTCCACCAGCAGCGAACCCACCGGCCCGATTAGCAGCACCGCCAGGATGATGATCAGCCCGGTGATCAGATATGGGTTTTGGCGGAGAAAGCGGGTAAATTGGGTCATACGAATGGTGAATGGTAAATGGTGAATTGCTAATTGTGAATGACGGCCGTCTGCGATGCCATGCGCCTCATCACCGTTCTTGATAGGTCACTCTTGCAGAGTGACATCGTTGGTTTAGCGCAGCTTGTCACTCTGCAAGAGTGACCTACGAGTATTGTGTTTTTGTGGCTATATCACCGATCCTGATAGACGATGCGCGGGTCGATGAGCGGATAGACCAGATCCAGGACTAGCGTGGCAATGCCGATGGACAAAATCAGAATGAAGACCACGCCGTAAATCACAAAGTAGTCAAAGGTCTGGATAGCGCGGAAGAGCACGGCGCCCACGCCCGGGTAGCCAAAGACTACCTCCACCAGCACCGCGCCGGATACTACAAAACCCAGCGACAGGGCCAGCGACGTGGCCTGGGGCAGTAGCGCATTGCGCAGCGCGTATTGGAAAAAGATTTCGCGGCCAGTCAGCCCTTTGGCCTGGGCAAAGTTGATATAATCTTCGCCCAACCCCGAAATCATCATGCCTCTCATGCTGATGGCCCAGCCGCCCAGCGAAGCCAAGATGATGGAAAACGCAGGCAGAATCGAGTGATAGACCGCGTCCATGATAAACGAGAGCTTGAGCGACGGAATGCTGCCCAGCGAAAAGCCGCCGCTAAGCGGGAAAATTTTAAAGGTAAACGAGAAGAGATAGACCAGCACCAGTCCCAACAAATAGTACGGAATGGCCGAGAGCGTGAGCAGCGGCGCCACTAAAAACTGAAAAAAGCCGGGCGTGCGCGGCCAGGCCAAGAGCGCGCCGGCCAGCGTCCCCAATATGACGGCAATAATGGTGGTAGTGCCCAGCAGAATCAGCGTCCACGGCATGGCGGTGACGATGATGTCGAAGACGCGTTTGGGAAAGTTGGAGATGGAGATGCCCAGGTCTAGAAACATCAGATCGCGGATGTAGTTGAGATACTGCTGCCAGAGCGGCTTGTCTAGCCCGAACTTCTCTTCGTAGGCCTTAACCACTTTTTCCATATTGGTCTTGCCGGCGCCGCCAAAGGCCAGCGCCTGCAGCAGCTTTTCGCGCACCGGGTTCACCGGCGCCAGGCGCGGAATAAAGAAATTCACGCTGGCGGCCAGCCAGATCACAATCAGAAAAACGCCGATTCGTTTGAGAATGTAGCTCAGCGGCATGATATTGTTGGGTCGTGCTGATTGCGCAATTGGAGATTGGGAGTGCCAATTGCGGGAGGATGTGGCGCTGATCTTTGCGCGCTGTTGGAACCGGGGTCGATTTCCATTATATCATGTAGCGGCAGATTGGGAAAAGCGGGATTCGCTAGGGAACAGGGTTTATGTGCAAGAGCACTAATTTCACACTACATCCATGCTTTGCAAATTTCTTGCAAAATTGCAAAATCCCCTTGACATATTGCAATATCCATGCAAAAATTTGCAGAGACCATATAAAATGATGCTCCCCCCATTTGGTTCTCACTTACCTGTTTGCTTTGTCTACCAATCCTTTCTTATGCGTGAACGCGCCAAAGTAACTTTACAAGATATTGCCCAGAGAGCCAACGTATCGGCCTCAACCGTATCCAGAGCGCTTAATGGCTTTGAATTTGTAGAAGAAAATACGCGGGCCATTATATTGCAAGCCGCGCGGGATTTGGGCTATACAAGCAGAAACGGCGCACCCAAGGCGACTATCACACAGACAGTGTTGATGCTGGTGCGCAGCGACATCCAGGTTGCTAGTCGTGAAATGAGTCTGGCGGCTGTGGAGCATCGCCTTTCAAATGGCGTAATTGACGCCTGCCAGCACTATGGGGCGCCCACGCTGATCCGCCCGATTAAAATGACCGAGCAGGATGTGGGCCAAGTTGCCGCCGATGCGTCGTTGCTGGGCGCTATCTTTCTAGGCGGTATGGTCAAGGCGGAATTTGCCCGCATGATGCAGGCCAGTGATCTCCCCTTCATCGTGGTAGGCGCCGCGGTAACCGGGGTGGCGATGAACTCTATTACGGCGGATTATGCAGCCGGCGCCGAAGAAGCCGTGCATCACCTGGCCAAACAAGGACGCCAACGGATTGGGCTGGTCAATGGCAGTTCGCAGACCAGCAGCAGCCTGGCCAAATTCAAAGGCTACCGGCTGGCGCTGGCGCTTCACAATCTGGCCTATGAGCCCAATCTGTACCAAGAGGGGGACTTTTCTTCCGAATCTGGGTATGCAGCCACGATTCGTCTGTTGAATGATGTTCCCGAGCTGGATGCGATCCTATACGCCAGCGATGAAATGGCCATTGGCGGGCTTCATGCGCTCAAAGAGGCGGGGCGCAAGACGCCCAGCGATGTGGCGGTGGTTGGCTATCATAATCAAACCGCCGCCCAATTTACCGATCCGCCGCTGACCTCGGTTGAGGTGGATCTCTATCAAATGGGGCAACTGGCCGCCCACCGCTTGCACCAGATGAGCCAAGAGGAACCGCGCCAGATATACACAATCAGCGTACCAACCACGCTGTGCATCCGGCAGTCGGCATAGCGTGATTTTTGTGCGAACTCCCCCACACCCGTTCTGACGTTTTTGAACAGCAGTATCCACAAAAAATTTAATATCATTCACAAGGAGAAACCGATCATGCGGAAAGTGCAACTTGTGGCATCCATGCTCATGATTTTGGGACTATTGCTCAGCGCCTGTGTACCCACGGCGCCTCCCGGCAGTGATAATAGCGCGGGGGCGGCCGACGATGGCACAGTCACCCTCACCTTCTGGCACCATTGGGGCGGCAACCGCGTGCCGCTCATGGAAGAGCAGATCAAGCGTTTTGAGGAGCAGCACCCCAATATCAAGGTGGAGATGACGCTGCAGCCGTGGGAAAATCGCTTGCAGAAAATTCTGACTGGCGTGGCGGGCGGCGCGCCGCCGTCGGTCACCATGTTGGGGCGGCAGGATGTGCCGGCCTTTGTGGTGCAGAACGCACTGCAGCCGCTGGACGAGTGGATGGCGCGCGACGGCATCGCCCGCGAAGACTTCTATCCGTCCGAGATCAGCGGCGCCGTGTATGATGGCGCCACTTGGATTATGCCCATGCCCACAGGCGGCGCGCTCACCATGGAGTGGTATAACAAAGACTGGTTTGCCGAAGTGGGGCTGGATGCAGAGAACCCGCCCAATACGTGGGCCGAGCTGGAAGAAGCGGCCAAAGCCCTGACCATTTTGGAAGATGGCAAGCTGCAGCGCGCCGGCATCGACGTGACGCGGGCGGGCAACGTCCCCTATCTTACCTGGCTCAACGCCAATGGCGGCGAGTGGGTGTCGGAAGATCTAAAGACCGTGGAATTCAACAGTCCTGAAGGGCTGGAGACGCTACAGTGGATCGTCGATTTTACCAACAACATTAATGGCGGAATCGAAGAGGTGCGCGAATTCTATAGCCAGACCGGCGAGTGGGAAAATGGGCCATTCTACACTGACTACGAAGGTTTACAGATCAACGGTTCGTGGGAGCTGTTCAAGATTTTGGAATATGCGCCGGATATGAATCTGGGCGTGACCTCCATTCCGTATGGGCCAAATGGCAATGACGCCACGCGCGGGGCGGCCTATGGCGGGTGGGGCTACGTGATTCCGGCGGGCGTCGAGGGCGCCGAAGCCGAGGCGGCCTGGGAGCTGGTCAAATTCCTAACTGTCTCCATGGATGGCGCCTGCTGGTTCCTCCAGCAACAGCAGCGTCCGTCGCCACACATTGCCTGTAACGAAGCGGCGGAATCTGGCGCCGACAACGTGCTTTGGAACGACTTCCTGTCGATTATGGCCAAGGACAAGGTCATCCGCATTACGCCCGTGCAGCCACAAATCGAGGAGATTTTGAACCAGATGATGGAAGAGGCGCTCTTTGGCATTAAGACGCCGGAAGAAGCGATTCAGTGGGGCGCCGAGGAAGCGCAGAAACTGCTGGATGAATATTGGCAGAACGCGGGCTCGTAATTCTTAACCAGGCTAATCGAAAACTCAAATAAAATGGCGTGATACCAGTACGGGCATGAGTGGCGGCGGAAGAAGGTGGGCTAGCGAGAGAGCAGTTGTCTCGCCGCCACTCGTGCCCCTACGTTTGCGCCATCTCTATTTGTAGTCTCTGTAAGGTGCGCCGCACCATTCCGTTCAATCATCAATAGGGCTTACGCACTTCTCGACTTCAACACGGCCCCAAACCGCCTATTCAGTCAGCCAAACGCGCAAACCCTGATAAAACCAAACCACCCATGACATCAGCCCCTATCCCCAACTCATCGACGCGCTTGGGCAGTCGCCCATCTATGACCAAATTGCAGCGGCGCGAAGCGCTGTTGGGCTACCTTTTTATTGTGCCCTGGCTGCTGGGCTTTCTCTTCTTTGTCCTAGGGCCGTTTGTGGCTTCGCTTTATCTCAGCTTTACCACCTACTCGGTTTTGCAGTCGGGTAAGTGGATTGGCCTGGACAACTATACACGCGCCTTTAGCGGTGATGATCGCCTCTTCTGGCAGTCGCTGGGCAACACGGCTTACTATGTGCTGGGCTCGGTGCCGCTGCGCATTGTGCTCGGTTTTGTGCTGGCGCTGCTGCTCAACGCCAAGGTGCGCGGGCTGACCATCTGGCGCACCATCTTCTATGTGCCTTCGGTTGTACCCATTGTGGCCACGTCGATCATCTGGGTCTATCTGCTCAATCCCCGTTTTGGG
>JAWKON010000052.1:0-64169 GCA_041391125.1 Caldilineaceae bacterium
AACAATCGCAATCACCTAAAGAATCAAGTTAGCAATTCGGCGAATAAAGCGAGAGAATAATTCTGCCCACAACGGCGAGGTATAATTTTACCCAACCGCTGACGATGTGTCAAATACGAGGAGTGCTGTTTTGCACAATCTTCGTTGTTGGCTGTCATGTTTTCAATGTGCTTCGCAACAATGTTTCGTTGCGCACAGCGAGATAAGATTCTAGCAGATGGGCTGCATTATGTCAAATTGCAAATCGTTTGAATTTCAATACTTTGCAATCTACTTACTGTACCAGCAACCTCACTTTGTCATGTACAGCGACTAGAGATTCTAACAGCTTTTACACGCTTTGACAAATTTGGCACATGCTATTTTGCATTACGTTTTAACTGTAATCATAGCATTGCTTTGTTGGCTAATCGATTTTCAAGGTGCCGGTAATTTCAACATATTCCCGAAGCGAATCGGGATTATATAGGAACCATGATTGAATGTCAAATCGTGAATGGCTTATTCACACAATTGTTTCTATGCATATTAATAATCGCCAACAGGCCAACCTTTTCTCTCCCATTTTGTTCAACCTCTGGAGCAAGGATATAATCCGCTCATCGATTTCCGTCGTATTGAGTGGTATCAATAATAAGGATCCATATGCGAACTGTGAAAATTCTAGCCCCATTGGTTGTTGCCTTGGGTGTCTTACTATATATATACGTAGAATCCACGGCCCCAATTGCTCCGGTTTTCAATCCTGAGCAGCAGACCTTACCGACGGAAACGGCGCTTAGTTCTCCGCTAAATATCATTGCAGAGACAACTTCCGCTAACTCTCCCCTTGCGTCACCATCAACTCCCACCACAACGCAACCTATTACAGATAGCGCTCTATCAATTGCGGTGGAATCCTCTCCCACCCTAACCGTCGATTTGGCGCAAACTCCCATTTGGGGCTATGAAGTCGTACAGAGCTATCCACACGATCCGGCTGCCTTTACCCAAGGTCTCATTTGGTTAGACGACATTTTTTATGAGGGAACCGGTCTACGCGGACGCTCTTCATTGCGCCAGGTTGATCGCGTAACGGGTACGGTGCTTAAGCAAATTGATCTACCCGAGCAATACTTCGGCGAAGGAGTGACAATTTTGGGGGACAAGCTATATCAGCTTACCTGGCAGTCGCATGTCGGCTTTGTTTATGACAAAAACACCTTTGAACAACTGGCCGAATTTAACTATCCCACCGAAGGCTGGGGTATTACCCATGACGGCCAGGATCTCATCATGAGCGACGGAACATCGACATTATATATATGGGATCCAGAAACATTGCAAGAACTTGGGCAAATTCACGTAACCGACCAGGGGCAACCGGTGGTGCGTCTCAACGAATTGGAATACATCAATGGCCAAATCTACGCCAACATCTGGCAAACGGACCGTATCGCTGTTATTGACCCCGCCACCGGTAACGTTACTGCCTGGCTGGATCTCGCAGGCATTCTCACCCCGGCGGATCGCACCGGCGGCGAAGATGTGCTTAACGGCATCGCATATAACGCTGAAAACGACACGCTATACATCACGGGCAAACTATGGCCCAAGCTTTTCGAAATTCGAACAGTTGTACCAAAATAGCCCAAAAATGGTATAATCCACTCCATGACAAACAAACCAACTCTCACCAACCAAGATGTAACGGCTGCGCTGGAAAAGATGGCCAGCCTGCTGCAAATTATCGAGGCCAATCGCTTCCAGATCATCGCCTTTCAAAACGCCGCCGAAGCCATCCATTCCCTGGCGCCTGACATTAATACAGTGGCCGCCGATGGCAAACTAACCGCTATCCCCGGCATCGGCAAAAGCATAGCCGCATCCATCCAGGAATTTCTGGACACGGGCCAAATTGCCGATATGGAAAAGCTGTTGGAAGAAGTGCCGGTGGGCGTGCTGGAGATGCTGCAAGTCCCTGATGTGGGTCCCAAAACCGCCCGCCGTCTATGGCAGGAATTGAATATTACCTCCGTTGCTGAACTAAAAGCCGCCGCCGAAGGGCAGAAAATTCGCGGACTCAAGGGCTTTGGCGCCAAGAGCGAAGAGAAAATTCTCAAAGGCATCGATTTGATGAACCGGCGGGGTGATGGCCGCACGCCCATTGGCAAAGCGCGCCCCACCGCCCTGGCCATTTTGGCCGAACTTGAGCAAGCACTACCCGCCGGCGCCCTGGAAAAAATCGAAATCGCCGGCAGCCTGCGCCGCTGGAAAGAGACCATCGGCGATCTCGACATTCTGGTGGTTAGCCAGCAGCCGGCCGCCGTGATGCAAGCGTTTCGTGAATTATCCCGAGTCGGCCAAGTGGTAGGCAGCGGCTCCACCAAAACCAGCGTTGTGCTCCACGACGGCCTTCAAGTCGATCTGCGCGTGGTGGAGCGTCAGCATTGGGGCGCCGCCCTCCAATATTTTACCGGCAGCCAGGCGCACAACATAGCCGTGCGCGAACTGGCCGTAAAGCAGGGATGGAGTCTCAACGAATATGGCTTGACCGCCACCGGCACTGGTGATGCGCCCGAGGGTGAGCAGCGCTTTTTTGATGAAGAGCCGGATTTATACGCCTTTTTGGGGCTGGATTATCCGGCCCCCACATTGCGCGAAAATCGCGGGGAAGTGCAAGCTGCCCGTGCGCACGCATTGCCCGAACTGATCAAATTGAGCGATATGCGCGGTGAACTGCATGGCCACAGCACCTGGAGCGATGGCAAAGCAACCATCGCCGAAATGGCGCAGACCGCCATGCAGCGCGGCTACCAATACTGGGCCGTCTGCGATCACAGCATTGGCCTGGGCGTGACCGGCGGTGTCGATGCCGAAAGGCTGGCCGAACAGGCGCAGGAAATCGCCGCCCTCAATCGCCAATTTGTGGAACAGGGCATTGACTTTAAGCTATTGCGCGGCATTGAAGTGGAAGTTTTGGCCGATGGCTCATTGGGACTCCCCGACGAAGTATTGGCTCAATTGGATGTGGTGGTGGCCAGCATCCACAGTGGTCTGCGCCAAGATCGTGAAACAATTACTGAGCGCTGTCTCAAAGTGGTGCGCAATCCCCATGTGGACATTTTGGGCCACGCTACGGGTCGCCTGCTGGGCTATCGCGCGCCCTCCGAGCTGGACGTGGAGCAAGTGCTGCAAGTTTGTGCGCAGAACGGTACAGTCGTCGAAATCAACGCTCACCCCGAACGGCTGGATATTAATGATGTGTACGCCCGCCGCGCGATTGAACTGGGCTGCAAAATTGCTATCAACAGCGACGCCCACGCCCCAACCGACATGGAGCTAATGGAATACGGACTGGCCACTGCTAACGATTATTGCGGGCCGTTGATGTCATTAACACTTATCCGCTGTCGGAGATGCTGGCCCTATTAAAACGAAACCGGAAGTAAACTTATGAATCAAAATACCCCATCGGCCCCATCGGCCGCCATGTGGCTCATTTGGCGGCATGGTTTTTCTGCTGGTCTTATTTGCGCTTGATTGGCTTTTTAATGGCCCCGATTTGGCCAGCCAATCCACTAACCCAGGTAGCACCGGTACCCAACGTTTGCGGAGCGCAGGTTCCCGATGATGCGCCGCTAGCGGAGGTGACTGTTCCCCCACCTGCCGATGTCCAACCCGCCGTCCTTGCACCCGAACAAATTGTGATGGTGACGGGCGCTGGGGCAAGCGGAGGATTGCGTGTTCACGCTGACGCCAGCCAAGATGCGCCGATATTGTAAAGCATACATTGACGACACCATCCTAACAGTTCTCGATCCTAGCGGCGACTATTCCACGTATCCTGTGCAAAACGATGGCGCCCAACTGGTATCGAGTCCGCGATCAAAATGGGCTGGTCAGTTGGGCCGATGGTCAGTTTTTGAAACCGGTCGGACAATGAAATTGAGTAGATTTACAGATTGCACCGATTTTCGATCTGGACCCAACAAAATCTGTAAAATCTGTGCAATCTGTAGCTCATTTTGATTCACAAATTGAGGAACCCCATGTCAGTTTTAGACACAGATTTGACGCCAGAAAGTGCCGATTTACCCCCTGTTGCCACGCCAGAAATCGAGCGGCGGGTGATGAGCTGCGGCCGCGCGCTGTGCGCCAGCATCAATACAACTATGTGCCAGACGCTCCCTACCGTGAGCGATGCTGAATTTGACGCGCTTTTCAATGAGTTGAAAGCGTTGGAACAGCAATATCCAGCGCTCTATCGTTCCGACAGCCCGACCGTGCGCGTGGGCGGCGTGGTTTCCGAGCGTTTCGAGAAGACGCGCCATCCCACCCCCATGCTCAGCCTGGCCAATGCGTTTAGTGAAGATGATTTGCGCGCCTGGCGCGAGCGCATCCGCCGCCTGCTGCCGGAAGATCAGTGGGATGAGCTGGCCTATGTAGTGGAGCCCAAATTTGACGGACTGACCGTGGTGCTGCACTACGAAAATGGCCAGTTTACTCTAGGCGCCACGCGGGGCGATGGCGAATTTGGCGAAAACATTACGCCCAATCTGCGTACGGTGCAGTCGATTCCGCTGCACATTCCGGTTGCGGCTGGTGGATCGGCCCAGATCGAGTCTCCGGCGCGGCTGGTAGTGCGCGGGGAAGCATATGTGGACAAGGCTGATTTTGAAGATTTCAATGCCCGCCAAGTTGAGCAAGAGGAACGCACCTATGCCAACCCGCGCAACTTTGCCGCCGGCAGTCTGCGCCAATTGGACAGCAGCATCTCGGCCACGCGCCCGGTGAAAGCCTGGATTTATCAGATCCTCATTTTGGAAGGCGTCGCAAATCCGCCCCCCACCCATTGGGAAAGTTTGGCCTATTTGCAGAAATTGGGCATGCCTGTTTCCCAAAATATTGAGCGTTTTACCGATGCCGAATTTGAAGCGCTGGTCAGCCACATTGCCGACTGGGATGCGCTGCGCCACACGCTGCCGTTTGAAGTGGATGGCATTGTGATCAAGGTCGATGCGCTGGCGCAACAGGAGCGGCTGGGCTTTACGGGGAAGGACCCGCGCTGGGCCGTGGCCTATAAATTCCCCAGCGCCGAAGCCATCACCAAACTGCTCGACATTACGGTGAAAGTGGGGCGCACCGGCGCCGTGACGCCCAACGCCGTGCTGCAACCGGTGCAGATCGGCGGCGTCATGGTGCAAGCGGCCACGCTGCACAACGAGGATTATGTGCGCGATCTGGACATTCGCATTGGCGATCATGTCATCGTCAAGCGCGCCGGCGAGGTGATCCCCAAGGTGCTGGGGCCGGTGCTCGATCTGCGCACGGGGGCGGAAACGCCGTGGCAAATGCCGGCGGTCTGCCCGGATTGTGGCGAGCCACTGGTGCGGCCCGCGGGCGAAGCCGCCACCTATTGCGTCAACAATGCCTGCCCGGCGCGCTTGGTGCGGCTGGTTGAATATTTTGTTTCGCGCGGGGCCATGGATATTGAAAGCTTTGGCTATAAACAGGCCGAGCTATTTGTGGGACAGGGCTACATCAAAGATTTGGCGGATGTGTTTTACCTGCCGTGGGATGAAATTTTGGCGCTGGAAGGTTATAAAGAAAAGCGCGTGGACAATTTGCGCGCCGGTGTGGAAGCGGCCAAAGCGCGCCCCGTGTGGCGGTTGTTGACCGGATTGGGCATTCGCTTTGTGGGCTCGGTGGTGGCGGATACGCTCATGCGCCATTTTAGCAGCCTGGATGAATTGATGGCCGCCACGCAAGAACAGTTGGCCGAAATCGAAGGCATTGGCCCCAAAATTGCCGAAAGCGTGGTCCAATTCTTCTCGCTGACGCCCAACCGCGAACTCATGCATAAATTTGCGGCAGCGGGCGTGCGCGTGGCGGAAGAGCGCACCGAGTCGACGGCATCCCCCGGCGCGCAACCCTTTGCCGACCTGGTTTTTGTGATCACCGGCACGCTGCCCACCATGAGCCGCGAAGAGGCCGGCGCCTTTATTCAGGCCCACGGTGGCAAAGTGACCGGCAGCGTCAGCGGCAACACCAATTATTTGCTGGCCGGGGAAAAGGCCGGCAGCAAACTGGCCAAAGCCGCCAAGCTAGGCGTCACGATTCTGTCCGAGGAAGAGCTGCGCGCGTTGGCGGAAAATTCGTCCATGCATCAATAGGGGTTTTTGTCCCTTTTGACAAGGTGAGGGGGTGACAAGGTGATTTTGCTTCACCTTGTCACCCCCTCACCTTGTCATCCGTTGTTTACTGCGTGATGCTGCCAGAGCTTAACGCTTGATAATCGGCAGCAGCGTCCGCAATGCCGTGCGCACAATATGCAGCACTGGCGCATCATTGGGGGCGTCGGTCATGCCGTTGTCGACCAGGGTTTGAGTGGCGCCATCGACGCTGACCATCGCCTGCAACTCCAGCGTATCAATGTGCGCGGGAATGGTTGCGCTCAGGAGCACCTCGTAAGTCACTTCCACAATCTGTCCCGGCTCCATTGTGCCAATATCGACATCGAGCTGACGCCCATTATCATTTTCTTGCCCCGCCAACATGCCCTGGTCATCGACACGCACTGAATCTGCCACCACTTCAAGATATTCACCCAAGAATTGGTGGAAGCGCACTTCGATGGCCGCATGATCCATGACGTTTTGTATTTTCACCCGATAGTGCAGCGTATCACCCGGCGAAACCGCGGCATTGGCGTCGGCGTCGATCTGAATAGTGTACACTTGCTGCGCCCAAATTGGTTGTTCGGCGGACGCGGAACTAGTTGCGGTGGGTGTCGCGTTGTCCACTGGTGTTGGTACATGCATTTCAGCAGTGGGGGTTGGCGACGCCGTGGCTTCAGTTTGCATAGGTGTTGGGGTCGGCTCACTCTGCGTATCGGTGGGCAGGGCGGTGGCAGTCAATTCGTCCGGGCTGGGCGTCGGCGAGCCGTTCACGGACGTAGGGGATGGCGAAGCCGGCTGTGTAGTCGTCTCCACAGGTGCAGATGTGGGGGTGTCCGCAGGCGTTACAATTACGATGGGCGTTTCGGTGGGCAACGGGGTATCAGTGGGCAGTAGGGTCTCTGTGGTTGTAGGAGTGGGCCGCTGCGGGCAGACCAGACAATCAATAATCAGCCCATAGCGATAATCTGACTGAAAAATATAAAGACCACCATCGATTTCAGCCAGACGCACCCCCCAGGCCCCGGTATACGCAGTTCCCTCCAAATTAGTTTGCACCTGGTGGTAAAGCAACGCCGTGCGCGGTTCAGGATAGCTGCGTACAAAACCCGCACTGGTGTATTGCCACGCTTGCAACCCCATTTTATACCAGCCCACATAGAGCCGATCTGGGTGCAGATCCCAGCGCATTTCCAGATTGTGCGCTGCACTCAACGGCACATCTTTGCCAATAGTTAGGCCATCCACAAAAGTGGGCGCCTGCGGATTGCTAATATCCCACATCTGCACCGGCTGCGTGCCCGGCGCCACCAGCATTTCATCCTGAATAAAAAGACGGCCGCCATCGGGGCTGGCCATGGCATGGTGCACCTGAAAGCCGGGCGGGCTAATGATGTCGCCATCGATCACCGGCGTCGGGTCAACGCCCGGCGTTACGTCGGCGGCGTTGAGCACCACCAGGCCGTGCTCCCAATAGGCAATGTAAACGCGCCGCCCAATGGCGCCGCCGCTGGCCGCGGTATGATCCAGCACGGTGATGTCGTGAATATAGGTGGCGCCGGGCAGGCTGTAGCGCCCAATTTCCGCCGGCGCGGTAACGCTGCCTCCCTGCTGTCCGCTAATATCCAGCACGCGCATATCATGGGGAGCATCAGCGGTCAGATAAATATAGGCGCCGTTGCCATCGGCGTCATCTTCCACAAAAATATTATGCACATCACACCAATCCACACCGTCGGTGTGCGACTGGAGCTGCGGGGCCGTCGGATCGGCCACGTTGTAAATGGCAACGCCGCAGTAGCCATTGGAAGAGAGGCGCTCCATACTAATGGCTATATAGGGCAGCCCGTTCTGAGAGAAGGTTTTGATATCCGGTGTGTAGGTGCGGATGTCCCACACAGCCTGGTGCACCATAACGGGATGATAGGGATCGGTAACGTCGGTATGGGTCCAGGCGGCATCCCAGCCGCCGCCCTGCACCACATAGGTGCGTCCATTGTAGCTATAGGTATCCAGATCGGCGTTGTAGCAGATGCCATTTTCTTGCGCCGCCACATGCATAACACCGCGTATTTCGCTGGTCAGGTCAATGCTTTTGTCGCAGACCGCTTGGGCTGCCATGACTTGCGTATTACGGGTGGGGGATTGTTTTTCGACAGCCACGCCGATAGGCAGAAAATCTGGTCGAGTTTTCAAACTCATTAGTCGTATTTGTGCAGCCGGCATGTCAGGCTGCTCATTGAGGGCGTGGGACCATGCTCTGGGGGATTCGATCATAGCGGAGAAAATCAAAAGAGGAAAGAACAGAAAACCAGCAAGAACAAAATTCCGGCGTTTTTGCATCCACTTGAACATATATTACACCACCCATTTTAAGTTACTCACCAAATTAACTAATTCACCGTTTATAGCAATGTTGTATTAAGTTTCACAATTGCCACAGTCATTTTATCAGTTTACTTGAGAATCCCAATAGTACTTTTGTCCCATTGACATAGGTCCGTATAGGACAAGTAGGTTAGTGGTAGCTCAGTCGAATGTATTAGAAGGGTTCGACGCATTGTGTATTGAGCTGCGTGAGTCGATTTAGAAAATGGCAACGCGGTTACCCCTTTTAGCGGTCATACAACGCGCAACCATCGCTTATTTTATCTCAATATACGGCAGCAAAATTTGATAAGCGATCCATGGAGAAATCCTCAGTTTTTATAAATTGGGTGCACTTTTTTCGACTTTTTTTCAAAATTGGGGTCGCTGATGCCTGTTCTGATGCCTCTTCTGATGCCTCCCCCGCAGCCTACCGCCCGCTAGAATAGGGACATCTCAAGCAGTAACAAAGGAAAATGAGCGGTACCCAAATGTAGTATGTAAGTACCCAAATGAAATGAAGTAACAGCACGACAATCAGGTATCACAATCAAATTGTAACCACACACCCAGCTTGACTCAACCCAAGGTCACACATTCATCAAACATAGGAGACAACAACATGAAAAGCACACTCTTCAACCTGAGCCTGAATGCTGGTCGCATCAATTCCCGCCACGTCAAAGCCGTTTTGGCCATTGTGTCCCTCACGCTCTTTGCGTTGGGCGCCAGCGCGCCGGGTGCATACACTGGTTTCTAATCAGAGTGTTCATAGTATAATATAGAAGATAGATACACGGATTTCTGCATACTAACCACCTGCACAAACTAACATGAGCAAATAGATTTCGTACATGCTCCTACTTCTCGCCATCGTCATTGGTCTCGGTTTCGGCATCGCACGTGCGCTAATCAGTGGGCGTGCCTTTGCCGTGCCAGAAGTACGGATGATTTGGCTCGTCTTCATTGGGTTTCTGCCTCAGTTTTTTGTCTTTTTCTGGACCGTCACCCGCGAGCTGATCACAGACAATCGCATAGCAGCCATCGCCCTGGTCTCGTCACAACTCTTGCTGCTTGTTTTTGCTTTAGTCAACCGAAAACAGCCAGGGTTTTGGCTATTGGGGGTCGGACTGGCGCTCAATCTGGCGGTCATCTTAGCCAACGGCGGGTTGATGCCGATTACACCGCAAACGATGGCGCAGTTGGCGCCGCCCGATGAACCGACCGACCTGCTCTTCCCACCGGGCAGCCGGTTGGGAACAACTAAAGATATTGTTTTGCAAGCCGAAGAAACGCATCTTTGGCCGCTCTCGGATATTTTTTTGTTTCCCAAAGGCATTCCGCTTAGGTTCGCGTTTAGTATTGGGGATGCCTTAATTGGCGTAGGAGTTCTTCTGTTTTTATGGGAATCCGGCGCCAAACAGGGTTTAGAGTTGTCAAGTAAGTAAAGGATTTTTATGGCCACCATTCTCGCACCGTCAATATCGACAACCACTTTGCCCACAAAACGACGTGGGGACCAAATTGAATATATTGACCAACAAGTAGCCGAAAGCCCAGAGCTTAATCGGCTTATTTGCGCCGCCGTAGTCAGCCGACAATTCCGCAAACAGCTTCTGCGCACACCGGAATTAGCCTTGGAGGCTGGTTACAACGGCGAACACTTTCACTTGACAGCAGCCGAACGCGAGTTTGTCCTCTCTTGTCGAGGCAGTTCGCTAACTGAGTTTGCTGCCCGTTTGGCGCCATCTGTTTAGGTTATGACAACTTAATATAGGATGTGTTCGCACCATGAATTGACGTCGGTGAATCTGTTTTCTGACCTACTGTTTTGACGAAAATATATTCACATACAGTGCTCAGTTTGTGATGCGCGAAGGAGATAACACCATTTATGCACTTGGATGTTCAAAACCCTGATCAAGAACAAACCCAAACCAAAGTTCATACAGAGCTTGAAAGTCTAGCTCACGATCTGAACAACCTATTGGGGGCAGGGCTGGCGCATGCGTCTCTGGCCATTCGCAAATTGCCGGACGATAATCCGGCGCAAGTGCATTTGGCCAAAACGGTTGAATATCTAAAGCGCACCGCCGCCCATCTTAGAGATTATACTGAGGCCAATCGGCTGGGCAGTTTTGTGGCTATTGATCTCAACGGACTGATTGTAGATCTGGTGCAGCAATTCGAACATCGCATCACCACACGCGCTAATATTGAAATCTCGCTGGCCGAAAAACTTCCCAAGCTATTAGGAAATCGAGAGCAGCTTGCCCAAATTTTTGTCAACCTGATCGTAAATATTGCGGAAGACGAAATGCTAGACTCGGAACGCATTCTGATTCGGACCAGCACACAGCGATTTGAGGCCGACGAGATCAGCTGCTACCTGAGCCGCTCGCCGCTTGGGGCGGGGCAATATGTCTCCATGCAGATCTATTGCGACAATACGCCCATTGGGCATGACGCTTTGCGCGCCATATTCGAACCCCACTTCACCACGAAGACCAGTGGACGCGGCGTGGGTCTGGTTTCAACTATGGAGATATTGCAGTCTCACCACGGCGGTATTTTCATATCTAGTGGGCAAGACAATGGTTTCTCGGTCGAGGTTTTGCTCCCTGCCAATTAAACCCCTTCCGCCCTCCCCGACGAGGGAATATCGGGAAGGATTCGAATTTCAAAAAGGGAGCGGATGCTGCCAAAGTTGGCGCAGCATCCGCTCCCTTCTTTTTTCTCATAGAGAACACAAATAATCAGTAGATCGCAACGGCCAGAGGTGGGGCCGGATACACCAATCCAGACCGACGCCTATATCGCCAACACCGTTGCGGTGTACAAATAATAGTGGCTCCCATCGACAAGACGTCGGCGTGAGCTCAGTCGGGCAGCAATGGCGGCAAAGCAGCAATGCTCGGGGAACACGTAAATAGCTACGGCGCGGGATAAAGCTGCTTTTGTGGAATCAGGTGCTGCGGATACACCCCATATTGCCACCAAAGTTCCGCCGAGGCGTACGAAGAGCCGTCAAAATACTCCATTGCAATGTCACACTTTTGACCGACAGTGAGCGCAATGGAGCCGCTATTGGGCAAAGCGCCGTGGCCGGTCCAATCATTGATCAACTGCTGGCCACAGACCCACAAGCGCACGCCGTCATCCGTAATGGTGGTGAACGTATATTCCCCTGCTTCGGTTGCTTCCACCTGGCCACTCCAGCGCACGCTAAATTCATTGGCCGGCATACCCGGCATGGGCGCCTGTTCCGCCCAGCGAAAGTTGACGGTGGCGTCGATACGCGTCTGGGCGGCGCCGGTCAAATCGATGGTGTTAAAGTACTCCCCTTTCAGCCCCGTCCCGCTGCCCGTCACGGGCGCCGGGGGACCGGCGGCTTCCACGTCAATGGCTTCATAATCTTCGGTGGCAGCCAATTTCAAATAGAGCATCTGCGCGCTGCCATCGTAATAAAATGTAGAGTACGTGGCTGCATCCAGTTCGGCCAAGTTGCTGCTGGGCGGCAACTCGCTGCCATAGCGATAGACGCGCGCAAACTGAGCATAGGGCGTCTTCAAGCGCAGCCATTTGTCGGCGCCATCTTGCAACACCAGCGTAAAGCGCGCTGGCAAATGGTCATCAAAGCCAATGGTATACTCCTGCGCCGGTCGGATCATGGTGCGGAAGTTGTCGCTGGGGGCCTGGCCCACGCCAAACATGGTGTGCGTTGCGCCATCGGACCGCGTCAGCGAGACTGAATTTAACTCGGCACTGTCGGTGCGAATGCTCAACGCCACAAACTCAGCTTGGCAGATCCAGGCGTTCCAGGCGTCACGCTTGGTGCAGTCATTGGTGTAGAGAAATGGGTTGTCCACAGTCACGTAGCGTTCCGGCGCGCCCGTGATGCTGCCGTCGCTGTCGTAAAAGACGGCGGAACGGTAGCCGTCTTCGGTGCCTTGCGTGGGGTCGGTGGGGGCGCCGCGCGTGGCCAGATAGACGCGATTGGTTTGTGCATCAAAGGCAAGCTGGCTGGCGTAATTTTGCGGATCAATGGGGAAACCGGTAAAGTCCAGATAGGAGAGCGCCGCCGCCTGCCGCTGACTATTGGGCTCGAACTTGGTGAAATAGCTATTTTCTGCCCCTACCTTGCCATCGTAAAATTCAAAGCCCCGAATAGGAAAATCCACTTCCCAGAAGCGGGGCAGGCTGCGCCCATCCAGCCCAACGACGCCCTGATCGATCTGCCACTGTTCGGGCGTGCCTTTGTTGGCCGTTTCGCCCACAAAGAGGCTGTCGCGCACCACCGTGCGGTGCGAAGCAAAGGTGGCGCCAATGGCGTTGTCGGCCAGCCGCGCGCCCACCAGTTCGTGGCTGTTGCCGCGTAGCCAGACGCCACGATTGCGATTTTTATAGGCGGTGAAATTGCTAAACGTGACGGTCACAATCTCCGAGTCGCCATCATTGGGGTCGGCGCGGGCGGCGTAATAGGTGGTTTCAATATCACCATTTTCGCTGCCGTTGGGGCCGTTGTCCACGTGCAGCCCATCCACATTATTAGAATGGGCCAGATTGCCGTCAAACTCGGCCATGGGTATGCGCCGATTCCAAATATTGGCATTGGCCGAGGGGCCGGTGGGATGTTCGGGCAACGCCACCCAATAGCCCGTACCTTCGGAGCCCGCCGCTACGTTGCCGCGGAAGTGATTGGCCGGGTTGGTGATCCAAAAAACGGCCGGCCCTAGATATATCGTGTCCGAGGCCAACAGCGCATCTGCTTCATCGGGACGATAGATCTTCAGCCCCAGATTGCCCTCCAGCACGTTGTCAAACTCGGCCCCGTCCTCCAGAAAATAGCAGTGGCCCGGCGCATCATAGGCCACGTTGGATTTGAGCGTCACGCCGTTGGAGCCGTGAATGGTGATGCAGCGATTGAACGAGCGGTGGATCGAGCTGTTTTGCACCCTGGACCCGCGGGCGCCGTCGCCCATCAGGTGAAAGTGGATGGGGTAGCGGGCCAGCTCACCACGGCGGCCCATGCGAAAAAATTCAACGCCATCCAGCCATAATTTGCCATTGCCCATCACCATCAGGTGGCCGCCCAGCCCATCGGTCTCCGCCGAGGCATCACCCTGAATCACAATATTGCGGCTTAATAAACCCACTTCGGCGCGCTGCTCAATAGTTTGGCCATTGGCGGTGGTGGTTTCCCCCCAATGCGTATAGGCCAGCGGCGCATCAAGCTGAATCTGCGCGCCCTGGATGCTGGTAATGATAAAATCTTCGCTCTGCCGAAAATCGAAATCGGTGGCGGCCACCACAATGCGGTCACCCACGCGCCACTTGGGCGCACTCTCCAGCGTAAGCGTGGCTTCGCCCTTGGTGGCCGTGGCGTTGAGGCGCGTCCAGTTCACCCGCGTCTCGCCCACCATCTGAATTTCGCCGTGGCCCATAACGCCCAGCACGCGGCTGCCCATGCCCATAATGTCCTGCCCGGCCGGGCCGTTGAGCGTGATGATGGCCTTGTTGGTATATGGATGGTCCGGCGTGCCGATCTCCAGCTTGCCGTGGACCATGATCCAGCCCGTGGTCAGGTTCAGATCGTGGTTATCAAAGATCAGTGTACCTTCAATAGTCAAGCTTTGCAGCGCGGGCGGGCTCGTATCCAGCAGCATAAATGTGCCGGCGGGAATGGTCACCGCCTGGCCGGCTGTGGGGACGCTGCCGCCCCACGCCGCCGGGTCGGACCAGCGCACAATCTGCTCTGCCGCCCGGGTGGGTGTGGGCGTCGCGCTAGGGATAGTTCCGCCCTGCGTCGCCGTGGGTGTAGAAGTGGGGCTGGACCCGTTGGCATCCGACCGGCTGACAATGGGCAGCCACACCATTTTGAGGCTGGTCGGCGGCTCGTTGACGATCACTTGCGCCGTCATAAAAGAGTGGAAAGCGCAAAAATAGCCAAATGTGCCGGCCGTCGTAAAGGTGTGACTGAACACACCATTTTGGCTCAGCGAACCTGAATCGAAACTATCGTCATTGGCCGAAACTGTGTGAGGGGCGCCGTCCGTATTGGTCCAGGTGATCGTGTCGCCCACATCAATGGTAATCGTGCCTGGGTTAAAGGCGAAATTTTGAATCAATACCTCTTGCGCCGATAGCGCCTGTTGCGCCCGCACCTCCGTTACAAACGCTTCATAACCAAGCAAAATCAGAGCTGCCAATACCATGCCCAACCAAACGCCTTTGGGAATTCGAGTTGCACATGTTTTCATAATGGGGGTCTCCTCGTGTGAGAATGAGTGTGAATGCGTAAATATCCAACGAAGCTGCGCCGTAAACCGACAAGTGTTGCGGGTGGCGAGTGGCGGGTTGCGGGTTATTCTACCGTGATCGTAATCTGGTCTGTCAAGCCCAGCGCCACGTGGATACCGTCAGCCGCTTGCAAGCAGAGCGTGTGTACACCGGGCGCTAGCATGAGCATAGTCTCACTTTGACCCTGGCCGAAGTGCAGATGGGCATCGTCGCGCGGAATTGTTTCGCCCACGGCGATACAGGGGTATCGATCATAATGTGAAAGTGGCCCGCATTGAGCTGCACGCCGCCCGCCGGCTCAATGGTGAAATTGGCGGCGCCCATTTTGACCGGCACCGTCTCCGTGACGGTCGCGCCATTGACGGGTTCGCTGAAAAAGACGCGCGATTCCGTGTCCGCCGCCTGCGCCACCGTAATTGACACCGCCGCCGAAGTGGTTGACGAGCCATCATTATCGAGCGCCAGCGCCGTTAGCTGATGGATGCCGGCCGGTGCGTTTTGCCAGCCAAAGGCATAAGGCGCCTCTGCGTCCTCGCCCAGCAGTTGATTATCCGCATAGAACCCCACACCAACCACGCGATCATCGTCGGCAGCGATGGCCGTAAGCGTAATGATATCGGTGGTGTCAAAGAGTTCATTAGCCAAGGGCTGGGTCAAGCTCACCGTGGGCGGCTGGTTACCGGTGCGTTCGCCATTGCGCACCAGCGGCAGATGCAGCCTGTGGGCGCTGTTGCCATTGGGGACGCCTGTAGGCGTGGCGGAAGGGATCGCCGTGGGAACAGGCGTTGTTGTCAACGTGACGGTCGGCGTAATGGTGGCGGTGGGCGTCAGGTCGGCATTTGGCGTGGGCAAAATGGTGGTGCCGCTGGTGGGGAAAAATAGACGGGCGGCCGGGATGGGCTGCATGGCCATCGTATTGCTTTCCCAGCTCAAAGAGAGTTCATGCAGGACATTGTTTACGTGCATGTACTCAACGACGAGGTGGTGGAATCCAGGCTGTAACGCCACGACCTGGCTCGTCTCGGTGGGCGTGAACGGGTCGCCGGAATGGATCAGCAGCGGCGCGGCGCTCAATAGCACGCGGCTATCGCTGTCGGCGCGCAACGTAATGGTGTAGATTGCCTCTGCCGGTATGTTCACGTAGCCAATGAAGCGAAATGCATAATCGGCGTCCCGTTGGCGGGGCGCCAGATCAAAATTGGCGACCACACCGGTCTGTACAGGAGTTTGGCTTTCCAAATTACCGCTAATTTCGTAATATTCATAATAAAGACCCGGCGCCACGCTATTGACCGGATTGGGCGCCCGCCCCACCGGTCCCAGACTGCCGCCCCCCGTATTGCCGGTCGACTCGACCCGAAACAGTTGCTCCTGCGCCGCGCCAAACAGCTTCAAATACAATTTGCCCAGCGTGGCGTCGTAATAATAGGTGGAAACCGTGCTGGCCGACAGCCCCGATAGCGAATTGACCGGCGTGAGCAGATTGCCATCTTGCGTCACTTGGGTGGGCATGGCGCCATAGGCCAATGCCAGCTCAATGGCTTCGCCCGGCGCGGCGCCCAACAGCAGCACCAACTTTTGCGGCGGCGTCTTTTCAGCCAGCAAATCATAGGCGCGGGTGGAAGCCAGGTAGCCATACTCGAAATAGCTGCCGGTTTGCGCGGGCCAGGTGAGCTGTTGCTGAAACGCACTCACAATGCCGTCATCGCGCACGGCGTGCGTGAAGCCGGCATATTCGTCCAGTTCGGGCGCTGAAAGGACCAGCAGAACCGACTGGGTGGATTGGGCGGAGGCAATGGGCAGCGAAAAGGCCGCCAAAACAAGCATGAACAGCACATACGCACCAATAACCGGTAGACTGGTAAAACATGAACGATGGGCACAATGAATTATCTGCAATTGAAAAATCGGAAAGTTCGTTTTAGAAACAGAGAGAGATACATAACGCAACATAAATTCGGGTTCCAGGATTGGTAAAATAGCAGGTAAAAAAGCACGCTCTGTAACGTATCATGTTGTTACAGAGCGTGCTTTACGTATGCATATTGATCGCTAGCCCGAATTTTATGTATTGTGTACGATTCGCCTCCGCTTCGACGACGCGCGCCCCAGTTTCAGAGTGACCTTAACGCGCCAGACTCAAGATGGCGAAATAGTGGCAAATGCTGCCCGAAAGCACAAACAGGTGCCAGATGGCGTGATGGTAGCGCAGCGAAACCCAATTATAGAAGTAGACGCCAAATGTATAGAAAAGTCCCCCACACACCAACAGCGTCAATGCCGATGCGGAAAGCATCACAATCGCCTGCCAGGCCGCCAGCGCGCCCACCCACCCCATTGCCAAGTAGCCAATCAGCGAAACGCGCTCGAAACGATGGGGATTGCGTATGCAGAGCTTAAAGGCGATGCCCGCCAACGCCAGGCTCCACATGAAGAGAAGCGGCAACCAGCTTTGACGCACCGTGAGCAAAAATGGCGTGCTCGAACCCGCAATCAGCAAATAGATGGCGCTGTGATCGAGCCGCCGCAGCACTCCTTTGAGATCCGGATGGGGCAATGCGTGATAAAGCGTCGAGGCCAAATAGAGCAGCGTGGATGAAAGGCCATAAATGCCAAAACCAATCGTTTGGCGCAAGCTGCCCGCCAACGCAAAAAGCCACACCGCGCCCAATATACTGAGCAGCACGCCTACGCCATGCGTAATGGCGTGGGCCAGCTCTTCCCGCCAGGTATAATTCATATGGTGCTACACCCCAAACCCGGCCGCCAGCGTACCACCGCGCAGCACACGCTGGGCAAAAACCAGCAGGATCAGCGACGGAATCCACAGCACGACGGAGAGGATGGCGCCATATTGGACCACCACCTGATTGTTGATCAGCAGAATCATGACCACGGGCAGCGTGCGCACATTGGGTACGCCGATGAGCAGCGCACCCTGCGTTTCATAAAACGCGCCCACAAAGGTGAGCAGCAGCGCCGCGCTCAGCGCCGGCAGCACCAGCGGCAGCGTGATCTGCACAAAGACGCGCAGCGGCGACGCCCCTACGTCCAGCGCCGCTTCTTCCAGCGAGCGGTCCACGCCCTGGAAAGCCGCCGTGGGAATCCAGATCATAAAGAGCAGCGTGTTGATCAGCTGGATCAGCACCACGCCGGCCACGGTCCCCACCAGTTGCAGCCGGAAAAAGATGACCGCAATGGTCACGTAGAGGCCAAAGCGGGGAAAGGCATTGGTGGCCAAAAAGGAGAGCAGCAGCGGCGTGCGCCCCGGAAAGTTGAGCCGCGCAAAGGCGTAGGCCGCCGGTAAGCAGATCAGCGCCGATAGGCCCGTCACCATAAACGAGGTATAAATACTGGTGACAAAACCTTGTGCAATATCGGCGCGGGCAAAGGTGTCCGCCCAGAAGCGGATGCCCCATTCGGTGGGCAGCAGCGCCGGATAGCGCCAGCGCTGCGTAAAGGCCCACAGGAACACGTTGAGCATGGGACCCAACACCACCAACGCCAGCAGCACCACCATGCTCAGCCCATACCAATCCTGGCGCAGCATATAGGCAAAGCTGCGCCGCGTGTTTTGCCAGAAGGAACCCATCAGCGCTCCTCCTCCAGCCGCTGGCTCACCACCGCCCGCACGTAAAAGATGCTGACCAGGGCGCTGATGACAAAGGTGATGACGGCCTGTACCTGGGCCTGGCTGGGCAGATTGTTGTTGAAAGTGCGCTGCATATACGGCCCCATCATTTCGGGCGCCGCGGGACCGAGCAAATAGGGAATGGTAAAGGCTCCAAAGATACCCAAGAAATTGAGCGACAGCACAATCAGCGCCGGGCGTTTGAGCAGCGGCAGGACGATCTGCCAGAAGATCTGCCAGCGGTTAGCGCCCACATCACGCGCCGTTTCGATGAGACCGTCGGAAATCTGCGACAGGCCAGCCGTCAAAATCAGCACCGTAATCGGAATGCCTTCCCACACCAACCCCACCACAATGCCCGACGGCCGCAAATAGGGCGACACATAGCCTTCGTACCCGGTCAGCACTTCGATAAAGCGCTGTAACCAACCGTTGGCGCCTAGAAAACGAATCAGCGCGTAGGCCGTAATAATGCCCGGCACAAACATGGGAAAGAGCGACAGCAACTGCACCGAACCACTCAGTCGCGTGTGGGTAAAGCGCAAATAGAGCGCAATGGGGAAGCAGACCACAAAGAGCAGCGCCACCGTGAGCACGGTTAGCTGGAGCGTGAAAATCAGATTGGTGACCGACAGCGGCGTGTTAAAAAAGTCGATGTAGCGCTGCGCCGAAAAGCGCACCGCGCCATCTCGCCGCACCAGCAACGTCTCAATGACGGCCAATGACGCGGGATAGATGATCAGCAACAGCATTAATAAAAAGGGCGGCGCCACCAGCAAGTAGCCAAACCAGTGCCGTTTGGATCGGCTGCCAGCCGCGCACAATCGATTGTTGGGTCATGGAAGCTCAATCAGAGGATTAGGATGAAGTGTGGCCTCTCCTCCTCCTCCCCACAAGTGGGGAGGAGGGGGAGGAGAGGCCACACGCGCATTAAAACAGTCTACTCGCGTTCCACGTCCGGCGCCACGTTGGTGTACCAGCCTTCGTACATGGGGCCGGTCCACGGGCCGCCAAAGGAAGGCACATCATCGGTGATCACGTCGTTGAAATCTTCCTGCAGTTCGGCGGGCAGTTGGTCCCAGCTGATGGCCGGAAAGCCGCCGATGTCGCGCACCACCGATTCCTGCATTTCGGTGGAGAGCAGGAAGTCGGCCAGCACCAGCGCACCATCCAGATCGGACGCATTGGTGGGGATGGCTGCGCTGGCATATCCGCCCACCATGGGCAGATCGGAAAGCTGGATGTAGCGCGTGTTTTCGGGCAGCAGACCGGCGCTCTGCGCCTGCAGTGCCTGGTCGGACCAGATGGGGATCAGCGTGACCAGTTCGTCGGTCAGCAAGCGGGTGGTGGCGGCGGCGCCCGACGGATAGGTGGCGTTGTCGTAGAGGCAGGGCTCGATCTCGTTGAGCATGTCCCACGTGCCGGCAAAATATTTGTCGTTGATGTCGGCAATCTGCTCGGGCGTCAGCTCATCGGTGCCATACTGTTCGGTAAAGGCGTCGATGGTGAAGAGATCCTGCGCCAGCCCGTTGGTCTCCAGCACGGCGCGGGTGACAAAATTGCGGCCAGCGCCGGTGGTGTCCGGCCGCGGGTAGATAAATTCGCCGGGGAATTCGCAGACCCAGGTCATCAATTCGGGCCAGGTGGAGGGCACATATTCGGCGGGGACTTCGGTCACATCGTCGCCCACTTTGCCCTGCTCTTTGAGGAGGCTCAGCAGCCGGTCGGCGTTGTAAGCAAAGATCACCTGCGAGCCGCGGTAGGGGATGTCATAGCCGGTGCTGCTGGCGGTGGCAGCCTCAATCACATTGGCGATATTTGGCACATTGTCGGTCGTGATCTCCTGCCACAGGCCGTCCTCCAGCGATCCGGGCGGCTGCAACACGTTCCAAGTTTCAAAGAAGTCCACATCCGGGTCGTCGCCGGTTTGCAGCGCGGCGTAAGCGCGATCCGCAATGGGGCCGTTGCCCGAACCGCCCGAACCACCGGTGTGAACCACCACCAGCTCATATTCAGGATGGGCCGCCTCAAAGGCGGGCTTGATGGTGTTGCTCCACCAGTCGGAAATATTGGTATCCGAGCCGATGTAGACGCTGATCTGGCCTGTGCCGCCTTCAGCCGCCGCCGGTGCGGTTGCTTCGCTCTCGGCGGCAGGCGCGCTGGCTTCGCCGCCTTCTTCGGCAATCTGCGGCCCCACGCAGGCGCTCAACAGCGCGATCAAAGCCAGCAGCGTCACCCAGTGGGCCAGCCGTGAAACGTTCTTGGTGTGCATTGTCTTCTCCCTCCAACGTAGTAAATTATTTGATTTGCGGAAAGATTTTGGGGAAATTGTCGACTTAGGGCCGACATATGTAGAGTATCAAGCGTATTTTAACTGAAATCCCCCAATAGGGCAACACACTGTTAAAGATGTGTTAACAACAACGCGCATGGTTGACCTGATGTCCGTACTTTGATTTTTATGATTGTATGAGTGTTATGATGGCGCGTGGAGGCCGTACTCCGTTGTCACTTTCCCCTCATCTCCATACGGAATCATAGCCCATCCCCTCATCATTTGAATCATAGTTGTGACACTGATTTCGCCTTATGCCGACATCAACTTTCAGCCAACTCGGCAAAAACTTTTTTGGCCACGCCAAAAGCTGTGTTGGCGGCCGGAATGCCTGCATAGACGGCCACCTGATGGAAAACCTCTTTGATCTGCGCCGGCGTAACGCCCGTATTTTGAGTGGCGCGCAGATGCATGGCCAGTTCATGCTCTTTGCCCAGCGCCGCCAAAATGGCCATGGTGAGCATGTGGCGCGTCTGCCGGTCGATGGCATCGCTGTTCCAGACTGTACCCCAGGCGAACTCGGTGATCATGCGCTGGAAGTCGGCGTCAAAGTCGGTCTTGTTGCGCTCGGCGCGGTCCACGTGCGCATCGCCCAGCACGGCGCGGCGGATGTTCATGCCCTGCTCAAATTTATCATCACTCATTTTACTTCTCCTGTTAAATGACTGGCCACGGTGGGCTACTAGAAGTTCGACTTCTTCAAGAAGTCGAACTTCTTTCCCTTTTACAAATTCACGCAGATGTGAACTATTTCAAAAAGTTGGCTATGATAGCGGCCATTACATGTGGTTGCTCAATACAGGGCAGATGAGCCGCGCCGTCGATGATTGTGCAGCTTGCGTTGGGCAGCGCCGCGGCCAACTGTTGCGCCTGGGCGGGCGGCGTGGCCAAATCTTCGGCGCCGCAGAGCACCAGCGTGGGCGCCTGAATGCGGCCCACCTGCGGCCACAAATCGGCGTCGCGGATGGCTTCGCAGGTGCCGGTGTAGCCGTCCACCGGCGTGCGCGTCAGCATGTTGCCATAGCCGCGATAGGCGTCTGGCCGGGCGGCGGCAAATTCTGGGGCAAACCAGCGCGCCAGAATCGCCTCGCCCAAATGGGCCATGCCGTGGGCGCGCAGGGCCGCAATGCGCTCATCCCACATTGCCGGCGTACCGATTTTGGGCGCCGTGTCGCACAGCACCAATTTTGCCAGCCGTTGCGGATGCTGCGCGGCAAAATCCAGCGCGATCATGCCGCCCACCGAGATACCGATCAGAATGGCTTTGCCAACTTGCAACCGATCCAGAAGACCCACCAAATCTTCGGCATGTTGGCGAATAGTGTAGGGCGGTGGCGGACAGGCGGAGAGGCCGTGCCCGCGCTTGTCGTGCCGAATGATGCGATAGCTGGCGGCAAAATGCGGAATTAGCGCATCCCAAATGCGCAGATCTGTTCCCAGCGAATTAACAAATACAAGAGGGGGGCCGGTTGCGCTGCCTTCGTCTTGGAAATGCAGCACCTGTTGGTTGATGGTTGTAAATTGCATGGATTGTATCCCCTTTATGGCCTTACGAGGTTGCACTTGTGATTCAATTGCTGCGGCGGGCGCAGAGGACTCAAATTGTCTCTTTTGGATCTCATGTGGTTGACCCGCTTTGGTTTCGGCGTGAGTTCAGTCGAACGGTTTCGATACGGCTGCCAACTGCCGCAGCCTACTCAACCGCCGCTGGCCTTGTCAATCACATGAGGTCACATTAAATCCTCAAGTTTCAACTGTAGTTTCATCATCGAGCAGCCACAAACATATCCAAAATGCGCAAAACGCGCCCAGAAATTGGGCGGCAATAAAATAAGGCGTATCGCTCGGTCGGATACCGGCAAAGGTATCCGTAAAGGCGCGGGCCACGGTCACCGCTGGGTTGGCAAAGGAGGTCGATGCCGTGAACCAGTAGGCCGCCGTGATGTAAAGGCCCACGGCTAGGGCCACGGCGCGCTCTTTGACGCGCGCTGTGGCCAAGATAGTCAAGAGAAGTCCAAAGGTGGCCACCCATTCGGCCAACCATTGGGCCGACCCGGTGCGCATTTTGGTTGAAGTTTGCCAAAGAGCTTCTTCGAACATGAGATGGGCGATCCAAACGCCAATGAGCCCGCCGATGATCTGCACGAGTATATACAGGGCGCCGTCGGAAAAGGACACTGAGCGTTTGGCGACGAAGACAGCCGTGACGGCCGGATTAAAATGCGCGCCCGAAATTGGCCCGAGCATCGTGATCAGCACCACCAAGATGGCGCCGGTTGGAATGGTGTTGGCCAGCAGGGCCATCGCCACATTCCCACCGGCCAGCCGTTCACCCATAATGCCCGAGCCAACAACGGTTGCCAGCAGGAAAGCAGTGCCCAGCAGCTCAGCCACCAGGCGACGCGAGAGAGCGATATTATTCATATGTTGTCAAGTTGAACCGGTTGACCGGCCTGGGCTGATTCTAAAATAGCCAGCACAACGGCCAACGACTTTGTGGCATCGCGGGCCGATACCAGCGGCGCCTCCTGCCCACGGATGACGCGGCAAAAATGGGCAAGCTGCGCTACCAACGGATCGGCGGTCTGGATCGGCGCGCATGACGTTGCCAGCGGATGCAGCCAGCCGCTCTGCTCTGGTTTTTCGTAATGCCAAAACTGCATTTGCGGGAAGCCAAATGACCCTTGCGTACCGCAAAAGTGATAGCAATTTTCAGGGACGTGTGGATAGACCGGATTCTCGCCGCTGGTCAATTCGTAGGACCAGGGGGCGGGCGTGGCGTCGGAGAGCAGAATCGAGCCAAGTGCGCCATTGGCAAAACGCAGCGTGACGGCCGCGCTGTCTTCAACAGCAAAAGCGCGCGTGGCGTTGCTCGTCATGGCAAAGACGCTCTCAATTTCCCCGCAGATGAAGCGTAGGTTATCAATATCATGGATCAGATTGATCAGGATCGGCCCGCCGCCCGGTTGGGTGCGCCAGACGACTTGAAAGTAGTCGGCGGGTTTGAGCAACGTAAAGAAGACGGAGACACCGACAAGCTGACCCAAGCCGCCGCTCTGTATCGCTGCGCGCGCCTGCTGCACGCGCGGATTGTGGCGGCGGTGATGGCCCACCAATACCGGCACACCACACGCTTCGGCCGCCGTTACCAGCGAGCCCGCCTCGGCCAGCGTAGCCGCAATCGGCTTCTCGACCAACATGGGGATGCCCCGTTCGGCGCAGGCCATGCCCACTGCGGCATGCAATTGGGTGGGCGTGGCGATAATTACGCCGTCGAGCGGCTCTTCGGCGAGCATGGTGCGGTAATCTTGGTAAAAAGGCACGCCATAGTTTGCGGCCAATGCCGCGGCTTTGGGTTGCGCGTCGCCAATGGCGACTAATTGGCACTCCGCGTTGGCCGCCACCAGTTCGAGATGTTTTTGGCCGATCAAGCCCGCGCCAATCACCGCTAATTTCAATGCGTTCATCTGCTTTGCCCTACCGTAAAGCCGCTCCTCTCCCCTGATACACTTTGTGATAGGTAATTCCCCCTCCTCTCCATTTGTGGAGAAGAGGGGGCCAGGGGGAGGAGCGGTCACTCACCGAATCACCGCCAGCCCGCCCATATAGGGCCGCAGCACTTCCGGCACGACGACCGAGCCATCTTCCTGCTGAAAATTCTCCAAAATGGCAATGATAATGCGCGGCAGCGCCAGCCCGGAGCCATTCAGCGTGTACACATATTCGGGCCGCGCCCCCTCCTCCGGGCGATAGCGGATGTTGGCGCGGCGGGCCTGAAAATCGCGGAAGAGCGAACACGAGCTGACCTCCAGCCATTCACCGCAGCCCGCCGCCCACACTTCAATATCATATTTGATGCAGGCCACAAACGACAGATCGCCGGTGGCAATGGCCAGGCGGCGATAGGGCAGCCCCAGTCGCTCGCACAGCTCTTCGGCATTGCGCGTCAACGATTCGAGTTCGTCGCGCCCGGTCGCCGGCTCCACAAACTTGACCATTTCCACCTTCTGGAATTGATGCACGCGCTTGATGCCGCGCACATCGCGCCCCGCCGACACCTTTTCGCGGCGGAAGCAGGGCGTGGAGGCCACATGGTAAATAGGCAACCGTCCCGGTTCGATGATCTCATCGCGATAGAGGTTGGTTACCGGCACCTCCGCCGTGGGGATAAACCAGTAATCCTCCTCGGCGTCGCGATAGAGCACGTCGCCAAACTTGGGCAGGTTGCCGGTGCCGATCATGGTCTGCTCGCGCACCATAAAGGGCGGGTAAATTTCCTCGTAGCCATGCTCGTTGATGTGCACATCCAAAAACCAGTTGGTTAGCGCCCGCTGCAACCGCGCCCCCGCCTTCTTGAGCAAATAGAAGCGGCTGCCCGAAATTTTGGTCCCGCGCTCAATATCGATGATGTCCAACTTTTCGCCAATATCCCAATGGGCCTGCGGCTCAAAGTTGAAGGATGGCTTGGTTCCCCACTCCTTTACCGCCACATTGCCCGCCTCATCCAGCGCCACCGGCACATCCGGCTCCGGCGGGTTGGGGATGCGCAGCATGGCGTCGGTGAACTCGGCGTCCACCACGCGCAGCCGCTCATCGATTTCGCCAATTTCGGCGCCGATTTGGCTCATGCGCTCTTTGAGCGCGTTGGCCTCATCCGCCTTTTTCTCTTTAAAAAGCTGGCCCACCTGTTTCGAGCCGGTATTGCGCTCGGCGCGCAGCGCTTCCACCTGCGTCATCAACGCCCGCCGCTCTTCATCCAGATCCAGCGCGCGCGCCCAGGGCGCATCCACCGCATTGAGATCGCGCATGGCCTTGGCCAATGCGTCGCGATTCTCGCGCATCCATTTTATATCTAACATGATTTTCTCCAAGATTTTTAGGATCAACAGATTACACAGATTCAACAGATTAGAAAATCGTAACTACTAACCTCTCTGGCCCTCCCTTGAGGAGGAAATAGCTCCTCCCCTCAAGGAGGCTGGGAACAGGTTTCATGCCCTGGTAGATACCATAAATCTTTAAAATCTGCGTAATCTGTTGATCACCCCCAATCAAAACTCCTCTCCGCCTGATTGCTCAGGGCGAAGAGGAGTTCGCGGTGCCACCTGATTTTGCGGAATGGGCCGTGCGCATCTCGAGCTGCGCATAGGCTTGATCCCGCCTCGTTCTTTGGTAACGATGCGCTGTGGCGCACCGGCCGGCCATTGCCTGCCGACAACTCGGGAGAGGCTGATTTTATGGCCTTCTACCGCCTCGCAGCAACCGGCGGCTCTCTGTAAGAAGGGAACACAAAATCCTGTTCTCCGTCAACGTTTTATTTTATGATGGTTCAAGTGTAGCATACGGATGAGTCGCCGTCAAGCCCCAAGGTGGGATTAGGGATTAGGAATTAGGGATTAGGAGGCCAGTGGCGTCCCCTCCCTAATCCCCAATCCCCGCTCCCCAATCTCCATTTCCACCCTGAGCGCCACATCATATACAATGCCCCCATGAACCCAACGCGCCGCAACGTTCATCTCTATTCTTGGTATGCCGCCCCTTATAATATACCAGCGTGGATGCCCATTAGTTTGGCTTATTCGGATTCCGGGATCGGATACTTTTGCGCCAAATAGTCGTGCCATTGGGTCTCCAGTTCGGCATCTGACATGTGAAAGAGCGCCGGCGCCAGCGTTTCCCAAGATTCGTGCTCTTCGAAGGCATCCAGCAGTGGTGCAATGTAGGCATGACCATAGGCAGCCAAAATGTATTCAATGAGCGGGTCAGATACGCTTTCAGCAATTGAAGTGTGCATGAGCAGATCTTCAGTTTGCTGGTCGTACGTAACGGGCGTATAGGTGAGTTTCAGTGACTGCGTTTGCGCATCATAACGGCGCGCCAGGTAAAATTCTTGCTGACGCCACCCGCTATCGTGATTATGATCCACCCAATAAGAGTAGCCAATCGCCCCCACCAGGGAAAGCCACTGCGGCTTAATCTGACGGGCGGAAAGGGCCTCGGCCAGCACGCGCCGCGTCAGATGCATATAGATTTCGTTGCGCAAAGCGGTGGTTTCGCTGATGTTGTAGCGGTTGATCTCACTTATAGGAATGGGAATATTTAAGGTGTTTTCGGCATGGCGTGTATACTGTGCCGCAGAATTGACCACCGCAATGGTTAATTTTTGCGAGGTAATCGGCAGCGGCAAGCCAAAATCTGCGCGCAGCTCCTGATATTTCGCGTTGCACTGCGCGGCGATGGAGCGGACAGTTTGCGCATCAGCTTCCGCAAACTGGAAGCGCAGTAGATCGGTCTCCAATGTCTGGCGCTTAGCAACACGCGCCGCTTCGCCCGATGCAGAATCGGCGTCAGCGTCGTTTTGTTGTTTGGCCAATGCCGCGTCCAGTGCAATCAGTTCATTTTCCAAGGTGTTCATGCGTCGCTCGACTACCTGCCAGGCCAAAAAGGCGCTCAGCGTATAAATGCAGACAAAGGCAATTGCCAATTCATAGATTCGATTTTGGAATATTGATCTGTTCTGCGCTGCGCGGCCGTCAGGCTTGTTCCGGTCACTCTGCGCTTCGGCAAAGAGCAGGCGGTCGGAGCCTTCCGGCAAATCTTCATCCACCACATACCAATCCATACTTTGATTTGAAATCATGCTGCTATCCTCCTCAGATACCCGATGCGGACATAGATGGCCCGCGGCCATTTCGGGGGAAAGAAAGTTTGAACTCAATGACGCTGGTTTCATACTCTCTAAATGTCCAATCGCCGTATCCATGTACAATGTATAAGACGCGCTGAAGCGGCCAAAACTGTCTGTGCCGTAAACCGCTCGTTGATTAGTGATATGAAAAGAGTCCAATATGAAACCATCGCAGCCATCCGAACCATCAACCCAGCCCATCACGGCGCAACGCCGCTATCCCAATGCGCCGTTGGTTGGCGCGGCCGCCGCCGTATTCGATGCGGACGGCCGCGTGCTGCTGGTGCGCCGCGGCCGTCCGCCGCGCCAGGGGCAGTGGGGATTGCCCGGCGGGCTGCTCGATTTGGGTGAGCGGCTCACCGACGGCGCCCGTCGCGAGGTGCGCGAAGAGTGCGCCATCGAAGTGGCCATCGGCGGGCTGGTCACTACTTTCGAATTTGTCCAGCGCGATGACGATGGGCGCATCGAATATCACTATGTGGTTCTGGATTATTGGGCGCGCCACGTCAGCGGAGAAGCGGTGGCGCAGGATGACGCCGATGCGGTGCTGTGGGTTTCCATGCCGGAGTTAGCGGAAATGGATATACGTGGGGAGACGGCGGATGTTGTCAAGGCCGCGTTTGAGCTGTGGCAGAGGGGAAAGTAGGGGAGGGGAGAAGTAGAGGAGTAGGGAGTAGAGGAGGGGAGGAGTCTTCTCCTCTACTCCCTACTCCTCTACTCCCTCCATCGGATAATGCACGCCCCACTGGGCGCGTATCTGGTCCATGGTGGCCATGATGGCGAGCGTTTCGTCCAGGGGCATGAGGTCGCTTTCCAGCTTGCCCGCGCGCAGACAGCGGTGTACTTCGGCGATTTGAAAGGTGTAGACGCTGCCCTCAAACGGCATCTCCACCAATGCGGGCGCCTGGCCGGCGCGCTTGACCGTCATTTTGGTGGGCGCCCACGATGGGTTGTGAATTTGAATCATGCCGTCGGCGCCCATGATGGTAGTTTCCAGCGGCGTTTGGGTGCGCACGCCGGTGTAGATCATGGCCAGCTCGCCGCCCGGATAGCCCAGAATGGCGGCGCCCTGTTCGTCCACGCCCGTGGCGCCGATTTCGGCCAGGGACGCCACGCGGTTCGGCGCCCCCAGCAGCATGGAAGCGAAGGAGACGGCATACACGCCTACATCCAGCAAGCCGCCGCCGCCCAATGCGGGATCGAAAAGGCGGCTCTGCGGGTTAAAGCGGGTGCGAAAACCAAAGTCGGCGATCACCATGCGCAGATCGCCGATGGCGCCGTCGCCAATCAGTTGGCGTACTTCGGTCATCAGCGGGATAAAGCGGCTCCACATGGCTTCCATCACGAAAAGTTGGCGGGCGCGAGCGCGCTCAATCACCGCTTGCGCCTGGGCGGCGTTGATGGTGAATGGCTTTTCACACAGCACCGCCTTGCCGTGCTCCAAACAGAGCAGCGCCTGCTCCATGTGCAAAGCGTGGGGTGAGGCCACATAAATCACATCCACATTGGGATCAGCAGCCAGCTTTTCATACCCTACGTGGCGACGCGGCACGTTGAATTCATCCCCAAAGCGGTCGGCGGATTCTTGTGAACGCGCCCCAACGGCTGTAATTTCAGCATCGGGCGTACTTTGGAGGCCCACGGCGAACTTGCGCGCAATTGTCCCCGGCGCCAGAATGCCCCAGCGTATTTTGTCGGGCATGGTTTTTCCTTTCAACGTTGTGGCGGAAAAGAGGCAGGAATTGAGGATTGAGGGGGCAGCCCATCAGGGCTCTGGTCTTCCAAACGCTGTTCGCCATTCCATGCATCCACCAAATTGGGATCTTTGATCATATCAAAATAATTGTAGGGCACGCGCACAAAGTGTTCAACCTCCTGGCGCACATCCCCTTCCACTACATTCAGATCATCGCGAATCTCCTGGACCACTTCATCCAATGAGATAAAGTAGGTCATTTCATTCCCACGCACAGGCAGAGCGAGCAGCGTTTTTTGGAGCGACAAATAGGAGTCGTGCGGATTGCGTTTGGTCTTTTCGGTTTCAACAAAATCGATAAAGTGTTCAAGCTGATCCGGCTGCATACTGCGCACATAGAGCACCCCATAGACCTTAAGCTGATAGACAAATTGCGACATAGTGGAGACGAGTGATTCACCGGCCACCAAACAAGCGTTGCCCACTTTGGTCTCAATATTCTGCGTCTCTTGCATGGTGATAATGTTGTCGTCGTCAATGGTAAAGATGGCGCGCAGCAGATCGCTATACAGTTCGATCTTCTTTTCAAAGAGGCGCGAAGAAAATTCGCGCTGCTTATCGTGCTGCGATTGCAGACGCACCACCACGGTCATGGCCGCCACGGTGATCACCGAGCCCAGGATGCCGGCATAAAATTCATAAATAAAGGGATTGACCTGCTCGCCAAATTTGAGGATGCGGTCCACGGACACAATGGAGACTGCAATAAAGATGATGGCGAGGATCCAAAAAAGAGTATCTTTGTTACTGTTGCTGTGGTTGCTACGCATGAGAAGAGCCTTTCATAACCAAAATACGATGACACACCTCTCATTTATACTAGCACTTGCGCGAAATTGCCAGTTTACATATGTCAATCGATCAATAGATAGTTGTACATGGCGAGTTGCGGGTGGCAAGTTGCTATTGTGAAATCAGATAGAAAACCGTACTTTGGCCTGGCTAGATTTCTCTCCCACGGACATTGGATACACGGACGAATGCTAGCCAATCCTGTCCGTGTATCCAACGTCCGTGGGAAAATTTAGCCGGTTGCCGGCTTCATGTCAAAAGTATGGTTCTCAAATTGATTTCACGATAGTCGGCAAAATTTGCTCTGCCGGGCAGTTTTTCGTCACCAAATGCTTTAAGCGGCCATTCGGGAAGGAAACTTATTTTTCGCAGAACAGGCAGACATGACAAGTTTAGTACCCAATTTGTAAAATCTACTTGACAAATTGACAAAACAAGTGTACAATCCTACATGTAAAGCACGCTTTACACATTGTCATCCCTGTTTGTCGTTTACAGTATACGGAGGAGAATCTATCAATATGCGCAATATGAATAAAGCAACCAAAGAATATCTAATGGGCTTTGGCTCATCCATGTTTATCTATGTCATTGCGGTTCTGGCTTCCATCACGTTGTTGCAACGTTTTCCAGAAACGCCTTTCAAAATTCTGATCGCCGTGGCGCCCGTTATTCCAATTCTATTTGCTTTACGCGCCTTCTTGCGCTATCTCAATAGTATTGATGAGCTGCAGCAGCGGATCCAAATGAACGCCATTGCGTTTGCCGCTGGCGCCACGGGCATTGCAACCTTTACATATGGCTTTATGGAAAACGCGGGCTTTCCCCAGCTTTCTTGGATCTGGATTTTCCCATTGATGATCGCGCTGTGGGGATTGGCCTTACCAGTGGTCAGTCGGAGGTATCAGTAAGTGAAGAACCGTTTACATGTGCTGCGCGCCGAACGGCGCTGGTCTCAGGCGGAGCTAGCGCAACGACTGGGTGTTTCGCGGCAGACCATCAATGCGATTGAGACCGAAAAATACGATCCCAGTTTACCGCTGGCCTTTAAAATTGCACGGTTATTCAACCAGCAAATCGAGGAGATTTTTGATCCAGGAGAGGAAGAATAGAAGAAAATAGGATCAACAGATTACACAGATTTGAAAGATAATCTTTCAAATCCGTATAATCTGCTGATCCAAACCTTACACGCGCTCGAGGAAACGCGCGTCGTTGCTATAAAAATAGCGAATGTCATCCACCTGGCGCTTCATCATGGCCTGGCGCTCGATGCCCATGCCAAAGGCAAAGCCGCTGAACTCGGCCGGATCGTAGCCGCCATTTTTGAGCACCACCGGATGCACCATGCCGGCGCCCGAAATCTCCAGCCAACCCTGATATTTGCAGACGCGGCAGCCTTCCCCGTTGCACAGGCTGCAACTCACATCCACCTCTACGCTGGGCTCGGTAAAGGGGAAATAGGCCTTGCGGAAGCGGATTTTGCGTCCCTCGCCATACATTTTATTGGCATAGTTGAGCAGCACCCCCTTGAGATCGCTCATGGTCACCTTGCGGCCCACTACCAATCCCTCCACCTGATAAAACATCATCTCCGAGCGCGTGGTCACATCTTCATTGCGATAGCACTTGCCCGGCAGCATGACCCGAATCGGCTCCGGCGCAAACTCGCGCATGGCGCGGATTTGGCCGGGGCTGGTGTGGGTGCGCAGGATCACGCCGTCATCTTTGGTGAAGAAGGTGTCCTGCATCTCGCGCGCCGGGTGACCGGGCGGGAAGTTGAGCAGCGTAAAGTTGTTGTCATCGGTCTCCACTTCGGGCGCATCATAAATCTGAAAACCCATGTTGCCAAAGATGTCCAGAATGTCGCGCATGGCCTGGGTGGTGGGATGCAGCTTACCCAGCGACTGCGGTCGGCCGGGCAGCGTCACGTCGATGCCTTCGGCGCTCAGCGCGCTTTCCATTTCAGATTGCGCCACGGCATTTTGGTGCTGTTGCAGCGCCTCTTCCAGCGTCGTTTTGATAATATTGGCCTGCCGCCCCACCACCGGGCGCTCCTCGGCGGAAAGCTGACCCATGCCGCGCAAAATGGCGGTGAGCCGTCCCTTGCGCCCCAGAAACTCGCCGTGCCAGGCTTCGGTTTTTTCAGTTGTCTCAGCCTGCTGCAAAGCGGTCAACGCCTCTTTTTCCAGCGTCGCCAATTGTTCCAAAATCGTGCTCATGTCTCATTTCCATTCTTCAAAATAAAAGCGTAACTACTCAGCCACTCGAGGCCTGAGCCTATCGAAGGGAACGGCTGAATGGTTACATAAAAGTGTTAATCGCCACAAAAACACAGAAGCCACAAAAATAGGAAAATCTCTTTTGCGTATTTTGTGCTTTTTGGGGCAATTCAGATGCCTTGCAAAGCCATCAACATATTGTTCCAAATAGCGTATCGCCGTTCAATTCATCCAGCCGCGTGGGCGTGATCTGGTTGTGCAAATTCGCCTCTGCGGGCGCAACAGCCATGACGCGCAGATAGTTGTCGGTCAGCCCGCTCCACAATCGCCCCGGCTGATCGGTCAACGGCTGCCCTCGCCCTTCCCAAAGCACCGGCCGGGTTGAACCCACAAAGCGGGCTCGCGCGGCGCGGCCCGTTTTTTCCAAAAGCGCGTGCATTTGCTGCGATCGCTCTTTTTTTACCGCCTTGGGCACTTGCTGGCCAAAACGCGCCGCCGCCGTACCCTGGCGCGCGCTAAACGGGAAAATGTGGGCGTGGGCAAAACGCATCTCTTCCACAAAGGTCATGCCCTCGTCAAAATCGGCCGCGTTTTCGCCCGGGAAACCCACGATCAGGTCGGTGGTGATCACTAGATCCGAGATGGCGGCCCGCGCAACCGCCACAAGCTGGCGAAAACTCTCTTGGGTGCAGCGACGGGCCATGTGCCGCAACTGTTTGTCCGTCCCAGCCTGCAAGGGCAGATGCAAATGGGGACACAAGCGCTGCGGCCACTGCGCCCACAAATCAAAGAAGCCATCGGCCAATTCCCACGGCTCCAGGCTGCTCAGCCGCAAGCGCGCAATATCCGTATCGCTCAAAATCGCGCGCGCCAACTCTTTGAGATCTGTGCATTCGACGCCGGCCAAATCACGGCCATAGCTGCCCAGATGCACACCCGTCAGCACGGCTTCCTGCCCACCATCCGCCGCCAGTTGCTGCACCTCCGCCACAATAGACGACATGGCGCGGCTGCGGCTTTCACCACGCGCCATCGTCACAATGCAAAAAGTGCAGCGGTTGTTGCAGCCATCCTGCACTTTGATGAATGAGCGCGTGCGCGCCTGGCGTTCGGCAATATCCACCTCATCCGCAGCCGATGCAAAGTGAAACGGGTTGCCGTTGGGCTGCATGTGCATAAGCGCATCCGGCGTGTCCAGTTCGGCGCTCCACGGCTCCAGCAGCGTGTGCAGCAGATCCTTTTCGCTGTTATCCACCACCAAGGCGACACCCGGCATTTCCGCAGCCTGATTGGGGCGCAACGTGGTCCAGCAGCCCGTGGCCGCAATGCGCGCAGACGGGTTTGCCGCGTGAAGCTGCCGGATGCGCTGGCGACTTTTGCTGGCTGCAGACGTAGTGACCGCGCACGTGTTAAAGACGATCACCTGCGCCTCTTCAGGCGAACGCACAGTCAAATGGCCGGCTGTCTGCAAACGCTCCGCCAATGTATCGATTTCGCTGTAATTGAGTCGACACCCAATCTGGTCTAAATAAATGCGCATGGGCGTCAGTATAGCATAAAACCACCCAAACCGCGTTTTCTCGACTGCGTCATCGTAGATTTCATTGCCAGGAAAATCAAAATCTGGCTCAACGGGATCGCGCGTGGTCCCCTTCCGGGAAAGGGACGCGGCCAGTGTGTCAACCGCCTGAGATCCCAAAGAGCCCCAAATCTGCGCGAATCTGCGCAATCTGTGGCAAATAAAAATCTTCATTGGGTTACTTTTCTCCAGCATATCCAAAAAATGAGATTCGCTCTATCCTTGTGCTATACTGGACGCGTATGCAGATTTTAGAAACGTCTAAGCTGGTCACAGTGACCGAAATGCAGCAGATCGAGCGGCGCGCCGATGCCGCCGGCCATTCCTACGCGGCCATGATGGAGCTGGCGGGCCGCGCCGTGGCGGAGAGCATCCTCCATGCGCCGAATCTGGCGGAAACAGTGGCGCGCGGACCGGTGCTGGTGCTGGTGGGACCGGGCAACAATGGCGGGGATGGGCTGGTTTGCACCCGCCATTTGCATGAACATGGTGTGCGAACCTATGCTTATCTCTGGCGGCGGGCGACCACGCCAGAAGAAGACTATGAACACCATTTTGCGCGCCTGACGGAACTGGGCGTTCCCACAGCCCATGCCGATGATGACCAATCCTTTGCCCAACTGCAAAGCTGGCTGGCGGAAGCTGCCCTTGTTGTCGACGCGCTGTTGGGGACCGGCGCCAATCGGCCAATCTCGGGTCAACTTGCTGAGTTGCTGCAACAGGTGCAGGCGGCGCAGACGGAACGCGAGCTGCCCTGCGTGGCGGTAGACTGCCCCAGCGGGCTCAACTGCGACACCGGCGCGCTCGATCCGCACGCGCTTTTTGCCGATCAGACGGTCACCTTTGCCTATGCCAAGTGGGGCCATTATCAATTCCCCGGCGCCGAAGCCTGCGGTCAAGTCGCCGTGGCCGATATTGGCATCCCGACCAGCATCATCATCGCGTCCCAAACTTTTGTACTCAATGAGCAATGGTTGATCCCCCAATTGCCAACCCGCTCCAATAACAGCCACAAAGGCTCATTTGGCAAAGTAATGGCTGCTGTGGGCTGCATGAATTACGCCGGTGCGGCCTATCTTTCATGCGCGGCGGCGGGACGCGTGGGCGCGGGACTGGTCACCGGCGCCATTCCGCAACCGGTGTGGGCGCCATCGGCCAGCAAATTGGCCGAAGCTACCTGGCTGCCATTGCCCGCCACCCCCAGCGGACACTTCGAGGCCGCGGCGGCCTTTCCGGTGGGCGAGGCGCTAGCCGGATATAAGGCGCTTTTGGTGGGCTGCGGCCTGGGGCAGACCGATTCGACGGGCCAGTTTATGCATCAATTATTGGGCCATTTGGGTTTGCCGCCCACGGTGATTGACGCGGATGGCCTGAACTGTCTGGCCCAAATTGGCCAGTGGCCCGCGCTGCTGCCCGAATTTACCGTTTTGACGCCACATATGGCAGAAATGTCGCGTCTGTGTCGCGCGCCCATTGCGGAGGTCACGGCGCAGCGCTGGACATTGGCCCAACAAAAAGCCGCCGAGTGGAACGTGGTGCTGCTGATCAAGGGGCCATACACGGTCATGGCCGCCCCTACGGGCGAGCTGGCGATATTGCCCGTGGCCACATCGGCGCTGGCCACCGCCGGCACGGGCGATGTATTGGCCGGCTCCATTGCCGGGTTGCTGGCCCAAGATGTGGCGCCCTTTGCCGCGGCCTGCCTAGGCGCCTGGATTCACGGCCTGGCCGGTCTCCTGTGCGCTCAAGAAATCGGCTCCATCGGCGTGGTGGCGTCGGATCTGCTGCCGCGCCTGCCGCTTGTCTTGAGAAAAATGTATGAGCGTTAATGACCACCAAGGGAAGCAAGATACCGATATGGTTCATGTATTGCGTATTACGTATTGCGTGAACCCGTATAGATTCTCGCTATGATTCAAGTGTCTCAACCGGTACACGCACCACGCAATACGCAACATGTAAACCAGGCGAGATTTTCGCCACAATTCAAGTACCTCAACCAGTACACGCAAAACGCAACATGTAAATTAGTCGAGATTCTTGCCATGATTCAAGTATCTTAACCAATACACACAACAACTTCATCCCATGTTTTTAGAAATACCGAGAACCCTACATGAATATTGCTCTTGACGCCATGGGAGGCGATCATGCTCCTGGCGAGATTGTGGCCGGCGCGGTATTGGCCGCCCGCGAATATGGCATTACCGTCTCTCTGGTTGGCCGACCCGATGAACTAAAAAGCGAACTGGCCAAACATGCCACCACCGGGCTGGACTTGCCCATTGTACCCGCCAGCCAGGTTATCGAAATGGATGACAAACCGGCGCAGGCCGTGCGCACCAAATTGGACAGCACCATGGTGGTGGCCAGCCGCATGGTCAAATCCGGCGCCGCAAGGTTTTGTCACCGTCGGCAATACTGGGGCGCGCTGGCGGCCGGCATTCTGCACATCGGGCGCATCAAAGGCATTCTGCGCCCGGCTCTTATCACCCCGTTCCCCACCTTCAACGGCTTTTGCACCATCCTGGATGTAGGCGCCAATGCCGACGTACGCCCCGAGTACCTGCCGCAATTCGCCATTATGGGCAGCATTTATGCCGAGCGCGTATTGGGGCGCAAGAATCCCGTTGTGGGCATTTTGAGCAACGGCGAAGAAGAGGGCAAAGGCAACCAGCTTGTCATCGCGGCCACCCAATTGCTGGCCGCGATTCCCAATATCAACTTTCGCGGCAACATCGAAAGTAAGGAAGTGATTGAGGGGCTGGCCGATGTGATCGTGACCGATGGTTTTACCGGCAACATCTTTATCAAGACTGCCGAAGCCACCGCCCGCATGTTGATGCGCGGTATACGCGAAGAATTATCGATTGGCCCGATCACCAAGCTGGGGGCGCTGCTGGCTCGCCCCGGCCTGCGCCGCGCCCGCGACCGCTTTGACGACAGCCCGTATGGGGGCGCCGTACTTCTGGGGCTGGCGGGTATTGTGGTGGTGGCGCACGGGCGCAGCAATGCCGACGCCATTCGGCATGGCATCCGCGTGGCCAAACAGGCGGTCGAGCAGGACGTGCCGGGCAAAATTGCGCAGGGCGCCGCCGAACTCACCCAATCCGTTGCCGAATCGACTCTATCCAAACCCACTGAACCACTAATCGAGACACCCTAAAATCCTATGAAAGTTTATCGCAATCTTCCCGAGATCCAGCGCAAAGAGCAGATAGGGCGCCGCTTCAGCCTGACCGGTTTGGCCATTCTATTCCTGGGCATGATGTCCAGCTTTGTCCCCAATTGGTATCCAACCCCGGAGTCGGCCACCACCGAGTTGGCGCGCACGTTGCAGCTCTATTGGCCCTATTTCAGCTTTTTTGCGCTGCCCGCCGGCTTTATCTGCGCCAGCATTGGCAGCTATTACATCAACCGCTTTGCGCGGCGGCGCTGGCCTGGCCGCAAACAGATCGAGCGGCCCGATGAGGTATTGGAGCGCACGCTCAAGGGGTTGGACGACAAGTATGCCCTGTTTTTGTGGAGCCTGCCGCAAGCCACCCAAATTCTGGTGGGACCCTGTGGCGTCTTGACTTTTGTCACGCGCTCCGACAAAGGCCGCGTTATGGTACAGGGCGACAAGTGGCGCGAGCCCTTTAGCATCGGCCGCATTTTCACCGTTTTTGCCCGCGAAGGTGTGGGCAATCCGCGCCAGGAAATTGAGGAGCAGGCCGCCAAATTGCAGCAATTCTTAGGGCAGCAAGAAAGTGAAGTTGAACTCACCGACACCCCCATTGATGGTGCGGTGGTCTTCTTAAATGACGCCATCGAACTGGACCTGCAAAACCCCAGCGCCGCCGCCCTGCGCGCGGACCAGGTGAAGACCTTCGTGCGCGAAAAGGCCCGCCAGGTCAAGCTCCAAACGAGCAAGCTGCGGGCCTTGACAAAATATTTAGAAGAGCACAGCAATTATACGGCGGAAGCAGCGGAGTAAGCGCCCTTGAAGATGACAAGGTGACCGGATGACACGGTGACTGGGCCTGTCGAAGTCACCATGTCATCCGGTCACCCTTTCACCCTTTCATCTTGTCAAAACCAATCATCCTCAATCAAACAGTTTCCCAATTGCCGACAATTTACACTGGGCGGCCGTGGCCTCTTTGAAGCGCGTGCCGTACACGAAGATACTTTCATCTTGCGTATTGGCGCAGCGATAAATGGTGGATTCGTTGCGCATGACGTTGACCAGGCTTGTGTATGTGTTGTCGATAAAGTAGATGCTGGCCGCCGGTTTTTCAATGCGCGCCTGCACCAGTCCATTGCGCCCAATGGTGTTGCCGTAAAAAGCAATATTGTGCGAGGCGCGCTCGGCAATGTCCACCGTGTTGTAGAAAAACATGCCCCACCAGCTCGACCCCGCTATCCGATTGTGATGAATCCACACGTTGGCTGCATCGGGAAACTTGGAGCCGCGCACATTGTCCTGCACCAGATTGCCCGCCACTTCGCCATTTGATGCATGCAGGTCCAGCCCGTAGTCACCATTGTCGTGCAGATTGTTGGAATAGACCGCGTAGTTTTCGCTCCATAAAACGCCGGGCGCTGTGTCGCCATTGCGGGCATTGTCCAGAAATTCCTGACTGCACTCCTGGGCATCGGCTACATTACTTTTGCTCGGAAAGCAATCTTTAGACGAAATGCCGTGCCACTGTTTGTGATGGTGGCTTTCGCTGTAGCGCACGGTGATGCGTTGGGCATAGCGGAAGTGGATGCCGCTGCCATTTGAATTGCGCGCCTCGATGCGCTCCACCAGCACATTGTCTGCATACCAAGCCGAAACCAGTAGATGCGCGCTTTCGCCGCCATCCACCGTCAAATCGCGGATGATCACGTTGCTGCCGTGGCGCACCTGCATGACGGTGTCGTCAAAATCGGCCGCGGCCTGGAAAATGGTTTTGCCGATGCCCGCGCCCTGAAAAATCACGTTGCTGGGCAAAAAGATGCGCTGATCCACACGTAGGGTGCAGGCCGGAATTTGAATTATGCCGCCCTCTGCGCCCACTGTATCGAGCAACGCCTGCAAATCCGCCATGGTGCATTTGTTCGGCGGCAGCGTAAATTTTTGGCTGCCCACGTTTTGCTCAAAGAGCTTCGGGTCAAAGCCAAAGTTTTGGTCGAGCTTGCGACAACTCTTGGCGGCCAGGTCCATGAATTGCCCTTCAGGACACGGATTGCTGGGCGTGGCTTGCCCAACAGTGTCTTGCAGATCCGCCTGCGGCGCCGCAGCCAATACACAGCCGACGAACACTGTGCTGAGCAAAACGATTAACAGGCCAACCAGCATGGTCCGCCTGATCTTCCTTTGATAAACCAAAACTTCCCCCCTTACATCACCCAAGCATAGGTGTAAACTTAAGAGATGAGATTAGTGCCGATTGAGTAGGCTCCTGCGATTCGGGGCTGTATCGAAACCGTTCGACTGAGCTCACGCCGAAGCCAAACGGGTCGACCCGCTCACTTTGGTTTCGATATGGCTGCCAACTGCCGCAGCCTACTCAACCGTCGTTCGCTTCCCCTTAAGTTTATACTTGTGATCACCCAAGTTTTTCCAACAGAATCTGCACAATGCGTTCGGCCGCCCGCCCATCGCCATATGGGCTAATGGCGCGGGCCATCTGCTCATATGCCGCGTCATCATACAGCAAACGTTCGCTTTCGGCCACAATCTTTTCGGCATCCGGCCCTACCAACTTGGCGGTACCGGATTCAATTGCTTCTGGACGCTCGGTTTCGGTGCGCATGACCAGCACCGGCTTGCCCAACGTGGGCGCCTCTTCCTGCAGACCGCCCGAATCGGTCAGCACCAGGTGGGCCGCGTTCATCAAATGCGCCATCACGTCATAAGTTACCGGCTCGGCCAGCACAACGCGTTCCGCATCGCCCAAAATGCGGCGCACCGGCTCCTGCACGTTGGGGTTCAAATGAACGGGGTAGATGATCGCCACATCAGGATTGCGTTCCACCAGCGCTTTCAACCCGTGACAAATGCTCTCTAGCGGTGCGCCAAAATTCTCACGGCGATGCGCCGTCACCAGCATCACTTTGTTGCCATGCTGTTTGCCGGCGGCGGCCAAAAGCGCCTGCGCCGCCGCTGGCAAAGGCTTGCACACGGTGGCGTGCAGCGCGTCGATCACCGTGTTGCCGGTCACATAAATCGCACAATCGGGCGTGTTTTCGCGCAGCAACGCCTGCCGGCTGGTCTCGGTGGGCGCAAAGTGAAACTGGGCAATCACCCCAGCCATGCGGCGGTTGATCTCTTCGGGAAATGGCGAATAGATGTCGCCGCTGCGCAGCCCCGCTTCCACGTGGCCCACCGGAATTTTGCGATAAAACGCGGCCAAGGACGCCGCCATCACGGTGGTTGTATCGCCCTGTACCAACACCACATCGGGCGCTTCCGCGGCCAGCACCTGATCCATCTGCGTCAAGATGCGCGCCGTCAGCCCGGAGAGCGTCTGGTTGGGCTGCATCAGGTTGAGATCTACATGGGGCGTAATCTCAAAGAGCGCCAACACCTGATCCAGCATTTCACGATGCTGGCCGGTCACGCAGACGCGTGAGCAAATCTTGGCGGACTGTTTTTGCAGCGCCAGCACCACAGGCGCCATTTTCACTGCTTCCGGGCGCGTGCCAAAGACAGAAAGGACTTTGATCATGCAGGCACTGCCTCAACTGCTTTGTGAAAGCCATTGGTCATCGCTTTTTCCGGCTGCGGACCAGGCTGCGCGCCGCGCCCCAATACCTGCACGGTAAAACCAGCCTCTTCCCACTTGGCGTGCGGCAGGCCATTGCGCGCGTCGATCAGGATGCGGTGACGCATCATGGCGCCCACCTGATTGGGATCTAGCTGCTTGAATGGGCTGTGATCGGTCAGCAGCAGTACGCAGTCCGCACCCATCACCGCTTCATCCACCGTCTCCACAGCCACTTTCAGCCCGCCGTGATGCGGGTCGGCGGCCACTTCCGGCGCAATCAGCGGATCGTAGGCCAACACTTCGCACCCGCTGGCCAGCAGCCAACGCACCACCGTCACCGCCGGGCTTTCGCGCATGTCATCCACATCACCCTTATAGGAGAGGCCCAACACGGCCACCTTGCTGCCCTTGACTTTGGCCAGCGCCGTGCGCACAATTTCCACCACATGTTCGGGCATACGATCGTTGAGCCGCCGCGCTGAGGCAATCAACTGTGACGGGCCGGGGGCGCACTGCACCATAAACCAGGGATCGACGGCAATGCAGTGGCCGCCCACACCGGGGCCGGGCCGCAACACATTCACGCGCGGATGGCGGTTGGCGGTGGCAATGGCTTCCCACACGTTGACGCCAATCGATTCGGCAATCAGCGCAAATTCGTTGGCCAGCGCAATATTCACATCGCGATAGGTGTTCTCCATGAGCTTGACCATCTCCGCCGTGGTGGCGTCCGACATAAAAATCTCGCCCTGCACAAAGCTGGCGTAGAGGTCGCGGGCGCTTTGCGCGCCGGCGGGCGTTAAGCCGCCGGTGACGCGGTCGTTGCTGACCAGTTCCTCAAGAATGCGCCCCGGCAACACGCGTTCCGGCGAATGGGCCACCTTCAGCTCGGTCCACGGGTCCAGCCCCGATTCGGCCAGCAGGGAGGCAAACATGCCGGCGGTGGTGCCGGGCGGCACGGTGGATTCCAAAATGACCGTGTTGCCCGGCTGCAAATAGGGCAGGATAGCGCGCGCGGCCGATTCTACATAGCCCAAGTCCGCCCGCTTGTCCGGCGAAATAGGTGTCGGCACGGCAATAATAAAGGCGTCGGCGGCTTCCGGTTGCTCGGCCACTTTGAGCTTGCCCGAGTTGAGCCCGGCCTGCACCAGCGTGTTGAGCCCCGGCTCCTGAATATGCACTTCGCCGTTGCGCAAACGCCGGATCAGCGCCTGATTCACGTCCACGCCCACCACCTGATGACCATGCGTGGCCAAAATGCTGGCCGTGGGCAGACCGATATACCCCAGTCCAAGGACACATATTTTACTCATGTTACATTCCTTTTAATCACAAGATGCGTAGTAATTTTTGTGGGCAGCTTGGCCCGCACCCGAAATGACAGAATCGGTGTCGACTCCTTTTCATACCAAGTGCGGCTCAGCCAGCCCTCTTCAATGGTCAGCGCGCCTTTGGCGGCGCTGCTAATGTTGACATCCACACGGATGCCATCGGGATAAATTGCCTGTGCGCTGCTCACATCGCGCTGTTCGACCGTGCATGGCGCCAGATGAAAATGCAGCGCCAAGTCATGTTCGTCAGCGCCCGTAAACGAATCGGTAATCGTAATGTGTTCAGCGCCATGCATGCGCACCCGCCGCTGATGCACCACCGGGTCTGCCAGCCGCGTATATCCATCATGCTCGCCGCTGACTTCCAGCGCGCCTTCATCCAACGCTACCGATGTCAGCCTAGCCCGCGCCATGTCCGCCACGCGAAAGGGCCCGGTAAAGACTGACTGATTCTGTCCGTCCACCGTGGCTGTGCTGTGCGCCGCCGTGCTGCGAAAATAGTCCCGCCACGGGCCGCCCGGATACTGATAGGTGCCGGGGTCGATGATGAGCACCTGTTGGCCCGCCCACAATTCAAAGCTCAGCGCATCCGCATGTCCATGCCCCGGACAGTGGAGCGGCCCCAGATCGCCGGCATCAAAGAGCAGATAGGTTTGCTGTGGTGCGGCGCCTGCCTCAGGATAACATATCCAGCATCCGCAAATGCGACAGATTGCTGTTGCGGCGGCTTTGCATCGGGATGTCCCGCCGCCCACGCTAGATCGGAGCGATCAAACGCGTCCGCTGCCAGCGCAAAGAGCGAGGCCGCCGGCGCCGGTTCATCCTCCACCGCGTCGTTGAGCATGGGCAAACGGCCATCGGGTCGTCGCAAGGCCAGGGCAAAATCGCCCATCTTTTCCAGCGTTTGCCAGGCCGTTTCCGGCACCCATTCACCGCTCGCGCCAGCCAGCAGCGCGGTCTCCAATCCATCCAGCCAAACGGCCATGTGATAACCGGTCGAGTTTTCACAATGGCTGCCATCATTGCGCACCTGGCTCTCCAATGTCTGCCATAGGTACGCCAATCCAGCTTTGCGCCACTTTGAGGCATTGGACAAATTGGGCAACAGCAGGCCGACCCAAGCCAGCGCTTTGGCATTGGCTACCAGGTGATTGTTGTCCAGATCGCGCTCCAAATGGTCGGCCAGAAATGCCGCCTGCTGACCAATGGCAGCGGCCAAATTGGGATCACGGCCCACAAAATGCCAGGCGGCGCTCCATACGATCAAGCGACGCGAAGTCGGATATGGTTCCCAGGCCACCCCCCGCCCGATAGGGATTTGATCCAGCCAGTCCTGCCAGAGAGCCAGCAAACTGTGCCGTCCCTCCTCATCGCACAGGGCCGGCCATGCCCAATCCCAGCCATGTAGCTGAAAGGCCCACAGCAGATCGGGTACGGGCCGCGCCTGCCAGTTGACCGGCGGTTGCAGCGGAAACGACGCTTGATTGAGCAAGCACACCGTGTCGTCGACCTGATCCCACTGCGCCCCCACGTGTGAATCGGCGCGCATGACCGCCAGCCGCAGCAGCAGTGCGCGCTGATCTTCCGTAAGCCGAGCAGGCTTGTCACCATTTAGCACGGGTCTGGGGTACAAGCGTGCGCCCCAGTACGGGTCGACAATTCGCAAACGCGTCATGCGTTGCAATCGATGTAATGAGCGTTGCAGGCCAGCTCGGCGGGCAGTCAGCCAAATGGCGCGCGCTTTAGTTGGTAGCATTATTATTGGATGATTTCATGTTGGAACTCATGTGCAGCCTCTCCTCCCCCTGACCTCCTCCTCTCCACTCGTGGAGAGGAGGAGGAAAGATGCACGTTAGTGCGTCAAAGGGGGAGGAGAGGCCGTTCTCAGACAACGATGGTCGTGTATTTCCGAATGCTTTAGAATTGCAGCCCCAATTTAGCGGCCAGTTTTTTTAAGCGTTCTATGTCTTCGAGGCGGCCGCGTGCACCAGCGGCGGGGTCGCGCGAGATGCGTTCGAGGGCAAAGCGATGCCACAGTCGATACAGGAAAAAATAGCCGCCCGGTTTGGTTTGATTCTCAACCTGGTCGGCTAGTAGATGGCATAGATACGATATGGCCACAACCGTGGCCAGCCGCGCCCCCCATTGTTTATGGCTCCACCCGAAGAGCGGCACGGACCACTCGTAGCCATGCAGTGGCAGCAGCAGCCGGTGGGTACCGGTCAGGCCGTACCAGGCATAGTCCGCGCCGTGATCTAGATCGGGCAGCGTGCCGCTGGCAATGGCGAGCGGTAGAGCTTTCCGATCACGCGTGACCGCCCAACCCGCGACGCCCACCAAGGCTGAAATCAACAGGTGACGATGGGGCAGCATTTAAATGAGCCGCCGTCCCTGGGCGCGCAGCTTCTGTGCATCCGCCCGCGTGGGGAAGGAAAAATAGGTAGCTTTGCTGGCGTCCATGGGTCGCGCCTGCACGGTGCCGGCCTCAATCTGCTCGACGGCTTCCAGAATGGCCTGCACGCCATACGCCTTGGAGCGCACCATCAGATCGTGCAGCGAGTCCTGGGGCAGAATGGGCACCGGCCGCTGCAAAATAATATCGCCGGCATCAAGCTGCTCCACCATGTAGTGAATGGTGACGGTGGCTTCGGGCTCGCCGTGCATCATGGTCCAGAAGTTTGGCATCATGCCCTGATAGCGTGGCAGCGGCGCCGAGTGCAGATTGATACAGCCGTATTGGGGCGTTTCCAGCACCGCTTTTTTCAAAATCTGGCTGGCCGCAATCGAGATCAGCAGATCGGGCTTGATCTCTTCGCGCAGCGTTTGTATAAAGCTTTTGGCGTTAATTTTGGGCGGCTGATAGACCGGCACCCGATGGCGGTGCGCCACATCCAGGGCCGAATAGGGGGGCATCAAGGGCTGAATGCTGTTCACCTTATTGGCCACTTTGGACCAGCCATAGCGCACGGCCAAAGCGGCGAAATCGGCCGGGCCATAAAAATTATAGAGCCGCTTAGCCGTATCGGACAGCCTTTCATTAAATGAGGGCAAAATAATCAGACCGACAATGTCGTCGCGGCGCGCGCAGCAGAGTGCATCCAACGCTGGCGGTAAATAAAAGGGTTCTTCTTGCGTGACGATTGCAATGCGCATAGTTCTCTTCTCCTACTTCTGTTCTTGGCTCTGGCATAGCTGAGACTGGACCACTCATCGGAAAATAGGCTAAATCTTTCTCATCTATGTCCAACCGCAGTATATTCAAACCAACATCCAACGGTGCGGGCCGCTCCGCCCCCCTTGACGCACAAAGTGCGTCTTTCCCCCTCCTCTCCACAAGTGGAGAGGAGGGGGAAAGGGGGAGGAGAGGCCAAGATACAAGTATGCGAATTAATGGCCAACCTTATTTGGCGACGATTGTTTCAATTCAAGTTTGCCATCCCTGTCACTCTCAGCGTCCAAATAATCGGCGAATGCCTCGCACATGGGCCCGAACTCAAATTCCTGCAAAAGCTGATCGAGCCGGCTGGTCACTTTGCCAATATTGTTGTAGTGGCGAAAACGGGTGACCAACGAGGCCCCTTTGATGCGCGGCTGATGCGGGTCAAATTCCCACGGGTGCAGATAAATAATGGCCGGATGCCCCTCGCTGTTGACGCGCCGAATGGCGCGCCGGGTCAATGCCAGCGGATACAGCCGAAAATAGCCGCCGCCCGCCACGGGCAAATTGCGCTGGCGCCAGACCACGGTGCTCATGGGGAATTCCCACAGGCCATTGGGTAGACGATGGGCAAAGCGTTCGGCATCGTTGATGCCGTAGCGGTCATGTACGGTCAGCGGGAAAACACTCGAGTCGTACTGGATGCCATGCGCCCGCAACACGTCGTGCGCCCACAACGATTCGCGGGTCACCGAAAAGGACGGGGCGCGATAGCCAATGGGATTGGCTTGCGGCGCCGCGCGGCAAATCGCCTCCAGCGAATCCTGCAAATCTTCGGCAAATTCGTCCGGCGTTTGGCGATAGACCAGTTCGTGCCAATAACCGTGCGTGGCCACTTCATGGCCGGCGTCGGCTATTTCCTGCACAAGCAGCGGAAAATGGTCCGCCACCCAGCCCAAAACAAAAAAGGTGCCGCGCACGTTGTGCTTTTTAAAAAGGGCCAAAATGTGTTGCGTATTGGCCACGACGCGGCTTTCATGGGCATCCCAATCGCGGCGATGCACCAGTTTTTCAAAAGCGTGGACCTGAAAATGCTCTTCTACATCGATGCTAAGCGCGTTCAGCATGAGCTAAATATACTCCAATCTCTGCCTGTAAAACAGTCTCCATTTGCCGCGCCAGTTTGGGGCGATCAAAATTTTCGGCCACATAGGTGTAACCACGTTCGGCATAGCGATCCAGGTCAGCCGGATCTCCCGCCGCCAACTCGGACAGCGTCTTCGCCAATTCAGGGGCCGAACTGGGGGCGATCACGCGTCCGCCCCCCGACTCTTCCATGAGGCGGCGCGCTTCACCACCGGCCATCAATACAACTGGCCGTCGGCAGCCCCACGCTTCCAACAGTTTGGAGGGAACGGCATCCACCAATTGCTCGTTGACCAGCGGCACCAGCGCGACATCAGCCGCATTCAAAATGTCGGGAATGGCTTCGCGTGGCTGGGTTGGCACAAAGGTGACATTGGTCAGGTTGTGTTTGGCTGCATCAGCCTCCAACTCGGCCCGCTTAATGCCTTCTCCGACAATCAAAAAGTGAATATGGGGTTGCTCTTTGAGCAATTTGGCGGCGTTGACGACGACATCGACCCCCTGAAAAATACCGATTAGCCCGGCATACACAGCCACAAATTTGTGGCCCAGATTATATTTTTGGCGCCAATCTTCCAAATGTTTGGGCTGGAGAACATCCAGATCGACGCCATTTGAGACAATGTGCAGTTTGTGTGCCGGCACGCCTTTGTCGATAAGCTTGCGCTCTTTGCGGCGCGTCACTACGGTAATCTGGCTGGCTTGTCGATAAAGAAAGCGCTCCAGCCGTTCGCCCCAGACGACAAGCGGGGCGTCTGGCTTGAATTCACCCGCTTCCACCGCCAGTTCAGGCCAAATATCGCGGACATCAAACACTAGGGGCGTGCGCCGCAGCCGGGACAGGAACACGCCGGCCAGGCCAATAAAGAGCGGCGGTGAGGAGGCTAGCACCACATCAAACTGCTTGGTAGCCAAAGCGCCCGCCAGTGAACTGGACGCCACAAATGAAAAATAGTTGATCAGCCGACGTATCCCGCTCCGTTTCGGTGATGTATAGACCCAGGTGCGAATGACATCCACACCATCCATTTCTTCGCGCGTCCACAGCTTGCCCCGGTATTGTTCGGGAATAATGCCTGTGGGATAGTTGGGAAAGCCAGCGATGACTGTAACTTCATGGCCATACTGTGTAAGCCAGCGCGCCAACCCGTGTAATCGAGCGCCCGCCCCCCCATCTCAGGGGGATAGAAATGTGCTAACATCAAAATACGCATTTTGAACCTCTATAACTTTGACGATGATTCTGAAACTTCAAACAATGTGCTGCTGAGGCCGCCGCGAAATCCTTTGGCCGTTACCCAAAAGCGATTGCCGCCAGCGCAGCCCTCTGCAAACTCAAACAACCCGTAACCAAAATAGCGCGAGTGCCATTGGTCCTTGGGCCGCTTCAACAACTCTATAACGCCGCAACCAGAGGATGGGTTCAGCAAATTAACTCCATAAAGGCGACCATAGCCATCCTGATGACCATCGCCGTCCTCTACAGTTGTGGCAAAGATGATGTAATCTTGCAAACAGGCGTTGTAATAGATCGGCCCCTTCACTTCCCCAATGGCAGAGGTTTGGCCGGTGCTCCGGTCATAACGCCAAATCTGATTAGCGCCCAGCGGATCGTCGCTGCCCCAATAGACGGCATCGGGCCGAAAGGCAAAGCTGACCGAACGCCACATCTGGCTGCCTTGACCAATGGTTTCGATGGCGCCTGTTTGCGGATCTAATATGATGATCATACATTCGGCGTCATGGTCGCCGGTGGAAACCCAAAGCTTCCCGCTCTGTGGATCGGGGTCCACCGTGTGTACATGCCGAATAGTTCCGGCGGGAAAGCAATACAGGGACTCCGTTTTTACATCGGCGCGGCCGGGGTCAAACATGAGTCGATAAATATGCACGTCATCACGTCCAGGATTGCTGAAATACTCTCCCACAAAAATCTGCTTGCCCAAGGTGGACATTCCCCGCCGCAGCGGGCGACGGCCCCGGGGAATGGACCAGAAAGGTTGTGCGCGCTTGGCGTTGGGTTGCAACAAATAGAGTTTGCCCGCCGCAATGGCGACCCAATGTTCGTCCGCGTACGACTCGAACGGCATGATCGTGTTGACGCCGCCGCGCACCAGCCGCTGGTAGAGCCCCACGCGCTGCAGAGCCGCGTTGACCGGATCAGACGGCAGGCGGCAAAACTCGCGCCAGTTCACGCCGCGGTCATCGCTGCGCACAATGTTGAGGCCGCGCGAGGCAATGCAGCGCGTCTCATCGGCAAAGTGAACCTGGATGCCGGGGATGGAGCGCAGAGAACGCAACTTCATTTAGCCACCTTCGGCTTCCAAATATCCGCCGCTTGGGCGGCGGTTTGCGGCTCTGTTATCTCCACCGCATCCCCTTTTAGAATGCGCAAAAGCTGAGCGATGACCGTGTCGGTATCATATTGCGTGCGCATTTCCCAATTGCGACGGCCCATTGCGGGGAGCAATTGCCGATTGTGGAGCACGGTGCGAATGGCGTCGGCCAGATCAAAGGCGTTGCGCGGCTCTACCAGCAGCCCATTGACTTGATGCGTGATCACTTCCGGCACGGATCTGTAATTGGTCGCAATGGCTGGAATCCCGGCAATCATGCTTTCGACTACAATGCCCGGTTGCCCCTCGCTTTGCCAGAAGGTGGGGAAGACCAGTGCATCATAATTTTGCAGTGTGGGCACCACCAATTCTGGCTCTAAAGCGCCGCCATAGTGAGCACAACTCGTGCGTTCCAATTCGCTCTCAAACTGTTGGCGATACCGTTCCAGAACAGGGCCATAGATATCGCAATGTATTTCCGCCTGCTCCTCTGAGGCCAGTTGGCGCAGCGCCTCCAGCAGCACGGTTACGCCTTTTTCCGCCCGCACCCAGGAGACAAAGACCAGCCGCAGCGGCTTGCGCGTTTCGTCATGGTGGTTGGCCAAAGATACAGGGGGTGGCCCATCCTTTGGCATGGTCCGATATGCCGGTACGTAATACGTTTTGATGCCTGGCGCCTCTTTGAAATAAGTATAGAGCAGTTGCGTCTCCACAATTAGCCCGTTTGACAGCCGGAACCCCGTGAACATCAACCAGCGCAAGAGCGCATTCGTCTGCTGGCTAAATTGATCCACCGAGCCGCCAAATGAACGAATATAACAAGGTTTGCCAGACAGTCTAGCGATCAACACCAAAATGGGTGTGAGCGAAGCCAGAAATTGGTTCGAGCCAAAAATCAGCGCGGCATCTGCTTGCTTGATTTTGGCGGCAAACAGGCGGATCACGCGCCCGGCCTGGCTCAAATTGCGGAAGGTCAAAATACTGGTGTTCTGCTTAATGCGCTTGGGCGAAGAATCGATAATCTCCAAATGGGAAAGTCGATTGACGCCCACCGCCTCCGCACAGAAGACCTGAAAGCTAATATTGGCCCCGCTGGGCGGCGGCGGCAGCGGACCTACGGTTAGGAGGCGCGAAACGCGCTGATTGCTCTGCATAATTCACGTTACCTTTTGAGCGCGATGCCAGAATGCAACGGCAGCAGCAACTGGCGGGCAGTCGTCGCTTGCGGAGCCTGCTGTTGCCGTGCTAACGCATGGGCGCTACAAACGATCAGCAGAAAAAGCAGCCATGTGGGCTTGCGATACTCCCAATTTAGCGTCATGGCCCCCAAGAGCCAGATGATAAGGCTGCTAGCCCACAACATGCGCTCTGTCCACAATGGATGCTGCCCAATCTGACGCACGACAATCATTAGAATTAGTCCCATCAGTGTGATGCCAATCAGACCGGTTTCGGTGCTGAGCGCCACAAAGACATTATGCGGCGCTTTCTTTGCATCAATCGCGTCCCGAAATGTGCCGCTGCCCACGCCGCGTAGCGGATGGGCGGCAAACACTTGATACCCTTCGCGCCAAATGTCTACGCGGCCGGTCAGATTACCGCTGGCAATTGAATCCCCTGTTTGCGACAGGCGCTGAAATGACGATTCAGGGATGTAGGGCTGGATGGCAAAAAGCGCATAAACCAAAATTGAAAAGACAATAACGCGCGTCACCAGCCGCAAGCGGCTAAATGTCATCAATATATAAAGTGCGGCGGGCGCCGTAGCAATCAACGAGGTGCGGCTGGCCGCTAACAAGATTGCCATGACGGAACCGGGAATATAAGTGTAATTTAGCAGACGCAGCAGCCAACCCATCGTCCTTGCGCGGCTTGAGGTGGCCAGGTACCACGCCATGGGCATACCAATGGCCAGCGTAATACCCATATCGTTGGGGTCAAATCCACTGGCGGCATAGCGAATGCCGCCACGCACGCCAACGCCGGCAAAATAGTTAAAAATTGTGCTGACAATGGCCACGCCGCCGCCTAGAATGTACATTTGCATCCCGTCATCCAAGGCGGCGCGGTTGTCAAAGAGGTCCCAAATCAGCAGACCAAAAATAAAGAGCTGAATATAGGTTTCAGCCCGGTCAAGTGTATTAACGGGCTTTATGCTCCAGAAAATGGTGGCGGCGTTCCAGGCAATATAAACGAACATCAGCAGGTGAAACAGGTGCGGGCGGCGCAATTCACCCTTGATCAGCACCTTGCCCATCCAGGATGCCGTGGCCAATAGGCCGATAATGCGCGCAATGGAACCCAAACCCGGCAGCACGACACTGTTCTCCCAGGGAATGGAAAATATGAAGGCGAGCGATAGCCAAAAGGCGATTCTGCGCATGATCTGGTCTAGTTCTCGTTCAATAGGGTGGCCAGGTATTGGCTAACCACGGTATCCATTTCAAATGGGCGCCAGCTCTCCTGGCTGGGACGCGGCGTTTTGCCGTCCAGGGCGGCTTCGATAATGCGGCTCAAGGCGTCCACATCATTGACCGGCGCCAGCGCGCCATATTGGCCCGCCGCCAAAATTTCATGGGGTCCGCTGGGACAATCGGTGGCCACAACGGGCGCGCCACAATAGATCGCCTCGATCAGCACGGTGGGCAACCCTTCCCAACTGGACGAGAGCACAAAGAGCGCGGCATTGGCCATGTAGGCGTACGGGTTCTCCACAAAGCCCGGCAGTGACACATCGGACTCCACGCCGAGCGTGCGCGCCAATTTTTCCAGCTTGGGGCGATCTTCCCCTTCACCCAAAATCAGCAGTCGGGCCGGTCGATTTTGGCGCACTTTGGCAAACGCCTCGATGAGCAGTGGAAAATTCTTCTGCATGGTCAACCGGCCCACGCCCAGCAAGACGGGTGGTTCGCCGGGGCCAAACCAGGGGTGCTCCACGGGGGCGGCGGCTTTGGCCGCTACGTCGGGCAGAATGACCGGATTGTAAATAGCCCGAATGCGCTCCCGCGGAATTGAGGTCGACTGGGCCAGATCATTGGCCACGCCATTGGAAACCGCCACAATGCCATCCGCCCAGTTATAAAAGCGCTTGATCAGCCGCGGAATCTGGCGGGCGCGCCAGTTGAGCGCGTTCTGCGTGTCGACCGAGAGCGTGTTGTGCTCGGTCACCACCAACCGCGCCGAAATGCCCGCCATTTTTTTGGACCACAGCGCCACAATATTGGCATTGGCCAGCCCGGACAGAATGGCGCGCGGTCGCTCGTTGCGCATGTAGCGGGTCAACGCCGGCACGCTGGCTATCAGACGCGGCGCCCCCAAATCCACAATGCGGATGGCCTCCGGCACTTCGCGCATATACGAACCGTGCGCCTTGGCCAGCACCATGTCCACTTCATAACCGCGCGCGGCCACCCCCTTGGCCAGATTGAGCATGACGCGTTGGGCGCCGGCGCCAATCAGGTCGGGCAAAAAGAATGCGATCTGGTTACCGTGCGAAGTCGCCATGCTGGCCTCAAGCAATCACTTGTGTATCGCTGGTCTCGGTGGCTTCATCGGCATGGATGCGATGATACTGCTCTGTGGTGGCGTAGACGGCATCCATACGCTCATACAAGTCGGCGCATAATTCTTCCACCGCGGGCGAAAGCTCCACATGTTTGCCCCGCCCCACCGAACTATCTTTTACATCAGCCACAAGGTGCGCGCCGGGAAAATCTTGCCCCATAAAGTGGTAGAGTTCCTGCATAAAGCGCAGCGGTTTGAGCGCCAGATCCCGGTAATTACAGAGCATGATGTGCGGGTTCTGCGTCAGGTTTTGCTCGAAATAGAGGCTGTTACGCGCATACCAGAAGAGCGCACCCGCATCATACGGGTTCATATCTTCGGCAAAGTGCTCCTGCACAATAGCGCGCACGGAATCCGAAGCGCCGGTAGAGCGCCAATTATCAGGATCACCCTGCGCAATCGGTCGAATATCGCTAATACCATTCTGCAGGCCAAAACGCTTCAAATTGGAATTGACCACGTCGTGATAAGACCGATACATCCAAAGCGCTTTGGAATTGGGGAAGACATCTAGTAGGGCCGTTGTGCGCTGTGATTCAACCAGGGGCTTCAAAACGATAAAATGGGCCCGATCGCGCGTAAGCACCTTTTTCACATAATTGAGCGAGTTGAGGCGCAAGTGCTCCACTTTGTCGCCCGACGACAGGACGCTCTGCTCGTGATAGATCGAGGTGGCGTAATCTTTTTCCAGAATGTGCATCATCAGCGTGGTGCCGGAGCGCTGACAGCCCATGACAAACATTATGCGTTTTTTAGCATCACTTCTATTTTTTAGATGATAGAAGCGCTTGAGCATACGATGTGATTCGCGCGCCAGTTTATCCTGTGCGCGCGCCATAAATTTCTTTGAAAGCATTTGCTTCTCGCTGTTATTTTAAACTGGGCAGAAATCGGCGGCTAACTTCGCAACAGTTGTTTGACTGGCGGCCATGCCAAACGCACGTGGGTCCAGATGCCCACCTGCTTTTTTGTATAGAGCAGCGCCGCCAAATTCTGCAAAATCAAAGCCAGCGCGGTGACTAACGCGACGCCGGTAATACCATACTTCTCAACCACCAATAGCGACCCGGCCACATTGAAAAAACCGGCCAGCAGGCTGATCCACATGATGGTCTTTTGACGATCCGTCATGCGCAGCACCGGATCGCACGGGCCGGTCCACACGTTGACCGTCTGCCCCAGGCTGAGGAGCGCCAGAACCAGCGCCCCCTGCCGGTAAAAATCGCCATAAATAAAACCCATAATCGGGCCGCCCAACAGGCTGAAAACTATCAGCACAAGCAATGTGGGCATACCCGCCAGCGTCGTAATGGTGCGCAAAATGTTTTCCAGCCGCTCATTTTCGCGGCGGGCATACATTTCGGCAATAAAGGGCGGCACCACCGCGCCCACCACCAAAAGCGGCATAGTGACCAGCGTGGCCAAGGTCAAGGCCGCACCATAAATCGCCACCTCATCCTTGGGGTGATAGGCGCCCAGAATCCACAAATTAACGCGCGCCAGACCGAAAATCGTGAGCTGATTGAGCCAGAGCGGCAGCGCAATATTAAAGAGTGGGCCGGTTTGCAAGGGTTCCGCGCCGCTCGTGGCGCCACCTGCGGCGCCCAGCTTGGCCACTTTGCGCCCCAGTAGCGCCAGCGCCATCAAGTTGCTGGCCGCCACAGAGCCAATCACCAGGATCAACACCTGCCCTAGCGTGGCCTCATGCCAGAAAATCCAGACGGCGACAAATAGGATGGCGGCCAATATCGAATGCACGGCGCCGCCAAAAAGCACGGCCAGATGAAAATCTTTAAAGCCGCGGAACGTTTCGGCCAACAGGTTGCGCATGGCGAATAGGAAGCACCAGACCGCCACCAAAACAGAAAGCTGGCCCATCAGCGGTGAATCAAATAGCGCCACCGCTGTCCAGTTTCCCACTCCCAATGCCCAAAAGAGCGCCACGGCCAAACTACCCAGCCCGCCATACAAAAAGACAAAACGAATCGCCTTGGCCGCCCGCCCCGGCTGATTTTGGCCCAGCGCTTCCGCTACCAAACGCACCGATGTTTCGGCAAATCCTAGTTGCCCCAGCGTGGCGCCGACGGTGGCAACGCTAAATATCAGGAAATAGGCGCCCATTTCATCGGGTGACAGCAGGCGAGCCAAAATCCCATTCACCAGAATGGAGGTGACGGCTGTGGCAACCCGACCACCCAATGACCAGATGCCACCGGAAAGCAGGCGTTTTTTGAGCGAAACGGTGAACGCGGACGACGGGGGAACAGGCTGTGGTTCCGCGTGAATGGCCATGTCTGAACGCATAGTTTTGATCTACTATCGAGGGGTTAACAAGCGCACAACCAGACCCGTGTAAGCTTGCTCTTGTTCAATATGCCAGGACGATTCGGGGGGATCGAAAAAAAGTTTTTGAATCGTTGCCTGATCATCATCTTTGGAAACACGCGAGATGAACCAGACGCGTTGCATATTGGCGCCGCAACTTTTCAAATTTGGCAGCGCCTGCTCTGAGCCATCCAGGCCGGCATCGATCAGGCATTCAGGCAAGTGACCGCCAAAATAACGATCAAATGTATACTGAATGCGCGTGGCCGGTTCATTATTGATGGAAACAAACACAATACCATCGTTAGGTTGTACCTGGGATGAAATCTGCTCCGCTGCTTCGGGCCACTGCTCCTTTACATCGTGCGTGTAATATTGCTGTAATCCAGGCCCAATCATGATGCCCAATGCTGCCAAAAGGATAATTTCGGGCGCCACGCGTCGTATGGTGAACAGCAATAGCGCCACGATCAGGCACAGCGCAGGCAGCGCACCGATTGTATAGCGCGGCATGTAGATTGGTTTCCACAAAACCGAGATCACAAATGGTGTGATCACCGGAATCAATAGCCAGCAGCCCAATAAGATCAGCTCTGTCGATTTTTGGGTAAAATCTGACATTTCCGCCCAAACTGTAGCAAACTGCCCCACCCATTGCGCAAATCCCTGCCGTAGGACATAGAGCAGGGTGCTAACCACCACAAAGGCAATGCTTAATGCCAGGTATGGCAGGTTGAACACATTGTCGACGGTAATAAACAGAAAGCCTATGAGCACCGTATGAATGGGCAGCCAAAGCGGCATATTGCGCAAGGGGCCGCCATTACCCAACACGCCCAGCGAGCCGCTAAAGTCTCCATTGGAAGCGCCGGCCCAATAATCCATGCCTAACCGATAAACGCTGGGAGAGATCAGCAGCACAATTGCCACCTGGGTGTAAAACCAATAATACCTGGTGCGCGGCGGATATTTATACCATTGGAGCAGAAAAAAGACGCCTTGGGCCAAAAGCACAAAAGCGCCATGATAGTGCGCATAAAAGACTGATGCAGCGGCAATCGGATATATTATAAAATAGACGGTACGTTCTGTCTTCAGTGCTTTTACGTAAAAATAGAAAGAGAAAAGCGAGGTAAAGCCCAATAGGCCATAATAGCGGTAATCTTGCGAATAAAAAATATGAAATATGGAGATGCTCATTAAAAGCGCGGCAATCAACCCAACCCGCTTGTTAAACAAATCACGTCCGACGGCATATAACAGCCAAACCGAAATAACCCCAGCCACGGCCGAAAGCGACCGTGTGGCGGCTTCGGTGTCGCCAAAGACGTTTACCCAAACATACCCCGCGATCACGATGAGCGGTGGACGTCCTTTGGCCACATTGGCAATCACATTGTCCAGACTGCCGGTGACATCCAGCATGATTCCTTCGTCATAGGAAAAACTTTCAGTCCCCAAATGATAAAAGCGTAATGTTGCCGCCAGCAGAAGGATTAACCCTAACAAAAAAATAGTTGTGCGGTTTGGCGCCGGTGCATCTTTGTGGTTCACGATGTGCGTTACGTTCATGCTTTAACAGATAAATCCTGCAATATTGTGCCAGTAATTTCTTGCGAACTTGTGTTCAATTGGCCTGAAACAACATAAAATGCAGCAGTTCTAGATTGCGCTAGACTTGTTATTATAGCACGCGCCAAAACATCAGCGGTCATAATAGTAATGTAACAGAAAAGCAGATTTTTAAGTATTTCAGTTCGCTGACAGTTCCCATTGTCCTACGATTCAATAGCGCCGAGGTTTTGGAGCGTGGCGCGCTGGGCGCGGGTAAGGCCGGTGGCGTTAGAAATGTTCATACCTTCATATGGCCGCTCAACGCGCAACAGTTTAATCTGCTGCCCGCTTTCCACATGCCAGAAGCGGATGGTTTCATCATAGCTGCCGCTGATTAACAGCGCACTCTCCATGCCAAAAACCAGGCTGGAAACAGCCTTGCCGTGGCTAGTGAGCGTGCGGATGATTTCCCCGGTGGCGACATCCAGCACGTAAATCGTTCCATCGCCGGCGCCAATCGCCAACCATGACCCAGGTGAACTGTATGCCAATGCGGTTATAGCCCGACTGGTCGGGTGCAATGCAGTGCGCCGCACGCCCGTGTCCACATCCCAAATGTCAAGGTGGCCCTTTTCATCGGCGCTAAAGATGCTTTTGCCCGTTGCGGCAAAGACCACATGATAGATCGCATCGCCGTCGCCGTGCAGGGTTTGACGCGACTGACGCGCAGGCACGTCCCAAAGCTGCACGGTTCCATCTTCGCCGGCGCTGGCTAACAGTGCGCCGCTGGCGTCAAACGCAATGGACCAGACGCCACGCGTATGCCCCTCAAAACGGTGCAGAATTTGCCATGTGCGCGTGTCCCACAGCGTAATGATGCCATCGGCGGACCCGGCGGCCAATAGCGCGCCATCCGGGCTATACGCCACGCTCCACACCCAGCGCGCCGGACCTTCCAGCGTGCGCAGCAGTTGCCCCGTGGCCGCGTCCCAAATGCGCACGGTGCGGTCATAGCTGCCGCTGGCCAGAAATTCGCCGTTGGGGCTGAAGGCCAACGCCTGCACCCAGCGCCGGTGTGCGTGACCGGTGTGGCGCAGTTGACCGGCGACGACGTCCCAAATGCGCACGGTCTGGTCGGCGCCGCCGCTGGCCAGCGTACGCCCATCTGGGCTCAACGCCATCGCGCGCACTTCTTGCGTGTAGCCGTGCAGCGTGTTGAGCATCTGGCCGCCCGGCAAATTCCAAATACGGATGGTCTGGTCGTAGCTGCCGCTGACCAGCGTTTGCCCATCGCGGCTTATGGCCAGCGAACGTACGGCCTGACTGTGTTTGTGCAGCAGGTGGCGCAATTGGCCGCTGCGCACATCCCACAGACGGATGGTTTCATCGTAGCTGCCGCTGACGATTAGAGCACCGTCGGGCGTAAAGCTAAGGCAGGAGATGCGCTGCGTGTGACCCTTCAAAACTTGAACCAGCCGCCCTGTTTGCGCATCCCACAAGTACACGGCGCCATCATTGCCGCCGCTAGCCAGCAAGGCGCCGTTGGGGCTAAAGGCCAGCGTCAAGATTTCGGCGCCAACATTTTTGTGCGGACCGATGGCGGTGGGTACGGTCAGGGTGCGCACGCGTGCTAAGGTTGCAATATGCCAAATTTCAATCATGCCGTTGTCACCCCCAACCGCCAACAATTCCCCCGTGGAATCCACCGCCACAGCAAAAACGGCGGCGGTTGCGCGGTGAAAAACATGACGGCATTGGCCGCTGATTAGATCCCACTGGCGGACGGTTCCATCCTCGCTGCCGCTAAAGAGGGTGGCGCCATCTGGCGCAAAGACCACTGACCAGACCCAGTTAATGTGGTCTTCCATTATTTGGCGATAGTGAAGCGTCTCCAAATCCCAAACCCGCACGCTCTGGTCGGCGCTGCCGCTAGCCAACATGCGCCCATCTGGGCTAAAGGCGACTGCCCACACCAAATCCGTATGTCCTTGAAAGACGGCAAAAAGTTGACCACTGGCCACCTTCCACACGTGGACTTCGCTTTCGGTGGCCACGGCCAGCAACGCGCCATCTGGGCTTAGCGCCACTGCGTTAATGCCCACAAAAGCGTCGGTAAAAACCGAACCCGAAAGGTCAGCGCGCTGAAAATTGACCGCGGGCAGGGCGGCGTTGCGCAAATAAGCTTCCCACACGGCCAGATGGGAAAAATCATAACCGCGCGCCGACATCCCTAGATGTAGCAACAGATTGAGCAGATTGCCCCCGGCATAGCCGCGCAGAGCATCCGGGCTTTGGCGCAGTTTATCCAGCAATTTCTTGAAATAGGCTTGCAGTTGCGCCTCCAACCACTGGCTTTGCAAGCGCTCGCCGATGGGCTGCAAAATTAGCCGGGTCTGGCTGTTGCGCACATACTCTTTGGCTTGGGCCAGGATCAGCGCATGGCTTTGGAGAAGCGGGCTGGAGTCGCCTACGACTTCGTCACAAACCTGGTCGATCAGGCGGGCGGCGCTATATTCGAGCAGGACGTTTTGCAGCGCAAAGCCGCGGCTAGACTGGTCGATGAGCGAGCGGCGGCGCAGCGATTGCAGGGCGTCTACCAATTCGACAACCGGCGGCGGTTGGATCATTAGGCGCTGTAGATCGGCCAATGTGGTGGGCTCCAGCGTCACGGTCAGCCAGAAGATAATGTCCCGCTCCAGCGCCGTGAGTCGGGCAAATTGCTGATCCAACACCCGGCGCACCTCGCCCACCACCGCCACATCGGCGTTCAAAAACTGTTCGATGTCGCCGACGAAGGTTTCTTGGATCGTCTCAGCGGCAAATTTGAGCGCCAGCGGATTGCCCGAGTAGCGCTGATTCAGCTCATCCCACACGCGCGCCGGACCGCTCAACCCCTTGTCGGCCAGGATTTGCCGCGTCTCCTCGGCGTCTAAGCCGCGCAAGCGCAACGTCTGCACCGCATTGGATTGGCCCTGAAAAAGCCCCACAAGGGCCGGGTTTTCACGGCTGGTCATGAGCAGGCAGCTTTGATGGCGCGTTTCGCCCACAGCGCGCAGAAAGTATTCATACGCCTCATAGCCTGTGCGGAAGTGACCCGATTCACCGCCCGCACCAAGCAGTGTTTCCCAGTTATCCAACACGAGCAAGCAGCGATGCGTGCGCAGCCCATCCAGCAGCACGGCGATCTTTTGATCCAACGTGGCGTTGGCCAGGTCCACGGGTTGGTCGGTGACCAGACCGACGAGCGCGTCGAGCAATTCGTGAATCAAGGGGCCATTGCGCAGCGTGCGCCAGATCAAGCGGTCGAATTGCCCCACCAATTGCTCGGCCAGGTGTGTCACCAGAGCGGTCTTGCCGATGCCGCCCATACCCAACACGCTGACCAAGCGACAATGGTGGTCGAGTACCCATTGGGTGAGAGTTTTGAGTTCCTGTTGGCGTCCATAGAAAGTAGACACATCGGGTGCGGCGTCCCAATCGGCGCGTGTGTGGGCCAGCAAGGCGGGCGCCGGCGGCGCCGGTGGCCGCGCGCCCGCCGGATCGGTCCGATAGGCCGCGCTCACGGCACTCAATTCATCCCAACTTTGCAAGGGTTTTTCACCGGGGTAGCACCAGCGTATGACCTGGTTCACTTCATTCAGCAGCGTCTGGCGGGCGCGCGCCAATTCCGCATCTCCGGTCTCTTGAGGGTCTGCGGCGTGATTCTGCTCGACAAACAGGTGAGCCAGATGCGCAATGTAGCCGATTTGGGGTGTTAATCGGTTGTTTTCATAGCGCGAAATTGTGGAGTGCGTCAGGTTGAAATATTGGGCGGCTTTGACTTGGGATGGGAAAACCCAGCTTCGCAGGTCGGCGACAAAGATGGCCAGGCTGTCGCCAAAACGCGGAACCGGGATGGGTGCGGACAACGGGCGTCTCCTGTGTGATCTTCAGTCGTGATTGGCAGCGTATGGGCCAGAACCGTAGGTCGTTCTACAAGGATGACCTACGCTAGAGGTCGCAATCTCTCTAGCGACCATGGACATTGTCAGTGCAAACGTGCCGCACAGTGTGATAGCGAACGCTGCGCTGATATGATAGCACTTTGCCCAGAGAAGGTAAAGTGTGAGTAAGGTGCTTTGTCATGTGCCGCGCCCGCGGCCTGTAATACCACCTGCGATTGTAAAAGCCCGGCCGAATTGACAGTTGAACGCTGCAAAGGGGCAATTCGGCCGGGCATTTACAGAGCCAAATGATACAAGCTGACGCACAGCAGCCACGCACAGGTGACGCACAGGGTGATAATATGAAGTTTGCTTTTCGTCAAATCCCTTCTCCCCCGGCCCCTCTCCGCTGCATCCCTTTGGGTGCGGAGAAGACAGCCTCGCGCGCCTCTCCAGCTCGCAGAGAGAAGCGCACGGTGGGGAGAACTATCAGCAAAGGTTCCCCCGCATGTACTCAAAGAACCAACCAAAAGATGTAGAACCTCCAGCCGTGGCCGGTCATCGCGGTCGCGGCCAAAAGGCGGCGCATCGACGCGCCGACCACGAGTGGGTGGCCGATCTGGCGGGCCGCAGTGGCGTCCAGAGCCAGGAGGCGGCCCATCAAGATCTGGCCAACTATCTCTTTCGCGTGGCGGCCAGCTATTTGGATATGCGCCAGGAGAGCGTGTCGATCCTTTATGCGCTCTCGGCGGCTGAATTGGCGGAGCTGGCCCAGGATTTTGTGCAGGACACATTGGAGAAACTGGCCCGCAACCAGCACGCGCTGTTGACCAAATATGGCGGGACGGGGCGCTTTACCTCTTGGATGGCGCAGGTGATCCGCAACGAAATCGCCGGTGAATTGCGGCGCGCGGCCTGGCAAAAGCGCGCCATCTATGATCCGGCCGATGTGTTAACGCACGTGACCAGTGTAGGCGATTGCCCAGAGCAAATGGCCGCCGCCGCGCAGATCGGCGAAGTGCTGCATAGCTGTCTGCAACAATTACCCGCACACTATCGCATTGCCGTTTGGGATCGCCTGGTGGAGGGCGATTCCGCTGAGGAGGTGGGCGAAAGATTGGGCATCAGCGCCAATGCGGTCAATCTGCTGGTCTTTCGCGGTAAAAAGAAGCTGCGCGCTTATCTGGAAGAGGCGGGGGTGGACGCCGAGATTCTGAGCGTCTTCACCCACGCTTCGCCCGCGGATGGCTCTTCTCTGCGCGATGTGCAGATGTTATGTTGAATGGTCGTAACTACCAAGCCACTCGAGGCCTGAGCTTGTCGAAGGCCGCCATTCCTTTCGACAAGCTCAGGGAACGGCTGAGTAGTTACAAATGGTCTATCAATTGCTTTGCGCTGCGGCGAATTCGAGGTACACTATGGGTATCTCACTTTTGCCGCGCCATTCACGTTTACCCCTGTGTAAAAGGAGGCTCCCCCATGTCAGACGGTTTTGTGCCTTATATTCCCACCATTGATGAAGATGTGCGCGCCCACTTGGCCTTCATCTCTATTTGCCGCATTCCCGAATGCCCGGTCGTCAACAAACACCCGTTTTATCCCACGCCAGAGCTGCCGCCCCACTATGCGGGCCAAAGGCCGCTAATGCCGGTTGTGCCCACTTGGCTGGCGCAAAAGCGCGTCATGATCATTGGCGCATATCCCAATTGCCGCTTTGCCACGGTGGCGGATCAGCGTTTCGCGCCGGTGGATGATATTGCCGAGCCCTTTGATTCGGCGCGCTATTTTGATAACTATAACGTGCGCGATTATCCAACCGGTGACAGCCTGCGCCGCAACTATTTGGAGCCGCTGGGGCTGGATCTGCGTAAAGATGTGTGGCTGACCAATATGGTCAAATGTTATTTGATTGATGACGACGATGTAAAAGCATACAAAAAGCTCGGGTGGATCGACGCCGCCAATCCGCAAGTGCAGGCCACGCGCAAAGATTATCTCAGCGTGGCGCCACCGTGCATGCAGCGCAACCTGGTTCAAGAAGTTGCACTCTGCCAGCCCGAGTTAGTCATCGGCCTGGGTGAAGAGGTCTACCGCATGATGCACAGCGATGCCGCCTTTCAGCCGCACGGCGACATCACCTTTACCAACATTGCGGGCAAAGCGCTGCTGGCCAACCGGCACACCGATCCGCTGGACACGCGCCACCCCATCTTTGCCGACAAAAACGTGATCCACCTATATCATCCCACCTCGCTGCTCTACCCCGGCAGCACCTTTCTGCGCCAAAAGCACTTTGCGGAACACATACCGGAAGCAAAGCGCTTGTTGCAGGAGTTGAGGTTGGTGTAGGGGGAATCACGAGTTCTTGTGAAATCTGTGGCGTATTGCGTGTTGCGTCAAGCGGTTGACGACCTTGCCTCGATACAAGTTGCTCAACCGGTACACGCAACACGCAATAATTCAAGTTTTCCTCATGATCCTTCCACAAAAATCGGAGCCTTTCCACATGGAACCACGAAATCCCTCCCCCTTGGACGATTTTATGTTTGACCTCAACGGCTATTTGGTGATCCCCAATGCGGTGGAGCCGGCGCTGTTGGATGATTTGAACCAGGCGTTTGATAATTTTCCGCCGTTGGCGTATGGTGAGTGGTGGGGCAACGCCCAGCGCCGCGACTACACGGGCGATACGGGCTTTGAGTTGCACAACTGTGTGGAGGCCGGCGAACCCTTTGAGCGGTTGATCGACAATCCGGGCTGGATCAACTATGTGCGCCACTATTGTGGGGAGGAGCAGTCATACGTCGAGGGGCTTTTTATCGATGAGTGCATGGCGTCGATCCGGCGGTCGGGTGGGCATCACCCAGTGCATTCGGGCGGCTATAAAGGCGCATTGCGCGGGCGCTACCTTTACACGAATGGCGTCTTCCGTTGCGGACAGGTCAACATTATTTTGGCGCTCAATGACATTGGGCCGGGCGATGGCCCCACCATGGTGATTCCGGGCAGCCACAAATCCAATTTCGCACACCCCAATGCGGGTGACTACGCCGCCGGCGACCGCATGGATCATTTGGAAGGCGCGGTGCCGGTTTATTGCAACAAGGGCGATGCGCTGCTCTTTGTGGATGGTCTCATGCACGGCGGCAGCAGCCGCACTAACCCCGAGGGCGAACGCCGCGTCACCATCTACCGCTACGGCGTGAGCTGGGCGCGCACGCGCTATGGCTACGAATATTCCCAGGAACTGCTGGATCGGTTGACGCCAGCGCGGCGCAAAATTCTGCAGCCTATGCCGCCGTTGCGACCGGGGATGCCGCCGCAGCAGCGGAGTAATTGAGAAGAGGGAAGGGGAGAAAGGGGGAAAGGGAGCAGGGGAGAAGTACACTCACTGCCATTAAGTTAAGCATTTTCGTGTTAAAGTAACCAGTTGGCAGTGAGAAGTACACTGCCCTGCTCCCTCTCATGCTGTGAACAAGAGCAAGCGATAATCCCCAATAAGTTGAAAACCCAATGCGCGATAGGCTGTTTGGGCGGCAATGTGATCTTGCCCTGTAAACAGGATCGCCTTTTCCACACCTTCCGCCCGCGCATCCAGCAGGGATGCGGCCACGGCGGCGCGGGCGTAGCCGCGACGGCGCAATTCTGGGGGCGTCCACACACCGCCCACCTGCACGGCTTCGGCAATGCGGGCGTTGAAGGAGGTGGATGCCACCGGATGGCCATTGGATTCCAGCACCCAGGTTGTGCCTTCACGCAGGGAACGTTCCATGGTGGCACGGCATTCTTCGCGTAGAGTGGGCGAATCTGCGGCCCCCAATGCTTCCATGTTGTATTCAGCGCGCCATGCCGCTAATAGATTCAGATCGCGCTGTTCCATGCGGCGGCCCTGCACTGCGCCGGTGCGCAAGGGTTCTGGCTCGCTCAGTTTGCTGAGCGCCAGGCTGAAAAGTCCTTCGCTTTCGTCCATCTGCACGCGTTCCTCGGGTATATTCAACCCGGCGCGGATGGCGGCGACCTGTGGGGCTGGTCCCACGACGCCGCGCACCGCCCGGCCAGATGCATCAACAGCCGCCCGCCACAGATCATCCAGCAGGTCCAGCGGCGCCTGGCAGAGCAGATTCCCGTTCCAAAATTGGGCGACCACACCAATGATAGCGTCATTTTCCACGGCGGCGGCGTATGTACCGGTATAGCGTTCACCGGTATCCATCAGGCCGGAAGCGCGCGCATTGCTGATCAGAAAAATCGAGGAGTCGAGCCGCGGC
>JAWKON010000053.1:0-63684 GCA_041391125.1 Caldilineaceae bacterium
CTGCGTTTTCAGGCCGAAAACACTTTTGTGGCCAGCTTTGACCGGCCCAACCTTTTCATCAGCTTGCTGGCCAAAAACAACGCACCCGGCCAGGTGCTCGACTTTCTGGCCCAACACGAGGAGCAGTCGGGCATTATCTATTGCGCCACCCGCCGCACGGTGGACGATCTGACCGGCTTTTTGCATGACAAAGGCATTGCGGCGCGGCCCTATCACGCCGGGTTGGATGCGGGGACGCGACAGCGCAACCAGAACGACTTTATTCGCGACAACGTGCGCATTATTGTGGCCACGGTGGCCTTTGGCATGGGTATCGACAAGCCGGACGTGCGTTTTGTGCTGCACGTGGACCTGCCGCAGGACATGGAGAACTATTACCAGCAGATCGGCCGCGGCGGCCGCGACGGGCTGCGCGCCGATTGTCTGCTGCTCTACAGCCGCGGCGATGTATTTACCATTCGCCGCTTTATTGAGCAAGGCGCGGCCACCGAAGAGCGTGGCCGCTCGCTGCGGCTGGAGGCGATGGTGCGCTGGGCTGAATCGGATATGTGTCGTCGCCGCCAACTGCTCGATTATTTTGGCGAAACCTACACCAACGACGATTGTGAGATGTGCGACAACTGTCTGCGCGGCGACGTGGAAAAGGTCGACCTGACCGTGTCGGCGCAGAAATTTCTCTCGTGTGCGGTGCGCACCGAGCAGATCTTTGGCGCCAACCACATTATCAACGTGCTGCGCGGCTCGCAGGCCAAAGCCGTGCTGGATCGGCGTCACGACCGCGTCTCCACCTACGGCATTGGCCTGGAGCATTCCGCCGAGCAGTGGAAGCATCTGTCGCGCCAGTTTATTGTGCAGGGTCTGTTGGAGCAGGATATGCAGTTCGGCAGCCTCAAGGTGACGCCGGCGGGCTGGGCCGTGCTCAAAGGTGAGGCGCAGGTGTGGGGTACGCTGGCGGAAGAGCAGACCAAGCAGGCCGCGGCCGAGGTGCTGGAATACGATGCCGGGTTAATGGCGCTGCTGCGCACCACCCGTAAAGAGCTGGCCGACGCCGCCAACGTGCCGCCCTATGTGGTCTTTGCCGACCGCTCGCTCATGGAGATGGCAACCTATTTCCCGCAATCCACGGAAAACTTTGCGGCCATTCACGGCGTGGGCCAAGCCAAAATCGAACGTTACGCCCACATCTTTCTCCCTATCATTCGCGACTACTGCCACAAGCACGGTTTGGCTGAGCGCTCCCGTTTGACCACCCAAGCGCCGCCGCGCAACAGCTTCCGCAAATCGCGTTCGGAAGAAGTGGGCGAGCGCTATCGCGACGGCGCAACGATGGACGAACTCATGACGTCGTACAACGTCAAGCGCGGCACGATCCTCTCGCACTTGACTAGGTTTGTGCAGGGCGGCGAAACGCTGCCCGTCGACCGCCTGCGCGCCGAATCCACGCTTTCTGCCGCCGATCAGGAACGCGTGCATCAACAATTTGCTGAATTGGGAACCACGGCGCTACGGCCCGTCTTTGAGGCGCTGGGGGAGCAGATTATGTATGATGAATTGCATTTGCTGCGCGCAGTGTATATGTTGGAGGAGAAGGTGAGGGCGGGGTAAAGTTGTTCTGACTTTTATTCCAACACCCTTTCTGGCTCATCCAACTGCTCCTCGATCCATTGGCGCACCAGCGCCGACACTGATTTTTGGGCCAAAATGGCCTGCGCGCGCAACACCCCCTTGGTATATTCATCTAGATGCACGGTGATCGATTCGGTGGCCTGCTGGCCATTGGGGTAGACAGGCTCAAAGTAGTCGCGCGGATAGAGATAGCCAATTTCGCTGCCGGCTTGGCCGTAGCTACCATCATAAACCCGCAGCATGAAGGGATCGTCGTTGGGCAGCGGCGGCGCGACCGGATACACTTTGCCAACGATGAGATCAGGCTCATATGTGCCGCCCCAATCCCCTTTAAAATAGACTTCGTTGTAAACGCATTTTACATATCGCATAATCATTTAATCGAAATCTCGAATTGCTTTCGAAGCTTTCTCCCAATGCCGGCGGCCTCGAACCAGTGGATTTCAGCCTCGGTGATTTTGCCGTGCTGTATTCAATCAGCGCCCGCCCCTTCATCTTACGCCAACGCCTGCGCCAAAACGCTGGTTTGAATTTGCCGTTGCTGAACGCTTCCGCCCCCGGCGATGGTCTCAATATTGTAAATCTCGCTCAAAAATTCAAAATCATACCGCGCCACAAAGTCGCTCCTATGCGTATGGGTAAAGCTAGTATACCCAAACCCGCCCCGCGCCCCGAATCAAAAATCTCAACCGGTACACGCAACTCGCAACTCGCTACACGCTTTTCTCCAATCCCCCCACCTACGCTACAATACCCACATGACCCGCATCTTCTACTTCTGCCCCGACTTTCCGCAACCCTCGGGCGGTGTAAAAACGCTCTATCGCCACGTGATGCGCCTGCGCCAGATGGGCTTTGACGCATGCATTGTGCATCAGCGCGCCGGCTTCCAATTGAGCTGGCACGGCATTGAGGCGCCGGTGATCTATCTGGAAGATCGTCCTCAATTCACGCCGCAGGATGTGTGGGTGCTGCCCGAAGTGATGGCAGACTTTGCGCGGCAGACCAAACATTTCCCCGGCCAGCGCGTCGTACTGGTGTTGAGTTGGGCGCCCGCCTACTCGCGTTTACAGCCGGGCGAAACTTGGCGGGACGTCGGCGTGGCGCACGTGCTGGCCAAGTCGCCGCTGGTGGGCGATTGGCTGCGCTGGAGCATGGACGCCGACGTGACGCTGATCCCCGAATTTGTGGACCCGGCCCGCTATTTTTATGATGCGGCGCAGAAACGGCCGCAAATCAGTTACATGACGCGCAAAGATAGCAGCGGCGAACTGCTGCGCGGCATACTCACCCGGCGCGGCGCGCCCTTTGATGCATTCACGTGGCAGCCGCTGCGCGAGCTGGCCGAGGATGAATATGCCGCGCATCTGCGCCAGTCCGCCCTCTTTTTGCCGACCACCACGCAGGAAGCCATGCACGTTTCCGTTCTGGACGCGATGGCCTGCGGCTGTCTGGTGGTGGGCTATTCCGGCATCGGCGGCGCTGATTACATGATTGGCGAGGGGGCGGCGCAGAACTGCATTCTGGTGGAGAATGGCAATTTGCCGGCATTGGGGCGACGGCTGGCGGAGGTGCTCGAGGCACATCGTGCGGATGCGCAGCAATTTGCAGACATTATCCGCAACGGTGGGGAAACGGCGCGGCAATTTCAGGATGCGCAGGCGGAAACGGAGGCGCTGCGTGCGTTTTTCAGCCGATTGAGAGTTACGCCTGCAGAGAATTCGTAGGTGCGGCATGGATGCCGCACAGAGTGCGATTGCGAGACGATGTGTCCTCATCAAACAAGACCGTGTGACAAGGATGTCGCACCTACTTTATACATTCAATCCAACGTAGAAAGACTCAACACAGAATGACCACGCCAACCATTGAACAAATTTACAAACACTATTCCGTCCGCGCGTACAAACCCGACCTCGTTCCCCGCGACTGGTGGAAACCATTGTGGCGGCGGGGCAGCGGGCCTCCACTTCATCCAATCTACAGCTTTACAGCGTGGTGGCGGTGACCGAGCAAGAGACGCGCGACAAGCTGGCTGAACTCTGCGGCGACCAAGCGCACATTCGCCAAGCGCCGCTCTTTTTGGCCTGGTGCGCGGATGTGAGCATGGTGCATCGCGCAACTGAATTGCGCGGGCATGACCACGTGGCCTCCAGCATGGAGAATTTTTTGGTGGCGGCGGTGGATGTGGCGCTGCTTATGCAAACGGCCACGCTGGCCGCCGAGTCGTTGGGGCTGGGCATGTGCTACATCGGCGGCATCCGCACCAACCCGCAGCAGGTAATTGAGCTGCTGCATCTGCCCCAGTACGTTATGCCCATCTCCGGCATGACGCTGGGCTGGCCGGACGCCGAGCCCAACATTCGCCCGCGCCTGCCGCTGGAGGCCATTCTGCACTGGGAAAAGCACGATAAATCACGTGAGGATGCCGCGCTGCACGCCTATGACAGAGCGATGGTTGAGACTGGCATATATGACGGGCGCCAAGTTCCTGTACCGGGCAAAGAGGGCGAAATGGAGGATTATGGTTGGCTAGAGCACACGGCCAGGCGCGTGTCGCGTCCCAACCGTGTGCATCTGCGCGGGGTGATTCAAAGTCAAGGGTTCACCTTGGAATAATATATTACAAGTACATAAGTGTAAACTTAAGGAGGCAGCAAACGGCGGTTGAGTAGGCTGCAGCAGTTGGCAGCCGTATCGAAACCAGAGTGAGCGGGTCGACCCGTTTGGTTTCGATATGGCCACAAACTACCGTGGCCTACTCAACCGGCACTAATCTCATTTCTTAAGTTTACACCTATGATTACCAGTATATCTCTGCCCTGGACATGGCCGTTTCCAATCGGGTCAAGGCTCGATGGACGCTTTTATATCCTTTGACAAGTTCATCCTCGTCTTCGGTCGCAGTGGCGGCGGCTTGGGCTAGTTTTGCAGCAGCTTTCAGCAGACTGAATGCTTCGGTCTGGATGGGGACTTTCTCGCCTTTTAGTTTATTGACACGTTGAAATATCTCATCAAGTTGCGCGGTCCAATCGGTCTCACCGGCGGTGGAGATAGTCTGTTGCGCCTGAATTGCCGGATCCAGCGATTCGATGATGCGGTCGTTCTGTTTGGCCGCCATGTATGTTTCGCGCAGATCGCTTTTGACGCCGCCGCCAAAGGAGACGCGGTACGGCTGAAAAAAGCCATCATAAATAATGCGATCTTTGAAGGGCAAAAGCACTCCCTTAACCAGCAACGGCAAATGTGATTTGTGAATCATGTCCGCTAGGCTATCGGTCAAACCGATAACCGCATACACTTTGGCGGGCGAACCGGAACGGATCCAGATGCTATACTTTTTCAGGTAGCGTTCAATATAGAAGTCGCCCATGACAAACTGCTTCCAACTTTGGGCCAAAGCGAGCTGTTCCGCATCCAGACCGAACGGGTTTTGCGCCACAAATTCGTCAATGATTGCAGGCTTTTCATAGATTGCATCGCGCGCTTGGACCTTCCCCTTTGAACCCAAGGCCACGTATTCTGCCAAAGTCTCAACATCGGCAATTATCTGTTCTCTTTGGTTGGCGAAGAATAGCAGCGGATTCATCACCGAAAAAAACAGAACGGCCTCATCTTTCGAGAGTCGCATAGATCAATATCTCCAATTGCCTTGCATATATTCAGACAAACTATTGTCTATATCATCAAAGCTACTTGTCACCCACTCAGATCGCCAATCGGTTCACGCAATACGCACCACGCAATAAATCTCACACCGCCGACCCCACCACAATCTTAAACACCGTCTCCCCATCCAGTTGATAGGTCCCATCCAGCGCCTCGAAGCCATCGCGCGCATGTTCCAGCGGCAGCACGTGGCTCACCATGTCGGCAAAAGGCACATCGCTGCTCTCCATTACGGCCACGGCGCGCACAAAGTGATGATGGCGGCTGCCCCAGATGCCCTCTAGCCGCAGGTTGGGGCGCAGGAAGTGCCGATTGGGGTTGACCAGCACTTCGCCCACATCCACAAAGTGACCCACTTCGATAAACGCGCCGTCCTCGCGCACGTAGCTGAGTCCTTCGGGAAAAGCGGGCAGAAAACCGGCGCATTCAAAGACTACGTCGGCGCCCTTGTTACGCGTCTCCTGCATGATCAGCGCTCGCCGCTCTTCCACGCTGCGCACTTGACCGATGTCAATGGTCACGTGGGCGCCCAGCTTTTGGGCCAGCGTCAGCCGCGCCGGCGGGCCGCCGATGATGATGAGCCGGGCCGCGCCGGCCAACTTGGCCGCGATCAGCGTCATCAGCCCGATGGCGCCCGAGCCCTGCACAATCACCGTGTCGCCAAGCTGCACGCCGGCGCGCATGACGGCGTGTACGCCCACGGTGAACGGCTCGGCCAGCACGCCCACTTTGGCCGGTTTGTCCGACTTGATGAGGCAGGTCTGCGGGTCGGTCAAATAGATATAGTCGGCAAAGCCGCCGCTAAATGGTTCATCCTCCCCGCGATAGCCGTAGGCAGCGCCGCTATTGCGCGGATGAAAGACAACGCGGTCGCCTTCCCGAATGGGGTTGCCCAAAAAGTCGGTTTTGACGCCCGCACCGAGCGCCTCGATAATCCCCACATTTTCGTGGCCCAGCAGCGTGGGGGTTGGCAGCCCTTTTTGCCAATTGTGTAGATCGGTGCCGCAGATGCCGCTCAACTCCTGGCGCATCAAAATCGATCCCGGCGCCGGCTCGGGCACCACATATTCCCGCACCTCAAACGCCTGGCCATGCGTCACCACGACGCGTCCTGTCTTGGCCATGATTCCCTCCTCTAAATTTTTAGAACACAGATTTTACAGACTTCGACGTGAGCTCAGTCGAACGATTGCACAGATTTTCGCAGATTTTGTTCCCATTTGCACGAGAATCTATAAAACTGTGCAGTTTCTCAAAAGGCACGAATGTCCGTCGACGAATTCGTAAATCGTACATTTGAAATCGTAAATTCTTAACCCGCCTGCGACCCCATCACAATCTTAATCACCGTCTCGTCGCCCAGCCGATAGGTGCCGTTGAGCGCATCGAAACCCTCTTTGACCCGTTCCAGCGGCAGCACGTGGCTGACCATGTCGGCAAAGGGGAATTCGTTCTTTTCCAATATGGGCAGCCCGCGTACAAAGTGTTCGCGGCCGCTGCCCCAAATGGCCTCCAGCCGCAGGTTTTTGCGCATGAGCAACTGGTTGATGTTCAAGTCGATGGAACCCATATCGACAAAGTGGCCCACTTCCACAAACGTACCGCTGCGCTTGACGTAGCGCAACCCTTCTGGCGTGGCGGGCAGGAAACCGGCGCACTCGAAGACCACATCGGCGCCGGCTTTGTTGGGCGTGTGCGCAAGGACCAGCTCAATGCGCTCTTCCGCCGACCGCACCTTTTCAATGTCAATGGTCACGTCGGCGCCCATGCGTTTGGCCAATTCTAGCCGATCCGCCGGGCCGCCCACCATGATGAGGTTGGCCGCGCCGCTAATCTTGGCGCAGATCAGCGTGACCAGCCCGATGGCGCCCGAACCCTGCACCACCACCGTGTCGCCAATTTTCACGCCGCTGCGCATGGCGGCATGGACGCCTATGGTAAACGGCTCGGTCAACACAGCCACTTCGGGCGGCGCGCTGGTTTTAAGGAAGCAGGTGTCGGCCAACGACAATGAAATGTAGTCGGCAAAGCCGCCATGAAAATGGGGCTCTTCTTCGGGGTGCTTAAAGCCATAGGCGCCGTTGGGCGTGCCGGGGCGAAGATAATACGGTCACCCTCCCGAATGGGCTTGCCGACAAAATCGCTCGTGACATCCTTGCCGATGGCTTCAATCACGCCCACATTTTCGTGACCAAGCACCATGTCGTCGGGAATCCCTTGCCACATGTGCAGATCGGTGCCGCAGATGCCGGCCAATTCCTGGCGCAGCAAAATGGCGCCCGGACCGGGATCGGCCACGGGATATTCGCGCACGTCGAAATTTTGACCATTCGCTACCACAACTCTGCCTGTACGGGCCATGATGGTTTCTCCTTTGTGAACATTTTCAACGCAAAAGACGCAAGCGGCGCAAAGGACGCAAAAGGTCATCTTTAAACGCTTGCGCCCATTGCGCCATTTGCGTCGCTTGCGTTGACTTCTTACTGCAACGAAAGATCCGCTTCCGCTCCATCTTCAATAAAGGCCGCCAGCAGATCGATGCCGGCCTGCACGTCGGCCTTGCTGACCAATTCCACTGACGAGTGGATATAGCGCGTGGGAATGGAAATAGTGCCGACCGGTGCGCCGCCGCGCACGCGCTGCATGGCGCCGGCGTCGGTGCCGCCGCGCGGCAAGATTTCGTGCTGCCAAGGGATGTGGCGCGCATCCGCCAGTTTTTGCAAATGGGCCACCAGTTTGGGGTGCGAGATGGCAGACGAATCGAGCAGCTTGATAGCTGTCCCCGCACCCACCTGCGTTACGCGTTCGTGTTCGGGAATGCCGGGGATGTCGGCGGCCAGGGTCACGTCGATGGCAATGCCCACATGGGGCGCCACGTCGAAGGCGCTGGTCGTGGCCCCGCGCAAGCCAACCTCTTCCTGGGTGGTGGCGACGGCATAAACTTCGAAGCCAAAGCGGGCGGCCTGCTGCATGGCGCGTATCATTACGTAGAGCGCCACCCGATCATCCAGCGCTTTGCAGGAGACGCAGTCGCCGATTTCGGCAAATTCACGTTGGAGCGTGACAAAAGCGCCAATGGGCACCTGCTCTTTCACCTTTGCGACCGGCAAGCCCACATCCACAAAAAAGTCGCTCACCACGGGCTGCTTTTTGCGATCTTCGTCGGTCTGAATGTGGGGCGGCTTGATGCCGGGGTAGAGAATGCCGGGTAGATCTTGATTGGGCGTCGATACAGTCACCCGTTGGGCCACCATATTGCGCGGATCATGGCCGCCCAGCCCGACCAGCCGCAGCCAGCCCTTTTTGTCATCAATATAGTTGACCACAAAACCAATCTCGTCCATGTGGGCGGCAATCATGAGCTTGGGGGCGCTCGCCTGCCTTTTCACACCCAGCAAGTTGCCTAGGGCGTCGACGCGCACTTCGTCGACCACGGGCGTCAATTCGCGGCGCACAATGGCCCGCAGCCGATCCTCAAAACCGGGTATGCCGGGGGTTTCGCATAGTTCTTTGAGTAATTCCATGATGCGGGCCTTTCTATAGTAGATTATCGACTTGTAAAAAAGGGGATATGTAACTGTATAATTAGTGTCAGGAAGTTGGCAGTGCTCAGTACTCAGTTATCAGTGCTCAGTTATCAGTTCGGAATTTACACTGAATACTGCGCACTGAAAACTGTCTACGATGGACACGAAAACGCGTGACTTAATGACATTGACTGTATAATAGGGGCTCCATTTATTATACGTTGTTCAAGCTGCTATGGGCAAAGCATATCAACTGCCTTTTGCGGCAAGAGAGGATGTCATTTATGGCTGGTTCTACTTTTTCGCGCCGCCTTGCGCGCCGCCTGGTGATGATTGTAGCGTTGGTGCTGTTGCTATTGGTTGCTCTCTATTTTTATGTGGGTTACAGAGTTTACACGCAGTTGGGCGATGTGCGCCATTCGTGCGAGCAACACTTCGGCAACCGGCCCGACCATTTTACCAATGTGAGCATGTGGCCGGAGATGGATTGGCCCAGCTATTTTATGGATCCATATGAGACGGTCAGCTTTCCCAGCCGCAACCCAGGGCTCGAACTTTCGGGCTGGTTTGTGGCAGGCAAACCGGGCGCGCCCGCCGTGATTTTGGTGGATGGACTGGGGGGCTGCAAATATGCGCAGGCTGTGCTGGTGCCGGCGGGGATGCTGTGGCGCCACGGTTTTAGCGTGCTGCTGCTGGACCTGCACGAGACCGGCGATTCGCAAGTGGATGATGGCTATTCAACCGTGGGCGCCGACGAGTACTTGGACATTGAAGGGGCGTGGGATTGGCTGATTGCGGAAAAAGGCTTTACGCCGGAGCGCATCGGCGTTTCGGGCAATTCATTGGGCGGCGCCACGGCGCTCTACGCCTTTGCCGATGAGCCGCGTATGGCCGCGCTCTTTCTCAATTCGCCCATTGCCAACTTGCCCCAGGTGATCCGCGAAGAGCTGGCGCGGGTGGGCTACCCAACGTGGCTGGCGCCGGGCGGCATCATTATGGCGCGTCTGTTGACGGGGCAAAATATTGTGGCGCGCAGCCCATTGGAAGAGATCCAGCACATTGGCAACCGACCAGTCTTTGTGGTCCACAGCACGGCGGATAAGCGCGTGGCGGTGCATCACAGCCAACAGTTGGAGGAAGCCGCCGCGCAGGCAAAAGCCCATGTTGCCTTCTGGTTCGTGGCGGGCGCAGACCATGTGCGAGCGGCGGCCGTATATACGGATGAATTTGAAAAACAGTTGGTGGATTTCTTTTGTGGGGCGTTAACGGGATGTGAATGATTCTGTCATAGAAATAAAGGTTGCTTAGTGTCTCGTCAGATATAGACAATTTCAGTCCATGTTTTGTAAGTTGTGAATACAAGAATTCAATATTAAAGCATAAATTCATCAATATTTGTCTATTTTTCGGTATTGCGTTTTGGCCCGTTGTGTGGTATAGTAACGAACGGCATACTATTAATATACGGTTAACAATGCTTGAATTGGTTGCCTAATATACTTCTATGGTATTGATGGCATATGCGTACGCTATCAATCTTATGTAAACCTCCGTTCGTTCTACGTATTCGTTCCGGTTCAGTTACTTTCTTTTGCGCATTTTCTGTTTCGTTTTAAAAGAATAGGCTATTTTGCCAAATTGCACTACGTTCAAAACATTGTGTTACGTTGAAACCAAACTGAATGTATATTTAGCTTTTTATCCGCAAGCAGAATGTCTGCTTAATGAGAAAGTGCATTTTGTAATGCGCTATAACATTTAGGCACATTTTCTTTTGCGTAAGTTTTTATGTGGTCTGTCATTATGCGCGTTCTCCCCCCATGCGCTAAAGCTCAATGCTAGACGGATCGCGCTATTTTTTGCAATCAAAATAGTTGTTAGGGTAGAAAAGGCTATTGGGAGTTTACTTTTGGCGCGAGGCTTTATGCTTTCCAGCGGTCTTCCAGTGTGGATCAGCGTTGGCAGCAGGAGCATGAATTGGCACGCTTGAAATTCTAGAATAGTTTTATTCGTTCAAGTTACCCCAGTTTTACACCTCGTTGTAAAAGTTCTTGGTTGATGGATAATCCTATTTATCTGGTTGTTTAGTCAACTGAGAATTCCATTCTTTACGCGGGACGTCACAATTATGATTGTATACGGCTATATGCCCCATCGGGTATAGCCGCTAGTTGAGTTATGCATGATGGTTTGTCTACACGCTCTTGGCGCTATTGCACATTTGCTGGCGCCAAGTCTATAACCGACCATCAAGTAAATTATCAATGTCATTAAGTTAGCAGTTATCAGTCCTCAGTTTGCAGCAGTCAGTCTCGAAACACACACTGAAAACTGATCCCTGAAAACTGGTTCCTTTGACAAGATATTTTCTTAACTTAACGACATTGAGTAAATAATGTGGGGTATCCGCACAGCAAATAAGAACGATCAGAATAGATGTAGCTCGCGGTTGGCATAGATGAAAAGGACCACATCTAAATTCAAGTAGTGTGGCTGATTTTCATCTATGACAAAGCCAAGCATAAATGGCCGCGGTGGACGACCATTCGCTGTACTGGCCAGATTGCTGCTTTCCCAATCGACATAGCTGCACAGAGTGCTTCGTGCGAGGGAGCTTTCTGTGTAGTGTTCTGATGTATGATGTTTCGTGGTAAAAAAGAGGAGGCGCCGGAATCCTCCAGCGCCTGAAGAGACCAAAAAGCAAAACATAGGTAAGAGATTTAGTGCGAGTAAATGTCTTACTGGCGTCCAGGGTTGTTTTTCTAAAAACAGCCCCTGCCGCCGTTTTGTTTTGGCCCGGTGATCATACCACGAAAATACCGTTCTGCCAATTTGGAATGACAATCGTAATTTTAGCGTAATAAAACTGTCAATAGCAGTTTGTTTATCCACGCCAGATTGTCGCAATATGGCCGTAATCCCGCATGTTTGCAGAACTGGATATGGTTTCATATAGCCCAAGTATGAAACCAGGGGGAGTAAATTGGTATGACTTACCGGACAGATGATTCACTTGAGTCTGGCTTGATGGCAGGCAAACTGCTGGCCAATGGCAAGCGCCTTGGACGATGGACCCGCATACTGCATGGCGCACATAACTATCATTCGCCGCTCACCGAGCGCTGGACGTTGCTGGTGCTTGTGGATAGCCTTTGCATCTTCGCCGCCATTTGGTTGGCAGACTGGATGACGACCGCGGGCCAAAGTCCGGCGCTATGGCTGGCGATGCCGACTCTGCTGCTCGGCTGGTGGGTGCTGGCCCATTTTAATGATCTGTATGATGTGCCTTCATCGTTAAATGTACAAACCAGCGCGGTGCGCGTGGCTTTTAGCGCGGCCCTGGGGTTGGCCGTCGGTTTCGGCATCAGCATTTTCGGCGCCATTCTGCTCCCCACACGTTTTCTGCTTATCTTCCTAGGGCTTGCGCTCCTCCTGATTCTGATCTGGCGCTTTACCTATGCCAGCCAGTCGCAGCTTTTGTTCTCTTCCCATCGCGTGTTGTTGGTCGGCATGGAAGCGCGCGGTGATTCCATCAAGCGCATACTGGGGACGGCGACGCATCTCAATTACCAGATCCTCGGCTTTGTGGATGATGCCGCGGCAGGCTGCCCAACCGATCTGCCCCAATTGGGCAGCCTGGGGGATATGCCCGAGCTGATTGATGATCTGCATACACGAAATCGTGGTGGCCACCCATCGCATCCCCACCGCCGACCTGATCAATTCCCTGATCAAGTGTCAGGGCAAGGTGTACGCGTCTCCTGGCTGGCCGATCTGTATGAGAAATTCCAGCGCAGCGTGCCGGTTGAAGAAATCGAGCCAGCCTGGGCGTTCAATGCGATCCTGGGCCAGCCCGTCTTTAGTCGTTTGCAGCTTGTGGCCAAACGTGCGCTCGATCTCTTCATTGCTATTTCGGCGCTGCCTGTACTGCTCATTTTGATGCCCTTGGTCGCGCTGGCCATCCGGCTCGATTCGCGCGGCCCCATCTTTTATCGCCAGATTCGCGCCGGGCGCGGCAACACGCCTTTACCATTTATAAATTCCGCACCATGCGGCCCGATGCCGAGGCCGCCGGGAAACCCAAATGGGCGCAAGCCAACGACCCCCGCATTACGCGCGTGGGCCGCTTCCTGCGCAAAACCCGGCTGGACGAACTGCCGCAAGTGCTCAACATTCTGCGCGGCGATATGAGTTTTGTCGGTCCGCGACCCGAACGCCCCGAATTTGTGGCCGAGCTGGAGCAGACCATTCCGCTCTATCGCACGCGTCTGTTGGTCAAACCGGGGTTAACCGGCTGGGCGCAAATCCATTATGGCTATGGCAACACAGAGGCAGATGCGCTGCGCAAACTACAGTTTGACTTCTACTATGTGCGCCACTGGTCGCTCTGGCGCGACATCTACATATTGTTTCAAACCATCGCCCATCTGCGAAATCTGCGGTTCAAAACAAAATCGGTAATTACTAAGCCGTTCCTTGAGCTTGTCGAAGGGAACACGGCCTTCGACAGGCTCAGGTCTCGGGGCCTTAGTAGTTACCGGATAGGAATGTTTTCAAAAAAGGCTTTAATATGTTGAACCGAGCGCGCCTCCAGCGCTACATTATCGAAAAATTTAACACCCTATCCATCCCTGCACCCCTTGGCTATCATCGAACCCAACAAGGCTTTCTCTGGTCTCTCTGTGGCTTGACCCTGACGCTGGCTGTAGCAGCAGGGGCGACCCTCTTATGGCTGCACGCCTCCGCCGCCCCGCGCGGGCAGGACGAACCTCTTCCCGTGCTGCCGGTCGGTGGCGTGCAGGAAGTGCGCACCCTTTTGCCCAGCGAATGGGCCATACCTTATCCGGCTGGCCTGGCCTATACGCCCGCGCGCGATCAGCTTGCGCTGCTCAATAAGCGCGATGTAATGCTGCCGCCCACTGGCGTTGAGCAACTGACAATCATCACGCCTCTGGAAGATCTGGTAGCTTCTACTGTGCTTTCGTTGACTTTGGAGAGCACCATTAATGTTGCTTATGATGATGCTGTGGGCCAACTGCTGTTGCTGAACAACCGGCGCCAATTGGTGCGCGTCCCGCTGCTGGCGGATGGCGGCCCAGATGCCGCCGCGCTTACACAAGTAGACATCAGCCACTTGCACCTGACTACCCCCGCCGGCATGGAAGTGGACCACGCCGGGCGGCAGCTCTTTATTCTGGATGCCGCCACCGCTGAAATCGCGGTCGTCCGGCTCGACGGCGCACCGACGCTGGCGGGCAAATTGGGGTTGGCGCATTTGGGCGCGTCCACTTTGCGCGGGCTGGCGCGGCACCCGCTCAGCCACAACTTTTTTACGGTCGATCCGGTGCAGGGCGTGCTGTATGAGGTGGACCCGCAGGGCCAATCTGTGCGCCAATATGAACTGGCGGCGCTGGCGCTCATCGACCCACAGGGGCTGGCCTTTGCCCCCAGCACCGACGCCACCGACGATCCGCTCACCTATCACCTGTTTATGGCCGACAGCAATTTGCCGGACCCGCCACCCACCGCCGCCGCCAATGCGCAGCCGCCAGATTTGCCCACGGCGCCGGCCCCCGTCTTTGGCCGCGTTCTGGAATTGCAAATAGATGTGGGTGATGCGCCCCAAACCCTGCGTGTGCGCGGCGCCGCCAGCAGCGACGATTCCGAAGAGACAATTGCCAGCGGCGCCACCACGGTGGACAGCAGCGATCTGGAATTGGGGGAAACCACGCGCGGCGCCCAGCTTGTGGGCGTCCGCTTTGGCGCAGTAGCTCTGCCCACCAACGCCGTGCTGCAAAGCGCTGTTGTTGAATTTACCACCGATGAAAGAGGTGATCTGCCCACCTCGCTGCAAATCCACGGCGAAGCCGCCGACAGCGCTGCGCCCTTTGCCGAGCCCAATAGCGATGTTTCGCGCCGCCTGCGCACCGCGGCCAGCGTGGCCTGGCCGGATGTGCCGCCGTGGCTGCAAGTTGGCGAAACACACCGCACGCCCGACCTGGCGCCGATTCTGCACGAAATTATGGCGCGGCCGGGCTGGGCAAACGGCAACGCCGTCGGTTTTCTGATCACCGGCGCCGGCCAGCGCACGGCGGAAGCCTATGACGGCGATCCTTGGTCGGCGCCGCGGCTGCTGATCGAATATGTCATCCCAACGCCCGCACCGGCGCCCACGGTGACGCTAACAGTGACGCCAACGGTGACGCCGACCGTGACATCCACCACGCCAGTTTCAACACCCGTGGCCGCCGAAACGCCGGCCGCCATGCAGATTGCCGTCATTGGCGACTATGGCCGCAACAATGACGCCGAGGCCGCTGTGGCTGCCCTGGTCAATGGCTGGAACCCCGACTATGTGATCACCGTGGGCGATAACAACTATCCCGATGGCGAAGCCAGCACCATTGACCAAAATATAGGCCAATATTTTGGCCGCTACATCGGCAATTATGCGGGCGCATATGGACCGGGCAGCGCAGCCAATCGCTTCTGGCCCACGCTGGGCAATCACGATTGGCACACTATTGCTTGCAACGCCGCCGGCTGTACCGGAGCCTATTTTGATTACTTCACCCTGCCCAACAATGAACGCTACTATGACGTGGATTTGGGGCCGGTGCATCTGTTTGCGCTGGATAGTGAAGATGCCGAGCCCGATGGCCGCAAGGCGGACTCGGTGCAGGCGCAATGGCTGCGCACACATTTGGCCGCCTCCACTGCCTGTTACAATCTGGTCTATTTTCATCACCCGCCTTACAGCTCGGGCCAACATGGCTCAAATGGCGACATGCAGTGGCCCTTTGCCCAGTGGGGTGCGGACGCCGTGCTCAGCGGCCATGATCACCTGTATGAGCGGCTGGACGTAAATGGGACGCCCTATTTTGTCAATGGCGCCGGCGGCGCCGCCCTCTATAACTTTGATAACAGCGGCAATCTGCCGCCGGAAGCTACTTCGCTGGTGCGCGACAATCAAGACTATGGCGCCATGCTGATCACGGTTGACGCCCCGAGCATCAACTACCGCTTCTATCACGTGGATGGTCTTTTGATCGATGAATATGCGGCGACCAAAGCCTGCGCCAATTCGCCGCCCACATCGACGCCAGCGGGTACGCCAATGCCCACGCCACCCGAGACGCCAACCGCCAGCGCCGGTCACACGACGCCTGCGCCAGGCGTACCAACCGGAGAGGCGATTATGCTATTTTTACCATCGATTTGGCATTAATCAATTTTGTTTAACAAATTAATCATACTATCGCCACAGCTTTAGGGGGTCATGTGTTTTTCATAAGCTGGAAACGTAACATATTGAATGTGCTCGCTGTCGTTGCTGGATTCGCCTTTTTGTTTATTGGGGCAGACGGCATGATTACGCAGGCACAAGAGGAGCCGGTTTACGTCGACTCTGTTCGTACAATTGAAATTGAAGATACGGGTGTCATCAACCCGACTGGTTTGGCCTTTTCATCGCAATCCAATGCTTTTCACGTATTGCCTGGGCGCGCGTCCGGTGCATCTGTACCCGCCAATGTGGACGTGGTGCGGCTCGGTTCGTATGGCGAGCGCCGCGGCAGTTCGCGCATTGCCGAAGCGATCCGCGACCCGATCAATGTGGCCTTTGACAGCGTGCGCGGTCGGCTGCTCATTTATCGCTCGCCCGCCAACCGGCTCATTGCCGTGCCGGAAGACGCCGACGGCCTTCTGCGCGCCAACCAGCGCCAGCGCTATGATGTAAACCATTTTGGCGTGGGCAACCCACAGGGCATGGCCGTCAATTCAAACAATGGCGATCTCTTTATTCTAGACGCCGATGGCCCGCGCCTGCTGCACATTGTGCCGGCCGCCGACGGCACATTTGCCACGGCCAGCATCACCACCATCGATCTACAAGGGCTGGGGATGCTGGATGTGCGCGGCATTGCCTTTCACCCGACAACCGAAAATCTGCACATCATCAGCCGTGGCGAGGCGAAATTATATGAAATTACGCAGCGCGGCGAACTGGTGACCACGCGCGACATTTCGCTGTTCGATCTGAAAAACCCCATGGGCATCGTCTTTGCGCCCACTGGCGATCTGACCGACGATCCGGAAAACATGGATCTCTACATCACCGACAGCGCGTTGCCCGGACAGCGCAGCAACCGCCGCGTGCGCGCCAGCGAATATGAGCCGCCCACAGGTAAATTTGTGGCCTATCTGCCGCTGGTGTTGGAAGGCATTGGCGGCCAGGCGCTGTTAGAGGCTTCGCTGCAGGCGGAAATTGAGACCGCCATTGTAAGCGCCGCCGCCGCTGGTGACCCCACCGGCGCCATCGTGGAGCTGACCTTTGATGTAATTCCGGCGGCGGCTACCACCACCTCTGCGCCCACATTTGTGCGCGCCATTGAGGCCTTCAATTGGTCGCCGCCCAGTCCGGATTCTTCCGGCATTGCCTTCCTGCCCGCTTCCAATAGCTATCTGATTGCCGATGGTGAAGTCAACGAAATGCCCATTTTTACGGGCGATAACCTTTTTGAAATGAACGCCGCCGGCTCGCTGCTCAACACGTGGACCTCGATCCCGTTCTCCGATGAGCCGAGTGGCGCCGACGTGAACCCGGCCAACAATCACCTCTTTACCACCGATGACACCGGCACACGTTCGGTTTACGAAGTGGACCCCGGTGCGGACGGCCACTATGGCACCAACGACGATACGGTGACCCAGATCCGAACCGGTGATTTTAGCAGCAGCGACCCGGAAGGGGTGACCTTTGCCACCATTGGCGCTGGCGTGTTGTACATTTCTGACGGCGTTAACCGCGAATTCTATCGCCTGGAGCCGGGCGCCAATGGTGTTTTTGATGGCGTGCCGCCCAGAGGGGATGACGTGGTGAGCAGCTTCGACACGTTGACCCACGGGCTGGATGACCCCGAAGGCATTGTCTACAATCCCTATACCGGCACCATCTATGGCATTGGCAAACCCAGCGGCACGCTCTTTGAGTTCACCACCAGCGGCGCGCTGGTGCAGACCATCGATGTGTCGGCCGCCAATGCGCGCAAGCCGGCCGGTTTGGCCGTCGGTCCGGGCAGCCAAAATCCCAACCAACTTTCGCTCTATATTGTGGCGCGCGGGGTAGACAACAACAGCGATCCCAACGAGAACGATGGCATGGTCTACGAGTTTGCCTTGGGCATCTCCATGAGCAGCAACCCAACCAATACGCCAGTGCCCCCGACGGCCACGAATACGCCGGCGCTGCCGACAGCGACAAATACGCCTGTACCACCAACGGCGACGAATACGCCCGCGCCGCCCACCGCAACCAATACTCCCAGTGGACCAACCGCAACGAATACGCCGGTTCCGCCCACCAATACACCGGCGCCACCGACGAATACACCTATTCCGGCCACGGCGACCAATACACCGCTTCCGCCCACCAATACGCCCATTCCGCCAACGCCGACGAATACGCCGCCAACCTCAAGCCTTACTGTATCGGCATCTGCCGATGCGCGCGTTTTGCAATCAAATCCCACAACCAATTATGGAACACAGGCGCGCCTGGATGTGGACAGCCCTGGTCAGGAAAGCTACATGCGCTTTACCGTAACCGGCGTGACCGGCGCCGTGCAGAGCGCCACCTTGCGCTTGTGGGTAACCAACGGGTCGTCGAACGGGCCATCGCTCTATCAGACTGACGGCAGTTGGACGGAGACGGGCATCATTTGGAACAATCGCCCGGCCGCCACCAGTGGCATGATAGCGGATGTGGGCGCCGTCACGGCCGGCGCGTGGATCGAATATGATGTTACGGCCGCGATTACAGGCAATGGCGACTATAATTTCGTGCTTATGCCCGACAGCACCAATGGCGTCACCTTCAATTCGCGCGAGGGTGGATCGCCTCCCCAGTTGGTGCTGAACTTCTTCTCGGGGCCTACGGCCACGCCCACGAATACGCCGCTGCCAACCAATACACCCACAGCGACCAATACGCCCTTGCCGCCGACCGCCACCAATACACCTTTGCCACCGACCGCCACCAATACGCCGCTGCCGCCCACCAATACGCCGACGCCGGGGCCATCCCCCACGCCGACCAACACGCCGCTGCCGCCGACGGCCACCAACACACCAATTCCACCCACGGCAACGCCGGCAGCCACGGCCACCAATACGCCGGGCGGCCCACCCGTGATCACCGAGGTCACCTTGGCGCCGGTAGCCGATTCACGCGTGATGGAGGTTAACCCTGATTCGAATAGCGGCGCCCTGACGCGCCTGGATATTGATAGCCCAGGCGAGGAAAGTTACATCCGCTTTACGCTCACCGGCATCACAGGGACGGTGCAAAATGCCACCCTGCGCGTCCTCGTGACCAATGGCACAGGTGATGGACCTGGCATCTACCTCACTGACAACAGTTGGACCGAAACGGGCATCACCTGGAATAACCGGCCCGCGCCTATCTCTGCCGCCATCGATAACCTGGGGGCAATGACGGCCGGTAATGCATATGACTATAACGTGACCGCAGCAATTGGCGGTGATGGAACCTACAGCTTTGTCTGGCTGCCGGACAGCACCAACGGCGTGCGCTTTGAATCACGCGAATCAGCAACGCCGCCGCAGCTTATCCTCACCATTGCAAATTAGTAACTACTAAGGCACTCGAGGCCTGAGCGCCCAAACACAATTTGGGCGCTCAGGGAACGGGCCGGCGTTACGTAAATTTAAGAAAGTGTGCTATTCAGATGTTTATTCCACTGATCATGACTGCCAGACATCTGGTGAACCCCAAACGCGTGAGCATCCTGTGCCTGCTGCTGGTTTTCTTCATCGGCCGCGCTGACGCAGCAGGACAAATTGCAGCGGTAGCGGCGCCGGTCGACCAGGGCGTCACCACGCCGGCGAATGAACCATTTGTCGTCAAGTCCCAAATATATTTGCCGCTTGCCCCCAACAATATGGCGGCAGCACCGCAAATTGTGCAGGGCGCAGATATCGTCAGTCTAACGTTTGGCGCCGTGGCCGATGCACGGGTGTTAGCGGCGAATCCTGACACAAACTATGGCGCGCTGGCCCGGCTGGACATCGATAGCCCGGGCGAAGAAAGCTATATCCGCTTTAACGTCAGTGGGGTGACAGGGCCGGTGCAAAGCGCCATCATGCGGCTCTATGTGGGCAACGGCTCGTCCGATGGGCCGGGCATCTACGGCACGGACAATAGCTGGAGCGAAACCGGCATCACGTGGAACAACCGGCCGGCGGCCACCACCGGCGCACTCGCCAACATTGGCGCGGCCGGGCGCGATACGTGGGCCGAATATGATTTAACCGCCCACATCACGGGAGATGGTACATATAATTTCGTCTTCCTGCCCGATAGCTCAGACGGCATCAAATTCGAGTCCCGCGAAGGCTCGCCCGCACCCGAATTGGTGATCGCCTTCAACAGCGGCCCCGTGGATACGCCGACGCCCGCGCCGCCGACCGGCACGCCAACCAATACGCCTGTGCCGCCAACGCCAACCGACACGGCAACACCGGCGCCGCCGACCAATACACCGACATTGGCGCCGCCGACCGCCACGCCAACCAATACGCCCGTGCCGCCAACGCCAACCGACACGTCGACGCCGCTGCCCACAAATACACCATTGCCGCCAACGGCTACGCCAACGCCAGCGCCGCCCACTGACACACCGACGAACACACCGGCGCCGCCAACGCCGACCAATACATGGACGCCGACTAACACGCCGCTGCCGACCGCGACGCCAACCCATACACCTGTGCCGCCTTCGGCCACGGCCACGGCGATCCCGCTGCCCACAAATACGCCGACCAATACGCCGGTCAGCAGCAGCCTGAACCTGGGCGCCGCCGCCGATGCACGCGTGTTGCAGATCAATCCGGGCGTCAATTACGGGACTCTCTCGCGGCTGGATGTAGACAGTCCCGGCGAGGAGAGCTATATCCGCTTTAACGTGAGCGGTGTGACCGGCGCGGTACAGGGCGCCACGCTGCGCCTGTGGGTGGGCAACGGCTCATCGAATGGGCCATCGCTTTACCGCACCGACAACAGTTGGACCGAGACCGGGATCACATGGAACAACCGGCCGTCGGCCATCGGCGGCGCCGTTGCCGATGTGGGTTCAGCACCCGCCAATGCCTGGGCCGAATACAATTTGACCGGCCAAATTACCGGCGACGGCGTTTACAATTTTGTCTTCCTGCCAGACAGCAGCGACGGCATCAAGTTTGATTCGCGGGAAGGCAGCAATCCACCGCAGCTTGTGTTGACGTTCAACACGGGACCGACGCCCACGCCGACCAACACGCTGCCGCCCACCAATACGCCGCTGCCCACCGACACACCCACGCCGGGGCCGTCGCCAACACCCACCAATACACCGTCGGGCCAGTCGGTAGTCTTTGTGGGCGCCGGCGACATTGCCGACTGCTCGCGCACTTCGGATGAAGCAACGGCTCTGTTGCTGGACAACATTCCGGGCACGGTTTTCAATATTGGCGACAGTGCTTATCCCAACAGTTCGACCAGTGATTTTAGCAACTGTTATGAACCGACTTGGGGCCGCCACAAAGACCGCACCTATCCAATCCTGGGCGACAATGAATACAACTCATCGTCGACGGCGGCGCCCTACTTTAATTACTTTGGCGCCAGGGCCGGCAATCCAGGTGAAGGCTGGTACAGCTACGATCTAGGCAGTTGGCACATTATTGCGCTCAATTCCAACTGCTCGGAGGCGGGCGGCTGCGGACCCAATTCGCCGCAGGGGCAATGGCTACAGGCCGACCTGGCGGCGCATCCCAGTTCGTGCATCCTGGCCATCCATCACGAGCCGCGGTTCAGCTCCAAGGGGGGCGACAGCGGTCTGAACGATTTTTGGACGCCGCTCTACGCCGCCGGCGCCGACATTGTCCTGAGCGGCCATCGGCACGCCTACGAGCGTTTTGCCCAACAGAGCCCCAACGGCGCAGCCGAACCGGGGCGCGGTATCCGCCAGTTTGTCGTCGGCACCGGCGGTGCCGGAATGAGCGGGTATAGTTCTATCTCCCCCAATAGCGAAGCGCGCAACGGCAGCGATCATGGGGTACTCAAATTGACGCTGCATCCAACGAGCTACGATTGGGAGTTCATTCCGATTGCCGGCCGCAGCTATACCGATTCAGGAAGCGCAAACTGTGTTACAGCACCTAATCCGCTATCCGCAGAACCGTTTGGGGCAGCGGCGCCAACTGTACGGCTCTGGCGCCGCTGCCCCAAACGACCAACGTATCGCTGACCACACGTCTCGTCCCGCTTTGGCTCATGGGCGTGATGGTGCTGCTGCCGCTGGATATTGTCAAGCTGCCGCTCAACATGACGCCGGTGGATGTCTGGATCATGATGGGGCTGCCGCTGCTCTGGCTCTCCTTTCTGCGCGAAAAACAAGTCATGGGCGTGCTCTATTTCATTCCCATGTTGCTGATCCTGATTGCCAGCTTTGTCAGCACCTTCGGCACGCCGGAGCCGCGCAACGCGCTGGTGGTGATTCTGAAGGAAGTCTACATCTTCATCTGGTTCATTACGCTAGCGGCGGTCTTTGCCCAACTCGATGCCCAAAACCGGCGCCGGGTGCTGATTGTATGGAGCGCGGTGGTCTTTGTGCATGGTTTTGTCTTGATCGGCCAGTTCTTGTCGCCGAGCTTTTGGCGGCTAATTGTGAGCTTTGCCGGTAAGCCGCACGGTTATGAATTTTACCGGCCCGCCGGTCTCTTTATCAATGCCAACTCGGCGGGCTTCTTTCAACTGCTGGGCTTTGCGCCGCTCATGCTGGTCTGCCGCTCGCGCCAGTCCGCCATGATCCTGGGCCTGATTTTGCTGTCCACCATGTTGGTGACCGGCTCCATGGGCGCCACCGTAGCCTTTGCCGCCGGGGCGGCCGTGGCCATAGCCGCCATCGCTTTGAGCGGTCGCATCGTGCTGCTCATCAAAAGCTTTGCCCAACTGACCTTTGCGGTTTTGCTCTTTGGCAGCCTGCTTTTTGTGGTCATCTACCAAAACCAACGCTATCAGGAACACTTTGAAAGCATCTTCCTGGGCCGCGCCGAGCGTTCCTCGGAAGGCCGTTTTTACCTGTGGCAGCGCGGCATCGAAGAGTTTATGAACAGCGATCTGCTGCTGTGGGGCATCGGCCCGGAGAACTTCCGCGAAGTAGATTGGCAGGGCAAGCAGCTCCACAACGACCTGATCGCCTTCTCGGTGGAGCGCGGCCTGGTGGGCGTGGGCAGTCTGGTGCTCTTTGTGGCGCTCATGGCCGGCCGCGCGGCCTATATGATCGTGCTGCACTTGCGGCGGCCCGATCAGAGCAGCTTGGCCGTGGTGGTCTTCCTGGGCGCCACCGTGGCCGCCGTGGTGGAATCGCTGACGCACCAGACGTTTCACTTTCGTGAGCTGTGGATCATCTGGGCGCTACAGGAGGGCATGCTCTTTCAAATGCTCACAACGGCTATAAAGGCCGAACGCATGCCGGCACGGCTGCCGGCCTCGCGTGCAGTCCGCCTACTTACGACGGGCGCTGCAAATAGCTCCCCCACGGCCTGGAGTTCGCATTATGCAGATTGAGCTGATCGGCTGCACCAGCGCCGGGAAATCAACATTGAAAAGCCAGATTGTGGCGGCCTGCCGAGCGCAGCGGCTGCCCATTTGGGACGACAAGGAATTTATCCTGCACCAGGTGGGGCTCAACGGGATCAAGCTCGCACTGCTGCGCACGCTGTTGGTGGATGGGCTGGCGTTCATAGCTTGCGTGGTCAACATCCAGCGCCATCTGTCCTTTCATCGCCTGACGCTGCGGATGCTGCGCCAATTGCCGCTCTCCACGTTGGGCAAGTTCTACATTTGGCGCAACGTGCTGCGCAAGCTGGGCAAATATGAAATTATTCACTTTTATGATGACTGCCATGACGATGGTCAGCTTGTGCTGGTCGATGAAGGCGTTTTGCAGATTGCGCACAATCTCTTTGTCCACACCGCGGACACAGCGGTGCAAATCGATCTCGATTCTCTATTGAACTTTGCCAAGCTGGCGCCGCCGCCGGACGCCGTCATTTATTTGCGGCAGCCCGCAGCGCTGCTGGTTGAGCGCATTTTGGCGCGCGGCCACAAGCGCATTGCCAATCCCACACCGGAGAATGTAGCGCGCTTTGTGGATCAGGCCGTGTCCGCGTTTGACCGGCTGGTGGAATATCCGACTCTCAAGCCCAAAACGCTGCTAATCGAGGACGGTACACAGGTGATTGCGCCCACGCATTCAGTCGACGCAATGCTCAGCATGATCGCCCAAGTTTTGCAAGAGAGTATCGGCGAAACAAGCAGAACGGCAGCCGCCGAACCCGATGTGACCCATGCCAATGTAGGGCGATTTTCCAAAATCGCCGCCTGACCGGCAACGAATAATATCCCCCCGTCGACCCGCAGCGACGGGTTAGGAAACCCATTGGCATCAAGTTATAGGTATAGACTAGTGCCGGTCGAGTAGGGGCGGCAGCTTGCCCCGTATCGAGACCAAACGGGTCAGAGCCGCTCACTCTGGTTTCGATACGGCTGCATACGGCCGCAGCCTACTCAACCGCCGTTCGCTCCCGGTACGCTAGCCCCCAAACGGCTTAGCTTGATGCCGACGGATTAGGAAACCCGCCCTGCAACACGCCGCCCAATCAGCTCGTCAACCGGTACACGCAATACGCAACACGCACTACGTATTCCGAAAGGTTCTCCCATGACAAATGAACTCAAACCACCGATTATTCTCTTTGGCAACACCCGTTCCGGCACCACCATTGTACAAAAGGTGCTCGATGTGCACCCCGACGTGGCCGGCTGGTATGAACCGCGCACCATGTGGCTCTGCGCGGACCCGGGCCGCCGTCACGACGAGTTTGACGCCAGCGACGTGACGCCCAAAGTCCGCGACTATGTTCACAAGCAGTTTCTCAAGTTTCAAAAGCAGAACGGCAACTGCATTGTGATGGAGAAGACGCCCGCCAATATTCTAAAAATTCCCTATGTGCGCGAAATCTTCCCCGACGCCACCTTTATGTTTATTGTGCGCAATCCGTTTTCGTTTATCAGCTCGGTGGAGATGAAGTGGCAAAAGCCGGTGACCAACAAAGGCATCAAGCGCCGGCTGGAATTTACGCCGGTTAGCCAACTGCACCACTACGCCGGGCGGCTGATCCGCGACCAGTTTTACAAGAAAGTGCTGAAGCGCAAATATCTGGCCGTGTGGGGACCGCGCTACAACGGCATTGAGGAAGATCTGAAAACCACCGATCTGCTGACCGTCATTGCCCGCCAGTGGGCCATCCCTTCGCGCAAGGCCGCGCGCGACCTGGCCCAGTTTGCACCGGACCAGGTGCTGGGGCTCAAGTACGAAGAGTTCGTCACCGATCCGGTGGCCGACATGGAGCGCATCTGCGCTCACTGCGGTTTGCAATTGACCAACGAAATGGTCAAGGCGGCCACGGATTGGGTCAAGCCCGACCGGCAGGACAAATGGCGCCGCTTTGACCCCGAACAACTGGCCCGCATTGTGCCGGAGATCGCAGGCGAAATGCAGCGTCACGGCTACGAAATGCCGGTGGAGATCACCGAGGCCATTCAGAATTTGCGCCAGGAAGAACGTATGCCGACCGGCAATCTTGTAGGACAAGCTTCTTGAATTTAATACCAATTGTGAATGGTGAATTGCTAATTGTGAATGAACAGTGGCTACCATCGTAGGTCACTCTTGCAGAGTGACATGCTGCGGTGAACTCACGGCGTCACTCTGCAAGAGTGACCTACGATATGAGATTTAGTTGAACCAATTTTATTCTTTCCAAGGACAATTTATTATGCAAGCACTTAAGACCCAACCGACAACCATCATGCATAGCCAAGCGCCCAGCCGCGAAATTCTCTGTACGCTGGGACCGGCCTCGCTGGATGCGCGTACGATTCAGCGGCTGGAGCACAGCGGCGCCAGCCTGTTCCGCATCAATCTGTCGCACACCAAGCTGGCCGATCTGGCGCGCATTATCGAGACCATCCGCGCCGCCACCGCTGTGCCCATCTGTCTGGACAGCGAAGGCGCTCAGATTCGCACCGGCGATTTTGTGGATGGCAGCATCAACCTGCGCGATAGCACGGTAGTGCGCGTTCATTTCCGCCGCGTGCCCGCCGATGACAAGAACTTCAACCTCTATCCGCTGGATATTGCGCGGTCGCTGGAGCTGGGCGACTTTGTGAGCATCGATTTCAACTCGGCGCTGGCACAGGTGATTGGCAAAAATGATGAGTATGTCTCCATGCGCGTGCTGCAAGGCGGGCTGGTGGGCCAAAACAAAGCCGTCACCGTGGAGCGCGACATCCCCATGGCGCCGCTGACCGACAAAGACAAGGCGTGCTTGACGTTGGGTCACGAGATGGGGTTGCGCCACTTTGCGCTCTCTTTTGCCAGCCGTGGCGAAGATGTGGCGGAGATACGCCGTCTGGTGGGCCAGGATGCCTATATTATTTCCAAGATCGAATCGCGCAGCGGCCTGCAAAATCTGGAAGAGATTGCGGCCGGCTCCAATGCGCTGCTCATCGACCGCGGCGATCTGTCGCGGCAGGTGCCGATTGAGCGGCTGCCGCAGACGCAGAAGAGCATTATCCAGCGCGCCAAGGCGGCCAATTGCAAAGTATACGTGGCCACCAATCTGCTCGAATCGATGGTCTCCAGCCCCATCCCCACCCGCGCTGAAGTCAACGACATATACAATACGCTGACCGATGGGGCCGATGGGCTGGTGCTGGCGGCGGAAACGGCCATCGGCAAATATCCGATCCAGTGCGCCTCCATGGTGCGCAAAGTGATCCACGCCTATCAGAGCGGCGGCCAGGAAAATGCGCACTTTTATCCGCCCGATGCGGTGTCGCTGCTCATGGAGCCGCACGGCGGGCGGCTGGTGCATCGCGAAGCCGACGCCGCCGATCTGGCCGATCTGGACCAGTTGCCGCGGCTGACCATTCCCGAGCGCGAGCTGATGGATTGCGAGCAGTTTGCTTATGGCACCTATTCGCCGCTGACCGGCTTTATGGGCCGCGACACGCTGGAAACGGTGCTCGACACATGCACGCTGCCCAGCGGCGTTGTGTGGACGCTGCCCATTCTGCTGCAGGTGGACCCCGCGCAGGTCGCCACTTTTGGCGTGGGCGACCGGGTGGCGCTGACCAGCGAGCAGGGGACCATTCACGCGCTGCTGGATGTGACCGATATGTATCGCTACGATCTGGACAATCTGGCGGTGCGCATGTTTGGCACGGCCAACCGCAGCCACCCCGGCGTGGATCGGCTGATCAGCCGCGGCGACTGCTTTGTGGCCGGTGACGTGACGCTGGTTGAGCCGTTGCCGTCGCCCTATCGCCACTATCTGCTGACGCCGGCGCAGAGCCGCTTTATCTTTACGCGGCTGGGCTGGTCGCAAGTGGTAGCCTTCCACAGCCGCAACCCGGCCCATCGCGGCCACGAGTCGATCCAGATGCAGGCTTTGGAGCGCACCGGCGCCGACGGCATCTACATCAACCCGGTGACCGGCCCCAAGAAGCGCGGCGACTTTTTGCCCGAGCCGATTCTGCGCTCGTACGAAACGCTGCTGGAGTTTGGCTGCTATCCTAAGGGCAAAGTGGTGCTGGGCAGCTTCTTCACCTATTCGCGCTACGCCGGCCCGCGCGAGGCCGTATTCACGGCGCTATGCCGCAAGAATATGGGGTGCAGCCATTTCATCATTGGCCGCGACCACACCGGCGTGGGCAATTTTTACGCCGCCGACGCCAACCGCCAGCTCTTTGACGAATTGGGCGACATTGGCGTCAAGCCGGTCTTCTTCGACACGTTGGGCTACAACAACCAGACCGGTCGCTACGAAATCGACCGCGGCCAACCCCTCAGCATGATCTCCGGCACCGAAGTGCGCCAGACGCTGCGCGAAGGCAAACACCTGCCAGACTGGTTCATGCGCGATCTGGTGCAAGAGGTGTTGTTGGCTGAAATGCGCAACGGCACGCCGCTCTTTTATGAATAAATTTTGGTTTTTGACATGTTGTGGGGTAAACCCGCTTTGGTTTCGATACGGCTGGAAACTGCCCCAGCCTACTCAACCGCCGCTTACATGGTTGTCCCACACAAACCCCTAACTCGACGAGGAATTCCGAATTTGAACACAACTGCTTCTGCTGTGCCGACCGGTTTAACGTTACGGGCCAATTTTTCGTGGACCTTTATTGGTAATGCGATCAACGCCGCGGCCTGGTTTTTGATGACCACGGTGCTGGCCAAATTGGGGACGCCCGAACATGTGGGCCAATTTGCGCTGGGGCTGGCCATGACAGCGCCCATCTTTATGTTTGCCACGCTGCGGTTGCGCGATGTGCAGGCCACCGATACCGACGGCGAGTATCAGTTTGGCGATTATTATGCTCTGCGGCTGTGCACCACGGCGGCGGCGCTGTTGGGGGTGGCCATTTTGGTCGCTTTTTCCGGCTTGTCGTGGGAAGTGTCGCTGGTGGTGCTGGCCCACGGCGTTTCCAAGTCGATTGAGGCGATCAGCGACGGCTTTTATGGCCACTTTATGCAGCGCGAGCGGCTGGACATGATCGCCAAATCCATGATGGTCAAAGGTCTGCTCTCGCTGACCGGGTTGACAATTGGCTTCTACTTAACGGGCAGCGTTTTCTGGGGTGTGGTCGGCATTATTATATCCCGCACGCTGATCACGGTGCTCTACGATATTCGCAATGCCAGCATGAGCCTGGAACCGCATATGGTAACCACCGTGGCATCGTCCACGCTGTCGACAATGGGGTCGGCCATGCGGGCGATGCCACGGGCGGTTGCCTCCTTCATGGCGTGGCTGCTGCCTAATGAGACGCCGCGGGCGCGCTGGGATCTGCCCACGCTGCGCAAGCTCTTTTGGCTGACGCTGCCGCTGGGGGCGTACACCATGTTGGTTTCGTTTAATTCCAACATTCCGCGTTACTTTATCGAGGGGCAGTTGGGGTCGCATCAACTGGGGCTCTTTGCGGCCATTGCAGCCTTCCAAAAGGTGGCGCCCACGGTGGTGCAGGCCCTGGGCCGCTCGGCCAGCCCGCGCTTGGCCAAATATTATGCGGCCGGCAATGTGAAGAACTTTCGCAAGCTGTCGCTGCGCCTCATGGGCATTGGCCTCCTGTTGGGCATTGGCGGCGTGCTGGTGGCGATCGTGGCGGGTCCGCCCATTTTGCGCATTTTCTATGGTCCAGAATATGTGATGCCCACCATTTTTACGCTGGTCATGGTGGGCGCAGGGGTGGATTATCTGGCCACCATGCTGCTTTTTGTGATTACGTCGGCCCGCTATTTCCGGGTGCAGTTGCCGCTGCAAATATTGACCACAGGGACGGTGGCGCTGGCCTGCTTCTGGCTGATCCCGCAGTATGGGCTGCTGGGGGCGGCGTGGGCGCTGATCGTGGGTAATGCGGTGCGCGTGCTGGGTACAATGGTGGCGGCGCTGCATGCCGAGCGGGCGCTGGCGCGGGGATAGGACCGCCCCTCCCCCCGGCCCCCTCCCCTACACATGTGGAGGGGAGGGGGAGATTGGTTGGTGGAGATTAGTTGGTGGAGATTGGGGGGGCTTGGAGTGTGTTGGGCGTGCCGGTGCGGAATTGGCGTCTAAACTATGATTCAAATGATTATGTGATGAGCTATGATTTCGCAGTGCGGATAGGACGTAGAAAATGGCAACGAACGTCTGCCGGCCGAATCATAGCACTCAATTAATCATAAAAATCATAGTACAGATAAGGTTTTGAGGAACTAATTGGGAATGCTTAAAGAAACAATATTTATTGACCCGGAATTGAAATGGACTTCCGCACCGGCGGACACTGATGCTGCAGGTGAAGTGGGGCCCATGATGGGGCCAGCTTCGTTGGTGGACCGGCTGGTGGAGGCTTTCCAAGAGGCGGAGGTTGTATATAGCCACTGGAAGAGCAATATCGATTTGGACCAGGCCACGGCAGGGGAGATTGATCTGGACCTGCTGGTGGATCGCAAGTCGATGGCGCCGGCGCTGGCGGTGCTGGCGGAGCTGGGTTTTAAGGCGGCGCAGGCGCGCTGGGGCGTGCATCCGCCCAGCATTTGTCACTATTACGGCATGGACCCGATCAGCCAGGAGCTGATCCACGTTCATCTCTTTAGCCGGGTGCTGACGGGCGAGAGCTTTGTCAAGAGCCACCTGCTGCCCTTTGAAGCGATGCTGCTGCAGAATGTCTATTTTGTGGACGGCATGCGGGTGGCGTCCAAACCGGCGGAGCTGCTGCTCTTTACGCTGCGCATGTTTATCAAATATGGCTCGCTGCCCGATCTGCTGCGGGTGGCGCGCAAAGCCAAGAGTGTACGCAAGGAAGCGCTCTGGCTGCAGGACGATGGGGCTAGTCTCCCCCAGGCGCTGGAACTGCTGCCCGTCTATTGCCCCGTGATCGACGAGGCGCTCTTTTTGCAGTGCGTCAAGACGCTCAGCGGCAAAAGTTCGCTGCTGAAGCGTATCTGGCTGGCGCAGAAGGTGCGGCGTCGGCTGGCTGCTTATACCAAGCACACGCCGTGGATGCGGCTGCTGGCGTACGGCGATCTGTTGTGGGCGGAATTGCGGCGCCGGCTGGGGCCTAAGCGCAAGAACCGCGTGCTGCAAGCCGGCGGCGCGCTGATCGCCTTTGTGGGCGCTGACGCCACCGGCAAATCGACGTTGGTCTCCGAGAGCAGCCGCTGGCTGGGCCAGACTTTTACCGTCGAGACGGTCCACCTTGGCAAACCGCCCACCGCGTGGGTGACGGCTCCGATTAATCTGGCGCTGGGGCTGCTGCGGCGCACGGGTTCGGGTGATGAAGAAAAGAGCAGCCAGCGCGCCGATGAGAAATATGCCCAAAATGCCGATGAATCGGCGCTGGTGCTGCACAAATTCAAGGGCGCGGCGTCGCTGCCCTATGCGTTGCGTTCGGTGGCGCTGGCCTGGGATCGACGGCGGCTGGCCATGCGCTGTCGTCGTCAAGCTGCGGCGGGCGCTCTGATTGTGTGCGACCGCTATCCGTCCAGCACCAGCGGCGCCATGGATAGCCCTCGCTTGGCGCCGGCCACAGGCCGCAAGGGCGCAGCGGCGCGGCTCTATAACTGGCTGGCCGAGCTGGAACAGGCCATTTACCGGCAGATTCCGCCGCCCGATATTGTGCTGCGGCTGCACGTTCCGTTGGAGACTGCGCTCAAGCGCAACCGGGAGCGCGGCGGTCAGGATGGCGAGGCCTATCTGGCCGTGCGCCATCGCCAAAGCCGGGCCTGGCAGATGCCGGGCACGCGCTATGAATTCACTATCGACACTGAGCAGTCGCTGGTCGATACGCTGCGCAGTGTGAAAGATTGCATATGGCACTCATTGTAGCCGATCGATAGAAGCTGGTTTTATTTTGTGGCGGCTCCGGAAACCCCACGTTACAGCCCAATGTAATGTCTTCCGGGGGCGTCCATTCCCCCTATTTCGGAAGGAGAGTTGTATTATGGGAAAGATAAAGGTCCTTCATTTGATTACGCATCTCGGCATTGGCGGCGCCCAGGATAACACCCTGCTCACCGTCCAGGGTCACGCGCGTGACAAATATGAGGTCCACCTGGCCGCGGGCGAAGACTACACCGAATGGCAAGAACGCGGTCGAGCCTGCGCCGATGAGTTTTTCGTGATTCCGGAATTATATCGGTCGGCGAATCCTCCTGCCGACATCCGCACAATCAACTACCTGACCGATTTTATGCGGCAGCATGAGTACCAGATTGTGCACACGCATAGCGCCAAGGCGGGTACGCTGGGGCGCCTTGCGGCGCGGCGCGCCAATGTGCCGCTTGTGATCCACACGTTTCACAGCTTTGGCTGGCAAGTGGCGTGTAATGCCAATGTTTCGCCGTGGCGCCGTTACGCGGGGGAGCTAAAAAAGCAAGTATACATGTTTATTGAGCGCTATGCTGCATCGGTTAGCGACGCGCTGATCACGGTGTCCGAATTGAACCGTCAGGAAGCGCTGGATATTCGACTGGCGCCGGCGGAGAAATTCACCACGATCTATAGCGGCATCGATCTCAATCGCTTCAACGTACAGGTGGATCGACGGCAGCAATGTTTGGACATGGGTCTAGATCCAGCGCGACCCGTTGTGGGGACCATTGGCCGCCTGTCCGTGCAGAAAGCGCCGCTCGACTTTGTGGCCGCCGCCAAGCTCGTATTGGCTCGGAAACCGGAACTTCAGTTCATTATGATCGGTGACGGTCCATTGGCCGATCAGGTTCATGCGGCCATTGGCGACGAAGAGCGCATCAAGGTCTTTGGCTATCGCAGCGACATTCCCAATATCATGGGCATTTTGGATCTCTTTGTGCTCACGTCGCATTGGGAAGGGCTAGGCCGCGCGTTGACCGAGGCGATGCTCTCTGGCGTGCCGGTAGTGGCCACCAATGTGGATGGCGTGCCGGAACTGGTGACGCACGGCGAAACAGGGCTGCTGTCGCCCCCGGGCGACCCGGCGCGCTTTGCGCAGCAGATCTTGTGGCAACTTAATCACCCAGCAGAAGCGACCGCCATGAGCCAGGCCGCGCGCGCGCGGGTGGCGCCGACCTTTGGCTCCGACAAGATGGTGCGGCAGATCGAACAGCTCTATGACCGTTTGCTCGCCGAGAAGGAATATGCAGAAAAAGTTTATCAGCCTGTGCTGTCGCACTAGTAGGAGTATTCCCCATTTTCGCACACGCAACGTAAGAATATCTCACACAAATGTGCAAATACACCGAAACAGACTTTGCGCATCTGCGCCGTTGTGAGAGGTATTCCGGTGCTGACCCATGCCAGGTCGGAGGAGGAAAACTGTGAAAAATAGTAAAATAATGCCCAATGTGGTCGTATTGGGATTGGTGGCGCTGCTGTTGGCGGCGGCTATTGCGCTCAATGCACCGGTCCCCAGCGCGGCCCAGTCCGCGCTAAACGCCGATGCGCAAGTGAATCAGAATATCGATCCGGGCCGCCCACAGGTGCAGAGCCTGGCGGGGCCGAGCAGTCGTTTTATGCAAACGGATGCAACGTCGATGAACGCGCCGCCGGCGACGCTGCCCAATGGCGCCGTGGTGGCGTTGGTTATGCAAAACAAGCAGGATCAAGTTCATGCCTTCAATGCCTTGACCGGAGAGTGGTCTACGCTAGGGGGCGCCGACTTCAAAGTCGAGGGAGATGATTTGGCCTATGTGAGCAATTTGGCGGCGTTGGTGGTGCAAAACGGGCAAGATCGACTGCACGCTTTTAGCGCCTTGACTGGCGAGTGGGCGACGCTGGATGGTGATGGCTTCCGCGTCAGTGCGGATGACATCTTTAAGATAAACGATTCGATTATTCTAGTGTCACAGCCCGGACAAGAGCAGCTTCACGCCTTTAGCGCGCTCACCGGTGAGTGGGCCACCCTGAGCGGCCAAGGCTTTAATGTTGCGCCTGATGATGTAGTGTTATTAGCAGGGGGAGAATAGGACGGGTTCAAGGGGTAGGGGATGGAGGTTGTTCATCGAAACGCCCATGCCCCCCAATCTCCTCCCTTATCCCTAACTCGTTTTACCCATATTATGGCCGCCGCACGGCAGGCAGATGTATCTGATGGGTTGCCGTGGCCGCGGATTCGAAGGCGCCAAGGTCCGGCGCCGCGCCAAAGTAAATATCATTAATGCCGGGGATTAACGTTCCAGCGTCGATGAGGGGACTGGCTGAGTCCAGCCTGTAATTATCGGTTTGGACATCCATAAATTGGGGGTCCAGGTTAAAGCCGTGCGCTTCTTGGCCGGAAGCATTCTGGAACGCCAGCAGCGATGGATAGGCAATATCGTTCCAGCGCACCAGATCGCGGTTATTGCTGCTCCAGAGATTGTCGTAATCCAGATCGACCGGGAAATTGACGTTGTCATTGCGCAGCGTCACGTCTTCGCTGGCCCAGATATTGTTGCGGGCATAGATGAGCCGCCAGCCGGGTGAAGAGCCGCTGCTGATCTTAAGGGCATAGGGATTGGGCGTGGCCGCATTGGCCGTGTTGTGGAGCAGATAGATGACGCCCGATTGCGCGCTGTTGTTGCTGTTGAATTTGAATGAGCGGCCATCGTGATCGTTGTTGCCCACACCAAAGCGGTAAATGAGATTACGCATGGCATAGACCGGGCCGCCAACCGTTGGGGCAAAGGAGATGCCCACCAGCACATCGTGAAAGGTGTTGTTCCAGATGCGCACGTTGCTGCACAAGCCATCGACTTGCAGCCCGTCGTCGCCAATCAAATAGATCTCGTTGTTGTAAACGTCGATCTCGTCCGTAAAATCGCTGGGTTCGCCGGAACAGACGTCGAGACCATCAAAATAGTTGTGGAAGGTGTTGCGGCGAATCACGTTGCCGCGGCCGCCAGAGGGATTGCCAAAATAGACGCCGCCGCGCTCCAGATAGCCAACTTCTTTGAGCGCATCCCAGGACCAACTGAAAAGCGTGTCCGCAAAGTCGTTGTCCTGAATCACGTTGCGCTGCGAGGCTGCTTGAATGGTGATGCCGCCATTGTTCATAAAAAATGTAGAGCCCTGCACCAGATTGTGGCTGGCGCCATTAAAGAAAAGCGCTCGCGTCTCTTCTTCCTGGCCAAAATGGCGGAAGGTTAAATTTAAAAATAGATATAGTCGGTTTTGATATTAAAACCGCGCTTAAATTGAGAAATGGTCATGGCAACGTCGCTGGGATCGGCGTCGCCATCCAAATGTACATAGAGACGCTGCCCCGCCATAAAAAACCCGGGAAGCTGCCAGCTCAAGTTTTGCAGCGCCGCCAGGTCGGCATATGGAAAGAGGCGCAGCTCATTGGCCGCTACTAAGTGGGTGTCTGCCAGATTGAGGTCAGTGTAATAGACGCCGCCGCCCAACGCTGTCCACGGGTGCGGTGTGGGGTCGGCGCCATCCAGCACCGCCTCTTCGCCGGGGTAGCTGCGAATGATGATGGGCGCGCCCGCGGCGCCCGAGCGGGGCAGCGTAATTTCGCCCTGATAGTAGACGCCGCCGCGCAGCAACACGGCGTCCCCGGGTTGCGCCAGACTCAGACCCATGAGCAGCGCGCAGGGGGCGTCCAGCGTGCAGGCGCCGCCACTGCCGTCCGGGCTAACAATGAGGTTGCTCCGGGCTGGCGGCGCACTAATTTCAGGCTGTGTGTGGTCGGCTGCTTCGAGTACTTTGCCATCGAGCGGGCCGCCCGTTGGGTCATGCAGCGTGATGCGGACCGCGGTGGGTTTGCCCGGCTCCAGCCAAAAGAGGCTGCCCACAAAGCGCGTGGGTCCGGTGCGGGTCAACGGCAAGCCGGTGCGATAGGCGCGGGCATCCTGCCGATATTCGACAGTGGCTGTGGCGTTCTGCGCGGGGTCGTCGGTCGCAGCGATGGACACGGTAATGCCCAGGGTGTGAAAGTTCCCATACAGTTCTAGGGCGGGGCTTGAGGACGCAGTACGAAAGGGCAGAAATTCGCAACTGGCCAATAGGGCGATGAATAAATAGACAAGTGAGCTTTTCATAAAAACATCTCCTTCTGTATCTTAGGGTGGCACATGTTGACCAGTTGCGCAAAAAACAATTGTGGTAGGATTAATTTGAAAACAAGGCAGATCGTATATGAATGATTTCGTTGAAATTCGCAAGGCAGTAGATGTACTCGTGCGTCGACTATGGTTGATTATCCTGATTTCGTTGGTGGCGGCTGGGGCTGGCTATGGCATCAGCAAGTCCCAAACGCCAATTTATGAGGCCACAACCACGGTGATGGTGGGGCAGCTCATTCAGACGGATGAACTCAGCCGCACCAATCTGCTCACCAATGAAGTGCTGGCCAAAACCTAAACGGACATGGCGCTGCGCCAGCCCGTGCTGCAGCGGGTAGCCGATAGCCTGCAATTGGCCGTTTCCTGGCGCGATCTGAAAAAGCAGGTGGAGCCCAAAACCGTGGAAGGCGCCCAGCTCTTCCAAATTACTGCTCATGCCGACACACCCGAAGATGCCCGCGCTATTGCCGATGAGGTGGTGCATCAGCTCATGTTGTTGCGCCCGGAGGATCATCAAAATAGCGCCATCCCCATTGATCCGGAAGCCGCACAGCAGCAGCTTGCAAATTTGGAAACGAAAATTGCGCTGGGGCGTGAACGGCTGCAAACGTTGGAATCCACCTCGGCGGCTTCGTTTGAATACCAATCGATTGATCAGGTTAGCGCCTTGCAGGAAACCATCGACACGCTGAAAGCGCTGCTCACCACCTGGGAGAGTGAATATACCCAAATTGTCACCAATGGCGATGTGACTGTGCAGGGCAGCCTGTTAACGGTGGTCGAAGCGGCGCAGATTCGGCTGACGCCCATTTTCCCGCGTACCAAGCTCAACGTGGCGCTAGCCGCCGCTGTAGGTTTATTGTCGGCGTTGGGGTTGGTTCTGCTGCTGGAATTTAGAGACACCACGCTAAAATCGCCCGATGATGTCCAGCACGCATTGGGTGTGCCGGTGTTGGGCGCCATCAACAAAATTAGCGGGCGCGCTCCCCAAGAAAAGCTATTGCTGGCGCAAGACGCCGCTTCCTCTGCTACCGAGGCCTATCGCATTATCCGCAGCAATTTGGAGTTTATTACTACCGGGCAATCGATAAAAACCATTGTAGTCACCAGCCCGGTCAGCGGCGAGGGCAAAAGCACCACAGTGGCCAATCTGGGCATTGTCATGGCCTACGCCGGCTATCGCACCATCATTGTGGATGCCGATCTGCGGCGCCCCGTGCAGCATCAGCTCTTCCAGATCGCCAGCTCCATTGGATTGACCAAAGCGGTGGAATCGTCCGAAGACGCGCTCGACAGCAAGCTCATCGACACCAAGGTACACAATCTGCAGGTGCTCACCGGCGGCAATCCGCCCATCAATCCGGCCGAATTCCTCAGTTCGCAGAAGATGCGCAAGCTGCTGACCAATCTGGGCGAAATGGCCGATGTGGTCATCTTCGACAGCCCGCCGCTGCTGGGGCTGAGCGATGCCGCCATTCTGGCCAATCGCGCCGACGGTGTGCTGCTGGTGGTGGAAGCCGATCAGACCGATCTGGAAGCGGCCAGGCAAGCGGTCGCCATTCTGCACCAGGCCAATGCCAACCTGATTGGTGCGATCCTGAATCGGGGGCGTTCAGCGCTCCAGCTTTATGCGGCTGCCAATCGTAGATGTTGCCCACGAATGCGCTGGCGCCAATACGCTCACAGCGCCGGAATTGGCTACCGTTTTGAAAAGGTTTTAGTCAATCGCCCACGACAGTCCAGGTTTGTCGTGGGCGATTCTTTGCTCAACGCGCCGCGTTTTATTGATGCCCACAGCCGTGCGGCAAAATCGTGCATCTGGACAAGTAGCGGGCACCGGCGGCAAGAATCACCGGCTACGCCTGGGAGTTTGGCCCCATTGCCGGCGCGACATTTACGGATGCCGGACAGGCATATTGTCATTGATCTGCTGTGCCCCTCAAGGTAAAACGCATACGGTGCTGATAAATGGCGCGCGCCTCTGCTTTTGACACCTCCTCTCCTCTATCTAACCCACAACGGCCGGGATTTGATCGACAACTCCATGCCCTGTTTAGCCCTTGTGTATATATCCTGATACATGAAACGGTGGCTGTATTCAGGTTAAACTGGGGCTAGAAGGCCATTGTAGAAAACTAATTGGGCTGGCTATGCGTGTTGCGTATTACGTGTACCGGTCGAGAAGTTTGTTTGTTATGGCATAGTTATTTCGTTAATGTGGCCTAAGGCAGCCGCCGGTTTTAACCGGTAGTGTACTGCCTGCTCAATGTCATTAAGTTAAGAAATTATCTTGTCAAAGTAACCAGTTATCAGTGCTCAGTTTTCAGTGTGTACGCAGAGACTGACGACTGATTACTGGTTACTGGGTACTGTTAACTTAATGACATTGAGTGCCTACTAACACTATATTTGGATATACATCGCAGATGCCACAACTTGCCCAGCTTTTCGATAATCTACAGACTGCCCTGCGTTTTACGCAAGGCAACAAGAGCGAGGCGCTAATTACCTTTTACACCCATAATCAAGGGGATGAAAAACTCGCGGCCCAAACACGACTGGCCATGTTGCTTCTGATCAAAGAAGACCCATCCCTATTGCGGAACACGGCTGTAGCAGAGTTCCTCATGAGCCACATCGAATCCGCAGATTTCGAGCAAATTGAATGGCAAACGGACGCGCAGATGTTGGAATTTTGTGAAATGCTTTACAGCTTTCCCTTTGCCTCCGACTCTATAGCAGAGCAAGTACACGGTCATGTGCGCCATCTTTTGCAAAATGTATTACGGCGCTTGGAAGAGCAGAAGGAATGGGAGCAACTGTTTCGGCTCGTGGAAATTGCCCCTACTTCATCCCTGATGGCGGATGTGGAGCTGCGTCGCCTGCGCCACCTGGCGCGCGCCTATGAACTGCGCAGGGTCGAACGCAATCGGCGTATTTTATATGCATATCTAGCGATTCAAGTGTTGTTGGTGATGGTCATTTTCCCGTTGTTATTTATTAACGCGGAAAATGGGGCCCTGCAGCGGCAGGTTGAAAAGCTGGCCGATGTAGAAATTGGCGATGAAGGATATCGCCTCTTTACCTATACCGATGGCGTCTACTGGGCCATTATCACAGCCGCTTCGATTGGCTATGGTGATATTACTCCGGTGACCACAACCGGAAAATTCATTGCGGCCACGTTGGGTACGCTGGGGGTTGTCACAGTGGGTGTGATCGCGGGCCTGGTGCTCAAATGGATTACGCCGCGTACGCTTGATTGAGATTACCCGCTCAATTCGTGTATATGAGGGGTCGGTTAAAGATAACGAATGTGCCACACAAACCGGGGACAAACTCGCAAAATTCGTCACTTGTTGCATTCTATGTATCCATAAATATGTGCTGGATACAGGCACGCTTCAAGCCAAAAGTGTAAAGTGTTTAAGACATTTGTACGTCAAATATGGTTTGCGCACGATTGTGCGGACTTCAACTTGAAGATTCATAAAGGAGGCACAATGATTGTGACCGAGGCTTTAGCGCTTTTTCAAGCAGTCAACGCCAATGTGGGTGAAAAAGAGCGCGTTGGCTCGATTGCCAGTGGTGCAATGCTTATGGTGAGTGGCCTGCAGCGCCGCACATTTATGGGCTATCTAGGCGCAGCGGTTGGATTGTACTTGTTTATCCGCGGCCTTACCGGTTACTGCATCGGATATAACGGGCTGGGCATTGACAAATGTAGCGGCGACCCAGATTCCGCATCTTCAGCATAATTCTGCTCTATCAACGATTGGAGAAAAAATGTTAGGTTTGATTTTATCACTTGTGATTGGTGGTCTAGCTGGCTGGATTGCCGGTGAGGTCATGCGTGGGGATGGATTTGGCGTGGCCGGTAATATCGGCATCGGGCTATTAGGTGGCTTACTGGGCAGCGTCGTGTTCCGCCTCATTGGGCTAGCGGCTGTGGGGCTGATTGGTGAACTGATTGTAGCCGTTGTGGGCGCGGTCATTCTAATTGCGATTGGAAGGTTGATTCGAGGCTAATTATACTCATTAGACCGCAATAGCCACCCGTAGAGTCGACCTCCGGGAGGTCTATGCCCGTTAGCTTGCGGTCTACTGATACTTGGCTCTAACCGAAACACTCCCGATTTTGGGTCAGCTATTGACTTTCATAATTTGGTTGTGATAGACTGTTGTTCAAGAAGGTAAAAGTGCAAAAATAGGTCAATGGCATTGATGGGGACAGGTTGTCCGAATCAGCTTGTGTACAGAGAGCGGAGCGATTGCTGAAAGCGCCGCCACAATCCTCGGATGATGACACCCCTAAGCTGACCGGGGAACGCTGATATTTTCAGCCAGTAGTCGGTTTCCGGAAGCGCCGGTTACAGCGCCGCGGTTTCTTCTGCATTTTAAGCCAGAAAAACCGGCAGAGGCTTGCATCTGCAAGCAAATGGTGGTGGCACCACGAAGGTTATTGAACCCTCGTCCTCCAAGTGAGGATGGGGGTTTTTGTATTGGGGGGTAGGGAGTAGGGATTAGGTCTCCGCGTGAAGTAGCTCGCGCATCCTTACTCCCCACCCCCCAATCCCATGAAAGGTCGAAACGATGATGCGGGATAAAGATTCATAGGAAGACGTTTGCTCGGCTGGACCTGCGCAGGCGCTCTTCCGTAAACAACGGGGTGCAGGTCCGGGGATGGAATCTAATTGTGAATGGTAAATGGTGAATTGTGAATGGTGAACAGGGCCGGCAACACCGTTCTGCTCATTCGCAATTTTGCCACTAAGCATCCAATGTCATTAAGTTAGCAGTGAACAGTTTTCAGTTTTCAGTGTTCAGTTACCAGTCGCATGGCACACACTGAAAACTAACCACTCTGGACACGAATGCGCTTAACTTAATGACATTGACTAAGCATCAATCAATAATTTGGGGAGCGCAATTATGCAAACGAATACGGCCTTTCAAACAAAAGAAACAATCATATCTGAAACCGCTGGACGCATCCGCAGCACGGAAATTCGCCAGCACGTGGGTGAACGCGTCTGCGTGCAGGGCTGGCTGCACAACGTGCGGCGGCTGGGCGGCGTCAATTTTGTGGTGGTGCGCGACGGCTGGGGTACAGTGCAGGCGGTGACCGAAAACGAAGCCGACCTGGCGCCGCTGCGGCACGGCGAACGCGAAGTGCAGCCCGAAAGCATTGTGCGGCTGACCGGAATGGTGACGGCCACGCCGCAAGCCCCCGGCGGTTTTGAACTGCTGCAACCGCGGCTTGAGCTAATCGCGCCGGTGTGGGAGCCGCTGCCGGTGCTGATCAACAAACGCGAGGTCAAAGCCAGCCTGACCAATATGCTGGATCACGCGGTGACTGTCAACCGTCACCCCCAACGGCGGGCCGTCTTCCGGCTGTCGGCCGCGGTGATGGCGGCCTTTCGCGAGCATCTGCACAGCCGCCATTTTACTGAAATCCAGACGCCCAAAATGGTGGCGTCGGCCACCGAGAGCGGCGCCAATGTTTTTAAGCTGGACTATTTTGGCGGCGCCGCCTATTTGGCCCAAAGTCCGCAATTTTACAAGCAGATCATGGTGGGCGTCTTCGAGCGGGTCTATGAAGTGGGGCCGGTCTTTCGGGCCGAGCCGCACGACACCGCCCGCCATATCAATGAATATGTGAGTCTGGATGCCGAGTTTGGTTTTATTGAAAATCACTTTTCGGTGCTGGCCGTGCTGCGCGATGTGCTGGCGCACATCTTTACTCAACTGGAGGCGCGCTGTGGGACAGAATTGGCGCTGCTCAAAGCGCGGCTGCCGGTAATGCCGGAACGGCTGCCGCACATCCATTTTGCTGAAGCCAAAGCGCTCATCCACCAACTGCACGGCCACGAAGCGGGCTATCTGGACGAACGGGAGGAGCCAGACCTTTCGCCCCAGGAGGAGCGCTGGCTGGGCGCCTGGGCGCAGCAAGAGTTCGGCAGCGACTTTCTGGCTGTGATTGGCTACCCCATGCGCAAACGGCCATTCTACACGCACGCCGACCCGACCCGACCCGCCTATTCCAACTCGTTCGACCTGCTCTTCCGCGGCCTGGAATTGGTGACCGGCGGCCAGCGGCTGCATCTGTATGCCGACTATCTCAACGCACTGGCGGCGGCCAATCTGCCGGCGGAACCCTTTGCGACCTATCTCGAGGCGTTTCGCTATGGCATGCCGCCCCACGGCGGGTTCGCCATCGGGCTGGAGCGGCTGCTCATGCAGCTATTGGATCTCCCCAATCTGCGGCTCACCACGCTCTTCCCGCGCGATCTGAACCGCGTGGCCCCCTAAACGGGTGCGGCCGCTCCTCCCCCTTGGCGTACTTCGTACGCCGTTCCCCCTCCTCTCCACTTGTGGAGAGGAGGGGGCCAGGGGGAGGAGCGGCCTATTTCGCCATGCTCAAATAAAGTTTGGACGCCGCCTGCATGGATGCCACATCGGCGCCTGGGCCGCGCAACGCCTTTATCAGCTCTACCATCTGTTCACGGATAGACGCATTGGGGTTGTCGTGCAGCACTTGGTAGGCCCCGATGCGCAAATTGGAGTTGCCCGCATTCTGCGCCAGCGCCCGCAATAGAGGCGGCAATGCCCGTTCACCATAATCGATGAGCCCTTGCGCGGCGGCCCAGCGTACGCCCGTATCATCGTCGGAGAGCGCGGCCACCAGCCGTTCTGCCCCTTCAGGCGAGGGATGATTATGCAAGAAGTGAATAGCATCCTCTCTTTCCGTAGACGATCCAGCGGGCTGATCCAGCACGGCAATGGCTTCGGCAACTGTTTGTATCATCATGGCTCTCCTTATTGTGTGACGGGGACGTGAATTGATTTGCGCTTCTGCACTGCGTGAAACTATGCAGGCTCCGCATGCATATCTAATATGGGAGCGGAAGATTTGAACGCTTCGACATCTTCCACTTTAACGATCTGCATTCCGCGCATCAACAATACTGGACATTGGGCGCCGTGCAGCACCTTGGCCGCCACGCTGCCATAGGCCCACCGCGAATAGCCCGAGCGTCCGTGCGAACTCATGACGATCAGATCGATCTTGTCGGCCTCGGCGCGATCCAGGATGGCTTTGCCGGGCTCACCGGTCACAATTTCAAACGCGCTATTCACCTGCGCGATGTGCAGGCGGTCGCGTATTTGGGTCAAATAGGTGCGGGCGTTGGCCATGCGTTCGGTTTCATACGATTCTGAAGGCAGATGCGTTTGGGCCAGAAGCTGCTTTTCCCAGGTCGTCAACTGCTGCAGCACATGCAACATCGTCACATCGGCATTGGTTTGTCGGGCTACGTTCTGCGCCAACGGCAAAGCCTGTTCGGCCAATCCCGAACCATCCAGCGCCAGCAAAATGTGCTTGACTGTATACGGTGTGCTCAAATCCAGGTCCGCACGCAGCAGCAGAATGGGTTGATCCGCCGTGCGCAAAACGCGATCGGCCACGCTGCCCAACATCCAGCGCGAAAAGCCGGTGCGTCCATGCGTAGTCATGGCGATCAGATCGCATTCCTCTTTGGTGGCCACGTCGGAGATGCACTGCGCGGCGTCTCCATACAGCAGGTGCGTGCTCGCGCGATAACCTTCGTTCAGCAAGCGCTGCTGCACGCCCGTTAGATATTGGCGAAAGCTCTGTTCAATATCCTCCATCAAGCGCGAAATCAGCAGCGGCTCATCGGAAGCCATGGCGTACGCATACATATTCGGCTCAATGGCGCCAACCAGGAACAGTTCGACCTGGTCCTTTTGGGCAAATTGCGGCAGATAATGCAATACGCCTTCCGCCAGAGAAGATGTGTCTAAGGGGATCAAAATTTTGTGAAACATGGATGACCTCCTGCTCGGAATTGTAGCCAATGGACTCTCATGCCCCACTTTCCGGGAGAAGTCGCCGCCACTTTAGGGCATAAAGTCATTGGATGAAGATAGCCCGCCCTGCCCCCGGCACTTTAGATTCGTCGCCCCAGTTATCTCGTCGAAAGTGCCGGGGCCGTGTCTGGCGTACTATATTCTTCATTGCCCTGGCAAAGCGTGAACTACTTCCAGAAAGGGATAGTACTTCTATAATCAGTGTATACTGAAAACACCCTTTGCACACTAAGCAACCGTCCAGGCATCATCCCCGCCAACTGGCCAGCTACATGCAAGCGTGCCGGTCTTCAAATTTTTTGTACTGGACAGCGCGGTGGTGAAAAGCAGGTGCGGCATCAAGCTAAGCGGTTTCGGCCACCTTACAGGGGAGCGAACGGCGGTTGAGTAGGCTGCGGCAGTATGCAGCCGTATCGAAACCAGCGTGAGTGGGTCCGACCCGTTTGGCCTCGATACGGGGCAAACAACCGCCCCTACTCGACCGGCGCTAGCCTATACTCTTAACTTGATGCCGCACCTACAATTCCACTTTGTCATTGACTACGACGGCTTCAGAAATTTTCAACCCTGCTATCGAGTAATCAGCCGGGCGTAGCGGCCCCGAGGTCGGGCGTCTATTTGAGCCCCAAACGCACATACTGCTCTGCGGGCGCGTCATTTTCCTCCATCAACTTGACCATGAGGCCGATCATGCGCGCTTCGGCATTGGCATCATCAATTGGATGCTCCTGATTGGGATCATTGGCCAAATCGTAGAGCAGGGTGGTCATGGGGTGGCCGCCAGCCCAGGCGCGGCCGGGCAGCTTCATCACTTTGGCGCCTTTGGTAAAGCTGAACGGTCCGGCCAAGTCAAAATCGGCAAAGAGCGCCGGATCGAAGAATTGGCGCATGTGCGTGGGCATGAGCGTGTACTGATAGAGCGGCGTATTCTCCTGGCTGGCGGGGGCGCGCATGTATACGTAGCGGCCATCGGTGCAGTTCACGTGGCCGCCATGATGCCCAAAGAGGAGTGCCTCGCGGGTGGGTGCGTTGTGCGCCACGGCGTCCGCCAGCGGCATGCCCTGCATGTCCGCCGGCCGCGGCACATTAAAATAGTCGAGCAGCGTGGCCGGCAGGTCGATCATCTGCGTCAGGGCGTCGGCGCTGGCGTTTTGGCGGCGGCTGCGCGGGTCCCAAATAAAGAGCGGCGTGTGGGCAATTTCATTGTAAAAGGGGTGCGTATTTTTGGCCCACCAATCGTGCTCACCCAGCAAAAAGCCGTGGTCGGTGCACACAATGAGCATGGTGTCGTCCCACAAATTGTAGCGGTCAAAGGCGTCCAGCACCTCGCCCATGTAGGCATCGCACATGGAGAGCAGCGCGGCGTATTCATAACGCATGTGCTGCACCTCCGCCGGCGTCTCTTCCACGCCGCGATAGGGCGGCCAGTCAAAGTGGCGCCCGTTGTACTCGTGCGCATAAAGGTCTTTCCACTTGCGCTGGCTAAAGAAGGGCTCGTGTGGGTCGAAGGTTTCGATCTGTAAAAACCAGTTGTCGGCGTCCTGGTTGCGGCGGATAAAGTCGAGCCCGTTGGCGAAGGTGCGCGGCTGCGGCTGTGATTCCTCAGTGGGCATAAATTGGCGGTTGACCCAATCCTGCCGCCACATGTCTTTGACTAGATTGGGGTCCGCATTGGTCGAACGGCGCTCCACCACCACGTCGGGGATTTGGGGATCGGCAAGCTGCCCCTTCCAGGGGTCGCCCTCCTGGCCGCGCTCAAAATCCCAGGTGGTGTACCGGTTGTGATAGGTCATGCCGCCATCTTCAAAATAGTGATAGTGGTCGGTGGACAGATGCGAGTGGATGCCGTGGCGCTGCAACAGCTCGGGCATGGAATCGTCAAACGGCTCCAGCGGCCCCCAACTGCGGTGCAGAAAATTGAGGCGGCCCGTGTGCAATTCGCGGCGGGCGGGCATACAGGGCATGGAGCCCACGTAGCAATTCTCAAACTTGACCGAACGCTCGGCCAGGCGCTGGAAGTTGGGCGTATGCGTCCACGTGCAGCCATAGGGGGAGAGCATATGGCGGTTGAGCGTGTCGAACATGACCATCACGGCTTTCATCTGGTTTCTCCTTTGTGTGTGGTACGTAACACTTTTTGAATTTATGACGCTACTTGAAACAGGTTATTTAACCGCAGATTTCGCAGATGGCGCAGATTATTTTCTCTGAGAAAATCTGTGGAATCTGTAGTTTCTTCGGTCCGGCCAAAAGTGTACCTTTACAAGATAACTTCCAAAAGTGTATGCTACCACAATACACTTGTCAATTTCCGTGTACGGTGTGAATCTTCTTGCAGAGAGAAATAAAGTTGTAAAATCTGTCTTCCATTTTGCGGAGGTGGTAATTGGCAATTTACGACTTTATTGCATTATAATCCTGGCAGCGGACAGCCGCATTCATAAACCATTTTCTTTCAACAGGAGGTGCAGCCCATGAACACAATCAAATATCAGCCTGCATCTGTTGCTGAAATGAAAGCCAACTGCCGCAAACGATAGATTTTCCCTGTTTTAGACACTGTATGTAAATCAAGCCAGGTGCATATGCCCTGTGGCTTTTATGTCCGCCAGCGCGCCAGCGCCGCTTTTTCCAGGCCGCAGGTGCATTATGCATACCGTGGCCATTTTTTCAAGGATGGCCAATGCATCGTCCTTTCGACAAGCTCAAGGGACCGTGGTTACATACAAAGAGAAAGCCAATGACTGGAAACGTGAATTTTATACCAAACAGAATCAGTGGTCCGGCGTGTATGACGGTGATCCCTGCGGATCACGAGCAAAAGCCGCCTGATCGAGGAGTTGGCCGGTCCCGATCCCAAGCGCATATTGGAACTGGCCGGTGGTGGTCAGTTGGCCGCCGCACCATGATCTCGGTCACACCGTGATGGCCGTGGAACTGGTGGCCAGTGCGTGCGCCAATGCGCAAGCTGGCCGCTGCCAATCAGCCCGCAAAATGGAGGTGATCGAGGGCGACTTTTATACCGTGGAATTAGTGGGTACATTTGACGTGATCGGTTATTGGGATGGTTTTGGCATTGGGACGGATGACGATCAGCGTCGCTTGCTCAAGCGGTGGCGGGGTGGTTGGCGCCCGCTGGCGGCGTGCTGTTCGGTGGGCACGCCGTGGTATGCAGCGGCGGTGGATGGCCGCGGTGGGAAGTGGGCGACCGGCGCCGCTACAGCTGACGCCGATGGCTGCGCTGGGAAGATACTGGTGGCCCCAGGGCCAACCGGAGCAATCCGTGCGCCAGACCACGCTGCTATTCCCCGCCGATCTGCGGCTGCTGCTGGAGGAACGGGCTATACCTGCACGCCGTCAAGCCCGACGGCACGGTGGATTGGGAACAGCGCCAGTGGCTGCCCGCGGTTCCACTGGGCAAAGCCATGAGTTATGTGGCGCACATGAAAAAAATTCAATTGATCAAGGAAAAGTGACTATGTTAACACGCATCAATAATGCAGAACATCTCGAACTCGTCGAAAAATTTAAGGCAACTGTCCGCAACATTTTCCCGATCCTCTGCTTTACACCGGCCGAAACCGAAGCCTTTATTGCCGAATTTGACCCAGAATATGATGACAATAACTATGTGTATGAAGATGCCGAGAGCAGCTGACCTTCTGCCACTATACAATCAACGAATCATTGGCCCGCGCCATTCAATTCGTCGTGCCTTCAATCTGGGAGGATCGTTATGAAATGGTCTCCAGCGCCATTCCAATCGAGATGATTTTCTGGCCACGAACGCCGAACTGGAACTGCGCATGCGGATCGACGAGCAAATGCCTTCCCATGCGGCCTACATGGGACTGCTGCCGGGGCTGGGTTTTGAGTTGCGTGTGGGTATGCGAGCTGATTATGCGCTGCTCGATGAGCTAACTGCCCGATCTGCCGTCCGGCATAGAAGAAGCGCCGTTTGAAGAGGCGCGCATCACCGAATATCCTGAACTGTTTTTTCAAGTCGATAGCGTCTATCATGAAGGGTTTTCGCCAGATCAAATCGCCCACGAGCGGGCGATGTTCGAGAATACATCCCCGCGCGTGGGTCGATAACATCCGCCCCATCTGGACATCATTGGTCAAAGATGGCCGGCTAATTGGCGCTTCCTTTGGCGGCATGGGATACGAATTGTCGATTGAAGAAGTGGGCATTTGCCCGCTATTATGGGCAAGGGCTGGGCGCTATTTGACCATCCGCTGTATGCAAAAATTGCGCCAACATTATGGGGAAGACAAATACTTTGCCCTGGGCACCTTCCGCACATACACGCCCTAAAAATTGTATCACCGGCTGGGCTTCACCATTGACAAAAACGAATCATACGTTTTAAAAACTCGTCCACTTATTAGAACAAAACCCGCGCACAATCCATTCACCCGATTCACACCGGCTCAATCGTGCATGATGGTCAATGAGTAAAAAATAGTATAAGGCGAAGAAAATAGATGCAGATAGTGAGACAGTGGGACAGTAAGTCAGTGAGGCAGTATTTCAGTGTGATACTCTTTCACTGTCCCACTGTCCTACTGCCCTACTGACTTACTGTCCCACTGCGTATAAACAAAACGGGGAGGCTGCAATGGTCATATACACGTTTACACAACGAATTGGCCGACGATTTTTGCTTATGGTGTTATTAGTTGGCGCGCTGACTGGGCTGTTGGCGGCCTGTCAGTTGAGCCGGTTGGCGTCTTCTGAAGCAGAGTTAGAATGCGCTTGCAGTGATGAACAGAGTTTGCAAAATGGCAGCGACCAGGCGGCCAGCGCCGCTTTGCTGGCCGCACAAAGTATAGATGCCCAGTTGCGCACCGTCATCGCCCAGCGCGGGCTCACGGGCGACCCGAGTGTGGGGCGCGCTATTCCCAGCATCAACGAGCCGCTGGCGCAGCTTGGCCTGAAGCTCTTTTTTACCAAAGAGCTGGGCGGCGATGCGGATTCGGCCTGTGCGAGTTGTCATCTGCCCACGTTGGGTGGGGGTGATGGGCTGTCGCTGCCCATTGGCGTGGGCGCTCTCGATCCGGATCTGGTGGGGCCAGGGCGGGTGCATCCCAGCGGTGGACCGACCGTGCCGCGCAATTCGCCCACCACATTCAACATAGCCCTGTGGGATAGCGTCATGTTTCATGATGGGCGCGTGGAAAGCCTGGGCAAGACGCCGGGCGCCAATGGCGATGACGGGCTGGGCATCCGCACGCCCGATTCGGCGTTGGGCGTGGCCGATCCGCTGGCGGGCATTAATCTGCCCATGGCGCAGGCGCGTTTCCCCGTCACATCCAAACAGGAGATGCGCGGCTTTCATCTAGACACGGCCACCAATCAGGAGCTGCGCGATTTCCTGGCCACACGGCTGGACAAAGCGTATCTGACGCTCGAAAATGCCAATGGGGAAAGCCCCTGGAATGCGGAGTTTGCGGCTGTTTTTGGGCCCGCTGCGCCCGCGCAACCGCTGATCACCGAGCAGCGTATTGCCGAGGCCATTGCGGCCTATGAGCGCTCACAGCTTTTTGTGGATACGCCGTGGCAGGCGTATGTGCAGGGCGATGATGCAGCGATCAGCGCGCAAGCCAAACAGGGCGCCCTGCTCTTTTTGCAAACGGCAGAGGCGGGCGGCGCCAACTGCGCCAACTGTCACGTGGGCGACTTTTTCACCGATGAACAGTTTTATGTGCTGGCCGTGCCGCAAGTGGGGCCAGGTAAGGGCGATGGCGAAATGGGCATGCATGATTATGGTCGCTTCCGCGAGACCCAAGACCCCAGCGATATGTTTGCGTTTCGCACACCATCGCTGCTCAACGTGGCCGTCACCGCGCCTTATGGGCATGACGGCGCTTACCGCACGCTGGAGCGGATGATTCGCCATGTCCTCGATCCGGCGGAGGGGGTGCGGAATTACGATTTTCAGCAGCTTGATGCAGGCGTGCAAACCGAATTTTGCGTTGAAAATTCGCAAGAAGCGCTGGCCCAATGGCAAGAAATGCGGGAAGCTGGCATCCTGACAGTCGAACCCATGACGCTGTCGGATGGCGACATTGAGGCGTTAATCGCCTTTCTGCAAACGCTGACGGACCCGTGCACCCAGGATGCCGCCTGTTTGAGCCCGTGGATGCCCGATCCAAGCCGAATTGACTTTGGTGCATTTCAACTGGTCGGCGCGCCGGCAGAGGACGATTGATCGTTGTTGGCAGTTTATATAAACCGCAGATTGCGCGGATGGCCGCAGATTTATTTTGACAGATTCATTGGATTCATTGGATGTATCTGGCAAAGCTAGCAGCTTGTCGGAGAGAATGATAAAACGAATTTTGTACGCAGATTTGGCGGATTTTCGCGGATTTTTTTTGGCCATGTTGACGCTTAAATCTGCGAAAATCCGCGTTCATCTGCGTACAAAATTTCCCTCACCGACAGCCCCTAGGCAACTCTTCGGCTACCCTGAGAAGGAACTCTGTGGTATGCTGTTCTCAGTTGTATCGTTCTAGAACGCTATGTTCAAAAGGAGCCAAATTATGAGCATGGAAGGGAGAAAATTCGAGTCGCGCCAGGAGATCATGGAGACGCTGAAGGAAAATGGCCGCGATTTGGCCGGCGCTGACCTGAGCGGGCTGGACCTTTCGCAAATAAAGCTGGCCGGCATGAATTTGAAGGGCGTGGATCTGCACGGCGCCAATTTGAGCCACGCGCTGTTAGCCGGCGCCGATATGAGCGAAATGAATCTGGCCAACGCCGATCTGAGCGAAGCGCGCATCTTTGGCGCCAACCTGCACAGCGCCAATTTACGCGGCGCCAATCTGCACGCGGCCAAGATGGCCGGCGCCGATCTGCACGACGCCGACCTGACCGGCGCCGATCTCAGCCAGAGCCGCATGATGGGCATCAACGTGGAGGGCGCCGATTTCACCGACGCCATCACTAGCGAAGCGCGCGCGGCCGGCGTAGCGTGGGATGAAGCCAAAGTGGCGCCCGCTGAGCTGCCGGCGTCGATCCAGCCGCCGCGCTGGCTGCCGCTGCTGGTGTTGGGCGTCATCGTGGGCCTCTTCTTTTTGTTCAGACGAAGAAAGGCCCAGGAGGCTTAAATTAGATCATAGTCAAAAAACACAAAAGCCATATAAGAAATATTTTTTGTAACTACCCAATGTCGTTAAGTTAGCAGTGAACAGTGCTCAGTTTTCAGTGTCCAGTCGGGAAGTTCGCTCTGGAAACTGAGCACTGAGCTGTTTAGCGACACGAAAACCCTTAACTTAATGACATTGTGCAACTACCAACCCGTTCCCTGAGCTTGTCGAAGGCCGATGTCCCCTTCGACAAGCTCAGGGAACGGGTGGTTTTGCGTTTTTATGGCTATGATTATTTGTTGACAAAATCAAGTGATTTGCGCGGCGCAATTGGAAACACAAATTGGTGTGGCAACATCCCTACGTCGATCTGACCGGAGCCCACCATTTGACCGCTGGCCTGGGATGTGACGGTAATCCATATGGTGCTGGTCACACCAACCGTGGCGCTGAAAGGCGGCGTGATTGTCACCGCGACGGATATCGATGCGCCAGGCGCCAGCTCGGGGTTGTGGGCTGGCGCTTCGATTTGCCAGGCGGCGGTCAAATTATCTGCACCGAGGTGAAGCACATAACTATCGGGGCCGGTGCCGCTGTTACGCAGAAGCACTTCCGGGGCAACCGGAATGCCTGGACGGGTCACAGTGGGACCACCGGTTGTTAACGTGGCGCTATAAACAAACTGTTCCACCACGTCAATAAACGCCGCCGACGGCGCGCCCCAGGCGCCGCTGGCATCCTGGCTTTGCACAAAAATCAGATGGCGGCCCGCGGGCCAGCCGCTGGTGTCCACAACGGCTTGCATAGCTTCGATTGGCCTATCAAAATGGCCATCGGTAGCCGTCATGGCAAATGTATTGGTGATCGGTAAGTTACGCGTGAATGTATACCGATTTGTATCAGTAATCCATGCCGGCGCGCCCACGGAATAGACCGCAGCACGAATGGTTTGCATGGGCTCAAGGCCCCAGCCGTTGCTGTCAAAGCGGGTGTCGTTGGCTTGCGCGGTCAGCGTCACCGATTGGCCGGCTTCGACAATTTGGGCGGAAAATTGTACCGCCAGCGTGTCGGGACCGGACGGCGTCAAATAAGGTTGGCGGGCAGCCTTAAGGGCATAGAACAGCGCTGAAAGCGTATCGGTCAAAATTTCGTCTTCAAAATAGCTGCAACTCTGGAAAAATTCGGTCCCCAATTCGAAGGTATAGGAGGCAATGCCCAACTCGCCATATGACCAGTCGTCGGTCGAGCCGTCGGTTTGATAGATGCAGCCAAACTCGCCCGATTGGCACACGTCGTAGCCGGTAAAGTAGCCGAATTTGCGTCCCAACGTGGCGAGTTGGGTGCGATTGGGGGCGGGCGCATCGCTCCAGCCCCACGGATAGAGAACGAGCTGGCTAAAGCTGTGCAGCGAAATGAGCAGACCGGTGGCGTCGTCCGGCGCCGCATCGCTTAATGCCGCGCCGCGCTGATCGGGAAACAGTGCCGCTACATAATTTTGGATGGCCTGCGTTTCCGGTTCGGAGGCCGGTCCACTGCCGCGAAATGTAATGCCGCAGGCGTCGCCGCTGGAGCAGTTGAAGCCTTCACACGCGTTCCATTGAAAGCTGCTGTTGCGATTCAGGTCCACGCCATAATTGGGGAATGAAGGTTGCAGCGTACCTGGATCGATGCAACTGTCGGCGGTGTTGGTATTTTTGCGCCAATAGTATTGCTGCTCGGCCCATTTGCGGCCGTCCGGGTTGGCAAAGGGCAAAATATGCACTTCGTTATGGTCGAGCATCCAGGTCACATCGGGGTCGCGGCCATAGTTGCGCACCAAGTATTCGGCAAAGCGGGCGGCGGTCTCGGCCGTGGTCAGCTCGCGGGCGTGAATGGCGGCCATGAGAAAAAAGCGCCCCTTGGGCGCGTCTGCTGGTTGGTCAGCACCAGCACGCAGGTCATAGCCTGCCGGGCCACCTGGCGTCTGCTTGTCCCACGAATCGCCAATGTCGACCCACTGGGCCAGATTGGGATGGCCAGCCGTGAGTGTATCCAAATCGGCAAGGGTTTTTCCACGGTGCGATAGCAGGCGTAGCCGGGAATTGTGCCATCGTCACCGCCCGCAGGAACGGAGGCAGCCGCCGACATCATGGGCTGCTGTGCGGCGGGCGTCACCAAAAAGCGTTGCGCTTTCAACGCCTGTATTTGCGCCTCTGTGACCAGCGCGGTGACCGTCTGGGCGGCATGATCTACGCTCCACACGTCGACATGTGACGCCAGCCACTGGAGTTCGGTTTGATTGTGAAAGATGACGGTGACGAGGATAGATTCAGCCTGTTCGGCGTGACGAGAATCGCTCGGGACATCCTGGGCGCGGACGCCTATCACTAGCAATACTAACAACGACAGCGCCAAACTCGCGCTGGCAAAGATTCTATTGTGATACATATACAACAAACTTCTCCACTTCACATAGTCCAACGTATAACATTACATCAATTAAAGCTCACGCCAAGTCGCAAAGACGCCAAGGATTTTGCGGTTCAATAGAGTCTTGCGAGGTTGACCCGCTTTGGTTTCGATATGGCTGGAAACTACCCCAGCCTACTCAACCGCCGCTAGCCTGTGACAACCAGATGAGATGCCAAAGAGCCGGATTTTGCTTTGCTGCTTACCCCCCAAAGCCAAAGCGGCTGGCGGAAAGAAACATGGCGGGCAGCGCCAATGCCCCACCCAGGATCAGCGCAATCTCCAGAAAGGTCCAGCCTTGACCCAGCCGCATAAACAGGCGCGCCAAGGTGAACCGCTCACGGTGACGGGCTTGATAGCGATAGCGCACCGTGTACAGCTCTTCCAAACGTACATCTTCCAGCGGCGCCACTTCCCATCCGGCGTGTTGAAAAAGCGCCGGAAAGGCTGTAATCAGCAGGTAGGCCAGGTAGCCGAAGGGCAACACTATTATCAGCGCAAAGAGCAGCAGCGCGATCAGCACATTAAGCCAGCCGGCGGTAATGGGGCTGAGCGCGGCGATCAGATCCACCCAAATCCAGCCCAAAAAACCGAGTGTGGGCGCCGCCAGCACCCAATAGCCCAACCCGGCCAGGGTGGGCGTGGATTCAACCAGGTCGGCCTTGACTTCGCGGCGGACAAACTTTTCTTCACTCATAATGATAGCATCTCAGTTACTTTTGCTACTTTCCCATACCCGAAACGACTCCAACAAACCATAGAGCTTGACGCCATCGCCCAGGCTGCGGATGACGTGGCCTTCGTTGGGCACAATCTCGAGAGCGGCAAAGCCGCCCAGTTGGTTGATCGTAGCGGTTGTTTCCTGCATAGCGGTGACCCAGCCCGTGTCGTTTTCACCCACAAACAGGGCAATGGGTATATTGGTCAGCCGCGTCAGCATTTGTTTGTCTTCGTCAGAATAGGCGTAGCCGGGCGCGGCGATGATTGAGTGAAAGAGCTGCGGGTGCAGACCCGCAATGCGGAATGCGCTAATGCCGCCGTTGCTAATGCCGGCCAGGTGATACTGGCCGCCTTCCGGTTTGTAGCGGGCGGCGGTCAATTGCAGAAATTCAGGAATCAGCTGCTCCGATCCCATGAAAAAGAGTTCGCCATTGGGCGCGGTCGGGCTCAACACAATCCAACCGTGGGCCATGGCGCCGTCAGCCCAATATCCAAGCCCAGCATCCACCATATCGCGCGTTTGACCGCCCGGCGGCAACGCCAGCAAAATGGGATATATTTGGCTTTCGTCAAACTTGTCGGGCAACACAATGGCGTACTCTATCTCGGTGCCGTTCTGCAAGGTCAACGTTTCGTAGCGGATCATGGCGCTATCTTCCTGCTTTGGTTCGATATTTGCGACTGCCAACTCTGTGGGTGTCGCCGTTGGGCCAGAAGTTGCGGCAGAAGCGTCGCTTGTATCTCCTCGTCCGCAGGCGGTCAGCATAAAAACGAGCCAAAGCAACATGGAGCGTCTCAGAAATCTGATGCTATCCGTTGGTAGATACATGTTCGCATTCCCATTTGCCACACATACGGCTGACCTCTTCGACAAGCTCAAGGTACGGCCAGCAAGCATGTCTAGACAGTCGTTTAGGCCATTGCGCAAAATAAAGTACGCCAGCGAACGTCCCCGGCACTTAACCTCGTCTACCGCGTCAATTCGTTGAAAGTGCCGGGGACGTCAACCACATGTGTGCCGGTTGAGCCCAAACTTCTTAACCGGTACACGCAATACGCAATACGCAACACAAATAGCTGGCACAATTTTTTCTACAATGGCGGTTCAACACCCCGAGAATTCCTTTTACGCCAGCGCACGCCTACGGGATAACCGACCATTTTGGCCACATCGCCCACAAGCCGGATGATAGGCACAAGCAGGTAAGCCACCCAGCGCTCACGCGTTGAAAGCTGGCGCCCCAACACGTCCACGCGCTGCCACGGGCGCCAGCAGTAGGCGGCCACGCCTGCCGCCAGCCCCAGCCAGCCCAGCCAGCGCGCAAAAAAGCCCCACAGCCCGTGGCCCACCAATGCGGGCAGAAATATCAAATAAATGAAATAGCGAAGGGCGTGCCGCTTGCGCCAGAGATCGGCCTTGCCGTCGCCGCGGGCGTAGCGATAGTATTGACGCCAAAAGCTGGCGAGGCTTTCGCGCGGGCGAAAGTAGACCAGCGCAGCGGGCGCCCAGGCAAAAGCCGTGGGCTGGTCCGGGCGCTGGGCGTTGATGGCAAAATCGAAGAGCAGGTCTTCGCAATAGTCCAGCCATTCGGGGTAGCCGCCGGCGTTTTCCCAAGCGCTTTTGGTAAAGGCCACCGAGCGGCTGCTGGGCAGGAATTTGTCGGGGTCAATGTCGTCGAGCAGCGGCAGCACAGTGGCGCCCATGGCCACTTGAAACGGTCCGCGCACGTCGGGCCGAAAGAAGCCGGCCACGGCAATGGGCGGCTCCGCATCCTCGGCAAAAGGCGCAATCAGCGCCTCCAGCCAGGTGGGGGACAGGCGCACGCCCGCATCGGTAGCGGCAATGATGGTTCCGCGGGCGGCGGCGATGGCTACGTTGCGCCCGCGGCTGATGTTGGCGCCCGGCTCCACCAGCACGCGCAGATTGGGCAGCCGTCCATTTGCGGCGTATTCGTGGATGATGGCCACTGTGTTGTCACGGCTGCCGCCATCGCAGATGACGACTTCATCGGGCAGGCGCGTCTGCGCGGCCAGCGAATCGAGCAGGCGGCGCATGTTTTCGCCTTCGTTGTAGACGGTGGCAATGACCGAAACGGTCACGGTGGGTTGCGCGGAGTGTGCGGTGGATTGTTCAGACATAAGGCTTGCATTTTGCCTTAAAACGGGGCAACGAGCAAACCTGATTTTATGTGGGCTGGAAAAGGTTTTGCTCAACAGATTGCACAGATTTTACAGATTTGGTTCAACAGGCTCTCGTATGGTTGACCCGCTTTGGTTTCGATACGGCTGGAAACAGCCCCAGGCTACTCAACCGCCGCTAGCCGCTGTCAAACACATGAGATCTCGCTGGACCAAAATAATCTTTGAAATCTGTGCAATCTGTTGATCATATTGTTTTGCGATCAGGCTTTTTGCGGAATCAGCAGCTTTTGGCTATGTTCCTTGCCGTCAAAAGTAAAGCGCATCAGGCCGCGATCCGTCACGTGCGTCTCCAGGTGGACGGGGCGCTGCCAGAGCGCCTGCACATTTTCCAGCGTGTCCTGGCCGTAGTCCAGCCGCAGGTCCACGCCTTCCCAGCAGTGACGCAGATAGAGTTCGCCGCGGTTCTGGAAGTTGGCGTCCTGCACCGAAAATGGTGGGTTCGCCAAAGTTGGTCAACGAGGTGAGCAGTTGGCGCTTGATGTCGTCGAAGTCGCGGCTTTCCACTTCATAGCGACGGGTGCGTCGGTTGTAGCGGTAGCTGAAAAGCTGCTGCGCTTCGGCAAGTCGCGGGTCAGGAATTCGTCGATAAAGCCAATGTCGTTATAAATGCGGCGCACTTCGAATATCTTCTCACGCCCCAGCCCCAGTTGGCGATCCCAATTGGCGCGCTCGGCCTGGCTGGTGCAGGCTTCATATTCGGGACCAAAGGCGCCGCGATTCCAGCGGTCTTCGATGTCGCGCAGCAGTTCAATGCCCAGCTTGTACGGGTTGAGCCGCCCCGGTGATGTGGCCAGCGTACCCGAATGATGGTCGGCGTAGTCGATTAGTTCGTCGGGCGAAAGGACGTGGCGCGTCATGATGGTGCTGTGCCAAAAAGATGCCCAACCTTCGTTGAGTATCTTCGTCTGGCGCTGCGGGGCAAAATAGAGCGCTTCTTCGCGCACAATGGCCACAATGTCCTGCTGCCACGGCTCCAGCGCGCGTATTCGAGCAGGAAGAGCAGCACATCTTTTTGCGGATCCACGGGGAACTGCTTTCTCGCTGGCGCTCTTCGGCGGCGCTGACGCATTTCCGCTAAATATGCGGGCGGATTGATGAATTGATCCATGTAGCCGCTGGCGCGCAGGCGGCCCACGTTGGCGTCAGCTTGTTCATCATCGCTGACGCTCCGGTGGACGGGCGGCCAGGCGGCGGATGCTGGGCTGGTGAATATCGATTAAATTTTCCAGCGACAGGCAGCGATCAACAAACGATTCCACCAATTCATAGCCATATTTGTCCATGTAGCGCCCAATGCGGGTGGCGTGATTGGCCATTTCGTCCAGCATCTGGCGGTTGGTGTGGGCAAACCAGAGGTTGTTTTTGAAAAAGTCGGCGTGGCCGTAAACGTGGGCCATGACCAGCTTTTGGTCCACATCCAGATTGCTGGCCAGCAGATAAGCGTAGCAGGGGTCGGTGTTGATCACCATTTCGTAGATGCGGTGCAGACCCCAGGCGTAACTTTTGCGCAGCCGCTCGTACTCCATGCCAAAGCGCCAGTGCGGATAGCGGCGCGGAAAGCCGTCGTACGCCGCCACCTGGTTGATCTGGCTAAAGTCGAGCATGAGAAAGCGCACTTCGGGAAAATCCAGCCCCAGATCGCGGGCATAGCCTTCCACTTTTTCCTGCATGTCCTGCAAATGGGCTGGCAGTGCGGTGGATTGATTCATGGTGTCTCTTATCGTCCCTTGCCCAAGAAGAGCTTGAGCGCATCAAAAATCGCATCGGGGTTGGGGATGCGGGCGGTGACCATTTTTTCGCGTTCATCCAACCGCGCCAGTTGGTTGATAAAGGCGCCGTCGTAGTTGCTGTAGCGATACTCATTGACCTGGCCGTAGCAATAGAGATTGGCCACGGGCAGCAGATGTTCGGCGAGCAGTTCCAAACAGGTGGCGTTGTCGCTGTCCCAATTTTCGCCGTCAGAAAATTGGAAGAGATAGATGTTCCAATCCTGCGGGTCAAAGTGGTTGTGGATGAGCTGGCGGCAGAGCTGCAGCGCAGAAGAGATCATGGTGCCGCCGCTCTGGCGCAGGTGATAAAAGGCGTGCTCATCCACCTCGCCAGGCGGGCGTCATGCACAATGTAGCGGCGCTCGATCTTGCGATAGTTGGCCTTGAGCCAGGTGTCGATCCAGAACGCGGTCAGCCGCACGAGACGCTTTTCATAATCGCCCGATGGAGCCGGAGACATCCATCATGTAGATAATGACGGCATTGGCTTCAGGCGCCGGCTTGCGCTGGAACGAGCGGTAGCGCATATCCTCGCGCACAGGAATAATGACCGGCTTTTCAGGATTATAGGCGCCGGAGATGACCTGCCGCTTGAGGCGCTTCGCGATAGGTACGCTTGAAATGGCGCAGCGAATCCGGCCCCACGCGACGGATGTCGGTGTAGCGCGCCTTTTCGCTTTCAATATTGTCCAGCCCTTTGGGCTCAATGCGCGGCAGCTCCAATTCCTCGGCCAGCATTTGCGCCAGCTCGTCCAGCGAAATGTCCACTTCCAAAATGTGCTGGCCCGGCTGGTCGCCGGCTTCGCCCACGCCATCGCCGGGTCGGCTTGCGACAGCGGATCGCCCGGCTGGCCTGGCCCCTGCGCCACGCCGCCCCGCCCCACGTTGCCAAAAGTAAAGCGGGGCAAATCCACCTGCGGCACTGGAATGCTGACCAGGTCCTTGCCCTGGCGACCGATCAGCTCGCCATTGGACATATATTTGCGCAGATTGCGCCGAATCTTGCCGCGCACTATCTGGCGAAAGCGGGCGTTGTCTTGTTCGATTGGTAATGGCATGAGGTTTGTCCTGTGGGAATGGTGGTGCGGGTGGCGGGTGGCGAGTGGCGTGTACTGGTCTAGTATCTGGTCGTGCTGCAAGTCGCTTCTCTCGTTAAGTTGCCAAACCAGAATCAATATCTTCGTCCAATTTCCCCTCCTGTCCGATTTTGGAGAGGAGGGGTCAGAGGAGGAGAGGCACGCCACTCATAACGCGCAACCCGCCACTCGCCTAATTACTCGATCTCACATCCCCCGCGCAAAAATACTCGCCACATAGTTCAACACATCGGTGGCGCAGATGTCGCAGTAGCCGTAATTTTGATCAGAAGCGTCTTCACCACGTCGATCTTTCCTGGGTTTCGGCGTCGATGACGCTGCTGACCAGGCTGGTGAGCTTGATGCTGTCTTTCTGATCCTCAAAGAGCTTGAGTTCCAGCGCTTTGCGCAGCCGCTCGTTGGAATTCCAGGCGAAGGTTTTGCCCTCAATGGCCAGGGCGCCGATGTAGTTCATAATTTCGCGGCGGAAGTCGTCTTTGCGGCTATCGGGGATCTGGATCTTCTCTTCAATCGAGCGCATGAGCCGTTCATCGGGCTCTTCGTCGCGGCCGGTAAAGGGGTTCTTCACCTTTTCACGCTGGGTGTAGGCCTTGACGTTGTCCACATAGTTGCCGGCCAGCCGGCGGATGGCCGATTCGTCGGCGGTGATGGCGCGCTGCACTTCGTTTTTGACGATTTCGTCATACTCCTCGCGCACCACGTTGAGCAGGGCGGCAAAGCGCTCGCGGTCGCGCTCGTTGGTGATCAGCGAGTGGTGCTTGAGCCCGCTTTCCAATTCGCGCATGACCACAAAGGGATTCAGACAGCCCGTGGCGCCGTGGGCCACCAGCGCATTGGAGAGCTTGTCCTGAATGTAGCGGGGCGAAATGCCCTGCATGCCCTCCTGGCCGGCGTTGGCGCGTAGCTCGCGCACCGTGTCTTCGGTGTGGCCGGGCAGCGAACGGCCGTCGTAGAGCTTGAGCTTTTGCAGCAGCGTCAGGCTGGCGTGTTTGGGCTCCTCCAGCCGGGTAAGCACGGCCCACATAGCGGCCACATCCAGCGTGTGCGGCGCAATATGTTTGCCCAAAACCGAGCGGGAATTGAAGTCGCGCTCGTAAATTTTCACCTCGTTGCTGTAGCGCGTGTTGTAGGGCACGTCGATCTTGACCGTGCGGTCGCGCAGCGCCTCCATATATTCATTGGCCAGCAGCTTGCGATATTCGGGCTCGTTGGTGTGGCCGATGATCACTTCATCGATGTCGGTTTGGGCGAACTTTTTGGGCTTGATCTTGTGTTCCTGCGAGGCGGTCAGCAGGTCGTAAAGGAAGGCCACGTCCAGTTTGAGCAGCTCGATGAATTCCACAATGCCGCGGTTGGCAATGTTCAGCTCGCCGTCAAAGTTAAAGGCGCGCGGGTCAGAATCGGAGCCATATTCAGCGATTTTGCGATAGTTGATGTCGCCGGTCAGCTCGGTCGAATCCTGATTTTTCTCGTCTTTGGGCTGGAAGGTGCCAATGCCAATGCGGTCCTGCTCGGAGAGAATCAGCCGGCGCACTTTAATATGATCCAGCACCTTGGCCCATTCACCATCGTGCTGCTCCATCAACATGCGATAGACGTGCCGACAGGCCGGACACAAATCGCCTTCAATGCTGATGCGATAGTCCGAGTAATTCTCGGCATTGAGCCGCGCCATGATCTTGTCGCGCGCGTTTTGCGGAATCAGATGCAGCGGCTCTTCGTGCATGGGGCAAACCATCTGCCCATCCTCGGTTTCCCAGAGGATGGTATAGAGGGCGCCATCTGCGGTGGCCGAATAGTGTTCCAGCCCTTTTTTCAGCAGGCGCACAACGGTGCTCTTGGCGCTGCCTACCGGCCCGTGCAGCAGCAGCACGCGGCGCTCGGTGCCATAGGCGCGGGCGGCCGACTGGAAGACCTGCACCAGATCCATCAGGTGGCGGTCCATGCCAAAGACGGCGTCTTCGCCGTTCCCAATGGGGTCGTCAAAGAATTTGTAGTGCATTAACTCCTCGCGAAATTCCGTATAGGTCTCATAGCCATAGGACATTATCATGTCATACAGGCGCTGATAGGCCGTGCGCAGCACTTTAGGATTCCGCTGCACAATGTCGAGATAATCAGCAAAGGAACCTTCCCAATGCTGGGCCTTAAACGCCGCCACATTTTGCATCTCTTGGATATCTGTGATTAACGCATGTCCTGCCAGACTCATTGTAAACCTCCGACTCGAAAGTCAAACTCGAAAATTGAACAATAGGACACTGATGGCACAGATTGGATAGATTTTATAGATTTTTGAATTGATCAGTGAAAATCCATTTGATCCGTTCAATCAGTGTTCCCTTTTCGCATCGTACTGCCAAACCAAAACAAAAAGGGACCGTTCCAGAAATGGACAGTCCCTTAAACATTCTGCTGTGGTCACCGCGCCTCTATACTGCGGTCGCTTTCAAAACCGGAGAATTCTAGCGCCTCTACAGGAGAGACCAAACTCCGGTTTTGAAACGGAGCGGAGTATAATAGAAGCGAAACGGCGGTTACCCACCAGCAAATTACTGATGATCTGTTAATGTTTAGGCGACGCTTTGGCGGCATATGGAAGTACCGCAAGCGCCATTCAGTCGTTTAAGAGAACTGTTACCCTATTTCTATCCAAATTTAATTGGAATTGTGAGAGGTTTTCCTAAGAATCAGCTTATAAAAGAAGACCTCTCGGCACATCCAGAAAAATCCTTTTTTGTATGTGCCTGTATGTTAGATTGTGTTTCGATGAATCCCTCTTTGCACACAGCAGCGCGTGCATTCAAGATCATATCATTGGTACCGACAAATTACAACCACCTAAAAATTATCCCAGTTCCATTATACCGAATTGTCATACCCGGATTCTGTAAACTTTGTAACCAACCCCAACGATTCGACCACATTCCCCATTGAATTATTCCTCTTGTAAACGGGGAAACACCACCGCTTGTTCCGCACATCTGTGATAGAATATCGTCATTATGACCAATTCTACCCTACCGGTTTCCACCTCAGATCCAACGCAGCGCAGCCGTTTCTGGCTCCTACTCTTTATTGCCACGCCGGGTATTGTGGTGATCATCTATCTGGCCTATGTGCTCTACCTGCGCCACATCTTCGCCACCTGCCCGCCCGACTGCCAGCGCGCGGACCTGGCCCATGCGGACCTTTCAGGCCGCGACTGGGCTGGCGCCGATCTGAGCGAAGCCGACCTGAGCAACGCTCTTCTACAAAATAGTACGCTGGCAGAAGCCAAATTGGTTTTCGCTAATTTATCGGGCGCCAATCTGACCGGCGCCAATTTGCAAAACGCCAATTTGCGCGGAGCGCTGCTGGCCGGAGCCAATCTAACGCAAGCCGATCTGAGCGGAGCCGAACTCAGCGGCGCCCGCATCTTCAACGCCGACCTATCGCAAGCCGATTTGCGCGGCGCCTGGGCCAAAGCCGCCGATTTTAGCGGCGCGCAATTGACAGGGACGCTGATCGACGACCAAACCTTTCTGGAGGCCAAATGGCGGCTGGTCTGGCAGATTGTCAACCAGCCCAATGCCGCCCGCGATCTGCGGGGCGCCGACTTGAGCGGGGCCTATCTGGCGGGCGTCGATCTGCAACACGCCAATTTGCAGCACGCCATTTTGAGCAAAACCAACCTTGCTGGCGCCGACCTGAGTCAAGCCAACCTGGAATACGCGCTGCTGCTGCAAGCCGACATCGACGAAAGCACCCAACTCAGCCCCCAATGGCGGCTGGTGTGGGAAATCCTCAACCAGGTGCGTACCGAGCGCACGCTGGAAAATGCCGATTTGAGCCGCGCCAATCTGCACGCTGCCTTTCTGCGCGAGGCCAATCTGGCCGGCGCCGATCTGCGCGAAGCCCTGCTCCAGGAGGCTGATTTGCGCCGGGCACTTTTGCGCGGTGCGGATCTGACCCAAGCCAATCTAACTGAGGCCATTCTGCGCGCCGCCGATCTGCAAAATGCCGATCTGCGCGCCGCCAATCTGGCGGGCGTCGATCTGTCGCTGGCCAATTTGCGCGGGGCGCTGATTGACGAGAATACGATCATGCTGCCTACGTGGCGCACCGTGTGGTCGATTCTAAACCAGGGCGGCGCAGACCGCGAGCTCAGCCAGCGCGTCCTAGATTATGCTGACCTGGCCGGCGCGGACCTGCAACACGCGAACCTAAGCGGCGCCCATTTGGACCACGCTAATCTGGCCGGGGCCAATTTGGCCGGCGCCAATCTGCAAGGCGCCACGCTGGCCGCAGCCGAACTGCAAGACGCCGACCTGACCAATGCCAATTTAACCAACGCCAATTTGAACCGCGCCCAAATGGCAGGCGCCAAGCTGGATGGCGCTATTTTAGATGGCGCGGTTCTGCCCCAAAACGATACGTCTCCATGAGCAAAATCGAACCACCGGCGCCGCCTGAAAATGCCTTATTTACGACCGCACGTCTGCTCGTGCGCCACTTTCAACCCACCGATCTGGACGACTTTGCCGCGCTCTGCGTCGATGCGGACGTCATGCGCTACATGGGCGACGGCACGCTGCTGCCGCGCGCCGAGGTAGCGCGCTGGATCGACATCTGCCAGCAGAAGTATGCGCAGCGCGGCTACGGCACGTCCGCCGTTTTTGAGCAGGCCAGCGGTCGCTTTATCGGCTATTGCGGCGTGGTGCGCGCGCCCGACCACGATTTTGACGAGCTAGTTTACGCCTATCACGTGGACAGTTGGGGTCAAGGCTATGCCACAGAAGCCGGCCGCGCCATGTTGGATTACGTCTTTGCGCATTCCGATCTGGACCGCATCTACGCCACCATTGTGGCGGAAAACGCTGCGTCCATTCATGTGGTTCAAAAGTTGGGGATGCACTTTGAAAAGCAGGTTATGGATGAGGACGGCGTGGCGGTGAACTATTACGTT